>NZ_JBEFLI010000009.1:0-133059 GCF_040578825.1 Cupriavidus necator | reverse complement strand
CCGCCTGGCCCGCCCGAACCCATGGAGGATCCGCCGCCCGGCGATATGCCGCCACCGCCGCCGCAACGTGCCGGCGCGCCGGACCAAGGAGCCAACTAGTGTCTCGCATCATCTGGAAAGGCGCCATTACCTTTGGCCTGGTCAACATCCCGGTCGTGCTGCGGCCGGCGTCGCGCAGCCAGACGCTGGACCTTGACCTGCTGGACGCGCGCGACATGGCCCCGGTGGGCTACCAGCGCATCAACAAGAGCACCGGCAAGCCGGTCGACAAGGAGCATATCGTCAAGGGCTACCAGTACGCCAAGGACGAGTACGTGTTGCTGAGCGACGAGGATTTCCGCCAGGCCAATGTCGAGGCCACGCAGACGGTGGATATCGTCAGCTTTGTCGACGCGGCAAGCATTCCGCCCTACTACTTCGACACGCCGTACTACCTGGAGCCCGACAAGCGCGGCGAGCGCGGCTACGCGCTGCTGCACGAGACCATGCGCCGCACCGGCAAGGCCGCGCTGGCACTGGTGGTATTGCGCAACCGCCAGCACCTGGCCGCGATGCTGGTGCACGACGACGCGCTGGTGCTCAACACCATGCGCTTCGCCGATGAAGTGCTGCCGATCTCCGAGCTGCGCCTGCCCAAGGCAAGCGCCGGCAAACCCACCGGCGCGCATGCGCGCGAGCTCGAGATGGCGACCAAGCTGGTCGAAGACATGGCCGAGAAGTGGAAACCGGAGCAATACCGCGACACCTACCGCGACGACCTGATGGCGCGCATCGAGGAAAAGATCGAATCCGGCAAGACCCATCAGCTCACGCCGCCTGCGGAAGAGGAAGAAGCACCGCGCAAGGGCGCCAAGGTCATCGACATGGTGGCGCTGCTGCGCAAGAGCCTGGATACGCGCGGCAAGGGCGGCAAGGCTGAAGACGAAGCGCCGACGCGCGGCAAGGGCCGTGCCGGGGCCGAGGCCGAGCAAGCCGAAGACGAAAGCGAAAGCGAGGGCCGCGCGCGCCGCAAGGCGCCGGCACGGCATGCCGCGGCGAAGAAGCAGAGCACCGCGAAGCGGGCGCCGGCCAAGCGGGCGAGCACGGCGACCAAGCATGCGCCACAGAAACGTGCCGCGCATGCGCCGGCGGCCAGAAAAGGTACGACGGCTGCGCGGAGGAAGCAGGCGGCGTAGGGAGCCAGCAACGCTGCCCCTACCCGGCGCGCTTGAATCAGCCGCCACCCCTGGCGAAGGCTGCGGGAGAGGGGAGCCAACCCGCGGCGGGATTTCAATCCCTACCCTGGATCCCCTGGCCTGATTCCCTCCGCGTCCCTCACCGCACCGACACCTTCAATTTGTCATTCACCGACACCACCCCCTCCACGCTCCGGATAGCATCCAGCGCCATATCACGCTGCCGCGTGCTCGACACCGTGCCGGTCACATCCACCGCGCCATTAGTGGTCTTCACATGAATGCCGGTCGACTTCAGATCCTTGGTCCCCAGCAACTTGCTCTTGACCTTGGCGGTGATGGCAGTGTCCTCCACCGCCTGCCTGGCCTTGTCCGCACCGGCATCCGCGCCGCGGTCGGGCTCGGCGCGCCCGGGCATGCCCGGCGCGGAGTTGACTGGTGCCACGGGCGCATTGTCGGCCGCGGCGAAAATGAGGCCGCTCTTGTCGAGTGCCAGCGCACTGCCGGCAGCCGCGGCCAGCGCCACGGATACGCAGGCGATCCGCAGCGTACGCGCGGAGGTTCGGGGAATTCGCATGGCTTTCTCTCCACAGATTTCCGTTGTATTCGCGGCGCGCGCCAGACCCCATTTGCCTGCACGCCTGGTAAGGCATTTTTGTGCAAGCTCCATACCCGCTTGATCTGCACCGCCACGCCTTCGCCACGCATCTTTTGCGGCGCTCCGGGTGTGTAAATCGGGCCGCGTCTTGTAAAAGCGGCAACGCGCCGCTGTGCCTTATCCGATCCATGCCGCCCCCAATGCCCCGCCACGCGCCGCACGCCGGCAGGGTTGCGCTTGGCATGGCGATTGCGAAACAAGCAGTGCGGCAGTGACGCCGCGTCAAGGAGACTAGCAATGGGACAGCAGCAACAGCCGGGTCAATCGCAGTCGGGCCAAAAGCAACAGGAACAGTCGCAGACGGGCCAACGCGGCACACAACAACCAGGTCAACAACAGGGCGGCGGTCAGATGGGTGACCAGGGCCGTAAGCAAGATCAACAGCAACAGCAGGATCGCGGCAGCTCGCAACCGGGCCAGCAAAGCGGTCAACGTAGTGGTCAGCAAGGTGGCCAACAAGGTGGTCAACAAGGTGGCCAACAGAGCGGCCAAGGCGGCCAGGGCGGACAACGCCAGCCGTAAGTCATCAGCAAGAGGCCCCAGTAGCTGACGATATCAGGCAGCTATCCGGGTATGTGCGGCAGCAACATGCGGTGCTGCCGCAGGGGCATACGCCGGAAATTGTCAGGCCGGAACTTCCGCAAGGAAGCTCCGGCCCTTTTTTTGCGTCGTGTGCAGCGGCAATTTTCCGCCGCCATGGCGCGCGCACGGTGGCCGGCATCCGTGTATGCTGGCCCTGCCATCCTCACCTTCGCTCCGGCCTTGTCCAGCTTTACCGATCCCGCCGGCCGCCCCGCGCGGCGCGAGCGCGGCCCGCTTGACCAGATCCGCGCAACATTGCGCCAGCGCGCTGGCACGCAGGTGCGCGCGCTCACGCGCAGCAATGCCGGCCTGCGCCTCGACTACGACAACCCGCCCGGCGACCCGGGCCTGTTTGGCCCGGAAGCGGTCTGCTGGCGCGTGCATGCGGACTTCCCGTCGATGCTTGCCGGCGGCGTCAGCGCGCTGCTGCTGCAGACGCTGCATCCGCTCGCGCTGGCCGGCGTCTGGGACCATTCGAGTTTTCGCACCGACATGCAGGGGCGGCTCGGGCGCACCGCGCAGTTTATCGCCGGCACCACGTATGGCAGCCGTGCCGACGCGCTGGCGCTCATCCAGCGCGTGCGGCGCATCCACGCCGGCGTGGTCGGCGTGGCGCCGGACGGGCGGCGTTATTCGGCGTCGGACCCGGCACTGCTGACGTGGGTCCACGTGGCCGAGGTGTCGAGCTTCATGGCGGGATACCTGCGCTATGTCGGGCCGCTCAGCGACGCCGAGCAGGACCGCTATTACGACGAGGTCGCACGCGTGGCGCAGATGCTGGGCGCGACCGACGTGCCGCGTTCGCGCGCGGCGGTGGCCGCTTACCTGGAAGCGATGCGTCCGCAGTTGCAGGCCAGCGAGCGCACCACGGAGGTGGTGCGGCTGGTGCGCAAGATGCCAGTCGCCAATCCGATGCTGCAGCCGGCGGTGCTCATCATGGCTGAGGCCGGCATTGCACTGCTGCCGCCGTGGGCGCGGCATGAACTCGGTCTGGACGGCCCCTCGATACGGCGCCCGGCCGCGCTGGCCGGCATGCGCCTGCTGGCGCCTGCGCTGCGCTGGGCGCTAGGGGCCGGACTTTCGGCACGCGCGCGGCGGCGCGTGGCGCGTGGCGGCAGCGCGCACGCCGCCTGATGCGCGGCTGACGTTGTGTCTTCCTGCCAGCCGGCAGCGCAGGCGGTCTATCGGCGTGCAGCCGGGGCTTCTTGAAGGGAATCGGGAATTGACGGCAAAAACCCCCGCTATTCGGAGGATTGCGCAGGGGCGAGGCCGCTTTTAATCTCGGTGGGCATCCCGAACGGTCGGTTTATTCAGGTAACCGCGGAGTTACCCCGCCGACCACAGCGCCAACAGAGCGCGACCCAATGACGTGGGCCAAAAAAAGAAGCCCACGCGCGGGGTGCTCGTAGGCTTTCCAGGACTGCTCGAGCCGACAGGCTCTGGTGATGAATATAAACGCGCTTACATGAGGTGTAAATCCCGTTTCTATCAGGGGATTCCCTTATGACAAAATAGGCATGTTTGCGCACTTTTGGTGGTTTAAGCCCCGATATCACTTCGGGCTACTTTTAGCACGCGCTGGCATTTCCCGCCGGGCCCGGCCAACGCCGGCGCGCGCACCCTTCTCATGCCGGGATTGTGCGGTCGCAACAAAGCCGCTACATTATCACAACCGAGATCGCAATGTTTTTTCTAGAGCACTCACTCTAGGCCCAGACGGGCAGCGCGCCCGTCAAGGCTTGTAAAACTTTGTTACTCTCGGCGAAGATTCCCCTTCTCTCCTGGCAGCGCCGTGCCGCCGCCCGCGGCGTCGCCGCGGCTCCGGCGGCCAGCCCGACAGCCGGTACCGAGAGCGGATGTTTCTCCTGCCGCCCTGGCCGTGGCGTGTTGCCTGCCGCCGGCCAACGGACCGTCATCAGCCGCCAGAACCCTTGCGGGCTCTTCCGGAGTCGTTGTGAAGAAGAAGGAAATCCGGCCCAGGCAAACCAGCCGAAAGCAACTTCAGTATCAGCAGCTCGCGCTGCATGCCGACAGCCGCGCCCCGGTCGTGGTGCACCTGTCCAATGGCACCCGGCTGCAGGGCACCGTGCTGGCCATGGACAATTACATGCTGCTGCTCGGCCGGCAGGCCAACGACACCCAGCCCACGCTGGTCTACAAGCAGGCCATCGCGCTGATCACGCCGACCATGGCCCCCGGCGATCCCGACGTGCCCGCGCTGCCCGCCCCGACCACCCGGCCGGACTTCGTGCCTATCTATATACCGCGCACCCGCAAGCGCCGCTGACGCCCGCGCCGCCGGCGCCTGTCCTGCCCCGCCTTCCCGTCGTCCCGCATGCCTTGCGGCCTTCGCGCGCCCCTTGCGCGGCGTCTCCGCGTGCCCGCCGATACCCCCCGAAAACTATCGCTGAGATCACTCTAAACCTTTGCCTTGCCCGGTCGATAACCCATGCAACGGAGGCACTCTACGCCCTGCAAAGCAGGCAGCCAACGTTACGGCACCAGCCGGAATGCCCAAATCTTTGCATATAGGAGTCGTACCATGGCGCAAGTCATTAACACCAATTCGTTGTCTCTGATGACTCAGAACAACATGAACGCCTCGCAATCGTCGCTGAACACGGCGATCCAGCGCCTGTCGTCGGGCCTGCGCATCAACAGCGCCAAGGACGACGCCGCTGGCCAGGCGATTGCGAACCGCTTCACCTCGAACATCAACGGCCTGACGCAAGCCCAGCGTAACGCCAACGACGGCATCTCGCTGGCTCAGACGACCGAAGGCGCGCTGACCGAAGTCACCAACAACCTGCAACGTATCCGTCAACTGTCGGTGCAGGCTGCCACGGGCTCGAACTCGGCCTCCGACCTGAAGTCGATCCAGGATGAAATCGGCCAGCGCATGTCGGAAATCGACCGCCTGTCGGCACAAACCGACTTCAACGGCGTGAAGGTGCTGTCGTCGACCGCCAAGTCCATCAATGTCCAGGTCGGTGCCCAGGACGGCCAGACCATCGCGATCAACCTGCAGGAAATCAGCACCAAGACCCTGGGCCTGCAGAGCTTCAACGTGAACGGCCCGCAAGCCACGGCCACCGCTTCGTTCAGCGGCACCGCAACGATGGTCGGTACCGCCGACGCCGCCGCCGCTGACTTCCAGAAGGCCTACGGCTCGACCACCAACGTCTCGACCAGCACCGTGACCGAAGCCGCCGCTGGCACGCTGGCCACCACGCTGGGTATCGCCGCCGGCAGCATCTCGATCGGCGCCAACGCCCTGGTCGACAAGAACGGCAACTGGTTCGCTGAAGTGCAGATCACCCCGGCAACGGCTGCCGAAGCCCAGGCCCTGAAGAACCAGGGCATGTCGGGCGCCGTCAGCGGCACCACCATGTTCACCTACGTGGCCCTGGACCCGGCAGCCGCCAACACCACGGCCACCGCCGGCACCGCCGCCTTCAGCCTGGACACCAGCAAGCTGACCGCCGCCAACCTGACGGCCGGCGCTTCGGCAACCCCGATGGCAACGCTGGACGCCGCCCTGCAAAAGGTGGACGACCTGCGCAGCTCGCTGGGTGCCGTCCAGAACCGCCTGGATTCGACCATCTCGAACCTGGGCACGACGGTCACCAACCTGTCGTCGTCGCGTTCGCGCATCCAGGACGCCGACTACGCCACGGAAGTGTCCAACATGACCCGCGCCAACATCCTGCAACAAGCTGGTACCTCGGTCCTGGCCCAGGGCAACCAGACCACGCAAGGCGTGCTGTCGCTGCTGCGTTGATCCACTGACGCACGGCACCGGAGCCGGGCCCCGCGCCCGGCTCCGGGATGGAATGTTTCCCCAGGGCCCCGGCCCTGGGAAAGCATTTCTAGAACCTGACGAGTCCAGACGTTCATGGCTACTGCCGCTACCCCTTCGTCCGTACTGCCGCCCGCGCTGGCCGCCCAGCTTGCCGGGCGCCAGGACCGCGGTTTTCCCGGCATGCCCGCGGCCGAGGCCTCGCAGGCCAACCCTTCCACGGCCACAGCCGCCGCCCAGGACGGCAAGGCGCCCTTCCCTGCGCAGGACACTGCGCTGGACGCCGCGCTGGAACGGCTCACCGAAGCCTTGCGCACCGCATCCGTCAGCGTCCAGTTCGAAATCGACAGCGGCAGCCACCGCATCATCACCAAGGTGATGGACAAGGCCAGCGGCGAAGTGATCCGCCAGATCCCGACCGAAGAACTGCTGCGCATCTCCGATGCCATGACGCAGTTGCAGGGGCTGTTCGTGAACCAGACCGCCTGAGCGGTCCCGCATGCCGTCCTCCCGCATACCGCCCATCGGATTTGAAGTAGCACCCTGGAGCAACAACACATGACAACCATCTCGAACCTTGGCGTCGGTGCCGGCCTCGATCTCAGCACCCTGCTCGATAACCTCACCGCCGCCGAACAGGCGCCGCTGACGGCGATCAAGCAGCAGCAGACCAGCTACCAGACCAAGCTGTCGGCGTACGGCCAGCTGCAAAGCATGCTGGCCGCGTTCCAGGGCACGGCCAACCAGCTCGCCAAGCCGAGCTTCTTCAACGCATCCACCGCAACGTCCAGCAACGCCGCCATCCTGACCGCCACCGGCAGCAATACCGCCGCCGCCGGCAGCTATGCGATCAATGTCACGGCACTGGCGCAGGCGCAGTCGCTGGTCAGCGGCGGCCAGGCCAAGCAGGATGTCGCCATCGGCACCGGTACCATCCATATCGACTTCGGCGCCATCAGCGGCGGCACGCTCGACACCGATCCGAACAGCGCCACCTACGGCAAGTACACCGGCGCAAGCTTTACCGCCAACACTGGCTCGACCGGTTTCGACATCACGATCGGCGCCGGCAACAACACGCTGCAGGGCGTGCGCGACGCCATCAACAAGGCCAACGCCGGCGTGACCGCCAGCATCATCAATGACGGCTCCGGCACGCCGTATCGCCTGGTGCTGACCTCGAACAGCACGGGCGCGACCAACAGCATGAAGATCTCGGTGACGTCGGGCGACGGCACCAGCGCGCTGTCCGACCTGATCGCCAACGACCCGGCCGCCGCGCAGAACATGCAGCAGACCGTGGCGGCGCAGAACGCGAAGCTGACGGTCAACAACATCGCCATCCAGAGCGCGAGCAACCAGGTCACCGGCGCCGTGCAGGGCGTCACGCTGTCGCTGATGCAGACCGGCACCAGCAACGTCGGGGTCCAGCGCGACAACACCGCGATCCAGAACGGCGTGCAGGCCTTTGTCACCGCCTACAACAACCTGCAGAAGGCAGCGAGCAGCCTGTCGGCCTACGATCCGGGCACACAGACCGGTTCGGCGCTGACCGGCGATGCCGTGCTGCGTATCGTCCAGACCCAGCTGCGCGGCGTGCTCAACACGCCCCAGCCGGGCAGCGGCAGCAGTGCCATCACCACGCTCGGGCAGGTCGGCGTGACGTTCCAGCTCGACGGCACGCTGGCGCTCGATTCGGCCAAGCTGACCAAGGCCGTGAACGAAAATGCCGCCGGCGTCGCGGCGCTGTTCGGCAACGAGGACGGCAAGAGCGGCTACGGCAACCAGCTCAGCACCACCATCATGGCGCTGACCAGCAGCAAGGGCGCGCTGACGGCCGCCACGGACGGCATCAACCGCAGCCTGAAAGACCTGAGCGACCAGTTCGCCGCGACCCAGATCCGCGTCAACAGCACCATCGAGAACTACCGCAAGCAGTTCACCCAGCTCGACATGGTCATGGCGCAGATGAAGAACACCAGCACCTACCTGACGCAGCAGTTCAATGCGCTGAACAGCGCATCGAGCAGCAAGTAAGCCCAGCAAACCAGCCTGAATCCGGAGCCGATCGCCATGTACGCGCGCAACGCCATCAACGCCTATTCCCAGGTCGGAGTCCAGACCGGGGCCATGAGCGCCAGCCCCCACCGGCTGATCGTCATGCTGTTCGACGGAGCGCGCGCGGCCATTGCCAGCGCCCGGTTCCACATCGATGCCGGCGATATCCCGGCCAAGGGCAACGCCATCTCCAAGGCCATCGACATCATTGTCAACGGCCTCAATGCGGTGCTGGACCATGATGCCGGCGGCGCTATCGCCGCCGATCTCGCCGCACTGTACGACTACATGTCGCGCCGGCTGATGCAGGCGAACCTGCGCAACGATGCCGCGCTGCTGACCGAGGTGGACGGGCTGCTGGCCAACCTGGCGTCCGCGTGGGCGCAGATCGGTGACCAGCCGCCGGCCGCCGCGCAGGCCGCGGCACCGATGCTGGCGATGGAGAACTGACATGCAGCCCTTCATAACGGAGGCATCGAGCCCGGTCATACGCGGCTATGAAGAGCTGCTGCTGCTGTCCGAGCAGATGCTCGAAGCGGCGCGTGCCGGCAACTGGGATGCGATGAGCGAACTGCAGCAGGTCTATGTGGCGGAGGTCGACCAGCTCCGCGCGCTCGGGCCCCACCCCGTGCCCTCGGCGCAGGAGCGCACCCGCCGCTATGACCTGCTGGAACGCATCCTCGCGCACGACGCGGCCATCCGCCAGATCGTGATGCCGCAGGTGTCGCGGCTCGAAGCCCTGCTGGGCAGCTCGCGCCGCAAGCAGGAGCTCGGCCTGGCGTACAACGTGGCCATCTGAGCCATACGGCGGGAAGCGCCTCCCGGCTTTCCCGCCCCACCCCGGAGGCCGCCGTCCGCCGGCCACGCCAACGCGAACCGCGGCGCCTTGCCCTACTGGCCCTACTGGCTTGCATCATGACCGGCCTGCTCCTGCCCCCCGACGCCTCCCTGACTGCGCGTCCCGACACACAAACCCTGCAGACACTGCGGCCAACGCTGTCGGTCAACAAGCTGGCCGCGCTGCTGCCCACGCCGGACGTCACCGAGACCAATACGCGCAACGCCGGGCAGGCTGGCAACGCCGCCATCCAGGGCAAGCCGGCACAGGCAGTCGGCAACGGCGCCAACAGCGGCTTGCCGTTCGGCACCACCTCGACACGTGAAACGCTGAGCTTCGCGGCGCGGACCATTCTCGACCTGCTGGGCGGTGGTGCACGCGAGCTGCCGCGCGCGGCCGCGACGCTGATGCCGGCCCCGCCCACCGCGGCAACCGCCGCTGCGCTGCCGGCGGCGCTGGCGGCGCTGGTGGACCACAGTGGCCTGTTCTACGAATCGCACCTGGCAGCGTGGGTCAATGGCGCGCGCACGCTGGCCGCTGTCAGGCAGGAACCACAGGCGGCACTGGGCGCGCGCGATGGCGCGGCGCAGGCAGCGCCCGCACCCGCGCCCGCGCTGCTTCCGGCGCCGCCAGCAAGGCCTGAAGCGGCGAGCGCCGCGGCCATGGCCGCAAGCGCCGCCATCGCCAGCCCGGCCGATACGCTGGACCGGGCGCTGGCGATGCACGCCGCCACGTCAGCCGCGGCCGGGACGCAGGACGACGGCCTATACGCCCGCACGCCGGCATCCCTCGCCGCCGCATCGGCTGCGGCCGAGTCCGCACCGCGTGCGCCGGCTCCCGGCGCGCAGTCCGGCACCGGCCCCGCCACAACGCCGCAGCAGGGCGCGCAGCTTTATGAGGCCATGGCACGGGCCGCCGACATGCCCCCGGCATCGGCGCGCGCGCCCCATCACACCGACGATCTCCAGTCCAGCGCACCGGCCGGCACCGCGCCCGCGGGTCCCGCCGTGCATCCGGGCGCCGAGGGGCTGGTGCGCCAGCAGCTCGAACTGCTGGCCACCCAGCAGTTTCGCTGGATCGGCGAAGCATGGCCGGGCACGCATATGGCGTGGGAAATCGCGCGCGATCCTGTCCACGACGGCGACACCCACGGCGATGGCCAGGCCCGCACCTGGTCGACGCGCCTGCTGCTGGAGCTGCCAGAACTGGGCACGATCGAAGCGCGCCTGTCCTTGTCGCCCGGCGGCCTGGGCGCGCGTCTGGTGGCGGACGCCTCCGGCGTAGCCAGCCGCTTTGACGATGCCCGCGGCAGGCTGCAGGAGCGGCTGGCGGCCAACGGCATCGCGCTGGTCCAGTTCGTTGCGGGCACCGGCACGCCGAAGGCAGCGTCATGAGCGACGCCGACATCCCGCGCGGCGCGGCGGTAGCGCTGAAGTACGGCCACGATGACAGCGCACCGCGCGTGGTCGCCAAGGGCTATGGGGTCGTCGCCGAATCGATCATCGCGCGCGCGAAGGAATCCGGCGTCTATGTGCACGACTCGCCGGCGCTGGTGAACCTGCTGATGCAGGTGGACATGGACAGCCACATTCCGCCGCAGCTCTATGTCGCGGTGGCGGAGCTGCTGGCCTGGCTGTACCAGCTCGAGCGCGAGCAGGCGGAAGACCCAGCGTTGCGGCCCGCTGGCTGAGCGCCGTCCGCGGGCCGGCGCTCACCCTCGCCGCTTCAGGCCGCTGCCTGCATAGCGCCGAGCAGGTCCCGCACCGCGGCAGCGACGCGCGCCACGTCCTCGCGCGCCAGGTTGAGTCCCGACGGCAGGTTCACGCCGTGTGCCGACACGGCATACGCGACCGCGTTGCGCGCCCGCGCCGCCTGCGCCTGCGGCGTCGCCGAATAGGCATCGAGGCTGCTGAGCGGGCTGAAGAACGGCCGGCAGTCGATACCCTGCTCGCCCAGCCGGCGGATCACTCCGGCCTTGCCGCCGAGCCGCGCGGGCAGGATCGCGGTCACCATCCAGTAGGTATTGCGTACGTCGTCGGCTTCGCTGTTCAGCACCAGCTCGGCACAGTCGGCCAGCGCCTCGCGGTACCAGCCGAAGATCTCGCGCTTGCGCGCCACCAGTTCCTCGGCGCGCTCGATCTGCGCCAGGCCCAGCGCCGCCTGCATGCTGCTCATCTTGTACTTGTAGCCAACCTCGCGGTTCTCGAACATGGTGTCGCCGGGGCGGCGGCCGTGATCGCGCAATACCAGCACGCGCCGGTAGACCGCGTCGTCATCAGTGATCAGCATGCCGCCTTCGCCGGTGGTCAGCGTCTTCGAGCCGTGGAAGCTGAAGGTACCGGTCACGCCGAAGGTGCCGGCGGCGCGCCCGCGATATCGCGTACCCGCCGCTTCCGCGGCATCCTCGACGATGGCGATGCCGTGCCGCTGCGCCACCTCGCTGATGGCCGCGTAGTCGGGCACATTGCCATACAGGTCGACCGGGATCACCGCCCTGGTACGCGGCGTGATGCACGCCGCGAACGACTCGGTCGACAGGCACCAGCTCACCGGATCGATATCGGCGAACACCGGCGTCGCACCCACGTAGCTGACCGGCGCCGCGCTGGCGATCCAGGTGCAGTCCGGCACGATCACCTCGTCGCCCGGCCCGATCCCCAGCGCCAGCAACGACAGGTGCAGTGCCGACGTGCACGACGGCAGCGACACCGCATGGCGCACGCCGTGGTATCCGGCAAAGGCGCGCTCGAAGCGCTCGTTGTAGACGTTGGCGTTGGCGTACCACGCATTGGTCACCGCATCGGTGACGTAGGCGATCTCCTTTTCAGTGATCGACGGGCCGGAGACAGGGATGCGCTTCATGGCGTTCAGAGGTAGAAGATGTCCAGCTGCCGGTCGTGCCACTCGGCAATCGCGCGGATCGCCTCGCGCGAGATGCGCGGATTGAGTCCGACATACAGGTAGCCGACATCTGCCGGCAGCGCCGCCGGTGCGACCACCTCGCGGTCCAGGCACTGGCGGCCCTGCAGGTGGGCGTTGCGGTCGACGAAGCAGGCGACGTGGGACATCGACGCCAGCGTGGCGGCGATGAAGTTGCCGAAGAAGCCCGCGCCGTAGATGGCGCTGGTTGCACCGGCCGGCTGGCTGCGCTCGAAGGCCTGGATCCGGCCGGCCACGCCGGACCAGTATTCCGACATCTCCCTGGCCGCCGCATCCAGGCGCGCGATCGCGCCCGGCGCCGGCATCACCGGCTTGCCACTTGCGCCCGGGCCCAGGCGCGCCGTGACCACGTAGGCGGCATCGTGCGCGCGCGCATCCACTTCAATGTGGTCGAAGCCCTGTGCGCCCAGCAGGTAATGCAGCGACGCCTCCGTGAAGTGATTGACGTGGTCGGCCACGACGAAGTCGGACGGGCTCCGCTGCACGTTCGGCACGATGAAATAGAAGATGCCGCCGGGCTTGAGCAGCGCCTTGATATTGGCGACGGCATCCTGCAGCGCCGGAATATGCTCGAGCGCGTAGAACGACAGCACCACGTCCATCGTGCCGGCCCACGCCGGATCGGTCTGGTGGCAAGCCCAGCCTGCCACGCCGGGGAACTTGCGCCAGAACGCCTGGTATTTGTCGGTGACGTCGAACAGGAACGGCCTGACCTGCGGCGCGCGTGCCGCCACCTTCTTCAGCGTCGGCGCCTTGGCGCAGCCGTAGTCGAGGATGCGGCAGCCGTCGAACAGGTCGAGCTTGGACAGCAGCACCTGGGCCTGGTGGTCCGCGCGGTACACCGGCCGGCCGTCCACGATCTGGTAGAGCTGGTCGTCATCGTCGGAGGTCAGGTTGATCGCGTAGACATTGGCGTAATAGTCGACGGCATCCTGCAGCTCGGCAGTTTGCAGGTGGCCGCAATGGCCGCACAGGAACACCCGCGTGCGGCCCGGCACCAGGATGTTCATGGTGGTGATCGAACTGTCTTCCGCCGATGCATAGATCGGCGTCTCAAGCGCGTTCCCGCAGACGTTGCAAGAACAGGTCATATTGACTCCTCGGAGAAATATTCTGGGAAGAGCGCCTGCACCTCGGTTCCCGCGGTGATCGAGGCCTTCCATCCCAGCCGCATGCCGTAGGCGTCGCGGAAATTGAACAGGCGCGATTGCATGGACCAGCGCGGCCGGTCCGACACGTTGTGGCCGGACTGGTGGATGGTGAGATAGTCCATCAGGATCAGGTCGCCCGGCTGCGTCAGCGGCGCGATCTGGCGGTAGCCGGCGGCCACCGTCTGGTCATCGACAATGCCGATCTTGTAGGCGCCGGACTTGGCCGCGCCGGTGCCGGTGCGGTTGACCTTGCGGATGCCGTCGCGATGCGAGCCGACGCAGACCACCACCGGCCCCATCTCCGGCGTCACCGCCGCCAGCGGGCTCCAGAACACGATGCCGTCCTCGCTCTGCGGCTGGAAGATGAATTCCTGGTGCCAGTGGCTGCGAAACCGTTCCTCATGCGGGCGGTCGATGCGGATGCCGTAGCTGGCGGTGCCAATCCCCGCGAAGTCCGTGCCGCGCATGGCGCGGAACAGCGCCTCCGATTTCTCGGCGCAGACCAGCCGCACGAACGCCGGGATCTGCTTGACCAGGTCATAGACCTCGCCGCCGAAGGCGCGGTCCGCCGCGGCCAGGTCGTTGTAGCCGGCATCGAAATGCGCGGCGGAGAACGGCTCGCGCCGCAGCACCACGCCGTGCCGCTCCGCCACCAGGCCGATGATCTCGTAGATCGCGCGCTGGATCGGCAGGATGTCGCGCCCGGCATCGTAGTAGCCGCGCAGCACCAGCACGCCGTCGCGCTCGAACTGCTCGCGCATGGCCTCGGTCACGATCGCGCTCATCGTGCCGCCTCCGCGTCGCCGCTGCGTTCGACCACGACCTTGTCGATCCGTCCGCCGATCTGCGCACCGAGGTACAGGCACTCCGCATAGTGGGCCGGAAACCCCGCGGCCCGCATGGCGGCGGCGGTGGCGTCGATGTCGTAGGCGATGCGGTGCAGCGTCACGGTGTCGTCCGCCAGCACGGCAAATGCCGCGCGCGGATCGCCGTCGCGCGGCTGCCCGACCGAGCCCGGATTGCAGTACTGGCGTCCGTCGAAGTCCGCCAGCACCTGCACGTGCGTATGGCCGGAAAAAAGACGGCGCGCCTGCGCGGGGATGGTGGCCTCGCTGACGCGGTACAGGTACTGGTCCAGCGGATCTTCCCACCCGCCATGCACGAAGTGGTTGCCGCCTTCCACCAGCATCGGCAGCGATCCGGACAGCCACTCCACCTGCTGCGCCGTGACCACGCAGCGCTGGTAGGTCATGATCTCCGACACCACGCGCGAGCGCGGGCAGCCCAGCCCTTCCACCATGTAGTGGTCGTGGTTGCCCATCAGGTTGACCACGCCGTGCTCGCGCAACAGGTCGATGCACTCGCCTGGCTGGGCGTAGTACCCGACCACGTCGCCCAGCGAGATAAAACGGCGGCAGCCCATGGCAATGGCCGCCGCCAGCACGGCCTTCAGCGCCGGCAGGTTGCCGTGCACATCAGAGAGGATGCCGATCATGGCTGACAAAGTCCTCGGAGTAGCGCCAGGCCCGTCCCGGCTTCAGCACGGCTTCGGCCGGGCGCCGGCCATGCACGTAGCAGGCCAGGCTCATGGCGGCTTCGTTGTAGCCGAACGCGGTGCGCAGCGAAGTGCTGCTGGAAAAACGCGGATTGATCTCCAGCAGGAAGAGCCGGTCGCCTTCGCGCCGGAACTGGTAGTTGGTCGGCCCCAGCGGCATGAATTGCGCGCACAGGGCACGTGTGGCACGCTCGATCGCGGCATCCTGGACCACTTCGGCGTAGCCCGTGTTGCCTGCCGCGGACAGGCGCCGGCGCAGCACCAGCGGCGCCAGCATGTCGCCATCGCCCAGGCCGAAGGCGCCCACGGTGTATTCCTCGTCGTCGCTGCCGACGATGCGCTGGACCATGAAGCCCGGCCCCGACTTGGCGCGCCAGTAGCGGAAATCCACTTCGTCGTGCAGCCGCACGATGCCGCGGCCGGCATTGCCGTGGCGCGGCTTCAGCAACAGCGGCGGCGGACCGAGCCGCGCGATGCAGGGCGCCCAGTCGCCGTCGAGCGTGCCCGGGATCGCCAGCCTGGCCAGCTCGCCGCCGGCCTGCTCCAGGGCCTGTGCCAGTGCCCATTTGTCCTGTCCCAGCGCGATCAGCGCATCGGTGTTCAGGCACAGCGTGGCGCCCATTGCCGCGAACGCGGCGCGATGGTCCGCAAGGTATTCGACATCGATCTCGATACCAGGGATCACGAGCCGCGCGCTTTCCGCCGCCACCAGCTTGCGCCAGTAGGCAAGATAGCCGTCGTCCTGCTCATCGCAGTCCGGCTTCGGATAGAACGCGTCGCACAGGAACGCGCCCATCGAGTCGGCATTGCGATCGACGCCGACCACCCGCACCGGCATGCCGCAGGCGCGCAGGCTGCGCACGATCCCCTGCCCGATGATGGCGCCGACGCCGGTGACCACCACCGTGACCGGCGCGGCGGCAATGGCTGTCGTCATGCGGGCCTGACCTCCATCAGCAAGCCCACGCACAGGTCGGGGAAGTCCACGCCGACCTTCAGCATCGCCTGCAGGTTCGCAGCCATGTCAGGCAGCGTCTTCAGCACCGCCAGCGGCAGCGGCTTGAGGTAGATGCCCTCCTCGTGCACCACGGCATAGCCGTGTTCATGCAGCAGCGCGCGCAGCGTGTCGCGGCAGAACTGGCGCTGGTGCCCCAGCGCGATATCGTTGGCGTTCAGGCTGTAGATATCGTCGATCAGACCGAGCTCCAGGCCCAGCCTGCGATTCATCGATTTGGCGTTCGGCACGGCCACGAACATGCGCCCGCCGGGCGCGAGAAAGCGCCGGAAGCGCGCCAGCAGCAGCCCCGGGTCGTCGACATGCTCGAGGATAAAGCCCATCACGATCACGTCGAAGCGCTCGTCGGTATCGAAGGTCTCGAAGTACCCTTCGACCACTTCGGCGGCGCTGTCCGGGTGGTTGCCGCGGAACTGCGCGATCACTGCCGGCGAGCCCTCGACGATCACATGGCGGTCGGTATGGGCGCCGAAGGTCTCGGTGGTGAAGCCATGGCCGATGCCCAGTTCAAGCAAGTTGCGGCAATGGCCGAAGCGCGCGGTGATGCGCCTGGGGTACCAGTGCAGGACCAGGTCGTTCTCGACCGAGGTGGCCCCGTTGGGGAAATACTCCGAAGAGACGGCGTCAAGCCTGTTCATGTTCGATTCCGGTAGGGACGCTGGCGGGCAACCGGGCGGCGCACACGGTGCGCCACGGCGCGGTGCCGGAGCAGATATGGCGGGCGCCGTCGCGGCCGCAGTTGGCCACGAGGTCGAGCCCGGTGACGTAAGGCGTGAACTCGCCGTGACGCTGGGGATAGGGGCTGAGCCGGTAGGCCATGTATTCGACATCGATGCCGGCCCGCTCGAACAGGCCGTGATCGAGATAGTCCCGGGCGCCGTGGCCGGTCAGGTAGCGCGTGGCGCCCAGCTGCCGGCACAGCGCGTAGACGCGTTCGCTGCTGTGCCCGGGCACGCCCAGCGCAGAGCTGTCCAGGAACGTCCGGCCAGCGTCCAGCCCGAAATAGCGCGCCAGCACCATGGTGGACAGGCGCGACAGCTCGGACAGGGAGCGCACCGGCGCCGCGAACACTTCGTCGACCAGCGCCAGCATGTCATGCAGATATGGCGCGCCGCGGTAGGACTGGCGCAGCAGGTCGCGATGGCTGGCGCGCCAGTCGGCGCGGTCATCCAGCTCCAGCTCGCCGATCAGGTTGCCCAGGCGCCTGCCGCGCAGCGGCACGGTCATCCAGCGCATGCCGTTGCCCGTCTTGACCTGCACCCGGCTGACGCGGTTGGCCGGGCCGCTGGAGAACTGCACGTCGTCGTAGAAGACGTAGGTGTCGCTGAGGCGGATCTGTTCCAGCATGCCGACCCATGGGAAATACATCGGCTGCGAGATCACCAGGCTATGTCCGCCCTTTGCCATGTCAGGCCCCGGCATGATCGAGCATCCGGACGGCCGGCACCGCAACCGCGAAGCGCCCGCCCCACTCGCGCACATAGGCGTGCCGGGCCTGCACTTCGGCGGCGATATTCCACGGCAGGATCAGCACCACGTCCGGCCGCGCATCCCGCAGTTGTGCCGGGCTGACCACCGGGATGCGGCTGCCGGGCAGGTAGCGCCCCTGCTTGGACGGGGCGGCATCGCAGACGAAGGGCAACAGGTCTGGCCGGATGCCGGCATAGTTGAGCAGCGTATTGCCCTTGGCCGCCGCGCCATAGGCGGCGACCTTGCGGCCCGCGCGCTTCTGCTCGATCAGGAACATGACCAGCGCATCCTTGACGGCGTCGGCACGTGCCTGGAAATCGAGGTAAGCCGGCAGCGTGCGCAACCCGAATGCCGCCTCGGCATCGAGCAGCGCCGCTACCGCCGCGGTGGCGCCACGCGCATCGTCGGCATGGCAGCCATAGACGCGCAGGCTGCCGCCGTGGGTCGGCAGCGCTTCGACATCCAGCACCCGCAGGCCCGCGCCGGCGAAGATCCGCTGCACGGTGTACAGCGACAGGTACGAGAAATGCTCGTGGTAGACGGTATCGAACTGGGTCTGTTCGATCAGCCGCATCAGGTGCGGGAATTCCAGCGTGATGGTCCCGCCTGGCTTCAGTGCCGCCCTCATGCCGCGCGTGAAGTCGTTGATATCCGGCACATGCGCGAAGACGTTGTTGCCGGCGATCAGGTCCGCCTGCCGGCCTTCGGCCGCAAGCCGCTCGCCCAATGCCTGTCCGAAGAACTCGCGCAGCGTCGGCACGCCGATGGCCTGCGCCGCCGCTGCGGTGCTGGCCGTAGGCTCGATGCCCAGGCACGGAATGCCGGCGGCAACGAAGTTCTTCAGCAGGTAGCCGTCGTTGGACGCCACCTCGATGACAAAGCTGCGCGGCCCGAGCTCAAGCCGGCGCGAGATGCTGTCGGCATAAGCTGCCGCGTGCGCGAGCCACGTCTGCGAAGTCGACGAGAAATACGCGTAGTCGCGACTGAACAGTGCGTCGGCGCGCGCATAGTCTTCGGTCTGCACCAGCCAGCAGCCGGGGCATACATGCAGCCGGAGCGGAAACGTCGTTTCGGGCCCGCGCAGGTCGGCGGCGGCGAGGTAGGCATTGGATGGCGGCGCCGCCCCGAGATCGAGGAAGACGTGGTCCAGCGGCGCGTGGCAATGGCGGCAGTTCATGCATGGAGACCGGCAAAGCCGGCACTGAGTAGCGGATGGGAGCGGTCGCGCGCCGACAGGTCGGCCACCGGCAGCGGCCAGCGGATGGCAAGCGCGGGATCGTCGTGGCGCACTCCGCCTTCCGCCTGCGGCGTGTAGGGCGCGGTGTGCAGGTACAACAGTTCGCTGTCGGCCTCCAGCGCCTGGAAGCCGTGGGCGCAGCCTTCGGGAATCACCATCATGCGGGCATTGCCGGGGCTGAGCTCTTCGGCATGCCACTGCAGCAAGGTCGGCGAGCCGGCGCGCAGGTCCACCACCACGTCCCAGACACGGCCGCGCAGGCAGCGCACCAGCTTCATCTCGGCATGCGGGACATGCTGGAAATGCAGGCCGCGCACCGCGCCGACCGCGCTGGTACGCGAATGGTTGATCTGCACGACATGGCGCGCGCCGATGGCCTCGGCCAGTGCCTCGGTGCAGAACAGACGCGCGAAGGCGCCGCGATGGTCGGCAAAGGGCTCGGACTGGACCCGCGCCGCACCCGGGATCGGCAGCGGTGTCAGCTTCATGACGCCACCCAGTTCATACCGGCGGCGGCCGCGGCGGCGACGAACGCGTCGACCTGGCGGCGCGTGGGCGCGTCACCATCGGCCTGTGCGCGATACCACTGAGCCGTGGCTGCCAGTGCCTGCGCCAGATTCCACACTGGCTGCCAGCCGAGCCGTGCCCGCGCGAACGAGCTGTCGAGATAAAGCAGGCTGGCCTCATGCGGCTGCGCTGCGGCTGACACATGCCACGCCAGTTGCGGCCAGTGCGCCTGCATCAGGTGCAGCACGGATGCCACCGTGCGGTTGTCTTCCGCAGCGGGCCCGAAGTTCCACGCCGTGGCGCATGCGTCGTCGCCCTGCAGCAGGCGCTGGCCGAGCAGCAGGTAGCCAGCCAGGCAGTCGAGCACGTGCTGCCACGGCCGCGTGGCGCGGGGCGAGCGGATCTCCAGCGAATCGCCACGGCTGGTGGCGCGCACCAGGTCCGGAATCAGCCGGTCCTCGGACCAGTCGCCGCCGCCGATCACGTTGCCCGCGCGGGCCGTCGCCAGCAGCGGCGCGCCATCGTGGCCGAAGAAACCCTGCCGGTAGCTTGCCGCCACCAGTTCGGCGGCCGCCTTGGAGGCGCTGTACGGATCATGGCCGCCGAGGCGGTCGTTTTCCCGGTAGCCCCAGGCCCATTCCTGGTTGGCATAGACCTTGTCGGTGGTGACCACCACCACCGCCCGCACGCCGCGGTGGCGGCGGCAGGCTTCGAGCACGTTGGCCGTGCCCATCACATTGGTCGACCAGCTTTCCAGCGGATCGCGATACGACCGCCGCACCAGCGGCTGCGCCGCCAGGTGGAACACGATCTCGGGCTGGGCCCGCGCCAGCGCCGCGTCGAGCGCGGACAGGTCGCGCACATCGCCGCGCAGGTCCGTGGCCGGTACATCCAGCAGTTGCCAGTGGCTGGGCGTGGTGGCGGGCGGCAGCGCAAAGCCGGTCAGCGTGGCGCCGAGCTGGCCCAGCCACTGCGCCAGCCAGCTTCCCTTGAACCCGGTGTGGCCGGTCAGCAGTACACGCCGGCCGGCGTAGACATCGTCGAACAGCTTCACGCCCAGACCTTCCACGGCGGCGTGCCGCCGGCCCACAGGTTTTCCAGGTGGTTCTTGTCGCGCAGCGTATCCATGGCCTGCCAGAAGCCGTGGTGCAGATAGGCTTGCAATTGCCCCTGCGCGGCGAGCCGCGTCATCGGGTCGCCTTCCCAGATCGTGGTGTCGTTGGCAACGAGGTCGATCACCGAAGGATCGAGCACGAAGAAGCCGCCGTTGATCCAGGCGCCGTCGCCGGCCGGCTTCTCCTGGAAGCTGTCCACCGACGTGCCTTCGACATTCAGCGCCCCATAGCGCCCCGGCGGCTGGATCGCGGTGACCGTCGCCGGCTTGCCGTGCGCAAGATGGAATTCCAGCAGCGCGCGGATATTGATATCCGAGACCCCGTCGCCGTAGGTGAAGCAGAACGGCTCGTTGTCCAGGTAATCGCGCACGCGCCGCATGCGCCCGCCGGTCATGGTGTGCTCGCCGGTTTCGACCAGCGTGACGCGCCATGGCTCGACATGGCGCTGGTGCACTTCCATCCGGTTGTGCTTCATGTCGAACGTCACGTCCGACATGTGCAGGAAGTAATTGGCGAAGTATTCCTTGATGACGTAGCCCTTGTAGCCGAGGCAGATCACGAAGTCGTTGATGCCGTAGTGCGAGTACGTCTTCATGATGTGCCACAGGATCGGCTTGCCGCCGATCTCGATCATGGGCTTGGGCCGCAGATGCGACTCTTCGGAGATGCGCGTGCCGAGTCCGCCGGCCAGGATCACCGCCTTCATGCCGCCACTGCCTCGCGCTGTACCGGGATGCCGGCGATCTCATGCATCGACGGCAGCGGCTGTGCTTCCAGGAAGGCAAGGTCGAGCCCGAACGCCTGCTGCAGGAATTCGGCCAGCACGGTCTTGTCCTGGCCGGCTTCGTCCAGGCGCGCCAGCAGCAGCCGATACAGCGGCAGCGAATACTTGCGCAGCGTGGCGCTTTCGATCAGCAGCTCCAGCGCGGTGCCGGCGTCGCCCTGGCGGTACGCCACCTCGGACAACGCATAGGCGACCAGCCAGTGCCGGCTCCATTTGGCGGAGATGTTCTCCAGCACGTTGGCCAGGCCGTCGGCATCGCCCGATTGCAGGGTATCGATCACGGAGACGATGATCTCCTCGATCCTGTGCCAGCGCCCGGCAAAGAACACGCCGTCGCCCGCGGGACGCTCGAGTTGCCCGGGCTGGCGATAGCTGCCGGCCCAGCCCGCGATCTCGCCTTCGAACCAGCGGCAGAATCCGGCGGCATCGAACAGCGCGCTCGCCTCGAACATCGGCCGCACCGACAGGCGCAGCGCGTTGAGCTCCGCCACGTCGGCGGCCAGGCTGACGGCGGTGTCGACGTACTGCGCTTCGGTGGTGCAGGCCAGCCCGGCCAGGCCCACCGATGCCACGATCGAAGCCGCGATGCGCTCGTGGCTGGCCTGTCCGGCGTAGGTCACCACGGGAACGCCCATCCACAGCGCATCGCACGCATTGGTGCCGCCGGTCACGGGCGAGGTATCGAGCACGATATCGATGCGGTGGTAGATCAGGTACTGGTTCTCGCCACGCCGCGGGACACAGATCACGCGGTCGCTGTCGATGCCGGCCTGCGCCATGCGTTCCAGCAGCGGCACACGCACCGGCTCCTTGTCGAGCCCGGCGCATTCCAGCAGCAGCTTGCTGCCCGGGCAGCGCGCCAGCACCTGGCTCCACATCCGCAACGTGCGCCCGCTGATCTTGGCGAGGTTGACGCTGCAGCCGAAGGTGATATGGCCCGTCTCCAGCGCGGGCGTCGGCCGCGGACGGTAAGCCATGGCGTAGGCATCCAGCGGGCGCCCGACCAGCGGGAAGTAGGCCGCGGACACCACCGGGGCGCGCAGCAGCTTCTCGGTGTGCCAGGCCTCGTGCCCGTCCGGGTCGGTCACGCTGTCCACCAGGCGGTAGTCGATCCCGGCCAGGCCGGTCGAACCGGGGTAGCCGATCCAAGTGAGCTGCCGCGGCGCCAGCCGGTGCGCCATATATTGCAGCGGCGAGTTGCGCGAATAGCCGCCCATGTCGATCAGCACATCGAGCTGCGCCGTGCGGATCAGGTCGGGGATCCGCGCAGCGGGCGTGGCCGAGATATCGATAAAGTGCTCGGCATAGCCCTGGATCTTGCGCGTGATGTTGTCCTTGCGGCCGTTCAGCGCATAGACGAACACCTCGATCCGGGTGTGGTCCAGATTGGCCAGGAACGGGATGATGAAGTACGCGCACGCATGCGCGTAAAGATCGTTCGACAGCATGCCTACACGGATGCGGCCGCTATCGGCCGGCGCCTGCAACGGCCTGGCGCGCGGACCGGCAGGCAGCATCAGCACCGCGCAGGCCTGCGCCTCGCGCAGCAGGTCCTGGGGCGTGGTGGCCTCGTCGAACATCATCGTGTAGAGCAGGTTGCTGCGCACCGGCAGCTCGGAGGGCGCGGCCGCCACGGCCTTGCGCTGTACCGCCAGCGACTCGGCGATGGCGCCGGTTTCCTTGAGCGTGTTGGCGTAGTTCGACAGCAGCCCCGGATCCGAGGGCTCGAGCTCCAGCGCGCGGCAGATGGCGTCCTTGGCGCCCTGGTAGTCCTGCAGCGTGTACAGCACCGTCGAGTAGTTCGCCCAGGCCATCCAGAGCGACGGATCGAGCGCCAGCGCGCTCTCCAGCACCGTCCGGGCGGCTTCATAGTGGCCGAGGTCAGTCAGCACCTTGCCCGCCAGCACGCGCACGCGCGCGTTGTCGGGGAACAGCGCCTGCGCCTGCACCAGGATCTGGTGCGCCTGCGCCAGCGAGCCGAGGGACAGATGCGACAGCGCACGCCAGCAGTAGGTGTTCGGGTTGCGCTGCTCGAACCGCTCGGCCTGCTCGGCCTGGCGGATGCAGTCGCGGTACCGCTGCGCGGCGAAGCTGGCTTCGGCCTGGCGCAGGTAGCGGGAGACCCGGGGAGCGTAGTAGCTGTTTTGCATGGAGGACAACCAGGAATCGGAATCGTGCCGGCGGACCGGCACCGCTGCGTGGCGCTTGCTGCGGCTTGCACCGGCACTTGCTCCCGCGCTTACACCCGCGCTTAAGCCCGAACTTAAGCCCGAACTTAAGCCCGCACTTAAGCCCGCACTTACACCGGCATATTCATCATTTCCTGGTACGCCGCCACCAGCCGGTTACGCACCTGCACCCCGGTCTGGAACGACACATTGGCCTTCTGCAGGTCGATCATCACGTCGTTCAGCGCCACGCCCGGCTTGCCCAGCTCGAACGCCTCGGCCTGGCCATAGGCGCGTTCCTGCGCGGCGTTGATCTTGCCCAGCGAGCGCTGCAGCTCGCCGGCAAAGCCGCCGCCGGCCACCGGCGCGGACGACTGGCTGGCGTTGTTGCCCGAGGCAACCTGGGACAGGCCGCGCAGTTGCTGCAGCATGGCCTCGATGGAAGAGATAGTGGTCATTGGCGTCGTCGTGTGCCGGCCCGCGGCACGATGGCCTGTGGGCGCGGACTGGCTCGGTTCAGTCAACGGCGCGGCGATGGCATCCCATGCATGCACCGCCTAAAAGCAGGCGGCAGGCGTTCCGCACCGAGTTTCAGCCCCCGCAGAGTACCCGCCGCCCCGGCCGTCCCATGGGCCGAAATCGGACAAAAAACCGGGTCTATTCGCGGGATTGTCGTACTCAAGTCTGGCCGATCATTGCCACCGTGCCGGAAAAGCGCGGGCTGTCGCCTTGCGCGGAACGCCGGCAATTGCCAGACATCCAGCCAGACAACCATCCATTCGGGAGTACGCGTGTTTTCTCTGCAGCGTAATGTGAGCCGTGCCGACGACCATGGCGGTCATCATCGCCCCCGCCGTGGCGAACATCGCGGCACAGGAGCACGCGCATGACCGCGGCAGTGGCGCTGCCCGGGCGCTCGACCGAGGTGCTCGAGCGGCTGAAGGCCAATCCCCGGTTGCCACTGATGCTG
The DNA here is from genome assembly GCF_040578825.1 of Cupriavidus necator. Taxonomy (GTDB): domain Bacteria; phylum Pseudomonadota; class Gammaproteobacteria; order Burkholderiales; family Burkholderiaceae; genus Cupriavidus; species Cupriavidus necator_E. The sequence goes on along the minus strand of NZ_JBEFLI010000009.1, from coordinate 109,037 downwards.
GGCGGCGCGGCGCTGGCCGCGGCCATTGCCGTGGGCGTGCTGTGGTCGCGCAGCCCGGACTACAAGGTGCTGTACAGCAACCTGTCCGAGCGCGATGGCGGCGCGGTGCTGCAGTCGCTGCAGCAGATGAACGTGCCGTACAAGTTCGCCGAAGGCGGCGGCGCGGTCATGGTGCCGGCCGAGAAGGTGCATGAGACGCGCCTGCGGCTGGCGTCGCAGGGCCTGCCCAAGAGCGGCACGGCCGGCATGGAGCTGATGGACAACCAGAAGTTCGGCATCAGCCAGTTTGCCGAGCAGGTCAATTACCAGCGCGGGCTCGAGGGGGAGCTGGCGCGTTCGATCGAATCGATCGCCGCGGTGCAGTCGGCGCGCGTGCACCTGGCCATTCCCAAGCCGACGCTGTTCGTGCGCGAGCGCCAGAAGCCGACCGCGTCGATCGTGCTGCAGCTCTACCCGGGCCGCGCCATCGACGAAGGCCAGGTCGCGGCGATCAGCCACCTGGTGTCGTCGAGCGTGCCGGAGCTGGCGCCCAAGTCGATCTCGATCGTCGACCAGCACGGCAACCTGCTGTCGAACACCGGCAACGAGCGCATGCTCGACGCGACCCAGCTCAAGTATGTGCAGGCGCTGGAGCAGAACTACCTGAAGCGCATCGAAACCATCCTGACGCCGATCGTCGGCAAGGACAACGTGCGCGCGCAGGTGACCGCCGACGTCGATTTCTCGATCGTCGAGCACACCGACGAGAGCTACAAGCCCAACCAGGATCCGACCCGCACGGCGATCCGCAGCCAGCAGACCAGCGAGTCGACCCAGCAGGGCGCGACCCCGCCCGGCGGCGTGCCCGGCGCGCTGTCGAACCAGCCGCCTGCCGCCGCCGTCGCGCCGGTGACCACGCCGCAGACGCCGCGTGCGGGCCAGGCGCCCGGACAAGCCGGCGCGCCGGCAGCGGGGCAGCCCGGCCAGGCCGCGCAAGGTGCGACCTCCACCGCCGCCAGCGCGTCCAGCGGCCCCAGCAGCAACCGCCGCGATGCCACCGTCAACTACGAGCTCGACCGCTCCGTGCGCCATGTGCAGCAGGCACCGGGCGGCGTGCGCCGGCTGTCGGTCGCGGTGGTGGTGAACTATGTCCAGAAGCCCGACGCCAAGGGCAAGCTCGTGTCCGAGCCGCTGCCGCCGGCGCTGCTGGCGCAGATCCAGAACCTGACCAAGGAAGCGATGGGGTTCTCGTCCGACCGTGGCGACTCCATCAACGTGGTCAACAGCCCCTTCACCGTGGACCGCGAGGCCGTCGCACCGGAACTGCCGTTGTGGAAGCAGCCTGAAATGATCGACCTGGCCAAGACCGGCGCGGGCTACCTGCTGCTGGCATTGCTGGCGCTGTTCGTGTGGTTCAAAGTGGCGCGCCCGATCCTGCGCCGCTACACCGCGCCACCGCTGCCGGCCCCGGAAGCCAAGGAGGAAACCGAGGCAGTGCTGCTGCCGCCGGAAGAGCCGGCCAATCCGGAAGTGCTGCGGCTCACCGCCAAGTACGAAAGCGATCTCGCGCTGGTGCGCGACGCCGCCCAGCGCGACCCGCGCCTGGTCGCCAGCGTGATCAAGAACTGGATTTCCAATGACAACCGCTAAAGGCATCTCAGAATCCGGCCTGCAGAAGAGCGCCATCCTGATGATGGCGATCGGCGAGGACGCCGCGGCCGAGGTCTTCAAGCACCTGTCGCAACGCGAGGTGCAGGAACTGGGCTCGGCCATGGCCACGCTCAGCTCGGTCACGCGCGAGGAAATGGCCGAGGTGCTGGGCGAGTTCCGCGCCGAAACCGAGCAGTACCTGGCGCTGAACGTCGATTCCAGCGCCTTTATCCGCAGCGTGCTGAACAAGGCGCTGGGCGAGGAACGCGCGCAATCGGTGATCGAGGACATCCTGGAATCGCGCGATCCGGGCGGCGGCATCGATTCGCTGAACTGGATGGATGCCACCGCGATCGCCGAGCTGATCCGCGACGAGCACCCGCAGATCATCGCCACCATCCTGATCCACCTGGACCGCCAGAAGTCATCCGAGGTGCTGGGGCTCTTTACCGACCGCCTGCGCAACGACGTGATCCTGCGTATCGCCACCTTCGGCGGCGTGCAGCCGGGCGCGCTGCAGGAGCTGACCGACGTGCTGACCAAGCTGCTGGCCGGCCAGAGCCTGAAGCGCAGCCGCATGGGCGGCGTGCGCACGGCGGCGGAGATCATCAACCTGATGAGCACCGCGCACGAAGAGGCGGTGATCGACGGCGTGCGCCTGCACGACGGCGACCTGGCGCAGAAGATCATCGACGAGATGTTCCTGTTCGAGAACCTGCTGGAGGTCGACGACCGCGGCATCCAGCGCGTGCTCAAGGAAATCGCCACCGAGTCGCTCATCGTCGCGCTCAAGGGCGCGCCGCAGGAACTGCGCGACAAGTTCATCCGCAACATGTCCACCCGCGCCGGCGAGATGCTGCGCGAGGACCTGGAGGCGCTGGGGCCGGTGCGCGTGTCGCAGGTGGAGGCCGAGCAGAAGGCCATCCTGCAGGTGGTGAGACGCCTGGCCGATGCGGGCGAAGTGCAGATCGGCGGAGGCGACGATGCCTATGTCTGAGGCGATGCCCGAGCGCGGCGTGGGCGCACGGCGCGCGGTGCGCGGCGATTCCCTGTCCGGCAATGCCGGCGCGAGTGCTGCCGCCGAATCCGGCGCCTTTGCGCCGTTCGAGCCCCCGCGCCGGGCGCGCGGCGGTGCGGCCGGCTGGCAGCGCTGGCAGATGGGCTCGCTCGATCCGCGCGATGCCGAGCCAACCGGGATGATGCCGTTGGTGCCGGCGGAGCCGGCGCCGCCGCCGATCGATTTCGAAGCCCTCGATGCGATGCGCGAAGGCGCGCGCAAGGAAGGCTATGCCCAGGGCTACACGCAGGGCCAGACCCAGGGCTATGGCGACGGCCACCGCGAAGGCTATGCCCGCGGGCTGGAAGCCGCGCGCCATGAAGCCGCGCAACTGCAGGCGCTGGCCGCGAACTTCCGCGGCGCGCTCGACGGCGTGGACGAGCAGGTGTCGCGCGCACTGGTGTCGCTTGCGCTGGACGTGGCGCGCCAGCTGGTGCGCGGCGCCGTGGCGGACAAGCCGGAGCTGCTGCTGCCCGCGGTGCGCGAGCTGCTGACCAGCGAACCTGCGTTGTCCGGCTCGCCCAGCCTGCTGCTGCATCCCGACGACGTGGCGCTAGTGGAAACCCACCTGCGCGGCGAACTCGAAGCCGTCGGCTGGGCCGTGCGCGCCGATCCGACGGTGGCGCGCGGCGGCTGCATTGCCAGCGCCGCCAGCGGCGAGCGCGACGCCACGCTGCCCACGCGCTGGACGCGCGTGGTCAAGGCGCTGGGCCGCGACGACCCATGGGAGCCGCCGCATGGCTGACACCGCCGCGCCCGCCACGGCCGCGCCGGACAGCGCCGCCATCGCGCATACGCAGCGTTGGCTCGGGGCGCTGAGCGCGGCTTCGGCCGGCATCGCGGGTCTGGACAGCAAGCGTAGCTGCGGCCGGCTGACCCGCGCCGCGGGCCTGGTGCTGGAAGCCGTGGGCCTGCGCATGCCGGTGGGCAGCGACTGCCTGATCGAACTGCCCGCCGGGCAGTTCACCACCGACAGCAACGCGCCGCGCACCGCGGAAGCGGAAGTGGTTGGCTTTGGCGCTGACCGGCTGTACCTGATGCCGCAATCCGATGTGGTCGGCCTGCTGCCGGGCGCACGCGTCTATCCGCTGGAACCGTCGCCGCAACCGGCCGGTGCCACGTCGCCGCGCGAGCCCGGCTCGAAGCGCCTGCCCGTTGGCGAAGGCTTGCTGGGCCGCGTGCTCGATGCGGCCGGCCGCCCGCTCGACGGGCTCGGCCCGCTCAACGCCGCGATGGAGGTGCCGCTGGCCGGCGAGCAGATCAACCCGCTGATGCGCGCGCCGATCGAAACGGTGCTCGATACGGGCGTGCGCGCCATCAACGGCATGCTGACGGTGGGGCGCGGGCAGCGCATGGGCCTGTTCGCGGGCTCGGGCGTGGGCAAGAGCGTGCTGCTGGGCATGATGGCGCGCTACACCAGCGCCGACGTGATCGTGGTGGGCCTGATCGGCGAGCGCGGCCGCGAAGTGAAGGAATTTATCGAGAACATCCTCGGCCCCGAGGGGCGGGCGCGTTCGGTCGTGGTGGCGGCGCCGGCCGATACCTCGCCGCTGCTGCGCATGCAGGGTGCGGCCTACGCGACGCGGCTGGCCGAGTATTTCCGCGACCGGGGCCAGCATGTGCTGCTGATCATGGATTCGCTGACGCGCTACGCCATGGCGCAGCGCGAGATCGCGCTGGCCATCGGCGAGCCGCCGGCGACCAAGGGCTACCCGCCGTCGGTGTTTGCCAAGCTGCCGACGCTGGTCGAGCGCACCGGCAACGGCCCCGAAGGCGGCGGCTCGATCACGGCGTTCTACACCGTGCTGACCGAGGGCGACGACCAGCAGGACCCGATCGCCGATTCCGCGCGCGCCATCCTGGACGGCCATATCGTGCTGTCGCGCAGCCTGGCCGAAGCGGGCCACTACCCGGCCATCGACGTGGAAGCGTCGATCAGCCGCGCGATGACCGCGCTGATCTCCAACGAGCAGTTCGGCTCGGTGCGCCGCTTCAAGCAACTGATGTCGCGCTACCAGCGCAACCGCGACCTGATCAGCGTGGGCGCCTACGTGCCGGGCAACGATCCCGAGCTGGACCTGGCGATCCGCCTGCATCCGCGCATGGAAGCCTTCCTGCAGCAGGACATCCACGATCGCGCCGGCTACGGCGAAGCCGTTGCCCACCTGCACAGCCTCTTCGACAGGAACGAACATGGTCAAGCATTCTCCGCTTAATACCCTGGCGGACCTCGCCCAGAACGACACCGACGCCGCGGCACGGGAGCTGGGCCGCTTGCAGGGCCTGCGCACGCAGGCAGCGCTGCAGCTCGACCAGCTCACGGCGTACCGGCAGGAATACCGCACGCGCATGCAGGCGGTGGCTGCCGAAGGCATGACTTCCAGCCGCTGGCAGGACTTCTCGCGCTTTCTCGATTCGCTGGACCACGCCATCCGCCAGCAGAGCGCGGCGCTGGCCAAGGCCGAAGCCGACCTGCTGGCCGGGCGCAACCGCTGGCAGCACCAGAAGCGCCGCCTGAACTCCTTCGACACGCTGATCGCGCGCGCCGAAGCCAAGGAAGAACAGGTCGCCGCGCGCCGCGAGCAGCGCGCCACCGACGAATACGCCGCCCGCCTGGCCCGCACCGCGGCCGGCCGCCTCAGCTAAGCCCGCACCGGGTGACACACCATATGATCGATATCAGCCAGATTGTCAGCAGCGCCGCCAATGGGGCCGGTGCGTCCGATGCCAACCGGCGCGCCGCGGCCGACGCCGCCGCCGGCGGGTTCGGGGATGCGCTGACGCGCGCCCGCGAAAGCGGCAAGCCGCAAACCCAGGCGCCCGCGGCGAAGGACACCGGCGCCGCGCAGGACAAGGCCGCCGCAAACGGCAACGAGCAGCCCGACGCCAGGCCTGCGCAAGCCCATGCCGGCAAGCCGCAGCAGGCGGCAGCGGCGGGCAAGCCGCGTAGCGCCGGGGACGAGGACAAGGACGAAGACGACACCACTGCTGCCGCGCCCACGGACGCCGCCGCGGCCGCTGCACTGGCTTTGTTGCTGCCGGCCGCCGCTGCAGCTGCGCCGGCCGCGGCGCCTGCCGGTGCCGCAGCCGGGGTTGGCGGTGTGGGCGACACGGGCAGCAGCGCCGCGCTGCAGGCGGCGTTGGGAGGGGCGAGCCCGGCTGGCCCTGCCGCTACGCCCGACGCGCAGGCCGATGCCAGGCCCGCGGCCGCGACGACGCTGCCGGATACGCTGCAGGTGGTCACCGCTGAAGCCAGGCCGGCCCAACCGTCCGTCGCTGACACGCTGGCCACCATCGCCTCGCAACGCGCGGCGATGCAGGGCACAGCGCCGGCCGGCATGGATGGCAAGGCGGGGGGCGCCGCCGCTGCGCAAGCGGTGGCTGGCGCGGCATTCGGCGCACCACAGGACAGCGCCGGCCAGTCCGGCAACCAGCGCCCGGACAGCGGCATCGGCCAGCATCGCGCCGATCCGCTCGCCGCGGTCGCCGGCACGTCGGAGGCCAGTCCGGCCACAGCGACATTCGCCGCCGCACATTCCACCGCCCGCGCCGGGGAGGCCGCAACCGCTGCTGCCAGCACCGACAGCGCACCGGCCCTGGCCGCTACGCTGGCCGCCCAGCAAACCCCGTCGGCTTCCGCCGCGGCTGTCGCCGCCGCCAATCGCCCGGTGGTCGCCCCGCCGCTGTACGACAGCCAGTGGCCGCAGGCCCTCGGCCAGCAGATGATCCGCCTCAGCACGCAAGGCCAGCAAAGCGCGGAGCTGCAACTGAATCCGCCTGACCTCGGGCCGCTGAAGGTGGTGCTCAACGTGGTCAACGACCAGGCCCAGGCGCAGTTCGTCTCGCCGCACCAGGCGGTGCGGGCGGCCGTAGAAGCGGCGCTGCCGCATCTGCGGACTGCGTTGTCGGAGAACGGGATCCAGCTCGGGCAGGCCTCGGTGGGCAGCGATGGCTTTGCCAGCCAGGCGGGGAATGGACAGCAACAGCAGTCGCCGGGGAATGGGCGCGGGCACGGGGGATTTGGGGCGGGGACGCTAACTGCAGCCGAACCAGTGGCCGCTCCTGCTGCCGCGACGGTACGGCCCGCCCGCGCGCTGGGCCGCGGCGAGATCGACACCTTCGCCTGACGTCGAGCTACGCGCAATGGGTGCTCCCGCTCCCGCTTGCGGGAGAGGGTCGGGGAGAGGGCCAGGGCGTCACGGCCTTACACCGCTTATCGCGAGGCAAACGCCTCAAAGGCAGTGGCGGCAGTAGGCAGCTGAGCAGGCTGCAACATTGGCAGTCAAGGAGCACAATGCACGGGATCGCCGCTGTCCGTGGCCCTCCGGCCCCTTGTCTGCCATGACCTTCGACCTCTTCGACAACCTCGACGATCCCGGCCCGCCCCCCGAACCCCTGGCCGACGGCGCCATGGTCCTGCGCGGCATCGCCCGCGCCAACGCCGAAACCCTGCTCGCCGACGTCCACGCCGTCACCGCCGCAGCCCCCTGGCGCCACATGATCACCCCCGGCGGCCTGCAAATGTCCGTCGCCATGACCAACTGCGGCCACGCCGGCTGGGTCTCGGACAAGCGCGGCTATCGCTATGACCCGATCGATCCGCTCAGCGGCCAGCCGTGGCCGGCAATGCCGGTGAGCTTCCGCGAACTGGCCATCACCGCAGCCGGACAGGCCGGCTTCCCCGGTTTCGCGCCCGACGCCTGCCTGATCAACCGCTACGAACCCGGCACGCGCCTGTCGCTGCACCAGGACCGCGACGAGCGCGATTTCAACGCGCCCATCGTTTCGGTCTCGCTGGGACTGCCAGCTATCTTCCTGTTTGGCGGCATGCGCCGCGCCGATCGCCCGCAGCGGGTGCGGCTGGCGCATGGCGACGTGGTGGTGTGGGGCGGCCCATCGCGGCTGGCATTTCACGGCGTGGCGCCGCTGGCCGATGGCGATCACCCCCTGCTGGGCCGCCTGCGCATCAACCTGACATTCCGCAAGGCGCTGTAGCGAGCGTCATCACCCCATCGGTTTGGCACTTTGCGCACGGTTTTCTACAGTCAATGGACTGTCCCAACCGCCACCGCGCAAAGGCCCACACCATGCATCTCGAAGGCTCCTGCCATTGCGGCGCCATCCATTTCGCGCTCGAATCCGATTCGCCCTACCCCTATATGCATTGCCATTGCTCGATCTGCCGCAAGACGGCGGGCGGGGGCGGCTATGCCATCAACTTGGGCGGCGACGCCGCCACGCTGCGTGTGCGCGGCCGCAAGCACCTCGGCCTCTACAACGCGGTGATGCGCGAGCCCGGCAAGCGCGCGCGGCGCTCGCCCGCGCAGCGGCATTTCTGCGTCAACTGCGGCAGCGCGCTGTGGCTGTGGGACCCGCGCTGGCCCGACCTGGTGTATCCGCATGCGTCGGCCATCGACACGCCGCTGCCGCGCCCGCCTGAGGTAGTGGAAGCCTCGCTCGATTCCGTGGCCCCGTGGGTCGATGTGCCCAAAGGCAAGGGGCACGTGCATTGCGCGACCTGGCCCGAGGAATCGCTGGCCGACTGGCACAAGCGGCACGGGTTGCTGTCGCGCTGAATCGCTCTCCAGGGCGCTCCGGTGCTTACGCCGGCAGGAACCCTTCCACCGTCAGGTAGCGTTCGCCCGTGTCGTAGTTGAAGCCCAGCACGCGCGCATTGGCCGGCAGTTCGGGCAGCTTCTGCGCGATCGCGGCCAGCGTCGCGCCGGAGGAAATCCCGACCAGGATGCCCTCTTCGCGGGCGCAGCGGCGCGCCATCTCGCGCGCGGGTTCGGCATCGACCTGGATCACGCCATCGAGCAGCGAGGTATCGAGGTTGTTCGGGATAAAGCCCGCGCCGATGCCCTGGATCGGGTGCGGCGCCGGCGCGCCGCCGGAGATCACCGGCGAGGCCACCGGCTCGACGCCGAAGACCTTGAGACCCGGCCACTTGTCCTTCAGCACCTTCGCGCAGCCAGTCAGGTGGCCGCCGGTGCCGACGCCCGTGATCAGCACATCGAGCCCTTCGGGGAAGTCGTTCAGGATTTCCTGCGCGGTGGTGCGCACGTGCACGTCGACGTTGGCCGGATTCTCGAACTGCTGCGGCATCCATGCGCCGGGCGTGGCGGCGACCAGTTCCTCGGCGCGTGCGATCGCGCCCTTCATGCCCTTCTCGCGCGGCGTCAGGTCGAAGCTGGCGCCATAGGCCAGCATCAGCCGCCGGCGCTCCACCGACATGCTGTCCGGCATCACCAGCACCAGCTTGTAGCCCTTCACCGCTGCGACCATCGCCAGGCCGATGCCGGTGTTGCCCGAAGTCGGCTCGATGATGGTCCCGCCCGGCTTGAGCACGCCACGGCGCTCGGCGTCCTCCACCATCGACAGCGCGATGCGGTCCTTGATCGAGGCGCCGGGATTGCTGCGCTCGGACTTGATCCAGACCTGATGGCCGTTGCCGAACAGGCGGTTGATGCGGATATGCGGCGTATTGCCGATCGTCTGCAGGATGTTCTCTACCTTCATCGTCTTCTCCGGGAGGGGTGCGGCGGCACGGTTGTGTCACTGCGTGGATCGCATGATCGGGCGATTTTAGTGCAATGCGATGACGGGCCGGCTCGCGTATGATTGAGCCCGCCCCGCGCGCCCTCTTCCTCTTCCCCCGCATTACCGCCGTTTGCGCAATGTCTGCTCATTTCCTGCTGTCTTCGCTGCTGATCTTCGGCCTTGGTGGTTTGCTCGGCGCGGTCGGCGGGCTGTTCGGCATCGGCGGCGGACTGATCGCGATTCCTGCGCTGGGGCTGCTGTACGGCATGGACCAGCAGCTCGCGCAGGGCACGGCGCTGGTGATGATCGCGCCCAATGTGCTGATCGGCTTCTGGCAATACCGCAAGCGCGCGGACATCGCCTTGCGTACCGCGGTGGTGCTGGGCCTGTCCGCGGTGCTGGCAACCTGGCTGTCGGCGCGCGCCGCCACCGCGATGGATGCGCAACTGCTGCGGCGCATTTTTGCCCTCTTCATGATCGGGATGGCGCTGTACTTCCTGTGGCGGCTGCTGCCGGGGCGCGCGGCCACGGTGCAGCAGGCGCGCGTATCGCCGCGCTGGATCCCGCTGGTGGGCGTGATCGGCGGCGCGTTCTCGGGCTTCTTCAGCGTGGGCGGCGGCGTGGTGGCCGCGCCGGCGCTGGTGGGGCTGTTCGGGTTGCGCCAGGCGGCGGCGCAGGGCCTGGCGCTGGCGCTGGTGACCCCCGGTGCGGTGGTGGCGCTGGCCACCTATGCCCATGCAGGCCAGGTCGACTGGGCCAGCGGCATCCCGCTGTCGCTGGGCGGCATGCTGACGATCTCATGGGGCGTGGCACTGGCGCACCGGATGCCGGAGCGGCGCCTGCGCGCCGCGTTCGCCGTCTGCCTGATCGCCACGGCCATCGTGATGCTCGTGCGCGGCTGACCGCGCCGCCCCACCGTTGCCTACTTGCGGAACACCAGGCTGAAGTTGTTGGCCGGCATCGGCACCGGCTCGTCGCAGCGCATGCCCTGCGCCGCGCCCAGCGCGATCACCGCTTCCATGTCGCGCACGCCCCAGTCCGGGTCGGTGGCGCGCAGCTGCGCGTCGAAGGCCGCGTTGCTGGGCGCGGTATGCGCGCCGCCGCGGCGGTAAGGGCCATAAAGGTAGAGCACCCCGCCCGGGCCCAGCAGCTTGCCGGCGCCGGCAAACAGCGCCTCGGCCGCGGCCCAGGGCGAGATGTGGATCATGTTGATGCAGACCACCGCGGCCGCGGCGTCGATGCCCCACGGCTGCTGGCAGACATCCAGCGCCAGCGGCGCGCGCACGTTGGCCAGCCCCGCATGCGCGGTCCACGCGGCGATCGACGCGCGCGCGGCAGGGTCGGGGTCGCTGGGCTGCCAGGTCAGTCCTGGCAGCGCGGCCGCAAAGTGCGTCACGTGCTGGCCGGTGCCGCTGGCGATTTCCAGTACCGTGCCGCTGGCGGGCAGCACATTGCGCAGCACTGCCAGGATGGGTTCGCGGTTGCGCTCGGTGGCGGGCGCCATGCGGCGCGCGTCGGGATCGTGGGTCTGGCCGGTCATGGTGGCATGCTCGGGTGCGGGGTAGAGTGGGCTAGCGTAGCAGAATCAGCGCGCGGGTGAGGCAGCGATGCGATGCCGCATCGCATCAACGCCGTGCCGGGATGTGGTAGATCACGCGTTCGTATTTGGGCGAAGAGGACCTCCCCACCACCACGCCGCCGAGCGCTTCGGCAATGCGGCGGCTGGCCCGGTTCTGCTCGGCCACGGGGTAGACCAGGTGCGACGGCGACAGGTTGTCCAGCGCCCAGTCGACGATCGCGGTCACGGCTTCCAGGCCATAGCCATGTCCGTGGCAGTCTTCACGGATCCAGATGCCGGGTTCGGGCGCCGACGTATCGGCATGATGCAGGCCACCGAGGCCGAGAAAGAGGCCGTCATCGGCGCGCCGGATGGTGAAGATAAAGTCCGAGCCCCGCGCCATCGCCGGGAACCACTCGCGCCAGACCGCGGCGAAAGCGTCTGGCGTCGGCGATGGCTCCCATTCCATGAAGCGGGCGAGCGTGCGCGTGATGCAGGGGAACACCTCGGCCGCGTCGTCGCCGCGAAACGGCGACAGCACCAGGCGCGGGGAGCGGATAAGAGGGAACTGGCTGGGCATGGCGGGGGCGGCGCAGGGCAACATGATCGAGGGGATGCCGGACAAGGCCATGTTAGTCGATCGCAGGGACGCGCGGCCCCTTCACCAGACGCCGCCGTGGCCGCCGCCGTTATTGCGCCACCCAGCCCCCGTCCATATTCCACGCCGCGCCGCGCACTTCGTCGGCCGCATCGGAACACAGGAACAGCGCCAGCTTGCCCAGTTGCTCCGGCGTCACGAAGCGGCGCGAGGGCTGCTTCTCGCCCAGCAGCCGCTCGCTGGCCTGTGCAACGGACCGGCCTTCGCGCTCGGCAAGCTGGTCGATCTGGCGCTGTACCAGCGGCGTCAGCACCCAGCCCGGGCAGATCGCATTGCAGGTGATGGCGGTGCCGGCCGTCTCCAGTGCGGTCACCTTGGTGAGCCCGACCACACCATGCTTGGCCGCCACGTAGGCCGACTTGTTCGCCGACGCCACCAGCCCATGCACCGACGCGACGTTGATGATGCGGCCCCAGTCCCGCGTACGCATGCCGGGCAGCGCCAGCCGCGTGGTGTGGAACGCCGACGACAGGTTCACCGCGATCACATCGTCCCAGCTCTGCGGCGCAAAGTCTTCCAGCGCCGCCACATGCTGGATGCCGGCGTTGTTGACCACGATATCGACACGGCCATGCGCCGCCACGGCCATCTCCATCATCGCCGCGATCTCGGCCGGCTTGCGCAGGTCGGCATCGTGGTGAACGGCCCGCACGCCGGCGGCGCGCACCGCGTCCAGCGCCGGCTGCGCATCGCCAAACCCGTTGAGCATCAGGTCAGCCCCGGCACGCGCCAGTTCCAGCGCAATGCCCAGCCCGATGCCGCTGGTCGATCCCGTGACCAGCGCGGTCCTGCCCTTCAGTGAAGTCATGATCCAGTCTGCCTATGTGATGGTTGGTGGTGGTTGTCAGTCGTGGTTGTAGGCGGTTGCCGCTGCGGCTTCAGTACAGCCCGGTCAGGTAGAACACGGCGATCACGAAGAACACCGCCAGCGTCTTGATCATCGTCACCGCGAAGATGTCGCCGTACGACTGCCGATGGGTCAGCCCGCACACCGCCAGCAGCGTGATCACCGCGCCGTTGTGCGGCAGCGTGTCCATGCCGCCGCTGGCCATCGCGACCACGCGGTGCAGGACTTCCAGCGGGATCTGCGCCAGGTGCGCGGCCTGCACGAAGACATCGGACATCGCGGCCAGCGCGATGCTCATGCCGCCGGATGCCGATCCGGTGATGCCCGCCAGCGAGCTGACCGATACCGCCGCATTGACCAGCGGATTGGGAATGCTCTGCAGCCCCTGCCCCACCAGCAGGAAGCCCGGCAGCGCCGCGATCACGGCGCCGAAGCCGTACTCGGAAGCGGTATTCATCGACGCCAGCAGCGCGCCGGACACCGCGGTCTTGGAGCCGCTGGCAAAGCGCTCGCGCACCGCGCCGAAGGCGCTTACCAGCACCACCACGATGCCCAGCAGCAACGCGGCCTCGACCGCCCAGATCGCCGTCATCGGGGCCACCTGCGTGGTCACCGGCTTGGCCAGGCCGGGCAGCGCGACTTCATAGGCGCTGCCGTACCACTGCGGGATCAGCCGCGTAAAGCTGAAGTTGGCCACGCCCACCACCACCAGCGGCAGGATCGCCAGCAGCGGATGCGGCAGCGTGCGCGCCTGCGCGCGCTCGGGCTCGTTGGCATGGCCGTCGCCATAACCCTCGCCGGCGCGCTCGGCCGCGCGGCGGCGCCATTCCAGGTATGACAGGCCGACCGCGCAGATAAACAGGGCGCCGATCGTGCCCAGCCACGGCGCGGCCCAGGTGGTGGTCTTGAAGAACGTGGTGGGGATGATGTTCTGGATCTGCGGCGTGCCAGGCAGCGCATCCATCGTGAACGAGAACGCGCCCAGCGCGATCGCGGCCGGCACCAGCCGCTTGGGGATATTGCTCTGCCGATAGAGCTCGGCGGCGAACGGGTACACCGCGAACACCACCACGAACAGCGACACGCCGCCGTAGGTCAGCAGCGCGCATACCAGCACGATCACCGCGTTGACGCGGGTACGGCCCACATAGCGGATCGCCGCCGCCACGATGGACTCGGAAAAGCCCGACATCTCGACAACCTTGCCGAACACCGCGCCGAGCAGGAACACGGGGAAATACAGCTTCACGAAGCCGACCATCTTCTCCATGAAGATGCCGCTGAAGACCGGCGCGACGGCGCCCGGGTCGGTCAGCAGCACGGCGCCCAGGGCGGCCAGCGGTGCGAACAGGATCACGCTGTAGCCGCGATAGGCGGCCAGCATCAGGAACGCCAAAGCGGCGACCACGACAACAAACGACATCTGTCTCCTCCGGTTATGCCCGCCGCGGCAAGGTTGCGTCGGGTGGGGCGGTATAGAGCAACGGACGTGCCACCGTCATACGAGCCTTATTAGTCACTATATTTGGGAATGTTGTCTCAATTCCGGGACGACTATTGTGTGCCTGATCCGTCGGAATGCCGCGCCACGTCGCCATGCAACTGGGGTTGCTGCGGATTGCGGTGCCGTCCTTTCTTTGCGACATTGCCGTCTCATTTCCGGGACACGGCTGCCGGCCGTTATCTCGGCACCTTGACTACGATCCCGATGCCGCCTGACTTCGCCACCTCGCCGTACTCGTCTCTCGCCGACCACCAGGGCGTACTGCGCCGTGCGATGCAATCCCTGTTCAGCGAATTCGATGCGCTCAGCGAAGGCACGGTCATCGTCGATGCCGATGCGCGCGTGGTCTGGATCAACCAGCGCTACGCCGCGCGCTGGGGGTTTTCCGATCCGCGGCAGGCCATCGGCCGCCATTGCGAGGAGGTCATCCCCAATACGCTGATGCGCCAGGTGGTCGAGACCGGGCGGCCGATCCTGCTCGACCTGATGGAGAGCGAGCAGGAGCCACAGGTGGTCACGCGGCTGCCGCTGAAAGACGACGACGGGCGTGTGATCGGTGCCGTCGGCTTTGCACTGTTCAATGGCCTGCAGGGCCTGACGCCGCTGCTGGCGCGCTTGACACAGGCCCAGTCGGAACTGGCCGCGACGCAGCGTTCACTGGCGCGGCTGCGGCGCGCCAAGTACTCGTTCGCCAGCATCGTCGGCAGCAGCAAGCCGGTGCTCGAAGCCAAGCGCCACGCGCGGCTGGCCGCGCAAGCCAATGCGCCGGTGCTGCTGCTGGGCGAAACCGGCACCGGCAAGGAACTGCTGGCCCACGCCATCCACGGCGCCTCGGCACGCGCCAGCCAGCCGCTGGTGTCGGTCAACGTGGCGGCCATCCCCGAGACGCTGCTGGAAGTGGAGTTCTTCGGCGCCGCGCCCGGCGCTTATACCGGTGTCGACCGCAAGGGCCGCGTCGGCAAGTTCCAGCTCGCCGACGGCGGCACGCTGTTTCTCGACGAGATCGGCGACATGCCGCTGCCGCTGCAAAGCAAGCTGCTGCGCGTGCTGCAGGACCAGGAGATCGAACCACTGGGATCCAACCAGCTTGTGCGCACCGATGTGCGGATCATCGCGGCGACGTCGACCGACCTGCCGGCGCTGGTGGCCGCGGGACGTTTTCGCGCGGACCTGTGGTACCGGCTCAATGTGCTGGCGATCCATGTGCCGCCGCTGCGCGCACGGCTGGATGACCTCGGCGCGCTGGCGCACGCGATCATCGACGAGATCGCGGGCGAGCACGCGGGGCGTCCGCTGGAGCTGACCGAGGATGCAGTGCGGTTGCTGCACCACTATCACTGGCCGGGCAATGTGCGTGAGCTGCGCAATGTACTGGAGCGGGCGGTAATGCTGTCCGGGACGTGCCGGCTGGATGCGGCGGCGTTGCGGGCCTTCTTGCCATTTCATGTCGATGAGGATTTGTCGGTCATCGCCGGGGCGCCGGCTTTGGCCTCGGCCGGACCGGCACGTTATGACGAGGCGCTGGCGGCGTTCGAGCGGCAGTTCTTCACGCAGGCGCTGGAAGCGGCCGGTGGGCAGGTGACGCAGGCGGCGAAGAGGATGGGGATGAGCCGCGCGACGCTGTATCGCAAGCTGGCGGCGTTGGGGATGCGGATGGATGCGCGGGACGAGGGGTGATTCGGGCTCGCGGCTGAACAGATGATGCGCGGCGGTTTGCTCCCCTCTCCCACCTGCGGGAGAGGGGCCGGGGGAGAGGGCAGGCGCTGGCATACCGACGCGCGTTACTTCGTGGATGCTCCGGCCCTCACCCACTCCCCCAACTTTGTGGGTGAGGGATGCGTTCACCAGCGATAGCGGCTTGCGTCACAGTGCGCTGGTTGCGAATGCGCTATGGTCTGGGACCTCACCCCTTCGCCAGCCTCACCCCAATCGGATCCCCCGTCAGGTACCCCACCGCCGCACCAGACCGATCCTTGTAGTTGGCCCGCACCAGCGGATCCAGTGTCGGCTTGACGATGTCATGCAACGGCGACTCCCAGTCGCCAACGTGCTGGAAGTTGCTCATCACATAGGTCCAGCCGTTGATCTCGTCCACCGCATGCAGGCCGGTGGATTCCGCGCCGGCCGGGCACGACAGCACGCGGCTGAGCACCCTGGTGTCGACGTTGTAGGCCCACAGGAAATTGTTGACGTGGGTGTTGCTGTCCTCGCCGACAAACAGCGTGCGCAGCTTTTCCGAGAACTTCAGGTTGTCGGGCGTGGCCACCTTGTCCGGGTTGGCGAAGTTGCCGAGCGCGTCCTGCTGCTTCATCTTGCCGCCGCCAAGGTCTTCGGAAACCAGCGCGGGCACCGCGGCCATATCTACCGGCACCCATTCGCTGTCGATCGCATTGCCGTTCCTGTCGGCCTGGCCGCCTTTCAGGTTCAGCTCATAGACGGCACCCGAGTACGGGCCCTGGACCTGGATATCGCCGGCGTTGGCGGCATTGCCCGCGAGCATGCTCGACTCGATGCGCGACATCGCCGAATAGGCCTTCTTGTCCTTGATGTTGACCGTGGTGCCTTCCATCTTGGTAAAGCCCAGGCTGCCGCCGACCAGCGCGGCGTAACGGTGGGTTTCCAGGTAGGCCGCGGCCTTCTCCATGCCCGGCACCAGCTTCACCCAGTTCGGCTTGCCGTTATAGATGATGCGGGTGTAGCTGGCATCGGCCGGATCGGCGGTCTTGACGTCCATGATGTCGGCCAGCCTGATGCCGCCGTCCACCAGCGCGCGGATTTCGGCGCTGGTGGCGCTGCCCAGCCTGATCCACGACAGCGTGGCGCTGCCCGGGCCCACGCCCGAGGTCTGGTGCCACTTGGCCACGTACAGCGAGCCGCTGGACAGGTCGCGCGCCTTGTCGGCGATAAACATGAACAGCCCGCCGTTGGTGGCATCGTCGCCCATCAGCACGGTGCGCTCGTCGGGCATCACCTGCACCAGTTCGTGCGAGATGCGGCCCAGGCAGTAGTGCTTCTTGATGGTGCCGGTGCCGTCCGCGTTGACGGTGACTTCCGGCAGGTGGCCGTAGTTGTAGGCATTGGCCCGGGCCGGGTCGCCATACAGGTTCTGGCTGTAGCCCTGCAGTTGCTTGACCGCGGCCGCGTCCATCAGATCGGTCTCGTACTCTTCGCTCGACAGATGAGTGTTCCACGGCGACAGGCTGGCGCCGCAGGTGATCCACAGGCCGTTGACGCCCGAGGTATCGACGTTGTGGTACTTCACCACGGTCAGCTTGCCGGAGGCGGGATCCTGGTCCAGCGTCAGCACGGCGATCGGCGATGGCAGCAGGCCGTACATGCTGACGTTGTTCTGGTTGCGCGAGGTGTACTCGAACTGCACCACCGCGAACACGGTGTTGCCCTTGACGCCGGGCACGGTCGGGTTGGCCACGGTCAGCAGCGAGCTGCCGTCCGGCGCATCCGAGAAGAACTGGCGGTCCTTGCCGGCCACGGAGGTGTCCATGATCGGCTGGTTGTTGATGTCGTAGTAGCCGCCGCCGACGATGGTGCCGCCCTTGCCGTCCGGCAGGGTGTCGCCGGTCACGAAGAACGGCTGGTAGGCGAGCTTGTAGGTCTGGCTGCTGCCGTCGCTGAACGACACCTTCAGGCTGGAGCCGACGGTGGTGGTCGCCATGGCGGGCGCATCGGCCAGCGTGGGCGCGTTCATCGGGATGAACTCGGCGGTGGTGAAGGTGGCGCCCGGCGCGGGGGCCGGAACGGGTGCGGCAACGGCGTCGCTGCCACCGCCGCAGCCGGCCAGCAGGCCGGCCGAGGCGAAGCCAAGCGGCAGCAGCGGTGCGCCCGCCAGCAGTTTCAAGGCCTTGCGGCGGCCAGCATCAGGTTGTTCAAGCATGTTTTTAATCCGGGGAAAAGGAAAAGGGATGGATATGGTTCTGACTGATGGCTCCGGCTTGCCGGGGGCGGCCGGGCACCTGTTGGCACAGGCGGGCGGCAGGCGTCATTGCGCCCGTCCGCTGCGGATCGTATGGGGCGTATGTGACAGCAAGTTGACGATGCAACACAAAACCAGGGCCCCGTGCCATGGCAGGGCTGCCCCTGCGGTACACTCCCCGTTTGCCTTCCGCGGCCCCACAGGCGCGGAACTATTGGCTTCAATTTAACCCGCCGCACCCGCCCTTCCGTCCGTCTCCTGCCTTCCGCTTGCCGACCTACACGCTAGCCACTCCCGTCCACGCCGAGATCGAAATCCGCAAGAGCCGCTTCCTGGCACTGGCGCTGCCCGTTGCCGACCGGGACGCCGCCATGGCCGCGCTGCAGGCGCTGCGCGCCCAGCACCCCACCGCCACGCACGTGTGCTGGGCGCTGCTGGCCGGCGGCGCGTCGGGCATGTCCGACGATGGCGAGCCCTCCGGCACCGCCGGCCGGCCGATCCTGGAGGTACTGCGCCACCATGACCTCGACGGCGTGCTGGCGGCAGTGGTGCGCTACTACGGCGGCGTCAAACTGGGGGCTGGCGGGTTGGTGCGCGCTTACACCGATGCGATTGCCGCGGCGCTCAAGTCCGCCGAACGGGTCGAGCGCATTGCCTATGCCACGCTCACCGTCGCCGTCGACTATGCCGACGAGCCACGCGTGCGCCGCTGGCTCGAGCAATCCGCGCAGGATGGCTTTACTCTGGCCGACACCGCGTATGGCGCGCTCGCGACGCTGCTGATCCGGCTGCCGGCTGCACAGGTCGATGCGGCGCGCGATACCTTGCGCGATGCCACCCACGGGCGCGCCCGGTTCCCGGAACCGGACGGAGAGCGCCATGACCGCTGAGCACGATGTGGCCGCCCCGGACGACAGCGCCGAGTTCAGCGCGCGGGTTCTGCCGGGGGACGCGACCTTTGCTGCACCCGCGGCGCTAAGCCTGCTCGAAGCCGCGCTGCTCGAAGGCGTGGCCCTGCCCAACTCCTGCCGCAACGGCACCTGCCGCGCCTGCGCAAGCAAGCTGCATGCGGGGAAGATCCGCTACCGGATCGAATGGCCGGGATTGAGCCTGGATGAGAAGGAAGAGGGGTTGATCCTGCCGTGCGTGGCTTGTGCGGAAAGCGACGTGGTGATTGAGCCGGTGAGGCTCGGCTAGACGCTCAGATCAGGCGAACAGGCCCGGGGTATTGGGCCACGACGCTGTCGGAAGTCAGCAGCGTAATGCCTTCGACGGTCGCCTGGGCCACCAGGAGACGGTCAAACGGATCCTTGTGAATCAGCGGGAGGCAATCGATAGCCACCGCATGTTCGCTGCCGATCGGCAACTCGCTGTAGCCGTTATCGAGCAGGCCTCTGCGCAAGACCCGGGCATCGACCCGGAAATCCGCGCGTGCAAGCCCTTGCTTGATGGCGATTTCCCATAGGCTGGCCGCGCTGAAGAAAAGCTCTGTGGACTGGCTATCCAGTACCGCCCTGGCGTCGGACGACAGCCGGTCGGGCGTCAACGCGGCCCATAGCAAGAGGTGTGTGTCGAGCAAGACTTTCATGACTCGCCGCCGAACATTGCTTCAATTTCAGCCTGTCCCATGCGATCAAAGTCGTCCGGCACCTGGCCTTGCCCGGCCATAAACCCTAAACGCTTGACCTGGCTCGCCTCCGGGGCATTCAACGCGACCACCTTCACCAATGGCTTGCCTGCCTTGGCGATGACAAACGGCTCCCCGTTGGCTGCTTGCTCGACCAGCCGCGAAAGATTCGTCTTGGCCTCGTGGATATTGACGGTTTGCATGATCACCCCAACTGAACTAAGTTCAGTTAGTTTAGTCCGGTCGCGCATCCATGCATAGCCTGCCTTCTCCTGCAAATCATCACAATGGTCTAGTCGTTTCAGAAATTTTGCCGGATTGGGTCTGCGACAACGATCTCTAACATGACCCAGTAATCGGCCATGTAGACGCCAGCTTCGCGCGAGCCGCCATTGGCATACGGACGAGGGACACTGCTCTGTGGCACGCAGCTCGCTACTCACCCCCCAGCCGCCAGAAAAAACCGCAACGCCATCTTCAGCCCATCCGGCCCCGCCGGATCCGCAAACGCATGCCCGCCAACGCCGCCAGTCCACGCATGCGCCAGCCCCTCGACCTTCACCAGGCGCAGATAAGGCCACTTGCTTGCAGTCCAGTCGAACACATCGACCGCACGCCGCATCCCGCGCTGAACGCGCCGCGCCGGCACCGGTGACAGCGGATGCGCGTCTTCGGGCTGCAGGTCCATCCACATCGCCGCGGTGGCGGTCGCGTTGTTGAAGTCGACCACGTTGTCGGAATCGCCATGCAGCAGCAACAGCGGCGGCGGGCGGCGCCCTGCCAGGCCCACGCGCATCGCATGCATGGCCTGCGCATCGGGGCCGCGCTGCCCGCGCATCGCGCGCGCCGCCTGCGCGGCATTGGTGGCGCTCCAGGGCACCGCGCCGGAGTGCGAACCGACCGCGGCAAAGCGGTCCGGATAGCGCAGGCCCAGCATCAGCGCCATCACCCCGCCCGCGGACAGCCCCAGCACGCTGACGCGGTCCGCCGCGACGGGATGGCGGCGGCAGGCGTTGTCGATCAATCCCATCAGCAGCCCCGCTTCGGCGGCACCCTGCGCCGCCGGGCGGAACCAGCTCCAGCAACGCTGGCCATTGGCTTGCGAACTTTGTTCCGGCAGCAGCACCACCCAGCCGGATTCGCGCGCGACCGCGGCGGCGCGGGTGACCGCGGCAAAGCTGGCGGCGTCCTGGCCGCAGCCGTGCAGCAGCACCAGCATGGGCGCGGGATGCGAGGTGGTGGCGCCGGGCGGCACGAAGATGCGGTAGCGCCTCGGCGTCAGCGGGCCGGCGCCCCAGGCGCCCTCCTCCCAGCGTCCGCTGCCGCGGCTCTCCGGCGCCTTCACCGGCGAGACCACGCCTGTCAGCGCGCGCTGCGTGACGGCGGTGACCGCAGCGGATTGCTTCACCGCGTTGCGCACGATGGCCTCGGTCATCGGCTTGGTGAAGTTCTTGTTGACCGCGCGCTGCATGCGGCGGGCGTTGCGGGTGGCGGCCTTGTTGAGCGTGGACCAGAGTTTTGCGCCGGAAGAGCGGGGCATGCGGCGTCCTGTCGGCATGGGTAACCCGTGCATCATACCGAGACGCAGCCGGGGCGAGGTTGGAAGCGGCGGAAGAGGTGGCGGAGATGGGCAGGCGGCCGGGGTGGTATGCCGAAAAGTCAGGGCATTGACTGCGACGCGCGCCAAATGTCTGCCTACAATGCAAGGACCGTGTCGCGCCGAGGCACGGACAGGAGGCAAGCATGACCGATGCAATGAGCCAGTTCAGGCCTTTGGATCCAGGCCGCGTCAACCTGATGGATCCGCTCGAAGTACAGTACTGGTGCCGCGAGCTGGGCTGCAGCCAGGACGATCTGGAACACGCCGTCGATGCCGCCGGCGACCATATCGCGGCGGTGCGTGCGCAGCTGGAAGAACGCCAGGGCCACCACGCCGGAGCGCGGCGCCATTAAGTCCCTTCAACCCTGCCAACCCTGCCAAACCTGCCAGCCATGCCTTGCGTCGTTCCCGCTCACGCGGGAACGACGGCAAAGGCCATGGCCCGACGCTAAGCCCGTCGCCCTCAGCGCGCCAGGTTGAGCGCCTTCGGCAGCCGGATCTGGACAAACTCGCTGTCATCCGGCGCCTTGCTGCCCACGTGGCGGCCGACGCTGAACGGGAAGTTGTTGTCGTCGATCACCAGCAGCGTGGTCGCGTCCAGCACCAGCACGTCCTCGATGGTGTTGAAGGGCATGCCGAACGGATCGCCCAGCGCCACGTCGCCGGCGGCGCCGCCCGCGCTGATGCCGGACGGATCGCGCAGCTTCATCAGGTTGGCCAGCTCGGTCTTGGCAACATACTCGCCCGGCTTGCCCAGCGTGACCTGGAACAGCTTCTTGAAACCGTTCAGGTCGCCCTGCGAACCATCGCGCTCGATGATGATGCCTTCAGTCGCGTTGAACAGGATGAAGTCGCCGATATTGGTGCCCTTGTCGTCGAGCCGGTACTTGTACTGCACGCCGGTGTACTTGCGGCTGGCGATATCGAACTCAGAGATCAGCAGCGTCTTGCCGTCATGGCCGCTCAGCGGCAGCTCCAGCAGCGGATAGAGCTTCTTGCCGTCCGGGCTGATCGCCATGCCCTCGAAGCCGCCCGAGCGCCTGGCGCGGAACGGGTTCGACATGACCGTGGCGCGATACGGCCAGTACAGCCCCGCCATCCACGGCGTATTGGCGCCCGCCTCGTCCTGCATATTGGTGCCGTCGTCGCTGTTGGCCGGATCGCCGTAGATCGGGAAATCGCCGAACAGGTAGACCGTGCGGATCGCCGGGAACTTCTCCTGCACGCGCAGCAGCGTGCGGAAGTCGAAGCTCTGGATATCGGCACGCTGCGCCATGCCGGCCGCGGTGATCACGCCGGCCAGCGTATCGGCCATCTGGTCGGCGCCGACGGTGCGGTCCTTGTAGACGTTGCCCTTGGCGTCCTTGTCGCTGCGCGGGTTGATCTTGGTCTCGATATTGAAGCGCACGGCCTGCGCGTTCTTCACGCGCTTCGCCGCCTGCGGATGGCTGCTGCCGGCACCGGTGCTGTAGTAGGCGATATAGGCGCTGACCAGGTCGAATACATCTTGCGCGCGCGGCACCACGTAGGGGCTGACATAGCCCTTGCTGGTGGCCACGGCCACCGATACCGGCGACAGCGCCGGGTCGTTGAGCTGGCTCGCGCCGCGGAACAGCTTGTCGCAGATATAGGTGGACTGGATCTGCGCGAGCGTCAGGTTCCTGATCAGCACCTCGTCGGCGGTGCGGTAGGGCGCGCCGTCAGCGCGGCGGCACTTGACCGACTCGATATACGGGTCGTGCTTGAGCACGGCCACGCCGTCTGACGTGATGCCGGCATCGGTCTCCAGCGTCGTCATCAGGTTGTCGAGCGCGGCTTCCATCGCCGGCAGCGTGTTCTCCGGGCGCAGGTCGCGCGCACCGCGGTGGCCCTGGGCATCAAACCTGGCCGGATCGATCAGGCCGTCGGCGCTCAGGTAGTCGCCCGCCTTGCCGTCGCCGTTGGCATCATAGGCGGCCACGGCGGCGTAGAGCAGGTCCGGGCGGTCGGAGATGATGCCGTTGACGCCGGCCTTCAGCAGTTCGGTCATCCTGGCACTGTCGTTGACGGTCCAGGTGACCACGTTGTAGCCCGCGGATTTGATCGATGCCATGTCGAGCGTGTCGGACGCCGCCGGCGTGAGCCCCGGCTGCGGGTTGCTGCCGCGTGCGTAGTGCGCGTCGGGGCTGGACTTGACGCCGTTGGTGTCGTACTTGAGCTGCACGTGGTACGGCGCGAACACCGGCGTGCGCGTGCCGCCATGCGCGAACGCGTGCGCGCGCACCGCGTTCATGATGCGCACCGGCGTGGCTTCCTCGTTGAACGGGTTCTGCGGCGAACGGATTTCCTTGCCGGCGTTCTCGAAGTCCGGCAGCGGGATCGGCGCTTCCAGCAGCACGCCATTGGCGTCGGTATGCAGCAGGAACGGCCCGAACTCATCGCCGAACCACAGCGTGCCGTCGCTGCCGCGCTGCATGCTTTCGATATCGAAGTCAGCGCCGGTCAGCACGCGGTCGGTGGTGAACTGGTTGGTGATCGCGAACCTGACGTGCTTGTTCGGGTCTTTCAGTTCGATAAAGCTGCGCACCGCCACGCTGCCCGCGCCGCCCGCGGCGGTCTTGAACGTCGGTGCCACGGTATAGACGCGCAGGTTGAAGTCTGCGGAGTTCTCCAGCGAACCATAGCCGTTGTCGGCCATCACCATGAAGCTGCCATCCGGGTTGCGCAGCACCGCCGAGAAACCCTGCACCGGCTGCGAGGCAAATGGCGCGGTCTGGCCGTTCAGGTCGCCAGTGACATAGCGGCCCGACTGCGGGCCGCTGGCAAAGGTGGCGGCTGGCAGCACGGCGCGGCCCACCAACGTGGGTTCGGTGACCGGCACGGGCGCCGGCGTGTCGTCGTCATCGCCGCCGCATGCCACGAGCAACGATGCGGCGACCACGGCGCTGGCCAGCGCGGCATGGGTACGGCGCGAGGGGAAGGAGCTTAGGCGCATTGCAAGGTTCCTCAGTTGGGCAATGCGCCATGTTGGTGGGCCGATATGTCGGCTCCATGACGGTTCCGTGACAGCATGAGCGGCCCGCATCAATCGTTGGCAGGTATGCGGGCCGTACTGCGGTTAAGTCCAGTGCAGACCTGAATTCAGCAATGCGTTACGCCCTTGCGCTCGGTTTTGTTGCATGATTTCGGGCCCGGGCGTCGATCCGGGCGCCAAGACCGAAATGAGGGCCGGGACAGGTCACGGACAACGGTCGCAATCCGGGGTCACCAACACGAGGACGCATCGACATGACTATCAAGCTGCCGACCATCACCATCTGCGCAGCCCTGCTTTGCCCTGCCGCGTGGGCAGGCAACGATCCGCACTGGAGCTATACCGGTCCCACCGGCGCCAGACACTGGGCCGAGCTCGACGCGGGCTACAAGACCTGCGCGCTCGGCAAGCACCAGTCGCCCATCGATATCCGCACCGGCAAGGCCCGCCCCGCGGACCTGAAGCCGATCGGCTTCGCCTATGCCGCGGCGCCGGCCACCGTGGTCAACAACGGCCATACCGTCCAGGTCAACCTGCCCGCGGCGGGGCAGATCGAGCTCGATGGCGTGCCGTACAAGCTGCTGCAGTTCCATTTCCATACGCCCAGCGAAGAGAAGATCAACGGCAAGACCTATCCGCTGGTGGCGCACCTGGTGCACCAGAATGCCGAAGGCAAGCTGGCGGTGGTGGCGGTGCTGTTCAAGGCGGGGCGGGAGAACGCTGCACTGAAGCAGGTGTTTGCCAGCATGCCTGGCAAGGCCGGCGAATCGCGAGAGCTGGCGGCGCCGCTGGATGTGGCAGCGCTGCTGCCGGCGCAGCAGTCGTACTGGGCTTTCACCGGCTCGCTGACCACGCCGCCGTGCAGTGAGGACGTGCGCTGGCAGGTGCTGAAGACGCCGGTGGAGGTGTCGCCGGCGCAGCTGGCGGCGTTCCGGCAGTTGTATCCGATGAACGCGCGGCCGGTGCAGCCGCTGAATGGGCGGGTGGTGCAGGCGGGGCGTTAAGGACTGCGGCACCGGGTCGCACGCTCGCGTCATCTCGCGCGTCATCTGAACGAAGCCACGAACCCACGCATACGCTCCCCTCTCCCGCAGGCGGGAGAGGGGAGCAAACCGTCGCGCTTCGCACGCTCGCGCATTTGAACAAAGCGACGAAGCCCTTACCACACCCCACGCATCGCCAGCTCCCCACCCAACACCAGCAGCCCGCAAAAAAACAACTTGCGAAACCGCTCAGCACTGATCCGGTGCCGCAGCCACTGTCCCAGCAACATCCCTCCCAGCGCGGGAGCGAGCGCCAGCAACGACGCCCCCAGCACCGGCATATGCAGCAGCGACCCACCCAGCGCCAGGCTCACCGCCAGCGCAATCGTCGACACCGTGAACGACAGCCCCAGCGCCTGCACCAGGCTTTCCTTGTCCAGCCCCAACCCTTGCAGGTAAGGCACCGCCGGAATCACGAACACGCCGGTCACCGCGGTAATCGCGCCGGTCACCAGCCCCACCAGCGGCCCCACCCATCCCTCGGCATGCGTTGGCACCGTCAGCTTCACCGCCGCCAGCCCCACCACCGCATACAGCACCAACGCCACTCCCAGCGCTGAAGTCGCATGCGTCATCATCCCCGCCGGCACCAGCGCCGCGCACAGCCAGGTGCCGGCACAGATCGCCACCAGCATCGGCCATAGCCGCCGCACCAGCAGCCCGAAGCGCGGGCCGCTGAACAATTGCACCACGTTGGTGACCATCGACGGCGCCACCAGCAGCGCCGCGGCCTGCGCGGGCGGCATCACCAGTCCCAGCATGCCAACCGCGACCGTGGGCAGCCCCAGGCCCACCACGCCTTTGACAAAGCCGGCCAGCAGGAACGTCAGGCCGATAAAGGCGGCTTGCGTGCCGATTGCGTCGAGCGTCATCTCGGCCCCCTCACCCCGCCGCGCGGTCGTGCACCGCGCGGCTGTCCGCAGGGGCCTCCTCGCGCTCGTTCAGGCCATAGTCGCGCAGCACCTGTGCCACGCGCAGCCGGTAGCCGGCAAACACGCCGCCGCGGCCGGCAGCCTGCGCCTGGCGGTGGTGCACCGTATTGCGCCACGCGATCACCGCGGCCTCGTCGCGGAAGAACGACAGCGACAGCAGCTTGTCGGGGTTGGTCAGGCTCTGGAAGCGCTCGACCGAGATAAAGCCGTCGATGGCCTCGAGCTCCGGGCGCAGGTGCGCGGCGATGTCGAGGTAGGCGTCCTTGCGGCCGGCGGCGGGTTCGACTTCGAAGATGACTGCGATCATGGGGTGGCTCCGGTTCAGTGTCTGGGCTCAGAGGAAATGCGGAATGCGCGCGTTCAGCGACGGACGATAGCGGAAGGCGCGCGCCAGTGCAGCAGGATCGGCATCGCGCGCCAGCAGCGCGGCTACCGTGGCAACGGCCAGCGCCTGCGCCAGGCGGTCGCCGGGACAGGCGTGGCGGCCGTGGCCGAAGGTCCACGCGCGCGCGCCTTCCGCGGTGCCGCGGCACGATGCCGCGGCCAGCAGTACCAGCACCGCATCCCCCGCCTTGACGGCGTGGCCGCATAGCCGCGCATCGGCGGCGAGGAAGCGGCGCGTGTTCTGCACCGGCGGATCGTCCTGTGCGACGCGCGCCACCAGCTCGTCCAGCGCCAGCCCGGAGGTGCCGCGCCCCAGGCGCAGCAGCGTATTGCCGGCCAGTGCGGCGGTGGCCTCGCAGGCCTGTACCAGCAGGCCGATGGTGTTGGCGGCGACGGCGTGCGCGTCGATGCCGGCGGCGGCGGCGGCCTGCCGCAGTGCCGGCAGCGGGCCAGCGGCGGCAGTGGCATCGGCCAGCCATGCGCCCAGCCATTGCGCGGCCTCGGCGCCCGCGCGCACGGTGTGCGTGTCCGCCAGCGGCGATTGCGCGGCGGCGAAGGCTGCAACGCGTTGTGCGACCTCGTCGGCCCGGTCGCCGTCAGCAACCGGCAGGCCGAGCAGGTCCGCCACGGTCACGACAGGCAAGGTGAAGAGCCAGCGGTTGATGCGCTCGCCGGACGTGCCGTTGAAAACGCCGGCATCGATCACCGCTGCCATCATGGCCGCGCGCCGCGCTGCCGCGCCCGGATCGATTGCCGCGAGCATCGGCATCAGCAGCGCCTTCAGCGGCGCGTGCGCGGCGCCATCGTTCATCCGGATCAGCCGGCCGAACAGCTCGCCGGCGGCGGTGCCGGCCAGCGACGGCGGCACGGGTTGCGCTGGCGGCCGCACGCGGCAATCGGGATGCGAGAGCACCGCCGCCGCTTCCGCCGGACCGGCGGCTATCCACAGGCCAAGACGCTCGTCGCGGAAGAACGGCCGGCTGGCGGCCAGCTCGCGGTAGTACGGATAGGGGTCGGGATGGGTGACCGCGCTGAGCGGGTCGATCTCGCTATCGGCGATGGAGGACATGGGGGGCATGGCGGCAGTTGGGGCGGATGTGCTGCGCTGTGACAGCAAACTCGGCGCCCGATCGCGGGCGGACATCCGCATCATGCCGCCGTGGCGCAAACCGAAGCTTCACGGTGTCATGAAACATCGAATGCACTGGCCGGCCCGACGGCTTGCACCGCACGGGACACTCAGGCCAAACCGCAGCTCCCGCCCGCGCACGCGAGGAACGACAACCCGATCCCGATCATCGCGACGCCGGCCACTCGCGCCACATACATGCCCGCCGGGCCGAGCTTCTCCAACAGTACCAACAGCGCCAGCGCAGCCACGTAGACCAGGTTCATCACGCCAGTGACGAACAGCACGCACATCAGCGCCCAGCAGCACCCGAGGCAAAACGCGCCATGGCGCATTCCCATCCGCAGCGCGCCCCGTTTGCCGTCGCGCCAGCGCGCAAGCAGGAAGCCGAGCGGACTGCGGCAATGCAGCAGGCAGGAGCGCTTGAACGGCGTGAGCTGGTAGATCCCCGCCGCGCACAGTATCACCCCCGCTGCCTGCCGGTCTGACAGCGCCATCGCCGGCGACAGCAGCGCGGCTTCATGCAGGCCCCATTGCGCGAGCGTCGCGGCCACGCTGAAGCCGCCCCATACCAGCAGGTAACCCAACCCGAAGGCCAGCACGATCAGCGGCGGCCGGCGGCCATCCCGCCGCGCGTGCAGCCCTGCGTAGAGCAGCATGACCGGCGCCGCCGAGCCGGTCATCATGCCCACCATCATCACGACCCACATGGTGAAGGTGAAGGCGAGGTCCGCGCCGGTCCAGGCCCGGTCCATCGACATGCCCATCGCTGCCATCGCGGATTCGTGCTGCGCGGCGGCGGCCATCTGGCGATCGAGAAAGAACAGGTACCCCCACGCCAGTACCGTCACGGCAGCGATGCAGGCCCAGACGAGCATCCGGTCGCGGCTGGCCAGTGCGGCGACCGGACCGGGGCCCGGAGTCTGTGAGACGCTGTCCAGCTCAGCCTCCCTGCCAGGAGAACGGTGCATATTGCCCGTTGTTCCGCCCGCTGACATCGTCCCAGTCGAAACCCAGCGCATGGACGTGAGTGCGCGAAGGATGGGCCAGCGCGAAGCGATCGGCGGCCGGGTGGCCGGTGTGGTCGAGATGAAGCGGCTCGGTCGCGGCGGGATTGATGCCCATCGCAGCCTCGGCAGCCATGTCGACGAGATTCGGCGACGTGACCGACCACGTCTTCCCGTTACGCTGGAAGCGGATCTCCGCGGATTCGACGCCCGCGAACGACCCCACCAGCGGGGCCAGCGCCGCCATGGGCCCGCCCGCCGTGCCGTTGGCTATGGCGGTAATCGCGTCGCGCTGGGCGTCATTGGCGCGCTTGTCGGCAATGACACCCACGGACCAGTTGCCCTTCTCCATCGCCTCCGGCGTAAAGCCGAGCACCATGAACCCGAGGCCGTCCAGGGCGACGCCGTTGTACTGGCCATGCTCGATCTGGAATGCCATGGCGAACTGGCACGAGCCCTTGCTCGGCCGGGCTGCCAGCTGTCCAGGCAGACATGGACACACGAAGTCGCAGTTGCAGGTCTCGTAGTATTGACCGCTGACGTTCCATGTTGCGGATGCCATCATTCGCCTCCTTCCTGTGCGTCCGGTAATGCACTCATGCATCGGCTGCGGATGGCCGGACGGCGCTCGCTTGCGGTTGTCGCCAACCCGCGGCGCTGGCCGATGCCGGCCGACACCACTTGACTATAGGTGAAGGACCGCGCTTTGCCTTGCCCCTCACGTCTCCATCCCCGCCAACTGTCTCTGCGCGGCTTCGCGTGCCGGCTCATCCTTGCGGTGCACCAGCCGGTACAACACCGGCAGCACCAGCAGCGTCAGCGCCGTCGACGACAGGATGCCGCCGATCACCACCGTCGCCAGCGGGCGCTGCACCTCCGCGCCGGTGCCGGTGGCCAGCGCCATCGGCACGAAGCCCAGCGACGCCACCAACGCCGTCATCAGCACCGGCCGCAGCCGCGTCAGCGCGCCGTCGCGGACTGCATCGTCGAGCCCATGGCCGCTCTCGCGCAGCGAGCGGATAAACGACAGCATCACCAGCCCGTTGAGCACCGCCACGCCGCACAGCGCGATAAAGCCCACCGCCGCCGAAATCGACAGCGGGATGCCGCGCAGCCACAACGCCAGGATGCCGCCGGTCAGCGCGAACGGGATGCCGGTGAAGACCAGCAGGCCGTCCTTCACATTGCCGAACATCGCGAACAGCAGCACGAATACCAGCGCGAGCGCCAGCGGCACCACCACGCGCAGGCGCGCGGTGGCGGACTGCAGTTGCTCGAAGGTGCCGCCCCAGCTCGTCCAGTAGCCAGCGGGAACCTGCACACGCTCACGGATGGCCGCTTCGGCTTCGGGCACGAAGCTGCCGATATCGCGGCCGCGCACATTGGCGCTGACCACGATGCGGCGCTTGCCGTTCTCGCGCGAGACCTGGTTGGGACCCGGCGCGATCTCCACGGTGGCCACTTCGCTGAGCGGGATATAGCTGGTGCGCGCGTTGGCGGCGCCGTCCCTGGGCAGCGCCACCGGCAGGCGCCGCAGCGCTTCCACGTCCTCGCGCACCGCGTCGGGCAGGCGCACCACGATATCGAAGCGCCGGTCGCCGCTGAAGAACGTGCCCGACACCTTGCCGCCGATGCCGATCGCCACCGCGTCCTGGATCTCGCGCATGTTCAGTCCGTATCGTGCCGCCTTGTTGCGGTCGATATTGACCGTCAGCATCGGCAGCCCGGTGGTCTGCTCGACCTTGACCTCGGCCGCGCCCGGTATGTCCCGCAGCACGGCCGCGATGCGGTTCGCCGTCTGCTCCAGCACGGCGTTGTCATCCCCGAACACCTTGACCGCCACGTCGGAGCGCACGCCGGAAATCAGCTCGTTGAAGCGCAACTGGATCGGCTGCGAGAACTCATAGTTGTTGCCCGGCAGCTTGCCGACCTCGTCACGGATCGCGGCGATCAGTTCGTCGCGGGTGCGGCGCGGTGCGGGCCATTCGGACTGCGGCTTGAGCATGATGTAGCCGTCCGAGATATTCGGCGGCATCGGGTCCGACGCGATCTCCGCGGTGCCGGTGCGCGCGAAGATGCGCGCGATCTCCGGGAATTTCGCCTTCAGCGCGGTTTCCACCTGCTGCTGCATCGCCACCGACTGCGTCAGGCTGGTGCCGGGGATGCGCAGCGCCTGGATGGCAAGGTCGCCTTCGTTAAGGTTCGGCACGAACTCGCTGCCCAGCCGCGTGGCGATCGCCAGGCACAGTGCCACTGCGACGCCGGCAAAGGTCAGCACCACCGGCGTGGCCGCCAGCGCGCGCTCCAGCAACGCCGCATAGCGCTGCCGCGCCCACGCCATCAGCCGGTTCTCGCGCTCCTGCACGCAGTGGCCGATCGCCAGCGCCACCGCCGCCGGCACGAACGTCACCGACAGCAGCATCGCGCCCAGCAGCGCCAGCACCACGGTGATCGCCATCGGGTGGAACATCTTGCCCTCGACGCCGGTCAGCGCAAAGATCGGCAGGTACACCACCATGATGATCAGTTGCCCGTACAGCAGCGGCCGGCGCGCCTCGCGCGCGGCGGCAAAGACCTCGTGCAGCCGCTCCTCGCGCGTCAGCGTGCGGCCGTGGCGTTGCTGCGCATGCGCCAGCCGGCGCACGCAGTTCTCGACGATCACCACCGCGCCGTCGACGATGATGCCGAAATCCAGCGCGCCCAGGCTCATCAGGTTGGCGCTGGTGCGCGTATGGACCATGCCGGTGAAGGTGAACAGCATCGACAGCGGGATCACCAGCGCGGTGATCAGCGCGGCGCGCAGGTTGCCGAGGAACAGGAACAGCACCGCGATCACCAGCACCGCGCCTTCGAGCAGGTTGGTCCTGACCGTGGCGATGGCCTTGTCGACCAGCGTGGTGCGGTCGTAGACCGTGACCGCCTTCACGCCGGCCGGCAGCGTGCGGTGGATCTCGGCCATCTTGCGGTCCACCGCCTGCGACACCGCGCGGCTGTTCTCGCCGATCAGCATGAACACCGTGCCCAGCACCACTTCGTGCCCGTTCTCGGTGGCGGCGCCGGTGCGCAGCTCGCCGCCGGTCTGCACGGTGGCGACATCGCGCACGCGGATCGGCTGGCCCTGCGCGCTGCCGACGATCACCTCGCGGATATCGTCGAGCGAGCGCACCTGTCCCGGCACCCGCACCAGGTACTGCTCGCCGCGGCGCTCGATATACCCCGCGCCGACGTTGTCGTTGTTCTTCTCCAGCGCGGCCACCACGTCGGCCAGCGACAGGCCATAAGAGGCCATCCGCTCCAGGCTCGGCGCGACTACGTAGGCGCGCGCATGGCCGCCGATGGCATTGACTTCGGTCACGCCGGGCACGTTGCGCAATTGCGGACGGATCACCCAGTCCTGGATCTCGCGCAGGTCCGACAGCGTGTATGGCGTGCCGTCCGCCTTGCGTGCGCCGGGATCGGCCTCGACCGTCCACAGGTAGATCTCGCCCAGTCCGGTCGAGATCGGGCCCATTGCGGGGGCGATGCCGGCGGGCAGTTGGTCGCGCGCTTCCTGGATGCGCTGGTTGACGAGCTGGCGCGCGAAGTGGATATCGGTGCCGTCGCGGAAGATCACCGTCACCTGCGACAGGCCATAGCGCGACAGCGAACGGGTCTGCTCCAGGCCGGGCAGGCCCGCCATCACGGTCTCGACCGGATACGTGATGCGCTGCTCGGTCTCCAGCGGCGAATAGCCGGGCGCAGCGGTGTTGATCTGCACCTGCACGTTGGTGATATCGGGCACCGCGTCGATGGGCAGCCGCGTGTAGCTGTACAGGCCGAGCGCGGCCATGCCCAGCACGGCCAGCAGCACCAGCCAGCGCTGCGCGATCGCAAAGCGGATCAGGCGTTCGAACATGCGCGTCTCCTGCTCAGTGCTCGTGCCCGGCGCTGGCTTTGCCCAGCTCGGACTTGAGGATAAAGCTGTTGGCCGCGGCGTAGCGCGCGCCCGCCTGCAGGCCTTCGGTCACCTCCACCAGCTTGCCGTCGCTGCGCCCGGTCCTGACGGGCTGCACCGCAAACCCGCCCGGTACGGCGGCGAACACCACGCTCCGGCCGTCCACCTGCTGCACCGCGTCGGCCGCCACCGTGACCGGCACCTGCACCGGCGCACCCTGCACGCTGACGGTGACGAACAGCCCCGGGCGCCAGCCCATGCCCGGATTGGCCAGCGTCACGCGCGCCTTGGCGGTGCGCGTCTGCTCGCCCAACAGCGCGCCGACGTAGGAGACCTTGCCTTCGGCCTGCGTATCGGAGGCGGTCGAGCGCACCGTGACCGACTCGCCGACGCGCACCCGGTCCAGGTCGCGTGCGGACACCACGAACTCCGCCCACACCGAGCTCAGGTCCGAGATGGTGAAGACGCTGGCGTCTTCCTTGACCGCCTCGCCCAGCGCAAGGTGCTTTTCCACGACGATGCCGGCGAATGGCGCGCGCAGCGCAAACTGGTTCAGGCTGCCGCCCTTGCCGGGGGCGCTGTCCGATGCGCCGATCGCGGTCAGCTTCTGGCGCGCGTTCTGCACCGCGATCTGCGCTTCTTCCAGCGCGGTGCGCGCCTGCTGGTAGTCCTGCTCGGCGGAGATCTTTTCCTGCCACAGCGTTTTCTCGCGCGCATACGTGGCGCGCGCCAGTGCCTCGCGCTTCTGCGCGGCCAGCAGTTCGCTGCGCTGGTCGGCCAGCGCGGTGCTGGCGATCACCGCGAGCACCTTGCCCTTGTTCACCTGCTCGCCGAGGTTGGCCGGCACCGCCTGCGCCACGCCCGCCACGCGCGGCACCACGTGCGCGGTGCGGTCTTCGTTGAAGCGGATTTCGCCGGGGAAATCGACGCTGCTGCGCAGCGCTGCGGGACCGGCGGTGGCCAGGCCGATGCCAGCCTGCGCGATCTGCGCGGCCGTCAGCGCGATCACGTGCGGCTTGCCTTCGGCCTGCGGCTGCGCCGTGGGTGCGCTTGCGTGGCTTTGCGCGTGCTCTGTTTTTTCGTGCGCGTGCTCGTCGCCATGCTCGTGCCCGGCTTCGGCGCCGGTGCCGCCGCCCTTGCCGGTGAACAGGATCGCCGCGCCGCCCAGCAGCCCCGCAATCAGGATGGCCACCACGGCGGCCCGTTGTTGCTTGCTCATTGCCATTGCCTGAAGCCTTCCGTGTCAGTGTCCGAGGATGCGGTCGATGCTGGCCGCGGCGTCATAGGTGCGGGCCAGCACGTCCAGGTAGCGGATGCGCACCTGGAACAGCGTGCGCTGGGCGTCCAGCACGTCGAGGAAATTGAATTTGCCGGCCTCGAAGCCGCGCGTCGCGGCGGCATAGGCCTGCTCGGCCGCGGGCAGCACCGACGATTGCAGCGTCTGCGCCGCGGCGCGGGAGACCGACAACTGGGTCGAGGCCTGCTGCAGCTCGTTGGCCAGCCGGATGCGCGTGGCCGCATGCGCGTCCTGCGCCTTGTCCGCGCGGCGCAGCGCCGCGTACAGGTTGCCCTGGTTGCGGTCGAACAGCGGCAGCGGAATCGCCACGCCCAGCACCGCCATATTGCGGTTGGCCTCGTTGTCGCGTTTGGCGCCGAGGCTGACGGTAACGTCCGGGTACTGGCGGCTGCGCGCCACCGCCACTTCGGCGCGGCTGCGCTCGGCGGAAAGACGGCTTGCCGCCAGCAGCGGGGATTGCTCCAGCGCTTGCTGCAGCACGGCGGGCGGCGGGCGCGACGGCAGCGCATCGAGATCGCCCTGCGCCTGCGCGAATTGCGGCGCGGCATTGCCCCACAGCGCCGCCAGCGACTGCCGCGCCGACTGCAGCGCGCCGGTGGCCTCGGCCAGTTCCAGCTCGGCATTGGCCTGCTCGACCTTCGCACGCGTTTCCTCCAGCGGCGCGACCTTGCCCGCGGCCACGCGCCGTCCCGCGGCGGCGGCTGCCGTGCTGGCGATGCCGACCGAACCCTCGGCGAGGCTCACGCGCTGCTGCGCCACCAGCACGCCGAAGAAGCGCGCGATCACCGCCGCACGCAGCTCGGCGCGCGCGCTGCCGAACTCGGCCTGCGCCAGCTCGCGCCCGCGCTCGGCCACGCCGATACGCGCGGCGCGCTTGCCGCCGAGTTCGATCGGCAGATTGACCTGGCCGGTGGTGGCGCGCGTGGCGCGGCGGGTGTCTTCCATCGACACCGCCAGCTCCGGATTGGGCAGCACGCGTGCCTGCGTGATATCGCCTTCGGTGGCGGCGAGTTCCTTGCCGGCCGCCGACAGCGCGAAGCTGCCGGCTTCGGCCAATGACAGCGCGGCGTCCAGCGTCAGCGTGCCGGGTGGCTCCGGCATGGCGGGCATGGCGTCCGCCGTCGCGATGGCAGGAGGCGGCGTCTGCGCGACGCCGGAAAGCGGGCTGGATAAGGCGGCCGCCAGCCCAAGCGGCAGCAAAAGTCTTCGCATCGAATTGCACCAGGAAAGAAACCGGGGAAATTCGGCGAGACGCCTGACGTCAGGAGATCAGGGAATGCGGAAACAGCGCATCGTCTCGCCGGCTAGGCGAGGCGCGGCCACTGCGGACGATCGGGCGCCCGCGCGCTGTGAGAGGAGAAGCTGGGCTGCCGCGCCGGGGGGGCCTGCTCGATGCGGCGCATTGGCTGCATGTCAGGCGCGTCGGCGCGCGCGAATGGCAACGAGGCGATATGGCAGACGCCGCAGTCCGGATCCGGCAGGGCGAGCTGGTCGGTGTCGCTGGTGGTGTCGGCGAGTTTGCCGGGGCTGGTGGCGTCAGCCTTGTGCTGATGCTCGTGGTGGCCGGGATGGGCCTTGGCAGCTGCTGCCACCTCATGCCGGCAATACGCAGCCGCTCCCGCCCAGGCGAACTGGAGCGGCAGGATGAGCGCAAGGAGGATGAGGAGGAGTCGTTGCATTGGGGTGTCTGCGCTGCCGGCTCGGTGACGGGACGACGGCGAGTTGGGAGTTTAACCGAGGCGGGCGGGGATTCTGGGGATGGGGTAATGACATTTGTGTCATCGCTGGGGATATGCGGCACTTCGTTGACGCGCCGGCCCTCACCCCCACCTCTCTCCCGCGGGCGGGAGAGGGGCCGGGGGAGAGGGCAGGCGCTGGCATACCGACGCACGCTGCTTCGTTGAGACTCCGGCCCTCCTCGCGCGCGGCAGGGTAGCGTCCACCGGGCCCGGTGGCAAAACTCCGGCGCCGCCGCAGCGACTTCTTCGGTTCAAATTTTCTGAACAACATATCCACCACACCACCCGCACCCACCCGGCCCACTCCCCTATAGTTCGTTACATGAACGGCACGCACACAACGCAACACGTTCTGACAAATTCAACGAACAAGACCTGGAGAAATATCATGACCAAGACCACCCGCCTCGCTACCGCCCTGATCCTGTCGCTGGCCGCCCTGGGCGCCGCACAAGCCGCCGAACAGCTCCCCGGCGACAAGTATGGCTACAACTTCCGCACGCATGACGCCTTCACCGACGGCGCCCGCGCCGGCAAGGCCGATCCGTTCCTGGACGGCGCGCGGGTCGGCAAGGCAGACCCGTTCGTGGATGGTGCCCGCACTGTGGCAGGCCTCGATCGCAACAGCCTGCCGGGCGACAAGTATGGTTATGAGTTCCGCACCCACGACACCTTCACCGACGGCGCCCGCACCGGCAAGCCCGATCCGTACGTGGACGGCGCCCGCACGGTGGCCGGCCTGGATCGCAGCGGCGTCTCGGCAGCGCCGGCGCGCAGCTTCGACCCGTATGCGGACGGCGCGCATGCCTGATCACCCGATGGCGGCCCGGCAGTCTTGCCTGTCGGCCGCCCCGGCATCGCAACGCAGCCGATGCCGCGAAACGGCTCGCACAGCCTGAACACTTCCTCTAACAGCGCCCTCTCCTTCGCCCAAGCTTCAGCAGTTCCTTATCGCGCCCGCTTGCCTTTGAGGAAGCCCGCAACAGCGCCCGCGCATATCGATATGGGCTTTCCTTCGTTCCCGCCCCTGCCCCCGTTCCCTATGCTGAGCCCCTGCGTATTTCGACAAAGGGAACAAGCTCATGAATGCACCGTTGGACTTCGATGCCCGTCACGCCACACTGCGTGCCGCGCTGAACGAGGTGCCGGCGCTGGCGCACAGGATCGGCGCCGACGCCGCCGCGCGCGAGGCACGGCGCGTGCTGCCCTATGAAGGCTTCGCGCTGTTCCGCAAGTCCGGCCTCGGGTTGCTGCGGCTGCCGGTGGAATGGGGCGGGCTGGGCGGTTCGCTGGTGGACCTGTTCGACGTGATCGCCGCCATTGCGGCCGAAGAATCGAACGTCGCGCATGCGCTGCGCATCCACTTCGACCAGACCGAATCGCTGCGGCTGGCACCGCGCTCGGCCTTCAACGACCTGCAGGTGCAGCGTATCGTCGATGGCGCGATCTTCGGCGGCGCGTCGACCGAACAGGGCACCTCGCGGCCAGGGGAAATCACCACGGCGCTGCGCCGCGACGGCGACCAGTTTCGCCTCAGCGGCAAGAAGTATTACTCGACCGGCACCGCCTTTGCCGACTACGCCCGCATCAACGTCAAGGACGCCGGCGGCGCCGACGTCTTCATCATCATCCCGACCGACCGCCCCGGCTTCAGCGTGGTCGACGACTGGGACGGCATGGGACAACGGATGACGGCCAGCGGCAGCCTGGTGTTCAACGACGTGCCGGTGTTTGCCGACGAGATCGCCCCGCGCGCCAACAGTACGCTGGTCGGCCGCCATTGCGGCGCGCTGCGCCAGTTGCACCTGGTAGCGGTTGCCGCCGGCATCGTGCGCAATGCCTGGGCCGATGCCCGGCGCTATGTGCTGGAGCACGGCCGCCCGGTGCTGCACAGCCCCGCGCCAACGGCGCGCGAAGACCACTTCATCCAGCAGGTGATCGGCGACCTGGCCGCGCACAGCCACGCCATCGACGCGCTGGTGCGCGAGAACGCCCGCGCGCTGGACCGCTCGGCCGATGCGCTGCTGGCGCGCGCGGCCGACGCCGAAGCGCTGGTGCTGCAAGGCGCGCTGGCCACGGCGCAGACGCAGCTCGTGGTCAGCAAGCTGGCGCTGCATGTGGCCGAGCGCCTGTTCGAGGCCGGCGGCGCCTCCGCCACGGCCAGAAAGCACAACTTCGACCGCCACTGGCGCAACCTGCGCACGATCTTCAGCCACAACCCGCTGCTGCACAAGGCACGGGTGGTGGGCGCCTACCACCTCAACGGCGAAACCACGCACCTGGCCGAAGGCCGCGTGTTCTGAGGCGGCGCCCCAGGAGAATCCCGATGACCGCGAGCTCCCCGCCGCGCCAGCTGCACCTCAATATCAACGCGCTGCACGCCGGCTTCGTGCCATCGGCGTGGCGCCTGCCCGCCAGCGATCCTCGCGCATTCTTCGACGTCGGCCACTATGTGCGCGTGGCGCGCATCGCCGAAGCGGGCAAGTTCGACGCGATCTTCCTGGCCGACAATGCGTCGATCGCCGACCAGATCCACTTCCGCCCGATCACCGCGCTGGAGCCCACGCTGCTGCTGGCCAGCGTCGCCGCGGCCACCACGCATATCGGGCTGGTCGCCACCGCATCGACCAGCTACAACGAGCCCTACAACATCGCCCGGCGCTTCGCCACGCTCGACCACATCAGCGGCGGCCGTGCCGGCTGGAATGTGGTAACCACTGCCGATGCCGGCTCCGCGCGCAACTTCGGCCGCGCCGCGCCGCCCGAGCACGGCCAGCGCTATGCGCGCGCCGACGAGTTCACGCGCATCGTCAAGGCGCTGTGGGATAGCTGGGAAGACGATGCCTTGGTCGGCGACAAGGACAGCGGGCGCTTTGTCGATACCGGCAAGCTGCAGCCGATCGCGCACCATGGCATCTTCTTCGACGTGCAGGGGCCGCTGAACCTGCCGCGTTCGCCGCAAGGCCATCCCGTGCTGTTCCAGGCCGGGGGCTCCGCCGATGGCCGCGAGCTGGCGGCGCTGCATGCCGAAGCGGTGTTCTCCGCGTCGCAGTCGTTCGAAGAGTCGCTCGCCTATAAGCGCGAGATCAATACGCGCGCCGAAGCGCTCGGGCGCGGGCCGAACGCGGTGAAGGTATTGCCGGGCCTGACCACGATCATCGGCGCCACCGAGGCGCAGGCGCGGCAGCGCCGCGACGCGCTGGTCGACCTGATCCCATGGGATTACAGCCTGGCGCGCCTGGCCGGCACGCTCGGCATCCCGGTGGAGCGCCTCAGCCTCGATGCGCCGCTGCCTGGCAACCTGCCGCTGCCGGCCAACGGCAACCACACCTTCTTCCGCGCCACCGTCGCGCTGGCGCAGCGCCAGAACCTGACCGTGCGCGCGCTGATCCGCGAGCTGGCGGGCGGCGGCGGGCATCGCGTGATCGTCGGCACGCCGGAGCAGATTGCCGACGACATCGGGCACTGGTTCCGCAACGGTGCCGCCGACGGCTTCAACCTGATGCCCGATGTGCTGCCCGAGGGGCTGCAGGATTTCGTCGACGGCGTGGTGCCGATCCTGCAACGGCGCGGCATGTTCCGTACCGAGTACGAAGGCGCCACGCTGCGCGCGCACCTGGGCCTGCAACGCCCGGCGGGACGGATCCCGGCGCAGGCCGCCGCCTGAGCGAAAGTCCGCATTTGCTAGCGCGGATTCCTTCGTGGACCAGGC
This sequence comes from Cupriavidus necator, assembly GCF_040578825.1. GTDB lineage: Bacteria > Pseudomonadota > Gammaproteobacteria > Burkholderiales > Burkholderiaceae > Cupriavidus > Cupriavidus necator_E. The sequence continues at coordinate 69,896 of NZ_JBEFLI010000009.1, read as the reverse complement.
GCGGCGCCGTTCTTAGACTGGTGTTTCCATCACTCGTCCGGCCCCGCCATGAAACGACGCCACGTCCTTGCTTCCCTTGCCCTCGCGCTCACGGCGCTTTCGATCGGCAGCGCGCACGCGCAGCGCAGTGACCGCCCGCTCAAGGTCGGCGTGCGCGGCGGCGTCGACGAAGAGATCTGGGAAGTCGTCACGCGCGTCGCCGACAAGCAGGGCCTGAAGGTCCAGACCATCGTCATCACCGGCACCGCCAGCCCCAACGAAGCGCTCAACAACGGCGACCTCGACGCCAACGCGTTCCAGCACATCCCCTTCCTGCGCGACCAGATCCGGCAGCGCGGCTACAAGATCGTCAATGTCGGCGATACGCTGATCTCCCCCATCGCCTTCTACTCGCGCAAGGTCAAGTCGCTGGAGGCGCTGCCGAACGGCGCGAAGATCGGCATCCCCAACGACCCCAGCAACCAGACCCGCGCGCTGGTGATCCTGCGCGACCACGGGCTGATCAGGCTCAGGGAGGGTTTCGATCCCTATACCGGCACCGCCACGCTGGCCGACATCACGGCCAACCCGAGGAAGCTCGAGTTCGTCGAAAGCGCGTCGGTAGTGCTGCCGCGCGCGCTGCCCGACGTCGACGCGGCCGCGATCGTCAACACCTTTGCCTACCAGGCCGGCCTGATCGCCACGCGCGACGGCATCGCCGTGGAGAAGAAGGAGCACAACCCCTACGTCAATGTGATCGCCGTGCGCGAGAAGGACAGGAACGCGCCGTGGGTCGCGCCGCTGGTCAAGGCCTACCAGTCCGACGAAGTGCGCAAGTTCATCCAGACCAGGTACCAGGGCTCGGTGATTCCTGCCTTCTGAAGCGCCAGGCATGCACACAGTCCTGCCCTTGCGGGAACCCGACCCGCATATCGTCTTCACGCAGATCGGCAAGACCTACGCGGGCGCGGCCACGCCCGCGCTGGCCGATATCTCCTTCACCATCGGCCGCGGCGAGCGCTTCGGCATCATCGGCCGCAGCGGCGCCGGCAAGTCGACACTGTTGCGCACCATCAATATGCTGGAGCGGCCCGACACCGGCGAGGTCCGCATCGACGGCGCCGATATCGGCCGGCTCGACGAGAACGGACTGGTTGCGCTGCGCCGGCGCATCGGCATGATCTTCCAGCACTTCAACCTGCTGTCGGCCAAGACCGTGTTCGACAACGTGGCGCTGCCGCTGCGCGTGGCCGGGGTGCCGCGGCAGGAGATCACCGCACGCGTGACCGCGTTGCTCGATCTCGTTGGCCTGTCCGCCAAGGCACAGGCCTACCCGGCAATGCTGTCGGGCGGCCAGAAGCAGCGCGTCGGCATCGCCCGCGCGCTGGTGCACCGCCCTGAAATCCTGCTGTGCGACGAGGCCACCTCGGCGCTGGACCCCGAAACCACCGAGCAGATCCTGGCGCTGCTGCGCGATATCAACCGCCAGCTCGGGCTGACCGTGGTGCTGATCACCCACGATATGGCGGTGATCCGCGAAGCGTGCGAGCGCGTGCTGGTGCTCGACCATGGGCGCGTGATCGAGCACGGCCCGGTCTGGCAGGTCTTTGCCGAGCCGAAGGCCGAAGCGACCATCGCGCTGCTGCGGCCGCTGCGCCAGCGACTGCCCGATGCACCGGAAGCCTTCCAGAAGGAGATTGCACCCCGTGCTGCTGCCCATGCTTGACAAGTACCTGAAGGCACTCGGCGAAACGCTGCTGATGACCACCAGCGCCTGCGCCGTGGTGTTCGTCGCCGGCATGGCGCTGGCCATCGTGCTGACGGTGACCGCGCCGGGCGGACTGGCGCCGCGCCCGCGGCTGCATCGCACGCTGTCAGTGCTGGTGAACATGTTCCGCTCGATCCCGTTCATCATCCTGCTGGTGGCCATGCTGCCGGTCACGCGCATGATCGTCGGCACCACCATGGGCACCTGGGCGGCGGTCGTGCCGCTGAGCGCTCACCTGATACCGTTCTTCGCGCGCATCTCGCAGGTCGCGCTCAATGAGATCGACCCGGGCCTGATCGAAGCGGCGCGGGCAATGGGGTGCAAGCGCTGGCATATCGTGCGCCACGTGCTGCTGCCGGAGGCCCTGCCCGCGATCGTCGGCGGCGCCACGGTCACCGTGATCGCGATGATCGGCTCGTCGGCGATGGCCGGCGCGGTCGGTGCCGGCGGCCTGGGCGACCTGGCGATCCGCTATGGCTACGAGCGCTACGAAACGGCGGTGATGTTCAACGTGATCGTCATCCTGGTGGCGCTGGTCACGCTGGTGCAGTTCGCCGGGGAGCGGCTGGCGCGGCGCTTCGACCACCGGCGCTGAGCGCGACCTGCCTGCCGCGCCCTGCCTGCCACCACTGCCTACGCCGCGAGGCGCGGCACGGCGGCCAGCAACTGGCGCGTGTAGGGGTGCGCCGGGGCGTCCCAGATATGCTCGCGGTCGCCCGCTTCCACCAGTTGCCCGTCGCGCATCACCAGCACGCGGTCCGCGATATAGCGCACCACACCCAGATCGTGCGAGATGAACAGGCAGGCCAGCCCGTACTCGGCCTGCAGATCGGCCAGCAGGTTCAGCACCTGCGCCTGCACCGAGACGTCGAGCGCCGACACCGGCTCATCGCAGACCAGCAGCCTGGGCCGCACGATCAGCGCGCGCGCGATGCCGATGCGCTGACGCTGTCCGCCGGAGAATTCGTGCGGATAGCGCTGCAGCGCCGAGGCCGGCAGCCCGACACGCTCGATCATCGCCAGCGCGCGCTGGCGGCGCTCGCGCCGGTCGCGCACGCCATGGATCCGCAGCGCATCGCCGAGCAGGTCAGCCACGGTCTTGCGCGGGTTCAGCGAGCCGTAGGGATCCTGGAACACCAGCTGCATGGCGCCGCGCCAGGGCCGCATGCCGCGCCGGTCGATATTGGCCAGGTCGGTGCCATCGAATACGATGCGGCCGCCGTCGTGGTCCGACAACCGCAGCACGGCACGGGCCAGCGTCGACTTGCCGCAGCCTGATTCGCCCACCAGCGCCACCGTCTCGCCGGGTTCGATCGAGAACGACACGCCCCGCACCGCATGCGTGGCGTGCGCGCCGGTGCGGTGTATCACGTGCAGGTCGTCGATGCGGATAAGCGGTTCGCCGCCCCGCGCGTGCGGTACCGGCGGGCGCAGCGCCGGCTGCTCCACCCGGAACGCGGCTGCTGCCCCGTCGCTGCGCCGGTCCACGCGCAACTCGGGCAAGCGGCCGCTGCGATAGTGCGGTGCCTGCCCCGGCCCATGCGCCGTGCTCAGCGACGCGCCCAGCAGCGCTCGCGTATAGGGATGCGCGGGCTGCCGGAACAGTGCCGAGGCGGTTTGCTCTTCCACCTTGACCCCGTCATGCATTACCGCCACGCGATCGGCCCAGCGCGAAACCACGCCGAGGTCGTGCGTGATCAGCAGCATCGCCATCGACAACTCGCGCCGCAGCGCATCGAGCAGTTCCAGGATCTGCGCCTGCACGGTCACGTCGAGCGCGGTGGTCGGCTCATCGGCAACCAGCAGCCGCGGCGAGCAGGCGATCGCCATCGCGATCATCACGCGCTGGCGCTGGCCGCCGGAAAGCTGGTGCGGATAGGCGTGAAAGCGCCGCTGCGGCTCGGGGATCCGTACCTGGTCGAGCAGTTCCACGGCACGCAGCCGGGCGGCGTGCGCGGACAGCCGCTGGTGCAGCCGCAAGGCCTCCACCACCTGGTCGCCGGCCGTGTGCACGGGATTGAGCGACGTCATCGGCTCCTGGAAGAGCATCGACAGCGCATTGCCGCGCAGCGCGGTCATCTCGCGCTCGGACAACGGCAGCAGGTCGCGCCCTTCGAGCAGGATGCGGCCACTGGCCTGCGCCGCAGGCGACAGCAGCCGCAGCAACGCCAGCGCCGTGGTCGACTTGCCGCAGCCGGACTCGCCCACCAGCGCGACGGTTTCGCCCTGGCGGATGTCGAGGTCGAGCGAGGAAACCGCGGGCCGTTCAGCGCCCGGATAGCGGATGGTCAGTTGCCGCAGCGACAGCAGGGGTTGCGTCATGGCCGCTCCGGGGTCAGGCCGGCCCATGCACTTCGGCCGCCAGCAGTTCGGGTTCGACCTCGATCCCCAGCGCTTCGTTGAAGCGCGCAAAGAAGGCGCACAGCGCGGCGCGCAGCGTCAGTTCGACCAGCTGCGCCTCGGAGAAATGCTCGCGCAGCTGGCCCACCAGCGTGTCGGTCACGCGCTGCGTGGTGACCTGCACGGTGTAGTCGCGCACCAGGCGCTCTACCGGGTCGAGCCCCGGCACGTCGGGATCGAGGATGTTGGCAACGGTGTCCGCATCCACGCCCAGCGCCTCGAGCCGCGGCTCGTGGTGCGAGATGCAGTAGTGGCAGGCATTGAGCCGCGATGCCGTGACCAGCACGATCTCCAGGTGCCGGCGCGTGATCAGCCCGTCGCGGGCGGACTCGAGCAACAGGCCGAACAGGTGCGCGACCGCGGGCGGCCGGTGTCCCAGCACCTTGAGCATATTGCCGAACGCGCCGTATTCGCGTTCGACGCGCTCGTAGACGGCGCGCGCGTCGGCGGGAAGGCGGGAAGCATCGATATCGTTGACGCGAGCCAAGATTTTCTCCAGACAGAAACCAGAAGGGAAGCGCGCGACCGCGTCAGCGGCCTTCGCGCGGATCGAAGACGGCTGCAAGCCCGTCGCCGATCAGGTTGAGGGCCAGCACCGTGATGCCGATGGCAAGTCCCGGCAGCACGCAGACGTACCAGTCCGTGCGCAGAACCTCGCGCCCGGCGCCGACCATGTTGCCCCAGCTCGCCACATTGGGATCGCCAAGGCCGAGGAAGGCCAGGCTCGACTCGGTCAGGATGGCCGTCGCCACCATCAGCGACGCCGACACCAGCACCGGCGTCAGCGTGTTGGGCAGGATGTCGTGGACGATGATGCGGGCATGGCTGGCTCCGAGCGCTTCGCTCGCCAGCACCATGTCGCCGTGCCGCAGGCGCAGCACCTCGGCGCGCACCAGGCGCGCCAGCGCCGGCCACGAGGTGATGCCGATCGCCAGCGCGATCTTGGTCGCCGATGGCTGCGCGATGGCGACGATGGCGAGCGCGAACAGGAACGACGGAATGGTCTGGAAGAAGGTGGTGACCGCGCCGAACGCACGGTCGACCCGGCCGCCGCAGAAGCCGGCGGCAACACCGCCGGCCACGCCCAGCGCGACGGCCAGCACGGTCGACACCGCCGCGATCAGCAGCGAGGCCCGTGCGCCATGGAACAGGCCCGCCGCGATATCGCGGCCGAGCATGTCCGATCCCAGCGGGAAGGCCGCATCGCGGCCCGGCCACAGCAACGGTTCGGTGGCCATGTCGAGCGGATCGCCGGGGAACAGCCATCCCGCGCAGACCGCCGCGGCAAGCACCAGCAGCAACAGCGCAGTGCCGAGCAGCGCGCTCGGGGAGGACAGCAGCCGGCGCAGCGCACCGCGGCGCCGGGGGTGCGGCAGCACGGGGGCGATGGCGTCGGGGGAAACCGCGGCTACCTCGACCGGCAAGGCCTGGGAAGACAAGGACAAGACCATACTCCTGGATCAAAGCGGCTATCGGGATCAAAGCGGCTATCGCGGCAACCGGATGCGCGGATCGAGGCGCGCGTAGACCAGATCGACAATGCCGTTGACCGCGATCACCACCACGGAACTGCACAGCAGGATGCCGAGCAGCAGGTTGTAGTCGCGCTGGTAAAGCGCATCGAACGCGGTGCGGCCCAGGCCGGGCCACGAGAACACCGTCTCCACCACCACCGCGCCGCCGATCACCGAGCTGGCCTGCACGCCCACCATCGTGACCAGCGGCAGCAACGCATTGCGCAGCACGTGGCGGGTCAGCACGCGGCTGCCCGGTGCGCCCTTGGCCACGGCGGTGCGCACGAAGTCCTGCCGCCGCATCTCGATCATGCTGGCGCGCATCAGGCGCACATAGACCGCCATGTAGAAGAGCCCCAGCGTGACAGCCGGCAGCACCAGGTGGCGCGCCACATCGAGCGCATGGCGCCAGCCCGTCAGCCCCGACTCCACCGTGAACATGCCGCCGACCGGCAGCCAGTCGAGCCACACCGAGAACACCAGCACCAGCATCAGGCCGATCCAGAACAGCGGCGTGGCAAAGCACAGCAACGCCGCCGACGAGATCACCGTATCGATCCAGCGGCCGGCGCGCGCAGCGGCCAGTACGCCCAGCGCCGCGCCGGCGATGACCGCGAAGCCGATGCTCGCGCCCATCAGCAGCAGCGTGGCCGGCAGCCGCTGCACGATCAGTTCCAGCACCGGCATGCCCTGCCGGAACGAATAGCCCAGGTCGAGCTGCGCCAGGTGCCACAGGTACTTGCCGAGCTGCGCCCATAGCGGCTGGTCCAGCCCGAACTGCGCGCGCAGCGCGGCCAGGTATTCCGGCGTGGCCGCGCCCGCCTCGCCCGCCATCACCTGCGCGGCATCGCCGGGCGCCAGGCGCAGCAGGAAGAAGTTGACGATGGCCATCGCCGTCACCAGCCCGACCGCCTGCAGCAGCCGGCCCAGGACCGCGGAGCGGGCGATGGCGCCTGTCTGCACTGCCATCGCTCAGCGCGCCGCTTCAGTCTTGCCGGCCGTGGCCACCGTCGCGCTGGCGCCCGGCGGCGTGGCGAACCACGCATGCTTCAGCGAAGCGTAGATCTGGTCAACACCGCTGACCGTATCGCGCAAGCCCGCCGACTGCACGGTGAAGAAGCGCAGTTCGAGCAGCGGCAGCGACGGCAGGTCGGTCTGCACCACGGTCTGGAACTTCCTGAACAGCTCAATCCGCTCGGCCTGGCTGGGCGAACCCTGCGCCTGGTCGATCAGCTTGTTGGCCTCTTCGCCGCGATAGCCGGAGCCGTTCGACCAGGGAATGTTCTTGCCGATCGTATCGGCACGGTAGGCGCGCGTCACACCTACCAGCGGATCGGCAAAACCCGCGTACCAGGCCACGGCCAGGTCGAAGTCGCGATCGCCGTAGACACGCCGGGTGTAGGTGGGCGTATCCTGCGTGCGCACCGCCACGTCGATGCCCACGCGCTTGAGCGCCTGCTTGATATATTCGGCGCTGCGCTTGTAGTCGTCGCCGTAGGGGAGATAGTCGATCTGGATCTTCAGCCGGTTGCCGTCGGCTCCGCGCCTGAGGCCGGCGGCATCGAGCAGCGCCTCGGCCTTTGCAGGGTCATGCGGGTACTTCGGCACGTTCGGGTTGAAGAACTGGCCGAGCGTCGACACCACCGGGCTCACCGCGGGCTTGCCGAAGCCGAACCACACCACCTTGTTCAGCGCATTCAGGTCGATCGCGTGCGCGAGCGCCTGGCGCACCCGCACGTCCTTGAAATACGGGCGGTCGACATTGATATCCATGAACAGCCAGGGCGACAGCCAGTCGTAGCCGCGCGTCTCGAGCTTCAGCGACGGCAGCTGCGCCAGCCGCTGCGCGTCCTTGAGCGGCACCGGGTTGAACGGCGCGTACTGGGCTTCGCCCTTCTCCAGCGCCGCGGCGCGCGCGCTCGCATCCGGGATGACCTTGAAAATCACCTTGTCCAGGTAAGGCTTGCCCTTGTCCCAGTAGTTGGGGTTGCGCTCCAGCACGATGTAGTTGCCCTTGCTCCATTCCTTGAAGACAAAGGGACCAGTGCCGACCGGCTTGTTGTTGTAGGGGTTGTTGAGGATGTCGGTGCCCTCGTACAGGTGCCGGGGCAGGATCTGGGCACCGTTGCTGTTGAGCGAGCTCAGCACCGCCAGCGACGGTTCCGAGAAGCGCAGCACCACCGTCAGCGCATCCGGTGTATCCACCTGCGTCACCTTGCCGAACAGGATCTGGTTGCGCGGATGGAGCTTCTTCCACACGTTCTCCAGCGTCCATTTGACATCCGCCGACGTGAACGGCTTGCCGTCGTGCCACTTGACGTTCGGACGCAGGTGGAAGGTCAGCGTCTTCGAATCCTTCGAGATGTCCCAGCGCTCGGCCAGCGCCGGCCGCAGCTTGAAATTGTTGTCGTATTCGAGCAGGCCGTCGAACACGTTGGCACTGAGGAAGCCGGTGGGCGCGGCCGAATTCAGCGCCGAGGTCAGGATCACCGGCTCGGGCTGGACGATGGTGGTCAGCGTCCCGCCGGCGCGCGGCGTCTCCGCCGGGGTGGCCGGGGCCGCGTTTGCCGCGGCACCCGCGCCGAGAAGGCCGATGGAAAGCGCGACAGGCCAGAGCCAGGCGAGCGGCCGTACAGGCCGGGGCGTGCGCAAGAAGTTCGTCATGGTGGCAGGCAGCAGGGGACCGCGCGCCAACCGGCGCCGCGGAACATAAAGTCGGGAGACAACTCAGGGAGCCCAACTATATGCAGCCCCGGCCACCGCGCGAACGAACGTTTGCGCATGCCGATATGCGGGCTTCCCGCCTATGCACATGCGCAGCTTCGGGCCACCCGCCCTATGGCCCCACCGCGAGCGTCGGCAACGTGTCGCACACCGGCAGCCGGAACATGAACTCGCTGCCGCCGCTGCGCCGGTTGCGGACCGCCAGCGTGCCGCCATGCGCCTCGATGATGGAGCGGCAGATGGCGAGGCCCATGCCCATGCCGTCTTCCCTGGTGGTGAAGAACGGCTCGAACACCTGGCCCAGCACGTCGTCGGGAATGCCGGTGCCATGGTCCTGCACGCTGACGACGACGGTGTCCTGTTCGCGGTATGAGGTCACGATCAGCTCGCGCTGCGCGGCCGGCGTCTGCGCCATGGCATCGAGCGCGTTGGTGATCAGGTTCAGCACCACCTGCTGGAGCTGGACGCGATCGGCTTCCACCACGGCGGACCCCGCCGCCAGGCGCGCGACGACCTTGACATCGTGCTCGTCGATTTCCATGCGCACCATGTCCAGCACCTCGCGCAGGACATCGTCTGGGTTCAGCGGTGCCAGCACCGCCGGCGCCTGCTTGGCCAGGGCGCGCAGCGCGCGGATGATGTCGGCGGCGCGCAGCGCGTTCTGCCTGATGTGGCTAAAGCCGTCGAGCGCCTCGGCGATCTCCGGCCTGGGCCGGTTCAGCCAGCGCAGGCTGGCGTCGACGGTGGCCACGATGGCGGTCAGCGGCTGGTTCACTTCGTGGGCGATCGATGCGGCCAGGCTGCCCATCACGGTCAGGTGCGAGGTGCGGGCCAGTTCCGAGCGCGCGGTACGCAGGCTCATTTCGGCCGCGACGCGGCGGTTGTTCTCGTCGATCAGTTGCTCGTACAGGCGTGCGGTCTCGAGCGAGATCGCCACCTGCGGCGCCAGCACCTCGAGTTCGGCGATCCGGTTGGCATCGAAGACGCCGGGGGCCAGGCTGTTCTCCAGGTAGAACACGCCGATCAGGCTGCCGCCGCGCAGCAGCGGCAGGCACAGCACCGAGCGCAAGCCGCCGGGGATAGCGCCCTTGGTGCGGATCGACGGCGCGTCGACCATGGCGTCGTCCAGCGCCAGCGTCTGCCGGGTGCGCAGCACGCTGTTGAGCACCGCCAGCGGCAGGGCCTGCTCGGTCGGCGCCGCGGTGCCGAGCGTCACCGCCACATGGCCATCGACCACGCGTCCCGAGGCTTCGATCATGGGCTGCTCGCCGCGCATCAGCAGCAGCAGTCCGTACTGGGCGCCGGCGTGGAGCACCACATGGGTCATCAGCGTTTCGATCAGGCGGTCCATCACGATCTCGCTGGACATCGCCCGGGCCGCCTTCATGCCCAGTTCCCAGCGGGCCGCGGTACGCTGGCTGTCGGCGCCGCCGGCGCTGCCGTCGTCATGCCCCGCCACGTCGAGCTGCGGATGGCGTGCGCTCAGCAGCATCGCCTTGTGGTCCGCACCCCAGCGGCGGTAGCCGGCATGGGCCAGGCGCCAGTGCTGTGCGGCCGCGGTCGGCAGGCCGCGCGCTTCGCACAGCATGCCAGCCAGTTCGTGCGCGAGCGCCTGCTCATGAACGAATCCGGCCGCGGCGGCGGCGCCGGCCGACTGCTCATAGCAGGCCAGCGCCTGGATCGGATCGCCGCGCAAGCGGGCCAGCTCCGCATCGATCAGCGACAGCTTGCCCTGGAAGGTCAGCGGGTTCAGCGCCGCCCAGCGCGCAAAGCAATCGCGATGCGCGGTCACGTCGGCCATGACGCTGTCGCTATCCGAAGCCGCGGCGTCCGCGTGCGCCAGTGCAATGGCGAGATACAGCCGGCAATCCGCCACGTTGATATGGGCCGGCGCCGACCAGATCAGCGCCTCGGCCTCGCGCAGGCTGCGCACCGCGTGGTCCCATTCCTGCCGGAACACCGCCGCCATGCCGTCGTAGAGCCAGATCCAGAACTTGGTCGGCAGCGAGTTGGCGCGCGCCAGCCGCTGCGCCGCGCTCATCTGGTGGATGGCCTCGCCCTGTGGCGGCGCTTCGTCGCCGATGCGCAGCCGGTGCAGGAAATGCTGCTGCGAATACAGGATCAGCTCGATATCCCGGTACTGGACCAGCCGGGTCAGCGCCAGCCCGCGGCCGATCTCTTCCTCCACCAGCCGCAGGTGCTCGCCCATGGCGAGCAGGTCGGAGGCGATATGGTTGCAGGCATAGCAGGCCATGCCGATATCGCCCGAGGCACGGCCCAGCAGGACCGCGCGCTGCGCATGCGCCAGCGCGTAGGACAGTGGCCGGGTCCAGGCGCTGACCTGGTCGACGGCCACCAGCGTGGCGATGCGCTCCGCCTCGTAGCCATGGCGATCGGCCAGGTCCATTGCCGCCAGCCCGTAGGCAAGGCCGTCCTCGTATTCCCCATACAGGCTGGCGATAAACACGCCGAACCAGGACAGTCCGTAGGGCGACTCCGCGGTGGCGCCATGCTCCAGCGTCAGCTCCACCATCTTGGCCACATGCAGGAAGCTGATGCCGTCGCGCACGAACAGCGACGAGATCAGCGTCGACAGCAGGCCCATCACGGTCTGGATGCGGCTGTCGTCGGTGGCCGGCAACATCCCCAGGCTGTCGATCGCGCGCCCGCCCAGCGCCGTCCTGACCGCGTCATAGGCCTCGCGCATGCGCGCCGGCGTGGGGCCGCGCTCCAGGTGGATATCGAGCAGCGCCAGCCCCGACAGCGCGGCGTTGATCGCGCCCTCGTAGTCGGAACGCACGGTCTGCAGGCTGGCCTTCAGCCGATGCACGGCAGCCTTGTCCGCGGGCGGCAGGTCGCGCGCGAGCAGCGCATCGATTTCATGCGAGGCGGGTTCCAGCTGCGCCTGCGCCAGCAGGCATTCGCAGTGCAGCACGCTGGCGGCGTAGGCGAGCGCGCGGTGCGTCGACCACCACGACGGCTGCATCAGCGCGAACGCCGCGTCGGTGTAGCGCGTCGCCTGCGCCATCGCCGCGCTGCGCCTGGCGCGCCTGCCGGCGACCAGCAGCACCTGCACGAACGCCACGCGCTGCTGCTCCGACAACGGATGGCCGCCGGCGCGCTCGATCTGGTTGCCGATCTCGAAGGCATGCACGGCCAGGTCGCCTTGCCAGTGCTCGATCATGATCTCCGCGATGCGCGCATGCGCGGCCGGGCGCTCGCGCGGATCGATCATGGCGTATGCGGCTTCCAGCACGCGGTCATGCTGGAAGGCGTAGCCGTCCTCCGTACCTATCAGCAGGCCGGCAGCGACAAACGGGCGCAGCCGCTCGCTGAGCTGCGGCAGACTGAGCTGCGCCACGCACGCCAGCAGGCTTTGCTCGCAGCGTATGCCCACGCACGCCAGGTGCTGCAGCAGCGCCGTTCCCTCTTCCGGCAGCCTGGCGAAGCGCCGGGTCATCAGGTCGGTCACGCTGTCGGTGTAGCGATGCTGCGCGGCGTCGGCCTCTTCCCAGTCCCAGCCGGCGCTGTCGTCGCGGTAGGCCAGCACGCCGTCGTCGACCAGCGCGCGCAATAGCTGGTACGAGAAGAAGGGATTGCCGCCGGTCTTGGCATGCACCAGGCGCGCCAGCGTCTCCACGCGCGGCGCCGGCTCGTTGAGGGCAGCCGCCACCAGTTCGGTCAGGTCCGGCACGGCCAGGGGCCGCACGGCGATGCGCGTGACCGGCAGCGCGTCGGAGCGGCTGGCATGCAGCAGCCAGGAGAAGCGCTGCTCCACATCGTTGCCGTGGTCGCGATAGGCGGCGATCAGCAGCAGGTTGCCCGGGCGTTGCGTGGTGAAGGCCTCGAGCAGCGCAATGGTCGACGCATCGGCCCACTGCAGGTCATCGAAGAACAGCACCAGCGGCGCGCGCTTGTCGGCAAAGGCGGCGAACGTGGCGAGGATGGCCTTCTGCGCGCGCGCCTGCGCCTGCTGGGCCGGCACGTCCGCCAGCGGCGCGGTGCGTCCCAGCACATGCCCGGCCTCGGGCACCAGCACGGCAATGGCCCGGCCCTGACCCGCCAGCGCGCCTAGCCAGCGCTCGCGCACCGGCGCCAGCGCGGCTTCCGGCTCGCCAAGCAGCGGCAGCGTCAGTGCGCGGATCATCTGCGCGACCGGCGCATACGGAATATCGAGTTGCAACTGGTCGCTCTTGCCGCTGGCAAAGCGCATGCCCTGCTGTCCCGCCTGGCACGACAGCCAGGCCGCCAGCGCGGACTTGCCGGTGCCGGCGGCACCGGCGATCAGCACCAGCTCGGACTGGCCGCTGTGGCGCACACGCGCCAGCCCATCGGCGAGCTGCGCGGTTTCGCGCGCGCGGCCAAAGAGCTCGCCGGACACGTTCAGCGTCGAGGTCGCGCCGGCGGCGTCGAGCACGAACGGCGCGATCTCGCCGCGTTCGCGCCAGTCAGCCTGGCAGCGCAGCAGGTCGGCCAGCAGCGACACGGCGCCGGCATAGCGGTCGGCGGGATCCTTGGCCATCAGCTTGAGCACGATCGCCCCCAGCAGCGGCGCAATGCCTGGTGCCCGCGCCTGCGGCGGCACCGGTTCGATGGCGAGATGGGCATGCTGCCAGGCCGCGGCCGAGTCGGCGCTGAACGGCAGCGTGCCGGTCAGCATCTGGTAGAAGGTGACGCCGAGCGAATACAGGTCCGAGCGGGCGCTGGTGCGCGCCTGGTCGGCGCGGGCGACTTCGGGCGACTGGTATGGCCGTGAGGCCGGGCCGGGGCGCGGCACGACGGGCGGCATGGCGTCCAGCGCGGTGGCATGGTCGAAGCCCGTCAGGCGCACAGCGGCGCTGTCGTCGGCCAGCAGGTTGTGCGGCCGGATATCGCCATGCAGCAGGCCGTGCGCATGCGCGCCCGCCAGCGCACGGGCGCTGCCGATGGCAAGTTCCAGGAAGCGAGCGACGGGGACGGGGGCTTCGCCCAGATTCGCGGCGAGCGTCGAAGCGGGCGCGCCGCCATATACCACCACCATGCGGTCCGCGGTGCGCAGCGTGGCCACCGGCACCGCGGCCCAGTCCGCCTGCAGGCGCCCGGCCAGCCGGGCTTCATCCTGCAGTGGCCCGCTGTCTGCCAGCGGCGCGCTCCTGGCGAAGCAGCGGAGCCGGGTGTCGGGGTCGGACAGCTCCAGATAGCTGATGCCATCCGATATGTGGAGCACGCTCTGCGCGGCCCGCGTCAGCCAGGCGTTGTCAAAGGCCGGCGCGGTGCTTTGCTGCGGATGGATGGCAGGCGTCATGGGAGCAAGAATGGTCGGAGGCTCGGCGCCAGCTACGCAGATTCCATACCAGACTTACTGAAACCCGCATCGCCATGCCGCACCATTCTAACTGCCAGATGGGGCAATGGCCGGCAATGGCTCCGCGCCTGTGGCCCCCCTATCCGTTCATGATGTCGGCTGGAGGCGACAGCGACGCACGCCGGGCGTACTCAGCCGCCGACCTTGCAGATGCCGAGCTGCTGCGCCATCAGCACCAGCTCCGCAAAGGTGCGCGCCTTCATCTTGCGCATGGCCTGGCCGCGGTGGATCTTCACCGTCACCTCGCTGATGCCGATCTCGGCGGCAATCTGCTTGTTCAGCAGGCCCGCCACCGCCAGGCCCATGACTTCGCCTTCGCGCGGCGTCAGCGACTGGTAGCAGGCGCGCAACGCTTCGACCTGGCGCAGCCCCTCGCGGCGCAGCCGGTCTTTCTCCAGCGCCGCGGCCACCGCATCGAGCAGGTCCTGGTCGCGGAACGGCTTGGGCATGAAGTCTTCGGCGCCGGCCTTCATTGCCGCGACCGTCATGGCGATATCGCCGTAGCCGGTCATGAAGATGATGGGGATGTGGATACCCATCTGGCCGAGGCGCGACTGCAGGTCGAGTCCGCTCGGGCCGCGCAGCCTGACATCGAGCAGCAGGCAGCATGGCGTAGTGGGAAAGGGTGTGGCCAGCAGCTCGGCGGCCGAGGCGAACAACGCCACATTCAGGCCGACTGAGCGGAACAGGTTGCCCAGCGCACGGCGCAGCGCGGCATCGTCGTCGACCACCAGCACCATCGCGTCATCGCTCGCACTGGCGTCGGCTGGCTCCAGGCTTGGTGATGTCACGGTCAGATCTCCAGTGCGCTCGGAAGGGTGAAGCGGATTATAACCAGCAGACAGGTCACCGCAAGGACCGGGATTGGATCACGGCAGTGACGCACCGGGCACTCATACCATCGTGTTAGTCGCCGTCGCGCGCCGCGATGGCGTGCCGCCGCCACGTGTGGCATCACCGCACCAGCGGCGCGCACGCCGCACCATGCCCGGACACCGCCGGGTTCGACGGGTAATACGAACATACGATTTGCGTGGGCGCCCACACCAACTAGTCTTCCATTCGGCAGCGCCGCGGTCCCGTGACCCCGCCGCCCTTTTCCGCCCCCTTCCGCGTCGCGGCCTTGCGCTCAGGCAAGTGGCTGCGCCCGGGCTCAACCCAGTCCCCAAGGAACGACATCATGTCCAACCCGAAGCTCGAAGTCCTCACCCCGCAGAACAGCCAGCTGATCATCATCGACCACCAGCCGCAGATGGCCTTCGGCGTGCAGTCGATGGACCGGCAGGCCATGAAGAACAACGTGGTCGGCCTGGCCAAGGCGGCCAAGATCTTCAATATCCCGACGACGATCACCACCGTCGAGAGCGAGTCGTTCTCGGGCTTCACCTACCCGGAACTGCTCGACGTGTTTCCGGACCACAAGACGTTGGAGCGCACCTCGATGAACTCGTGGGACGACCAGAAGGTACGCGACGCGCTCAAGGCCAACGGCCGCAACAAGGTGATCGTCGCCGGCCTGTGGACCGAGGTCTGCAACACCACCTTCGCGCTGTGCGCGATGCTCGAAGGCAACTACGAGATCTACATGGTGGCCGATGCTTCGGGCGGCACCAGCAAGGAAGCGCACGACTACGCCATGCAGCGCATGGTGCAGGCCGGCGCCGTGCCGGTCACCTGGCAGCAGGTGCTGCTGGAGTGGCAGCGCGACTGGGCCCACCGCGACACCTATGACGCCGTGATGAAGCTGGTCAAGGAGCATTCCGGCGCCTACGGCATGGGTGTCGACTACGCCTACACCATGGTCCACAAGGCCCCGCAGCGCACGGCCACGCCGCACGAGTCGATCGCGCCGGTGCCGGCCCGCTGAGCCCGCGTCCGACGGGATCGATCGTCCTTTGCTCGTCCTTCCTCCATCGATAAGGCCATCCATGAACTTCATTACTACCAAAGACGGTACCCGGATCTTCTACAAGGACTGGGGCTCGGGCCGCCCGGTCGTGTTCTCGCACGGCTGGCCGCTGAACGCCGACGCCTGGGATGCGCAGATGCTGTTCCTGGTGCAGCAGGGCTTTCGCGTGATCGCCCATGACCGCCGCGGCCATGGCCGCTCGGACCAGCCCGCGCAGGGCAACGACATGGATACCTATGCCGATGACCTGGCGGCGCTGCTGGACGCGCTGGACCTGCAGGGCGCGACGCTGGTGGGCCATTCCACCGGCGGCGGCGAAGTGGCGCACTACATCGGCCGCCATGGCACCAAGCGCGTGGCCAAGGCAGTGCTGATCGGCGCGGTGCCGCCGGTGATGCTGAAGACCACGGCCTACCCCAACGGCCTGCCGATGGAGGTGTTCGATGGCATCCGCAAGGGCGTCGCCGACAACCGCTCGCAGTTCTACAAGGACCTGGCGGTGCCGTTCTTCGGCTTTAACCGTGACGGCGCCAAGGCCTCGCAGGGCACCATCGATGCGTTCTGGGCGCAGGGCATGGCCGGCGGCATCGTGGGCCAGTACGCCTGCATCAGGGAGTTCTCGGAGGTGGACTACACCGAGGACCTGAAGAAGATCGACGTGCCCACGCTGATCCTGCATGGCGACGACGACCAGATCGTGCCGATCGACAACTCGGCGCGCCTGTCGGCCGACATCGTGAAAGACGCCACCCTGAAGGTCTACCCGGGCGCTTCGCACGGCATGTGCGTGATCAACGCCGACCAGGTCAACGCCGACCTGCTGGCCTTCCTGAACGCATAAGCCTTATGTCAGTTACCCGCCGGCAATTCATTGCCTCCGCTGCCGCGATCGGCGCGGCCGCATCCTCGGAGATCTTCGCCATGTCACCAGGCACCCCACCCGACCTCATCCTCGTCAACGGCAAGTTCGCCACGCTCGACAAGTCCAACCCGCAGGCGGATGCCGTTGCCGTGCGCGACGGACGCTTTGTCGGCGTCGGTACGCGCCAGGACATCATGAAGCTGGCCGGGGCGCAGACGAAGGTCATCGACCTGAATGGCCGGCGGGCCATTCCCGGGCTGATCGACAGCCATATGCATATCATCCGCGGCGGCCTGAACTACAACATGGAGCTGCGCTGGGACGGCGTACGCTCGCTGGCCGACGCCATGCGCATGCTCAGGGACCAGGTCGCCCGCACGCCCGCGCCGCAGTGGGTGCGCGTGGTGGGCGGCTTCACCGAGCACCAGTTCGCCGAGAAGCGCCTGCCCACCGTCGAGGAACTGAACGCCGTGGCGCCCGATACGCCGGTGTTTATCCTGCACCTGTACGACCGCGCGATCCTCAACGGCGCCGCGCTGCGCGCCGTGGGCTACACCAAGGACACACCGAACCCGCCGGGCGGCGAGATCCTGCGCGATGCGCGCGGCAACCCCACCGGCCTGCTGCTGGCCAAACCCAACGCCACCATCCTTTACGCGACGCTGGCCAAGGGCCCGAAGCTGCCGCCGGAGTACCAGAAGAACTCGACGCGCCATTTCATGCGCGAGGTGAACCGGCTCGGCGTCACCGGCGTGATCGATGCGGGCGGCGGCTACCAGAACTACCCCGAGGACTACAGCATCATCGAGGAGCTGCACAAGGAAGGGCAGCTTACGGTGCGGCTCGCCTACAACCTCTTTACGCAGAAGCCCAAGGAAGAGCTCAGCGACTTCAAGACTTGGACGTCGAAGGTCAAGCCCGGCCAGGGCGACGACCTGTACCGCCACAACGGCGCCGGCGAGATGCTGGTCTACACCGCGGCGGACTTCGAGGACTTCCGCGTCGAGCGCCCCGACATGGCGCCGTCGATGGAAGCCGACCTGGAGCCGGTGATCCGCCTGCTGGCAGAAAAGCGCTGGCCGTGGCGCTTGCATGCCACCTATGACCAGACCATCACGCGCGCGCTCGACGTCTACGAGAAGGTCGCCAAGGATGTTCCGTTCGATGGCCTGAACTGGTTCTTCGATCACGCCGAGACCATCTCCGACCGCAATATCGACCGCATCGCCGCGCTCGGCGGCGGTATCGCCGTGCAGCACCGCATGGCGTACCAGGGCGAGTATTTCGTCGAGCGCTATGGCGCGCGCGCGGCCGAAGCAACGCCGCCGGTGAAGAAGATGCTGGAAAAGGGCGTCAAGGTCGGCGCCGGCACCGATGCCACGCGCGTGGCCTCGTACAACCCCTGGGTGTCGCTGTACTGGCTGACCACCGGCAAGACCGTGGGCGGCATGTCGATGTACCCGCAGGCCAACCTGCTCGACCGCGAGACCGCGCTGCGGCTGTGGACCGAGGCCAATACCTGGTTCTCGTCCGAAGTGGGCAAGAAGGGCCAGATCAAGGTGGGCCAGCTCGCCGACCTGGCGGTGCTGTCCGCCGACTACTTCAGCGTGCCGGGCGACGAAATCCAGGACATTGCCTCGGTGCTGACCATCCTCGGCGGCAAGGTGGTCTATGGCGACGGCGACTTCAGCAAGCTGTCGCCGCAGATTCCGCCGGCAATGCCGGACTGGTCGCCGGTGCGCCATGTGGGCGGCTACCAGCCGCGGCCGCAGGCGCGCAAGCTGGCCATGAACACCGCATGCGGCTGCGCCAGCAGTTGCGGCGTGCATGGCCACGCGCATGCCAGGGCCTGGACTTCGAGCGTGCCGACGTCGGACGAAAGCACCTTCTGGGGCGCGCTCGGCTGTTCGTGCTGGGCGTTCTGATCCCAAACCTCAGCCCCCACGCCCCCGATCCGGAGACCGGCCATGCCTGAACCGACTACCACGCTGACGCCGGCTTCCTCCGGCCCTTCCACACACCTGTTGCCGCGCTGGCTGCACTGGCTCGCGCTGCTGCTGCTGTGCGCGGCCTACCTGCAGGGCGGCCTGGTCAAGCTGGTCGACTTCCGCGGCGCGATCGCGGAGATGCAGCACTTCGGCCTGTCGCCGGCGGTGCCGATGGCGATCGCCACCATCGTGCTGGAGCTGGGCGCCTGCGCCATGATCCTGCTCGGCTGGCGGCGCTGGCTTGGCGCACTGGCGCTGGCGGCGTTCACGCTGGCCGCGACGTTCGTCGCCAACCGCTTCTGGGAGGTGCCGCCCGACGCCAGGTTCATGATGGCCAATGCCTTCTTCGAGCACCTGGGGCTGGTGGGCGGCTTCCTGCTGGTGGCCTGGCATGACCTGCATGAACGTGCACAACGCACATACGGCACGCCTCTTACGCAAACGGACCGGTGACCAGCATGGCAGAACAAGCACTCCGCCCCGCACCTGCGCCCGCCAACGGCGGCACCTTCGCGCCGCTGGCGCAGGCCACTTTCGCGGTGCTGTGGGCCGCGACCATCCTCGGCAATATCGGCAGCTTTATGCGCGACGTGGCCAGCGCCTGGCTGGCCACCGATCTTTCCACCTCCCCCGCTGCGGTCGCCACCATCCAGGCCGCGGCCACGCTGCCGGTGTTCCTGCTGGCGATTCCCGCCGGCGTGCTGTCCGATATCCTCGACCGCCGGCGCTTCCTGATCGCGGTGCAGGTGGGGCTGGCCATGGTCAGCGGCACGCTGATGGTGCTGGCCTGGCGCCAGGCGCTGACCATCGAGATCCTGATCGGCATGGCCTTCCTCGGCGGCATCGGCGCGGCGATGATGGGGCCCACCTGGCAGTCGATCGTGCCGGAACTGGTGCCGCAGCAGGAGCTCAAGCGCGCCGTCGCGCTCAATGCGCTGGGCGTGAACATCGCGCGCGCGATCGGCCCGGCCGCCGGGGGCCTGCTGCTGGCGGCGTTCGGCGCGGCCACTACGTATGGCGTGGACCTGGTCAGCTATGTCTTCGTGATCGCCGCGCTGCTGTGGTGGAAGCGCCCGGCGCGCCCCGCCGATCCGCTGCGCGAGCACTTCCTCGGCGCCTTCCGCGCGGGGCTGCGCTTTACCCGCGCGCACAGCAAGCTGCATATCGTGCTGGCGCGCGCGGCCGTGCATTTCGCCTTCGGCAGCAGCATCTGGGCGTTGTTGCCGCTGGTGGCAAAACAACTGCTGCACGGCGGCGCCAGCCTCTATGGCGTGCTGCTGGGCGCGGTCGGCCTCGGCGCGATCCTCGGCGCGCTGGTGATGCCGCGGCTGCAGCGCCGGCTCGATGCCGACGGGCTGGTGCTGCTGTCGGCCATCGTCACCGCGGTGGTGATGGCGGTGCTGTGCATCGCGCCGCCGGTGTGGGTCGCGCTGCCGTTGCTGCTGTTCCTTGGCGCGGCCTGGATCACCGCGCTGACCACGCTCGGCGGCGTGGCCCAGGCGATCCTGCCCAACTGGGTGCGCGGGCGCGCGCTGGCGGTCTACCAGATGGTGTTCAACGGCGCGATGGCGGCGGGCAGCCTGGTGTGGGGCTTTGTCGCGCAGGCGCTGGGCACGTCGGGCGGGCTGCTGGTTGCCGCTGGCGGCTTGCTGGTCTCGGCGCTGCTGCTGCATCGGCTGCGGCTGCCGCGCGGCGAGGAAGACCTCCAACCCGCGCAGCATTGGCCCGAACCGGAAGGCGCCAGCGAGATTGCGCATGACCGCGGGCCGGTGATGATCCTGATCGAGTATTGCGTGCGTGCGGAGGATCGCGATGCCTTCCTGCGCGCGGTGCACAAGCTATCGGAAGAACGCCTGCGCGACGGCGCCTTCAACTGGGGCGTGATGGAAGACCCCACCGATCCGGAACTGCTGACCGAGTGGTTCCTGGTCGAATCCTGGGCCGAGCACCTGCGCCAGCACCGCCGCGTGCCGCACGCCGATGCCGACCTGCAGCGCGAAATCACGCGCTTCCATGCCCGGGAGACGCCGCCGCGCGTGCGGCACCTGCTGGGCGTCGGGCTGCCGGCAGCGCCGTCGACTCCGCACTGATTCGCAAACCTCATCAGGAATCCATCCCATGAAGCTCTACCTTGTCTCCCTGGCCGCCGGCATCCTCGTCGGCATCATCTATGCGCTGATGCAGGTCCGTTCACCGGCGCCACCGGTGGTGGCGCTGATCGGCCTGCTCGGCATGCTGATCGGCGAACAGGTGGTGCCGCCGATCAAGCGCATGCTGGCCGGCGAACCGGTGACCGCCGCATGGTTCCATGCCGAGTGCATGCCCAAGATCACCGGTACGCCCGGCCCCACGCTGAACGCCGCCAGCAAGACTGCCGCAGACGATGCTGCGCACTAGCCTGGCCTTCCGCGCGCTGCTGGTCACGTGCTGCGCGGCGCTGTGCGCGCCGGCGCTGGCAGCCGGCAGCGTCACCGTCTACGGCCGCCTGAACACTGCCATCGAATACAGCCGTGCCAGCACGGCGACCGATGGCACGGACCTCGGCAGTGTCATGCGCCTGAACAACAACCGCTCGGTATTCGGCCTGCGCGGCGAAGAAGACCTTGGCGGCACGCTTAAAGCCGTGTGGCAGATCGAAAGCGCCCTGTCGCCCGATTCCGGCCAGGGCCAGATCGCCAGCCGCAATTCGCGCATCGGCCTGCAGGGCAGCCATGGCCTGCTGTTCATGGGCCACTGGCACACGCCCTACACCGAGGCGACCATGGGGTACGACCCGTATTACCCGACCACGGCCGGCTATATGGCGCTGCTCGGCAACGGCTCGGCATCGAGCACGGACAATGTCGAGAACACCAGCTCGTTCGACCGGCGGCAGAAGAACATCCTGCAATACCGCTCGCCGCAATGGGCGGGCGTCAGCCTGTGGCTGGGCTGGGGACTGCCCGAGGAGAAGACCACCGTCGCGCGCAATCCGGCGCTGTACTCGGTGGCAGCGGTCTATGAGCGCGGCCCGCTCAACGCGACGCTGGCCTGGGAGCGCCACCAGCACTACCAGGCCGCCGGCCGCAACGACGACGCGCTCAAGGCAGGTGTGGCGTGGCAGCTGCTGGCCGGCACGCGCCTCGCCGCGGTGGTCGAACACCTGCACTACCGCACCGATACCGGCGACCTGCAGCGCAATGCGTACTATGCCTCGCTGGTGCAGCAGATCGGGCCCGGCAGCGTGCGCATCGGCGTGGCCTACGCCGCCAACGGCACCGGATCGTCGGCGGACACCATCGGCTTCTTCCGCAGCGGCGCGCAGACCCACGCCACGCAGTTCACGGTCGGCTACGACTATCCGCTGTCGCGGCGCACGGCGCTGTATGCCTACTACAGCCGCATCGACAATGCGGGCAACGCGGTCTACGACTTCGCCATCAACGACCTTGGCATCCGCGCCGGCGCCGATCCGCAGACCGTTGCGCTGGGGCTGCGGCACAATTTTTAGTGCAGTGCACTACGACGATGGTATTAGTGTCTTGCCCGCGCCGGCCCGAACGCCGTGCGGTGCCATCCGCATCGCTGGCCCACGGCCCGCCGCGGTGCGCTGGCCTCACGACGACGGTCGATACCTCTGTATGATTTGGCGCCGCAGCGCCTGCGGGTATGCTGTTGACGAAACAATGGGGCCTGCGTGACCCCTGCCATCGCGCACTGATACTCAAGGAATTCGCGTGAATGCCACGCCCGTGATTGCCATCGTCGACGACGACGCTGCCGTGCGGCACGCCATGGGTCGGCTGCTGCGCGCCTTCGATCTGGCAGTGGAGCTCTACGCTGGCGGGCCGGAGTTGCTGGCGTCGCCGTCGATCGACGGCATTGCCTGCGTGATCACGGACGTGCAGATGCCGGGCATGAACGGCTTTGCGCTCAGCGATGCGCTGCGCGCGCGCGGCCTGCGGATGCCGGTCATCTTCATGACGGCATTCGACAAGCAAGGCTATGAGCAGCGCGCGCAAGCGGCGGGCGCGGCGTGCTTTATCGGCAAGCCGTTCGAGGATACGGAGATCATCCGGTGTATCGAGCAGGCCTTGGGCTTGCCCGGCGAGACACTGTAGACAGGCTTCCATCTCGCTGCGCTGTCAGCCAGCGCACTGCTGCAAGGCGCTTGCCGTTCGACAAGCTGGTCAAGTTCTATCCCTTCGACGCCATCAACCAGGCGGCACAGGACAGCGAGCGCGGTGTCACGCGCAAGCCGATCCTGAAAATCGGCGTCTGAGTGCGTCGATACGGGTGTGCGGGCGGCGGCTCAAGGCATGGCTCAAGGCGCGCCGCCAGCCTGCTGCCCCAACGCATCCAGCAAAGCCCTGGCCTGCTGCCAGTCGGCTGTGTCGAAACCTTCCGTGAAGGCCTCATGCACGCACATCAGCGTCTGCCGTGCCGCCTCCGTCTGGCCCTGTTGCTGCCATAGTCTGGCAAGGCTCAACGCCGCGCGCAGCTCAAGCGACTTCGCGCCTTGCCGGCGAGCGATCTCGATGGCCTGCTGAAAGCATGCTTGCGCCGCTTCCTGCCCGGAGGGCGTGCGCGGCCCGGCATCGGCGCATTGCAGGAGCAGCTCGCCCTTGAGCCGGTGCAGCTCCGCTTCATAGTAGCGCTCGCCTGTGTTGGTGACGGCGGCCAGGGCGTCGTCAAGCACCTCCAGTCCCGCCCGCGCCTGTCCCGCGGACGCATACGCCGTGGCCAGCAGCGCGAGAAAACGCGGTCGTGCCAGTTCGGCGCCCAGGGTCTGGTATGCCGCCACGCCCTCGCGTATCCGGGCGATGCCTTCCTCGGCGTTCCCCTCCTCCGCCAGCGCCCAGCCTTTCAGGACAGTTGCCCACGCCAGCCAGAACGGGAACCCTTGTTCGGTCGACAGCGCAATGGCGGCATCGGCGCATTCCCGCACCAGTTGCACCTCATGCCAGAACTGATACGCTTCGGCGGCGTTGGTCAGGCCAAGCGCCAGGTCGAACGGGTGCGGCAGCTGACGGGCCAGCACCAGTGCCTGCTGGACCCGGTCGCGGGCCTGGTCCGGATATCCCAGATGCCACAGCACCTGTGCCAGGAAGCTGTAGCCACGGACGCCGGCGTCCTGCCCGTAAAGACCGACGTGCAGGTGCTGCTGGTCGGGCTGATAGTGGGCAAGCCCCCGCTCCAGGTGATCCCGGGCGGTACGGAACTCACCGAGAAGGTAAGAGGTGATGCCCAGCGCGACCTCGGCGTGCGCGATCAACACCGTATCCTGTTCGTTCTCGGCCAGGCTGAGCAGCGCCTCTCCCAGTTCATACGCCGTGCCATGCTGCGCGCGAATCGAATAGAACGCGCGCAAGCCAAACTTCACCTGGAACAGCTGCGAGGTTTCGCATTCCGTTTCGCACAAGCTCAGCGCCCGCTTGTAGTTGGCCTCCACATCCTTCGACGCAAAGCTTCGCGCGGCGATCAACGCCGGGCCAAGCGCGACGCGCAAGGCGATTTCCTGGCGGGCGCGTTCCTGTGTCTGCGGCAAGCGATCGGACAGTTCCAGCGCCGTGCCCAGGTGACGGATGGCATCGAGATGCGCCGAGCGCTCAAGCGCCTGCCGCCCGGCGCAGAGCAGGTACTCGACCGCCTTGGGCGTATTGCCGCTGAGGCTGTAATGGTGGGCCAGTTCGCTGCAGTGGTCCTTCAACTGATGGCGGAACAGCGCTTCGATCGCCCGGCCCGTGCGTTCATGCAGTGCGCCGCGCTGCTCCGAGAGCAGCGAGTTGCCGGCGACTTCCTGCGTCAGCGCATGCCTGAACGCATACTCGACTTCCGGAAAACCCGGCCGTCCGTAGATGAACTCTCCGGCCTGCAGCCCGGCCAGCAGCGCATACAGCCGGTCTTCCTCCAGCCCGGTGACCTTGCGGATCAGGCTCAGCGGGAACTCCTTGCCGATCACGGCCAGGGTCTGCAGCAGTTCTTTCTCGGCGAGCGGCAGCCGGTCCATGCGCGCCGCCAGCACGCCCTGTACCGTGGTCGGGATATGCAGCGCGGCCGGGGTCTGTTCGATGCGGTGATGGCCGGGTTCGCCGAGCAGCACGTTCTCCTCGGCAAGGGTCTGGACGACCTCCTCGATAAAGAACGGGTTGCCTTCGGTCTTGTCCAGGATCAGCTGCCTGAGCGCTGCGAGTCCCGGGTCATCGCCCAGCAAGGCGCTGAGCAAGCCTTGCGCCTCGGCCGGACCCAGCGGCGCCAGCCGCAATTCGGTGTAGTTGCCCTTGCCGCCCCAGTCAGTGCGGTACTCCGAGCGGTAGTTCACCAGGAACAGGATGCGCGCATCGGCGGCGCGCTCGACGATGTAGCCGAGGAATGCCTCGGTTTCGCTGTCCAGCCACTGCAGGTCCTCGAACAGCAACTGCACGGGCTGGTTCTGGCTCTCGCGCACCAGCAGCCGGGTGATGGCCGCGAACGCGCGCTCGCGCCGCTGGTTGGCGCCCATGTCCGCCAGCGCCGAGCCCGGCTCGGCCAGCCCGAGCAGGAACAGCAGATAAGGCAGCAGGCCTTCCAGGCTGCGCTCCAGCGTCAGCACCTTGCCCGTGACCTTTTCGCGGCAGCGCCGGTCGTCGTCCTGCGCGGTGATCTGGAAGTAATTGCGCATCAGCTCGATCAGCGGCAGATAGGCGAAGGCCTTGCCGTGCGACACCGAGAAGGTCTCCAGCACCAGGCAACCGCGCTGCGAGCGCGCCTTGAACTCGTGGAACAGCCGCGACTTGCCGACCCCCGCTTCGCCGACCACGGCAACGATCTGCCCGTGTCCGGCCGTGGCTTGCTCCAGCGCGCGGTGCAGCGCCGCCAGCTCGGCCTCGCGGCCGACAAAGCGCGCCAGGCCCCGATGCGCGGCCACCTGCAGGCGCGTGCGCAGCGCGCCCAGGCCAAGCAACTCGTAGATCGCCAGCGGCTTGGGCACGCCCTTGACCTGCGCGGCGCCCAGGGCCTTGAAGTCGAAATACCCCTCCGCAAGCTTGTAGGTGGAGTCGCTCACCAGGATCGACGACAGCGCGGCCATCGTCTCCATCCGCGAGGCGATGTTGATGGTGTGCCCGACCGGGTCGTAGTCGGTATGCAGGTCGTCCTTGCGGATCGAGCGCACCACCACCTCGCCGGTATGGATGCCCACGCGGATCTGCAGCGAGATGCCCTGCTGCAGCCGGATGCGGTCGCTGTGCCGGCGCATCGCCTCCTGCATGCGCAGCGCGGCATAGAGCGCGCGCTGGGGATGGTCCTCGTGCGCGATCGGCGCGCCGAACAGCGCCAGGATGCCGTCGCCCAGGGACTTGGCCACATAGCCTTCGTAGTAGTGCACGGCCTCCATCATCAGTTCGACGACGGGGGTGATCAGGCGCAACGCTTCTTCCGGGTCGCGGTCGTGGACCAGCGCGGTCGAGCCCGCCATGTCGGCGAACAGCACGGTGATGGTCTTGCGCTCGCCGCTGGTCTGGCCGCGCGCCTCCAGCGCGGCCTGCTCGGCACGGATGCGCTCGGCCAGGTGGGGCGGGGTGTACTGGACAGGAGCAGTCGCCGTGGCCTGCAGCAGTTCGTCGACGGCCGCGCCGCACGCACTGCAGAAACGCGCGGATGGATTCAGTGCGTGGCCGCAGCGCGGGCACAGGCGTGCCAGCCTGGTGCCGCACTGCTCACAGAAATTGGCGCCTTCGGCATTGTCGAACCCGCAGATTGTGCAGCGCGCCATGGTGCCTCCGACTTCCGCTCAGCCAATTAGACGCCTCATTTCCGCGACCAGCAAGCGTGCGCGCGCGCTATGTCGACACGGTCACTTCCGCGTCAGAGAACCAGCGCAGCAGCATCGGATTGACCTCCTGCCAGCGCTCGAACTGCACCCAGTGTCCGGCCGCCGGAATCACGCACCAGTCGCGGTGGCTTGCGCCGCACGCCAGTTGTTGCGCCACCTCGACCGGCACCGCGGTGACATCGTGCTCGCCCCACATCAGCAAGGTCGGCCCGCGGTATGCCGCGAGCACATTGCCCAGCCTTGCCTGGCGCGAGAGCGTGCGGCTGCGGAAACGGGTCGCCTTGCATGCCTGCTCATGGACAGCCATGGCGAGCCCGTCGGCGAGTTTCTCGTCATGCAGCATCAGCGCCAGCAAGTTGTGGCGCAGCCTGCGGCGCATTTCGTGCTCGTCGTCGACGCGCCAGTCCTGCATGGGCTGGCCCTGGCGCCGTGCGCCGCCATGGCCGGCCGGGCCCAGCAGGGCAAGCCGCGTGATCCGCGGCCGGCGCGCCGCGATGTGCGCGGCGACCAGCGCACCGAAGGAAAAGCCGGCGATCGCGACCTCGCCGTCTTCGCCCATGAGCTGGTCGAGCGTGGCCATCAGCGCCTGCACCAGGCGGTCGAGCCGGTCGGGAGCATGGGCGTCGCCGGCAAGCGTATCGGAGTCGCCGAAGCCCGGCATGTCCGCCATCCACAGCATATGCCGCGTGGCCAGCGCCTCGATATTGCGCACCCAGTGCATCCAGTTGCCGTGGCCGCCATGGAGCAGCACCAGCGGCGGGCCTTCGCCAAAGCGGCGCCAGACCACGGTGCGCCCGAGGTGCGCCACGTCGTGGCGAACGGCCATGCGCTCCAGCCGTGCCGGCAAACCCGCATCGTCTTCCGCATGGAGGTCGGCTGCGCGCGTGGTCCGACCGGACTAATGGTGGGTCCTCGCCCTTGTTGATGAGCGCAATGCGTATGCGGATCGATAGAGATCGCACTCGGCGGGTAGCCTGGATGTCTTCCGTATGCCTTTTCCACGATCGCTCACCACCGCGCTTTTTGGACGCAGCAGCATCGGGCGGTTTGAAGCCTGCTCCTGAAAGGCTACTTCGGGAGGCGTACTCCCATCTTCAGCACAGCACCGCAGGCTCACGCCTGCGTTCGTAACGCGCCCCGGCCATCCCTCAATCCCCTGCGGGCGCTTGCAATTTATCCACCGCGGCAACCGCGTTGACGCTGAGCGCATTCGCGTTGCCCGAGCACGAAGCGAGCGACGCGCGCTGATGCAGGTGCTATGTCTATCGGAATTGGTCGGACAACAAGGCGCCTCGGCACCGACGGCGGGCGGGTGCTACCCTTTGTCCGCGAGACCGCGGCCGTGAAGCCCTCGTGCCCATATCAACAGCGGCCCGGTAAGCAGTACCACGAAGATCACCCGCACCACATGGAAGCCAATCACGGCGGGCACGAGTAACCCGAGTGCTTCCGCTGCAATGCCCATATCTGCCATGCCTCCTGGTGCCAGACTAAGGACTCCAGTCGGAAACCGAAGTCCCGCAATCATCCAAAGCACTGCAGCCCCTACTCCGGCATAGGCAATACTGGCAAAGCTATAGAGCCCGACGGGAAGCAGGAGCCTACGGGATGCGACAAGCGATTCTGGTGTGAACCGGATCCCAAGCGATACGGCAACCAGGATTTGCGCGCCCACACTGATCCAACGCGGTAAAGGACCCGGCGAAACTACCCCTGTGCCGAGAAGAATGGACGTCAGCAGCAAGGGCACTAACGCATAAGCATTGGGAAAATGAAAGCGCCGGAGCAAAGCGGCTCCTGCGAGTGAAGTCAGCGCGAGCACAATCAGCGACGGCGAAGGGAGAGCTTCCAAACTGATGGTCGGTGCATGGGGCGTCAGCCGCGCGCCATACTGTACCGCAGCCGGAACGACCGTGACGGTCAGGAGCACCCGCAGCATGTGCGCGGAAACCACCTGATCGATATTCGCGCCAGCATGCTCGGCCGCAGCAGCCATCTCCGGTGCGCCGCCGATAGCTGCGGCGAAATGTGCCGTGGTGCGGTCAATGCCGCCGAACCGCGACATGGCCCACCCCCCGGCGAACCCGAACCCGATAGTGGCGAAGGCCGCAAGCACCATATACGGCAACAAGCCTGAGATCTGCGCGACCATGGATGGCACGAAATGCAGTCCGAGCGCAATACCGAGCAGCCATTGTCCGGTAGACCGCATCCAATGAGGGATATCCAGATTGGCGCCAAGAATGTTGCAGATGGCCACCGCTAGAAGGGGGCCGATCAGCCAAGGCACCGGTGTGTGGATTGCAGCAAATGTCGCGCCGGCCACGCTGCCGATCAAGAGTGTGGATCCTGGGCGGAGAATTTTATCCATCTGCGTTTTTCCATTCGTCCGCATCGGCCGCGTCGCAGCGGTAACAGGAGGGCGGGCGCCCCCCTCTCCCACATCGCCCTCGTCGATGCCAAGGCTTAGTGCCCTAATTAGCACACAAGGACCGCTTTCTATTGCTCTCTATTAGCATTCAGTCAACAAACACGGAGATTCAGTACAGTCTTCTACCGGCGCCTACCAAGTTGGCCAAACCACGAGCCGCTGTGAGCGCTATGGTGCGGCCCCATCCGTGAATGGCAAGCACATGCCGCTGATACACAGCGTTGTGAAGCAGCGCAGGGATGCGCCCGGCCAACTGGAACTGGGTGAAAATTCCCGTTCCAGCAAAGGCTCCTAGCGCCACGTTGTCCGCCAAGGAAACGAGCGACCCATAGTCCCGATATCTGAATGGGCCTACCACCTTTCCCGCTACACATGCCCGAAGCGCCTCCGCCAGGTAGACTGCTTGCTGGTAGGCCACTTGCGCCCGCGTTGGCAGTTCCGTCTGTGCATCTGGCAACTGACAACTTGCGCAATCGCCGAGCGCATAGATCGATTCGTCGTCGACGCTTTGCAGGGTTTCGGTCACGCGGACCTGACCCTTCTTATTGAGCGCCAGGGAAAGCTGTTGTAGTAGGGGCGGCGCTGCGACGCCCGCTGCCCACACGACGACGTCGGCCGGCAATGTTTGGCTGCCATCGAGCGTAAGACCGTCGTGACATACCGCGGTGACCCGTTGCCCGGTCGCTACCTGAATATTCATTTGCCTGAGTTTCTGATCGACTCCCTCCGCCAGCGCCGGGTCCATTCCGGGCAGGATGGTGCTGGACGCCTCCAGCAGCACAATTTCCACCCCGGTCACAGGATCCAGGCAATGCACGCCATATTGATTCAGCACCCCTGACGTCTGTCTAATCTGCGCTGCTAGTTGCACGCCCGTCGCTCCCGCTCCGACGATGACCACCCTGACTTGCGGTGAGCCAGCATCGGCTGCGCTTTCTGCTAGCGCTGTCTTGCGCTGCAGGGCGGCCAGAACACCTGAGCGCACCTGCACAGCACTGTCGACGCTATCTAGGGTCAGCGCATGCTCACGCGCACCCGGTACGCCAAAGAATTGAGTCGTTCCACCGACCGCCAGAACAAGCTTGTCGTAGGAGAGTGTCTGAATGTCTCGGGCACACTCCTCGCCGACGGCACACCCTGGCCGGCGAACGCAGACGGCTTTCCGTGCTCGATCGACAGCAACCAGTTCAGCCTGCACGAACTCAAAGGTATTGCGCCTGGCCTGCAGTGCAAACGACATGCGGTGCGCCGACGGTTCAATTCTGCCCGTCGCAACCTCGTGCAGTAGCGGCTTCCAGAGATGGGTTGGGCTGCGATCCACCAGCACGATACGTGCTGCACGTTGCCGACCAAGGCGTTTCCCGAGTCGTGTTGCCAATTGCAGGCCGGCAGCGCCACCGCCGATGATCAGTATGGTCTCCATGGTCTCTCCAGGCAATCGATCGCGAATGTGGGACGGTTCTTGAGTGGCCGTCAGCAGACGGTTGCCCGCCGCTCGTGCACCAGGGGGGCTTCACGTTGCGTTAGCGCTTCCTCCAGTTCCCGGAACTGGGGCCATGCCAAGGAACGAGTCTCGCAAGCCATGCTGACTGCGGGATCGGCCCCAAGCGCACCGTTGTCCAGCACCGTGACCGTGCCCATGCCTAGCCTCTGTGCCACGCTTAGGGCGCGTGGGCACGCATCGACGAGTATTGCACGGTCAGCGGGGACGTCCGCCGTGCGCAGGATCAGATCGAAAAGATCCGCATCGCTCTGTCCCGGCGATAGCGCGTCCGCGGTAGCCACGATGTTGAACCAGTCGACCCAGTCTGGACCCACCGCCTGATCCAGCAAAGCGCAGAGCATTCGCGACGACATCCGGGAAACCAATCCCAAGCGAACGCCGTCCGTTTGCGCCTGCATCAGCAGGCGCACTGCCTGCTCACTCACCTCCAATGACCGAGTGCTGCAGTCCTCAAGGAAAGCATCTTCGTGGGTACGCTCGAATCCGGTTTGATTGTTGGCACTGTACATCTGCACCAGAGTGCGCACGGTATCGCAGCGCTCCTTTCTTACGTGCGAGACGAGAACGTCCTCAACGGCAAGCACAAGCATTTCGATCGACATCCTTAGCTCCTTTAGCGGCCTCTCGCGAGGTCATTGCCTTCTCATGCGCTTCACTATAAGGTACGACTTCTATATTAAAAAATTGATATTTAACCCCGACCGATAGGTTTTCTTCTATGCATAAGAACGCCACGTTCCGGCAGCTAAATGCCATTGATGCGATCGCCAGACTCGGGAGTGTCTCGAAAGCTGCAGAATCGCTACATCTCACGCAGCCGACGGTGTCGTTGCAGATCCGGTTGCTGGAACAGGCCGTGGGAGCACCGTTGACACAGCGCGTTGGCCGCGGCATGGAACTCACAGCGGCAGGCGAAGTGATGTCCAGCTATGCAGCACAGATGCTCAAGTTATGGCGTGACTCGCTCGAGGAAGTGGCCGCCCTAAAGGGGGACCTCTCAGGCACACTAAGGATCGGCGCCATCACCACCGCGGAGTATCTGCTGCCTTCCATACTCGTAGCCTTTACCGCCAACCGCCCGGAGATCAAGATCAAGCTGAAGGTAGGCTATCGCGAGGAGATCATCCGCATGCTTGCGATGCATGAAATCGACCTTGCTATCATGGGTCGATCGACGTCAGAGTTACGCACGCAGGCAACGCCCTTCGCCAAGCATCCAATGGCATTCATTGCAGCCCCTGACCACCCACTGATGTCACGCCGTAATGTGAAATTGTCCGACCTGATTCATGAGAACCTGCTGGTGCGCGAGCGTGGCGCAGGCACGCGGACGACCGTCGAGCGCCTCTTCAAAGAGGCAGGGCTGCGTATGCCACACGGGTCGGAGTTGTCCAGCAATGCGGCGATCAAGCGCATGGTGTCTGCCGGACTGGGCGTGGCGTTCTTGTCCCTGCACGCCTGCACACTGGAGTTCCAGGCGGGGTTGATCGGCGTGCTTCCTATGCAGGGAAATCCGGTCGAACGCGATTGGTATGTTTCCTATTTGCCGGGGCTTCGCCTGTCCCGAGTGGCAACGGCTTTTCGCCAGTTCCTGATCGAGCACGGCCAAGCCGAAATCAATAGGCAACTGGAGACGTTCAACGACATCTTGCGACGGTTACACGCTCGCGCGCAGCGCGGCAAGCAAAGCGAAGTTGGACTGTGATATCCCGGCCGGAGGCCGGCATGGCTCCGCCGCCCGTGCCTCCGGCTAGTAAAGACATTCAGAACTTATGACGGACACTGAGCGTTACACCGGTCTGGTTCTGCCCCGGCCCGATGGTGCTTCCGAACCCGTTCAGTCCCAGATTGGAGTTGTTCCTGTTCTTTACGTATCCCACTGTCAGGAACGCATCGGTGCGCTTGGAGAGGACATAATTCCCCGATAGCACCGCGCTCCACGGATCGGCATCCGAGCGCTTGTCGTCGAAGTAGTAGCCCGCGAGCGTCAGGCCAAGCGCAGGCGTTGCCTGCAAACGATAACCTAGCCAGTAGATGTCGTTACGTCGGCCCGGCGCCCCGGCAGCCACGCCGATATCACCATTGAACCAGCGATATCCTGCGAGGATCGTGGAGTTTCCAAATTTTACATTTCCGGCGACAGCTGCTCGACGGTCCCGTTGATTAGAGTTCTGACCACTGATACCGCGAGTCCCTTGCTGCTGATCATAGATCACAGTCGCACCGAACGCTCCGCCCGCATACTCAAGACCGCCACTGAAGGCACGATCGCTCTTGGCATCGCCTGGCACCTCGGTGCCGAAAGTCGTCCCACTGGCACCGCTGATGGAGGTTCCCCTCGCAAAGCTATACAGTGCAATCGCTGACACTGGGCCGAACTTGCCGGTGTACTTTGCCGTGTTGTCGTACCGGCCTGCGAAAGTCGGATCCATCATCAACGACGAATAGCGTGCCGCGATAACCATGGGATCGTAATTGATGAGGATGTCATAGAAGACGTTGTTCTGTCGCCCCAACGTCAGGCTTCCCCACTGGTTCTGCAACCCGACAAACGCCTGTCGCCCGAACAGCCGCCCGCCCTGGGCGGATACCCCCGTGTCCAGTTCGAAGCCGCTCTCCACCGCGTAGATGGCCTTGTTGCCGCTCCCCAGGTCTTCCACGCCGCGCAGACCCCAGCGGGAGCCTGATACGTTGCCAGACGTCATCCGCGACAAGCCATTGCCGTTCGCATTGGCGTGGGTAAGATACTCGAAACCGATATCAGCGACACCATAGAGCGTCACCGAAGACTGCGCAGCAGCCATCTGCGCCGCAAACGCTAGCAACGCCCCTGTGTAGATCTTCTTATACATTGTCTCCTCCGTTCCTATGATGTTTCATTGCGGTAAAACTTTTTGTAGCCGTAGGCTTGCTTGGGCTGAACTGATTCGATCGTTACTCCAGTTGGATCTGCTGCGACTGGATAAGCTGCTTCCAGTCTCGCTCCTGCTTTTCAATTGAGGCACTGACTTCATCCAGCGAAGCCGGCGCCGAAAGCGTGACACCTCCGATCGCCTGCACGCGGGATTTGAATCCCGACTGAGCAATGACACGTGCGACGGCGTCATTTAGGCGCCGCAATATAGCGACCGGTGTATTCTTTGGAGCAACCAAGACCAAAGCTGCACTGGCGTTGAAGCCCGGGATGCCGAGTTCAGAAAGAGTCGGCAGTTCTGGATGCCGGGGATCTCGCTTCGATGCGGATAACCCGATTGCCGTGATCTTCCCCTGCTGCACGAGATCCATCCCATTCATTGCCACGAAGGAATAGGACAGGCGGTTGCCCGCCAGTTCAAGCAGAACCTGGCTACCGCTCTTAAATGGCACATGGGTGGCCTTCGCGTTGACCTCCCGATTGAATCGCTCAGTGGTGAGATGTAGGACACTACCCACGCCGCCTGACCCATATGTGAGAGTGCCCGAGCCGGAGCGGAGCTGACTAATGAGGGAGGGATGGTCCTTCGCCCCCATCGCCGACGAGGTCGCGAGCATCAGGCCGATTGATGCCACCTCCGCCACAGGGGCGAAGTCCGTGAAGTCCTTGTAGGGCAGCCGTGCCCCTGCAGACGGAGCGATTGCATTGGGTAGATTCGCAAGCAGCAACGTATAACCGTCAGGTGCGGCCCGATATACGTATGAAGCTGCAACGATTTGCCCTGCGCCAGACTTGTTCTCAACGAGAATAGAGGTCTTCAGGATCGGTCCGAGATCGTTGGCAAGCGCTCTTGCCGTGATGTCAGTCGGGCTGCCTGCAGCGAACGGCACGACAATCGTCACAGGACGCGTGGGATAGTCCATGGACGCCCCGTGCGCGATCGACATCAACGCAATCGCCGCTAACGCGGCGGTACCAACTTGGATCAGCAACGACGACACTTGACGAAGCTCCATGGAAGGGATGCGGGGCATGAGCGAAGATGTTGCCCATCAGGTTGGCTAACGCGCTGCCAGTCGGATCGCTCCGTCGAGACGAATCACCTCGCCGTTGAGCATATCGTTCTCGAAAATATGTTTCACCAGCTTGGCGTAATCGACCGGCGTGCCTAGTCGCGAAGGGAATGGCACGCCCGCTGCCAAGGCGTCTTGAACCTCCTGAGGCATACCGAACACCATCGGCGTACCAAAGATCCCCGGGGCGATGGTCATATTGCGAATACCATTGCGCGAGAGATCCCGCGCAATCGGCAACGTCATCCCGACGACACCGCCTTTCGATGCGCTATATGCGGCCTGCCCGATCTGCCCGTCGTATGCAGCAATCGAGGCAGTCGACACAATGCAACCGCGCTCTCGTGTTGGCTCCGGTTCGTTCTTCGCCATTGCTTCTGCGGCCAACCGGATCATGTTGAACGTTCCAACTAGATTGACCATGATGGTCTTGGTATACAGGCCGAGATTATGTGCCCCGTTCTTTCCCAGTGTCTTCTCCGCTGGCGCGATCCCGGCACAGTTGACGAGGCCCATCAGCTTGCCGCCCGACACGCCGGCTTCAATTGCTGCCAGCGCATCTCCTTCCTGGCTGACATCACATTGAATGAAAGATCCGCCGATCTCTCGTGCCACCGCATTGCCCCTGTCGGCTTGCATATCGGCAATGACGACGTTGCCGCCATTGGCCGCCAACATGCGCGCAGCGCCTTCGCCAAGGCCGGACGCGCCTCCGGTGACGACAAAACTCTTCCCACGGATTTCCATCAGAACCTCTCCAGTGCGATGGCCGTCGCCTCGCCACCGCCGATGCACAACGTTGCAACGCCTCGCTTGGCCCCACGAGCCTCCAGCGCGTGAAGCAAAGTCACCATGATTCGCGCACCGGACGCGCCGATCGGATGGCCCAGAGCGCAAGCGCCGCCATTGACGTTGACAATCTCGTGCGCGAGCTTGAGCTCTGCCATCAACGCCATCGGAATCACGGCGAATGCTTCATTGATTTCCCAAAGGTCGACGTCGGATACTTTCCAGCCTGACGTGGCGAGAAGCTTCTCCGTAGCGCGCACCGGTGCCGTACTGAACCATTCCGGCTCCTGCGCATGGGTACTGTGCGCAACAATGCGAGCCAGTGGTTTGGCGCCCATCCGCACTGCGGTAGACTCCTTCATCAGTACCAGCGCGGCCGCGCCGTCATTGATCGACGAGGATGAAGCGGCTGTGATGGTTCCATCCTTTTTGAAGGCAGGTTTAAGGTTCGGGATCTTGTCCAGTCGAATTCGGGACGGTCCCTCGTCCTCGCTCACCACCCGCGCGCCGTTCCGGTCATTGACCATGACCGGAACGATTTCGGCCTCAAACGCGCCACTTTCTCCGGCCCTCTTGGCGCGCGTGACCGATGCTACAGCGAAGGCATCTTGCGCTTCCCGAGTGAACTGGTAGCGCTCGGCACAGTCTTCACCAAACGTCCCCATTGATCGACCTGGCTGATAGGCATCTTCCAGGCCATCCAACATCATGTGGTCGCAGACTTGCTCGTGGCCGATGCGGTAGCCGCCGCGCCCTTTCAGAAGCAGGTAAGGCGCGTTCGTCATGCTTTCCATCCCGCCGGCAACCATCACGTCAGAGCTGCCTGCGAGCAGCATGTCATGCGCAAGCATGGCGGCCTTCATACCAGAGCCACACATTTTGGAAAGGGTCACGGCACCAGTACTGTTGGGCAGACCTGCCTTGAGCAGTGCTTGTCGCGCGGGCGCCTGGCCCTGTCCGGCCATCAGGCAATTGCCGAACAGGACTTCGCCGACAGCGTCGGTGGGAATGCCCGCACGCTCGACAGCACCTTTGATCGCCGCGCCGCCGAGATCAGAAGCTACCAGGGAAGCAAAGCCGCCCTGAAAGGCACCCATCGGCGTACGAACCGCGCTGGCAATGACAATAGAATCAGACATGACGCTTACCTCGCAGACTCTTACTTGTTCGATTCGATCAGCGAGCGGCTGATCACCAATCGCTGGATATCACTAGTGCCCTCGTAGATCTGGCACACCCTAACGTCGCGATAGATACGTTCAACAGGAAAGTCACGGACGTAGCCATAGCCGCCATGTATCTGTATCGCGTCCGAGCACACCCGTTCAGCCATTTCCGAAGCGAATAACTTCGCCATCGACGCAGCTTCCAGAGACGACTCCCCCGCGTCCTTCAATGAAGCGGCGTACCAGACTAACTGTCGGGCAGCCTGAATCTGTGTCGCCATGTCGGCCAGGCGGAAGCTCACCGCCTGGTGCTCATGCAGGAAGCGGCCGAAGGCTTGGCGCTCCTTGACATATCGAATTGCTGCTTCAAGCGCGGCGCGCGCCATGCCAACACTTTGTGCCGCAATACCGATCCGGCCAGCTTCCAAATTCGACAAGGCAATCCGATAGCCCGCGCCAACGGGTCCCAGGACCGAATCCAATGGCACCTGACACTCTTCAAACACAATCTGTGCGGTATCTGATGCATGCTGCCCCAGCTTCTCTTCCAGTCGTTCAGTGCGATAGCCAGGTGTGAACGTCGGGACGAGGAAGCAACTAATTCCTTTTTTGCCAGCGTCCCTATCCGTCACTGCAAAAACGATGGCGATATCCGCATGCTTTCCGGTGGTGATGAATTGCTTGGTGCCGTTCAACACCCAACCGCTCTCGGTGCGACGGGCACTGGTGCGAATCGCCCCGGCATCCGAACCGGTATGCGGCTCCGTCAGACAGAAACAGCCGAGCGCCGCGCCTTGAGCGAGGCGAGGCAGCCAGGCCTTCTTCTGTTCCTCGCTTCCCCAACGCGACAGGATTCCGCAGACCAGTGAGTTTTGTACGCTGACGATGGTGGAAATGGCGCCATCGCCTGCTGCGATTTCTTCCAACGCCAGTGCTAGGCTGCGGTAGTCCATGCCGGCACCGCCGTAGGATTCAGAGACCGTAATGCCCATTGCACCTAATTCGCCCAGCTCGCGCAGTGTCTCTGCCGGAAAAGCACCAGTGCGGTCACGTTCGGCCGCCTGCGGGGCCAGGCGATCAGTTGCGAAGGCTCGCAGGCTGTCCCGGATGATCTTGTGTTCTTCGTTTAGCATGCAGCAGTCCTCCTGCCGCGGAAACGCCCATTGGCTTCCCGGCATGTAAGGAAATAGAAGGTAGGATGGTGGAAGTGCCGTCAGCGACGGCAGATCAGTCCATAGTGATATTTGCGGACTTGATCAGCGCAGCCATGCGAGCCGATTCTTCGCGCATCATTCGATCGAACTCATCCGATTTGACGCTGTATGGTTGCAACCCCAGACTGGACAGCGTCTCCTTGAAGTCAGGGTGGCTACCTACAGTCTGAATAGCGTTGGCAACTTTCACCGCCACATCCTTGGGTATACCAGCGGGTGCCAGGACACCGTACCAATTCGTTGCATTCAAACTGCCGACGCCAAGTTCCGAAAGCGTCGGCACACTCGGCAGCATCGACTGCCGCTCCTTACCGGAGACCGCAATGGCACGAAGCCGGTTCGACTGAATGAATTGGGTGGCAACCGCCGGTACCAGGAACGCTGCATTAACCTGCCCGCCAAGGAGATCGTTGACGAGCGGGCCGGCTCCTTTGTAAGGGATGTGCTGCATTCTGATATCGACAACGCGTTCGAATTGTT
This sequence comes from Cupriavidus necator, assembly GCF_040578825.1. Taxonomy (GTDB): domain Bacteria; phylum Pseudomonadota; class Gammaproteobacteria; order Burkholderiales; family Burkholderiaceae; genus Cupriavidus; species Cupriavidus necator_E. Next base: position 32,045 of record NZ_JBEFLI010000009.1, on the reverse strand, counting down.
CTGCAACCAAATGCGTACCGGAACCATTGCCCGCTGAGGCGTAGGTCACAGCGCCCGGTTTGGTCTTGGCAAGGGCGACAAACTCTTTCAGGTTTTGCGCATTTACTTTCGGGTTCACAACCAGCACGAACTCCGTCTTGGCCAAGGTGGCAACCGGTGTGAAATCCTTGAACGGATCGTATGGCGCCTTCGTGATAAGCGGGACGACCACATGGGAGCTCGCAGTAAGCAGCAGCGTATAGCCGTCTGGCGCAGCCTTCGCAACCGCGCCGGTGCCAATGATGGTATTGCCGCCTGGACGATGGTCGATATACACGGACTGACCCAGGCTCTTGCCCAGTGCCGTGGCCAACGCATTCGCCAGCACACTGGTACTGCCACCTGGAGAGTAAGGTACGACCAGGCGAACTGGCTTGTCAGGGTAGGCGGTCTGGGCCGGCGCGGCGCCAGCCATTGCCAGACAGGCGGCCAGCGCCCCAAGAACGCGAAAAGCAATCGATTTCATGATTAATCCTACGGATTTCTGACGTCAGTCGAGTTCCAGATCCACCAGGCGTACATATTGCTGGCCACCATGCAGGTCGCGCTCGATCATGCCGCCCTGCGGGTCGCGTCTGGGGTACGAGATCTTCAGCACTCCAAGATCCGGCACCCGATAGCACTTCACCTGGTCCTCACGCACGCCAAAGACCTGCGCCAGCGCCGACGGCTGCAGCGCCGCGGCTTCGGCATGGCGCTCGAACCCATCCCGGTCATGGAAGAACAGGTCCACCGTGATCCAGAACGGCCCGGCATTTTTTGAGCGGATGTGGCGGCATACCGCCTCGAGCTTAGGCATGGGCCGACTCCTCGATGTCGATGTATTCGGTACGCACCAGCTCGAACGGGTCGGCGACACTTACCACATGGTTCAGCTTGAATTCGAACACCTGACCGCGCTCCAGCTCGGCCGGCGAGAACGGGAACCCGTAGCTGGGCAGCTCCTGCGCGTCTTCAACCGGCAGGTGGAAGAACCACGGGTTGCACGTCTTGGCGATCTGCGTGGCCAGCTCCTGCGTCTGCGCCGTGGCGATGAACAGCAAGCCGATTTCCTGCGGGGCTGGCGTGTCGGCCGGCACCGGCAGGCCGCTGACAGCGTTCCAGCCATACGGACGCAGCGAGATGTGAAACTCCCCCGCGCTCTCACCCATCGCCGCACGCACGCGCGCGCTCAGAACCTCGTGCATGCGGTCCAGGAAGCCGTCGATGTTCGCCAGCACCTTGCGGTCCTGGATACCCACCAGCATCAGCGTCTGGAAGCCACCGCGTGAAGCCCCTTCCAGCTTCATCGTGTACGGCGCCGGAACGAACTTCGAGCCGCTCACCCGCACGCGCCGCTCATCCAACGCCTCGTACCGGACCGCGGTCGCATCCAGCAGCCCGCCCGGCTCATGCAACTGGAACGGGTCGCTGTTCTCGTACAGCATGTGCGCCGACACCGTAATCGGCGTGCACACGTTGCCCGGGCGCAGCGGCTCGATCTCGAAACTGCGCTGCCCGACCCGGATCAGCACTCCCCCATCGCGTGGCTTGGCTGTGCACAGCGCTCCGCACTCCGCGATCTTGCCCGCATGCCACGCCGGTCCCGCCCCCGCCCCGCGCAGCAGCGGCAGCGCCGCCAGCACCGCCGTGTCCGTGGTGCGGCCACCGAGAATAATGTCCGCCCCGGCTTGCAGCGCCGCGATGTACGGCTCCGGCCCCATCAGCGCGACGATGCGATCGCAGCCCTGGAACAACTTGGGATCCGCTCCCTCCATCGGCGGCAGCGGCGCAATCCGCCCCTGCCTGGCCAGCCCCGCCATCAGCTCGGGCGGTTGCTCTGAGTACAGCACCGCGATGCGCGGACGCAGGCCATGCTCGCGCGCGATCTCCAGCGCGATGTCGCGGGTCCACTCCAGCGCCTTGTCGCAGCCGGAGGTGCCACACGAACCAATTAGCAGCGGGATGCCGGCACGCTCGCGCGCCCGCATCAGGATCGCAAGATCGGTCTTGACGGCCGCCCGCGAGTACTTGGCCACACCGGTGGCAAGGTACGCCGGCCCGCTATCGGTCGATCCCGCGTCGCAGGCGATGACATCGGCCCCGACAGCGATTCCCCTCTCCACATCGCCCTCGTCGATGCCAAGACCCAGCGCGCCGATCGGCACCAGGACTGTTGTCCATTGCTTTTTTGCTTCCATCTCTCGTTCCAGTGCTTCGGGCGGATACGCTGCGTAGCGTCGCCAGATCAGTTGGCGGTGATATTTGCGGCGCGAACCACCTCAGTCCAACGCTTGGTGTCGTCCCGCAACAACCGAGCGAATTCCGCCGGGGCCATGCCAGACGGCTCGACACCTTGCGCATCGAGCAGCGGCTTGGTGGAGGGGTCCTGGATCAGCTTGACGACGTTGCCGTAGAGGTAGTCCACCACCGGCTTAGGCGTGCCTTTTGGTGCCATCAGACCCATCCAGCTATAAGACACTACGTTCACACCTCGCTCCGTTAGCGTGGGGACGTCTGGGGTAGCAGGCCAACGCTTCTGTGCGGTGAGAGCAAGGGCCAAAAGCTTGCCGCTCTTGATGTGGTTGATGGCAGTCGGAACGCCGGTGGCAATGATGTCTACCGAATTGGACATGAGACCGGTTAGCGCCTCGCCCATGCCCTTGTACGGGATGTGAGTGAGACTGATATGCGCTTCCTTAGCGAACAGTTCCATGACGAGGTGGTTGACGCTACCCGCGCCAGCCGACCCGAAATTCACCTTGCCAGGATTTGCCTTGGCATACTTGATCAGTTCTTCCAGCGTTTTGAAACGCGCGTTCGGATTAACAACAAAGACGAAAGGCGCGCGGGCAAGGACAGTGACCGGAACCAGATCTGCTGCGGGATCCCAAGGCAGCTTCCCATACAACCCGGGCAGGATGGTGTAGGTGACGTCAGTTGCGACGAGGGTGTAGCCATCTGCGGGACTCTTCGCTACCGCTTCGTAGCCAATGCGGCCTGAGGCGCCCGTCTTGTTTTCGACGATGAACGACTTACCAGTACGCTCAGACAGCTTGGTGGCGAAGAGGCGCTGAATCGTGTCCCCAGTTCCTCCCACACTGAACGGATTGATGATCCGGACTGGCTTGTCGGGATATTCGGCGCTCGCGGAAGCAGCAGCAGTTACCAACGCGAGGCCGGCTACTAGGGCTTGGGCGAATTTCATTTCGGTCTTGTCTCCTGGGTCGTTTTAGTGTGGAAGCCTTTGCTGCCAGTGGGGCTCTGCTTGCTCCGGCTCGCACCAGTGAGCAGTGGAAACCTTCAGGGTGGCAGCTTCGTCGTCAACCTGATGTGATTGTAGACAATACCGAATGTCTGTCAACGCAAATCCGCCCGCTAAGGGTTTTTGCGTACAGAAAGATTGTCTTGTTAACGATCAATGTATTTTGACGACAACATTTCGGCATTGCTAACCATGCCATTGGATTCCGTGGCTTACCTGCACGGACAAACACGTGTGGCTGGATCCGTAGTGCATTGCGGCTGCAGTGGGGCTGCAGTGGCGCTCAAAGGCGCGTGGTATGGAGCGACCCTGTGCGCAACCGGCGGCTACAACACGTTCTGCGAACACGCCGAGAAGCAGGGTCTTGCGCCTAGGAGACCGTCGAGCAACGGCTCCGACGGTTCGATCTGAAGTCATGGCGCCGCCCCGCATCCGCGGCGGCGACCACCAGGAAGATGAATTGCCCCCGTTGCCCGCCCTACCAGAGCGGTTGCTGCACAGGCGATGCAATACCGGGCACGGGGGAGCGGAAGGACCACAGGCACGACCCGTTCAAGGAGCCAAGATACGCTGTACGGAGGTCCTCGCCGCCAAACGCCAGGCTGGAAATGTTGTTCACCACCGTACCCGTGCGCAATCCGTGCAAATCAGCGCGCTTCAGGCCCCGACTGTTCAGTAAGCGCTCGAGAGCGTCGATGATCTGCGCATTGCTGTCGCCGAAGACCAGCTTGCTATGGCCGTCGTGAATCCGGTAGATGCGATTGGAGATGATGCTTACCACCCAAATCCCATCCTGAACGTCCAGCGCCATGCCGTCCGGGTAATCGCCCACACCGAACTCCGCCAGTACCGTGCGGTCTTGGAGTGACCCATCCGATCCGATGTGGAACTCCAGCAGCCTGCGTCCGAATGTTTCGTTGACGAACAAACGGTCGCCGGATGGGTGTACCCGGAGTTCATTGGTCCAGCCCAGGCCGGACGCAACGATCCGGAAGCCCTCGCTATCGCCGAGCAAGATGTAGCCCTCGTCAGCTGCGGGCGTAAATACCGGATCCGCCATGCCTGCACTGCTCACTGACGCCCACAGGCGCCCAAGTGCATCGACATAGACAAAATTGACCTCCGGCAAGGGCATACCCCGGACACGGATGTCTAGCTTGGTGAAGGCCCCAGTATTGGAGAGATGCCAGATACCGCCTTCCACACCGACATTGGCCACCAGGAAATTTCCACCTGGCAGTGCGGCAATACCGTTAGGGACCAGTTTTTCCCGACGGCCTAGCAGCGCCTGCGTGCCGTCCGGCGCAAAGGACATGACACCGCCACGGGCATCAGAACAAAAAAGCTTGCCATCGGCAGTGGCGAGAACGCATTCCGGACGTGTGAGGCCGCTGCCAATCTGGCGCAGATCCGCCGGACCGAGCTCGAGTGCCACTAGAGTCCCCGAGTTTCGCCGCCATCCACATCGAGGATCGCGCCGTTGATGAACCCCGCGCGGTCGGAGGCGAGAAAGCAAACTGCGGCAGCCACCTCCTCGGTTCGGCCGAAGCGCGCAATGCCCGACTTCTGCAGCAACAGCGCTTCGGCTTCGTCACGGGTCACGCCTTGCTCTCCCATGATGACTGTCAGTGAAGCCTCCAGCCGATCAGTCGCAATGCGGCCCGGATTGACGGCATTGACACGCACGCCATCTCTGACGCCGAGATGTGCCAGTGCCTTGGTCAAGTGAAACAGCGCGGAGTTGACGGCTCCACCCATCGCATAATCGATGACCGCCGTCCGGGACATAATGCCAATGGTATTGACGATGCAGCCCTTTGCCTCCTTCAACGCAGGCCAGCAGGTGCGCGCCAGGCGACGGGCACCATGAAACTTCAGCTCGAAGCCCTGCTGCCAGGCCTGCTCGTCGATGCTGAAAAAGTCCCCAGGTTTGGTGCTGCCAGCGTTGTTCGAGAGGATATCGATCTTGCCAAACTGTCGGAGCATTTCTTCCAGCGCCCCCTGACAGGCTTCGGGCGATGTCAGGTCGGCAAGAAAGGGAATGATGCGTCCCGGTACCGGCGCGCCTGGGCGCTGCGGCTGCGGTTCGACATTGAGTGGCGTGCGCGCTACCGCCAGAACATCGGCGCCTTCGCGCGCCAGCGCGATGGCGACAGCGGCCCCGATGCCCTTACTGGCCCCCGTGACAAGGGCTGCCTTTCCAGCAAGTCCGAGATTCATACTACGTCCTTTCCATCGTGAGTTCGCAATAGCTGCAGGAACTGGGCGACATCCTCGATCGCCTCGAAGGACCGGCAAGCCTTGATAATCTGCTCGATACGTGAAGAGTCCAGCCGGCCGCTCGCGGCTGCAACGAACTTCGCCTCGATCTCCTCAAGCTTCATCGGGTTGCGCTCGCTGCCAAGGCAATTTGCAATGTCCGCGTGCAGTTCAACCCCGGAGCGCAAAGCTACCGTCATCCGCGCGGCGCAGCGACTGAGGTTGTCGATCCCTTCCAGTCGAACGCGCTGCTGTAGCTGCTGGCGGGCGGCATCCGCGATCCATGCCTGGTTCAGGCATTCTGGTCCCAGAGTCTCACGCAACAAGGCCGTCGCTGCCCAAAACTGGATACTGACGCTGGCTTCGCTGTCGCTGGACACCACTGGGCGATCCCCCAGGGACAGGCACGAAGGATGCAGGCCGACCATTACCCGTTCGATGTCGTCCGGCTTGAATCCCGGCTGGGAACGGATTTCCTTTCCTGCATCGATGGCAGCATGCGCAACGATCCCGCAAGGGTAGGGCTTGAAGTTCAACTCGGATATCGCATAGGTGAAACCGAGGCCTTCGGTCAGATGGGCAACATGACCTTCGTGCGCAAACAGTGCCAGGAAACCGTAGGGGTGTTCCAGCACATCATGCGGTCCCGATACGCCGGCCGACGCAAGCAACGCTGCGCGGTAGCCGTTTGCCGCGGCGTTCGAAACCGCCACGGTAACTGCCATCGTGCCATTCATGGCTCGCAGGCCGGCGCTCGCATTCGCACCCAGTGCGATGGCATCGCTGATGCCACAGGCATCCAGCCCCAGCAGCTTGCCGACGGCAGCGGCAGCGCCGATCCCGCCGCAGACGCCTGATTGCGACCAACCGACCACGCCCTGCGCCGGCTCTGCCGAAATGGCCAGGCTGGTTCGCGATGCAACTTCAACGCCAGCCGCCAGCGCAGCCACCAGTGCTTTCCCGCTCAGGTGGCGGACCTCGGCAAGGGCAAGGGTTGACGCGGCTACAGGCCCCACGGGGTGAACAATCGACCGGGCATGAGTCTCGTCAAAGGCCAGTACGGTCGAACTCAGACAGTTCAGGAAGGCCGCGGTGATGGGATCCGTCGTGTCATGCCGACCAACCAGGGACGCCGCGCCAGCGGCCCCGAACGGCTTCAGCGCGTCACGCGAGCGCACGACGACGGCCTCATCAGCACCGGCAACCGCGCAAGCCAGATAGTTCAACAAGGACATCCTGGCTTGCGCCACCACGGCTTCCGGTAGCCTTTCGAACTGGAGGCCGTTGACAAACCGCGAGAGTGTCGCTGTCGCTGTATTCATACTGTGAGGATGTCCGATCGCGCGTTGAGTGCATCCGGCTATCTTGCCGTCTTGACGTCGAGATTTTTTTCAAAGAAGACAAGCGTGCGCTGGAGTGCAAGGGTGTAGCTTTCCTCATGGAACGAGGGCCGCGCGTCACACCCAAAGCCGTGCTCGGCCTCTTCGTAGACCCAAAGTTCCACCTCGGGATGCTGTTTGCGGATCGCGTCGACATGCTCCAAAGGAATATGCGTATCCATGCCGCCAAAATGCATCTGTACCGGGCAGTTCGGTTTTGCTGTCTTCTCGGCGAAGATGCCACCGCCATACCAGCAACTCGCTGCCGCAAAGCGCGAGGTTTCGGTAGCGGCCCACCACGAAACCGTGCCCCCAAAGCAATAGCCGACAATCCCGGTGCGCTCGCTGCCGGTTGCGTCCGCTGCCGCGACCACGTCCAGCAGCACGTCTTCCTTGCGCAACGCCTTGCGGATTTCGGTGTATCTGGACACGCCTTCGGGCGAGTAAGGTAGAACGAGGTCACGCTCGACCCGGTCGAACACCGCGGGCGCGATGACATTCAGCCCTTTGTCGGCGAAGCGGTCGCAGACGTTGCGGATATGATCGTTGACCCCGAACGCCTCTTGAATCACTACCGCCCAGCGTTCGTTGCCTGGCTTCTCGGCCACGTACGCTGAGAGATTGTGTCCGTCGTTTGCGGTGATCTGAATCGTCTTGCCCATATCTGGCACCTCAAGCTGTCAAGCCGCCGTCCACCGGCAACGCAACGCCGGTGATGTACGAGGCTTCATTGGAAACAAGGAACAGCGCCGCATTGGCAACTTCCTCAGGCTGGGCCGGTCGTCCCATGGGGCTTGCCGAGGCACGTTGCGTGACGAGAGACTCGAGGTCCTTGTCACTGTCGTCTACCTGGCCCGGCCGGCGCACAAAGGTTCGCAGCATCGGCGTATCGGTGACGCCCGGACATACCACATTAACGCGGATGCCTTCCCCTGCATGCGCACGCGCCAAGGAGCGAGCCAGGCCGATGACGCCGAACTTCGCGGCGGAGTACACAGGGCTGTATTTCGAGCCGACCAGACCCGACGTCGACGCCGTAAAGAGAATGGAGCCGCCACCGCCCTTGCGCATGACTTCAATTGCCTCCGCGGTGGAGAACATCACACTCCGGAGGTTCAACGTCAGGGCGAGCTCAATGTCTGCATTGCTGGCCTCGGTCAGTCCCACCGGACCGGGATGTCCGGCATGATTCCATACGAAATCAAGGCGACCAAAGGCTTCCACCGTCTGAGCAACAATCCCACGCGAAAATGCTTCGGAGGTCAGGTCGCCGACGCAGGCAATGGCTACGCCTCCGGCCTCGCGAATCTCTTGCGCCGTGCTTTCTGCTGCCTCGCGGTTGATATCCACGATGAGTACTTTCGCACCTTCGGCAGCAAATAGCCGCGCGCCGGCCGCTCCCATGCCAGAACCTGCTGCGGTGATCACACCGGCCTTACCTTCCAGTCGCTTCATTTCGTGTCTCCAGTCCCTTGTGCAGGCTTCAGGCCCGGTTGCGGGATCATGTTCATCATCATGACGTGCAGCCCGCCGGTGGCCATCAGGTCGGCGCCGGTCACGTAGCCGGATCGCTCGCTTGCCAGAAAGGCCACCACATTGGCGATGTCGTCAGGCGTACCGAGGCGCTTGATTGCCGTGAGCGCCTCCCGCTTGGCGACCACTTCCGGATCGGCATTGAGCTTGGTCGTCATCGGCGTGCGGATCATGCCGGGATTCACCACATTGCTGCGAATGCCCTTTGCCCCCCATTCCACCGCAATCTGTCGGGACAGCGCCACGATCGCGCCCTTGCAGGCGGTGTAGTCCAGCCCGTTAGGCTGCGGCAGTTCCGCTGCGATGGATCCGACGTGGACAATCGCACCACCGCCGGCGGCGATCATCTCCTTGCCGAAAATCCGCGCGCAGAGGTAATAGCCGGTGAGGTTGATCGCGAGGTTGCGCTCCCAATCCGCCTGAGTTGAATCCAGCAGTGGTTGCGGCTTGATAATGGCGGCGTTGTTGACCAGCACATCGCAACGGCCGAATGCCTTGATAACAGCCTGACGCGCGTCGTTGACCGAGCCTTCCGATGCAACATCGCAGGCAACTCCGATAGCACCGTGACCGACTTCCTTGGCAAACTGCTCCACGACCGTGGAATCACGATCCAGGATAGCCACCTTGGCACCCGCTTGCGCAAAGGCGCTAACAATAGCGCGGCCGATACCACCGGCACCGCCGGTGACCACACATACCTTGTCCTCAAGTTTGAGCCAGCTAGTTGACATCTTTGTCTCTCATGTAGTTATCTGTTTGCCATCACTTTGACAGCTCAGGGAAATCCTCTTCCCGGAAAGCGTTGGGGCCTCTGACGTCGGAGGCGATCTGCTCGTTCTCCAGCTTGCGGAGCAGGTTGCGCTGGATCTTTCCGGAAATGGTCTTCGGCAAATCCGCAAACTCGATGCGACGGATGCGCTTGTAGGGCGCGAGGTGCTCGCGAGCGAAGCGCAGGATGGAAAGCGCCGCTTCGCGGTCGGGCTGGACACCGGCTCGCAGCACCACAAAGGCCTTTGGCACGCTCAGTCGACGCGGATCTGGACTGGGAATGACAGCCGCCTCAGCAACGTCCGGATGCTCGATCAGTACCGATTCCAGCTCGAACGGACTTAAGCGGTAATCCGACGACTTGAAGACGTCGTCCGCACGTCCCACATAAGTGATATAGCCGTCGGCGTCGCGTGAAGCGACATCCCCTGTATGGAAGTACCCGCCCCGCATGGCGTCCGCGGTCTTGTCCGGATCGCCGAAGTAGCACTCCATCAGGCTGAGCGGCTTGCGAGACAGGTCGATGCAGATCTCGCCGTCATCCGCAGGCTTCCCATCGGGATCGAGCAACACGATCGGATAACCCGGTAGCGGCTTGCCCATGCTGCCGGCTTTAACCGGTTCACCCGGCGCATTGCCTATCTGGCACGTTGTCTCAGTCTGGCCATAACCGTCGCGAATGGTTACGCCCCAGGCATGCTGGACTTGCTCGATGACTTCCGGATTCAGCGGCTCGCCTGCTCCGACGACTTCGCGCAGCTTGACAGGCCAAGCGGCTAGGTCTTCCTGAATCAGCATGCGCCATACGGTGGGCGGCGCGCACATCGAAGTGACCTGGTGCTTGACCAGGACGTTGAGCAGGTCAAGGGCCTTGAAGCGCGTGTAGTTATAGACAAAGACGCACGCGCCGGCGTTCCACGGGGCGAAGAAACAGCTCCATGCGTGCTTGGCCCATCCAGGCGATGAGATGTTCAGGTGCACATCGCCCGCGCGCAGTCCCATCCAGTACATGGTGGACAGGTGGCCGATCGTATAACTCTGATGCGTATGCAAGACCAGCTTCGGTTTGGAGGTCGTGCCCGAGGTGAAGTAGAGCAGTAGCGGATCGGTGGCCTTGGTCAGCGCGTCGGGAACGAAATCGGTGGAAGCTTGGTGCGAATCGTCGAACACATGCCAGCCGTCTGCGCGACCGGTCAAGATGCGCGTGAACCGTCCGCTCACTTTCTCCAGCCTGTCAAGCGCATCGGGGCCGCAAATCACATGGCGCACGTTTCCGCGATCGACGCGATCCTGCAAGTCAGCCTGATCCAGTAGCGTGGTCGTGGGGATCATGACCGCACCGATCTTGATCAGCGCCAGCAGTGACTCCCACAGTTCCTTCTGGTTGCCCAGCATCAGCAGGACACGGTCCCCGCGGCGAATACCCAACTGGGTGAACCAATTGGCTACCTGGTTGGAGCGGGCCGATAGCTGTGCGAACGAAAATTGTTCCTGCGAGCCATCCTCCTGCACAATCCGCAGCGCCGGCTGCTCGTTGCCACGCGCCATGACGTCGAAATGATCCACCGCCCAGTTGAAATGCGTGACCTGCGGCCACTGGAACTCCGCGCAGGCGGCACGGTAATCGTTGCGATGCTTGAGAAGCAGATCCCGGGCTGCCAGGAACTGTTCGGTTGCGGTAGTCATCTCTGGTCCCCTACGAGACATCAGTCCGTGATCACGGGGGTTTCGAATACCCGTGCACCCGTGTGGCTGGGGAATCCGCCGCGCACCGCGCCGGGGCGGCGGTCACGGTAAATCGCATTCATCGAATCGTTCAGAGGGCGGCTGTTTGGTACTGACAGCCACATGCGAATCAGATGGCGCCGCTTGTCCGGATCCTCATAGTCCTCGAATTCGGTGCGGGAGTGGTACATGACATGATTGTTCATGAACTGCATGTCACCCGGCTCGAACATCATCTCACCGTAGAAACGCGGATCATTGGCGAGGGTCTGCACGTACTCGATCGCTTCCCTCTGCTTTTCTGACAGCGATGGCAGTTCCGGAAGCTGTTCGGCGTTGTACCCGATGATGTGCTGCGGGATGAAGCGGGAAGCCAGCTTGCCCTGCTCCATGGAGAACATCGGCTGCTGGTAGTAAGGCAGATCCCCAGGTGCCTCCTGACCTTTCCAGCTCATATAAAAAGGCTGGTACAGGACCTCAAGCAAATCGGGACGGGTGCGCGCAATTTCGTCATGGATTGCGATGGAGCTGCAAAACCGGCTCAACCCTCCCGATTTGGCCACACGCAGCACCATCAGACAGACGACATCGCAGGTATCGGCATGGAATTGCAGGTGCTGGTTGGACATGTATCCACGGCCCTTCTTGCTGTAAGTATCCACCCCGAAATTCCGCACGTCGCCCAGCATGTCACCGCGGCTGCTCTGCGTCACCGCGGTGCCGACGTGAAGCCCGATGCCCCAGTACATCAGACGCAGGTCATCCTTGCTGTACTTTTCGGCAGGCAGTCCGCGGACCACAAAGAATCCCAGCCCTTCCTCGAGTTCTTCGAGCGTGCGGTCGAAGGTTGGCCGCAGCGCGTTGAGGGGGAAGTTCTCTTTAGTGAGCGTTTCGAAGGAGAGCCCCTTCTTGCGCGCCTCCGACAGCGCAGTGTCCAACGCGCTGATCTCCTCGGGAGTCAGGTAATGGATCCACTGGGTGGTTTTCTTCAGGTCTTCGGCGACCCACCCTCGTTGCGCTTGCATGCTTGTCTCCTGATGTGCATTAAAAGGTATGTGTGGGGCGTTTGTTGGATGCATGGCGCGCAAATGACCGCGGTGGAGCCCCTTTTGTCTACAATATGACTTATGTCCCATGCAACGATGAGCGCGCATCAACAGATTGCGTCATAATGTCACCAACTTTTTGATATTGTAGACAAGAACAGATCCATGTCAACCGAAATCACTGCCGAGTCTGGCGTACTGACCGACCACGTCGTGGATAAGCTGGAGCAGCTGATCCTGGAGGGCCACTACCGGCCAGGCGAAAAGCTCCGCGAACAATCGCTTGCGGAGGAACTTGGGGTAAGCCGCGGTCCGCTGCGCGAGGCAATTCGCACGCTGGAAGGGCGCCGGCTGCTCGAACGTACGCCCCGATCGGGCGTGCAGGTGATCGGGCTGTCCGAGGATGATCTGGAGAAGATTCTGATTACCCGTGAGGCCCTGGAGGGCATGGCGGCTCGCTATGCGGCGGAGAACATGACGGTGTCGGAGGTCAACGCGCTGAAGCAAACCGTGGCAATGCTAGACGCAGGACATGAAGGGACCACGGCGGCTGTCTTCACTGGGGGCGCCGACAATGACTTCCACCGCCTGATAGCGCAGGGCTGCCGAAATCGCTGGCTTGCCAACATCCTTGTAAAGGATGTGTATTCGCTGCTGCGCCTCTATCGGCTTCAGGCGGCTCGGCGCCCCGACGTCGCCGATAGTCTGGACGAACACCGTGCGATTATTGAACGGATCCACGCGCGCGACGGAGAAGGCGCTGAGGCCGCGATGCGTGCACATTTGCGCAATGCAAGGGAACGCATCCTAAAGCTGGTGAAAGTCCGCGCACCGCAGTAGTGACCGACGTGAGCTGATCAAAGTGTTCAACGCCATCCCGCAGCAGGAAGAAATCGGCTGAGAGATCGAACGCATTGGGGCGCTGTTGCACGGCGACGCTATGGCTGGGAGAAGTGGACCTCCGGAGCGAAGCCGTGGAGAGATCACTAAACGCCATAGGCGTGGGCTTAGGAGCTCCTCTCCTTATACATTGATCGCCTGGGCGGCCCGCACGATCGCTGCGATGGCCGCCTGCGCTGCGGGCGATGCAGTTCTACCGTGCAGCCGCACAATCCCCGTGAGGGACGGCGGCGACGGCCAGCCCTTCACCGACAGCCGGACAAGCGCGCCGGATTCCAGTTCCTCCCGCACCGCCGAGTCTGTTGCACCCAGAACGGTGTACGTGGTGAGCGCCACCGTTTTCAGCACGCCGTAGTTGTCGCATTCGAGCGCGATACTGGCTTCCTGGCCCGCCGGCAGGCCAAGCAAGGCGGCCAGATCAACCTTCGACGGGCTCAGCAGCTTTTGAACGGCAATGCCGTACGTCCACACCTCGTGCAGCGCATGCTCGCCGGCTGCCAGCGGATGGCTCGCCCGCACGTACAGATGGGGCGGCTGGCCACCAATGAGCTGGATATCCAGCGCGGCGTCTTTCGGCATGTCGCGCACGTCGGCGGCAAAGAATTCGATGCTTTCCGTGCGCAGGCTTTCCAGTAGTTACACCCAGTTGCCGACTTCCATGCGCAGCGCCACCTGCGGATGCTGCTGACGCAGTTCCTGTAGTGCTTGCGGCATCAGCGTGGCAGTTAGTAGCGGCCCGACACCGAAGGCTGTGTCGCCCAACTGGCTGTCGCGATAGAGATCGACGTCGCGCTGCAGGCAGCCTGCCTCGAACAGCAGTTTGCGGCCGCGCTTGATGACGAAGTCGCCGGCTGCGGTGGGGCGTACGCCGCCAATGTCGCGGTCGAACAGGCGAATGCCAAACTCGTCTTCAATCGCCTGAATGCTGCGGCTGAAGGCGGGCTGGCTGAGATGAACCTGTTCCGCCGCGCGGGCGAAATGTAGGGTGTCAGCGAGAGCAACGACGTGACTCAAGCGGCGCAGATCCATGGCATTGCGTCTATTGCATTGAGTGGATGTTAAGCAACGCGCTGTGCAACTGGCTCATGCCTGCGCAGCACAACGCCTGGGCCAAGCTGCCGTGGTGGGCCATGACGGCCATGCTGTTGATCGGCGATGACCTCACGCAATACCTGTGGCATCGCGCCTCGCATTCGCCACTGCTGGGGCCGCTGCATCGGGCTCACCACAGCTTGTCGTACATGAGCGTGCGCATCACCTACCGCAACAACTTCTTCTACTACCTGATGATGCCGGGTCTTTGGGTCGGCGGCGTGGCGGTGTACCTCGGCTTTGGCAGTGTCTACGGGGGTAATCTGGTGGTGAAGGTGGCGGTCGTTCTGGGCGCGCATTGCGCCTGGCCATGGGATGCGCCGCTGTACCGCATCCGTGCACTGCGCCCGCTGATGTGGGTGATCGAGCGCACGATTTCCACGCCGGCCACGCACTGGGCGCATCACGCACTCACCAATGCCCATGGCATTGGCCACTACAAGGGTAATTTCGGCAACCTGCTGTTCTTCTGGGATGTGCTTTTCGGCACGGCGCATATCACGCGCAAGTACCCCGCGCAGATTGGCTTGCAGGACGACGCATTGTTCGGCGCAGAACGCTGGACTGCCCAGATGTTCTATCCGCTGGTGCAATCCAAGCGCGAGCATTCCGCACTGCGGCCGGGCGGCGCGGCCATGGGGGAGGCCGACGAACTGGTTGCCGCCAAGGAGGCCGCATGAACGATCGCGCTTCCACCCACGCACTGGTCAATGCGCGACTGACCGACGTATTTGCCCTGCAGCAGCGTGCGCACCTGCAGAACATGCTGCCCAAAGCTGACCAGCGCCGGCAACACCTGCGCCCGCTGCTGCGTCAGGTACTGCGCTACCAGGACGTGCTGGCCGAAGCGATCTCCGCAGATTTCGGCGGCCGCGCCGTCGCCGAGACTCAGATGCTCGACGTGCTGCCCCCCGCGCTGGCCATCCGCCATGCCCGCAGGCATTTGCAGCGCTGGATGCGACCGAGCCGGCGTCGGCCCGAACTGCTGTTTGCCACCAACAGCCTGCGCGTGACGTACCAGCCCAAGGGAGTTGTGGGCGTGATCGCCACGTGGAATTTCCCGGTCTACCTGTCGCTCGGGCCGCTGGCGACAGCGCTGGCAGCTGGCAACCGCGTGATGATCAAGATGCCTGAGACGACGCCACGCACCAATGCCACGTTGCGCCAGTTGCTGGGGGAAGTGTTTGCCGAAGACCACGTCGCGCTGCTTGGCGAGGAAGTGGACGACCCCAACGCCTTTACTGCGCTGCCGTTCGACCATCTGGTCTTTACCGGCTCATCTAATGTGGGGCGCGTGGTAATGGAGCACGCAGCACGCAATCTGACGCCTATCAGCTGGGCGGCAAATCACCCGCCGTCGTGCTGCGCGACTACCCGATCGACGAGGCCGCGCGCCGCATCACGCACGGCAAGACCACCAATGCAGGGCAGATCTGTGTGGCGCCGGACTACGCGCTGGTGCCGCGCGAGCACATCGCTGCGTTTGTAGAGGCGGCCAGGGCAATGTTCCGGGCGCTGCATGGTACCGATGTCGCCACGAATGCCGACTTGCCACCTTGCCGGCGGCTTCCGCATGGGCGGGCCTGTACACGCAACGCAGGACCAGACGCTGGATTTCCTGCTGGAGCGCCGCAGTCGGGATGGGATCGACCGGCACGGGCAGATCGTCATCAGTCTCGATAGCTCGGACGACCTCTTCGATCGTCGCAGGATGCCCAGCATTGATGCGGTCGATGTTGCGCAGAATCGCGTCCGTTCGAAGATGCTGCCGCTCCGAGATTTCGCGGCTGACTCTGAGCCGTCGATTCGCCAGGTGCAACGCCTCGAGCGAATAATGCTGAGCGAGCTTAACGACATCAAACAGCGTCGGACGAGCAAGGATGATCGGTATTTCTGCGTGGGTACCACGCAGCTTTGGATTGGACCAAAGATGTGCGCCCGCGCGAAACTCCACTTCCCGAAAGACGAATTTCTCGGCCATCGTGTTCTCCTACCGGATCCCGCCGCGCTTCAAATGACTTCGCGCGTAAGCACCACGCCCTGCGGCTCATAATCTTGGCAGCCGTGCATGGTGCGTTTGACAGGCGCGACGACACTCAGCGCCATGAGTGCAGAAAAGACCTACGCGCGGCTTCGAGTTGCTTCCAACCTACGTAAGGTGAGGGAGGCGGCCGGCCTGTCCCAGGAAGATCTCGCCGTAAAGGCAGGATTCCATAGGACCTATGTGAGTCAGATTGAGCGCGCTGTGAACAATGCAACCATTGACAACATCTGCAAGCTCGCAGAATTCTTGGGTATCGATGTTCACGAATTGTTCGTCGACCCTGATCATCAGTAACTCCCTGCCAACGCGGGATCCACTCACCCCCGGCTCGCCCATGCGTGGCGGGGCAGCGCAAATTTTTCTCTCCGGCGCCCGCGATCCCGCAAGTCCACGCCAAGTTTCTTCAGCGTCCTTTTGGACCAACCAGAACGGCCTCCTCCCTAGTGGCGATTGCGTCTCTTAGTAAGCAGTTAATTCGCTTGCAAGAACTTAATTAGCTGTAAGAACTTAATTAGCACCGCCCACGAGTCTCAGCCATGGGCTCTATACTCCGCATTGCACACTTCACCCGGAGCCAAACCATGGATTACGCACCCGGCATCAGCCAGCTGGCCGGCCTGCTCGCCGATCCCGGCCGGGCGGCCATGCTGTGGGCCCTGATGGACGGCAGCGCGCGCCCCGCCGGCGAGCTGGGGCTGATTGCCGGCCTTTCGGCGTCATCGACCAGCGGCCATCTGGCGCGGCTGTCCGAAGGCGGGCTGCTGGTGGTCGAGACACGCGGGCGCAACCGCTACTACCGGTTGGCCACGCCGGAGATCGGCGTGGCGATCGAGGCGCTGGCGTCAGCGTCGCTGGCGAGCAAGCCGCCGCGGCTGCGCGACGTGCCTGTGTCGCGCACGGCGCCGCCGGCGCTGCGCCAGGCGCGCACTTGCTATGACCACCTCGCGGGCGAGCTCGCGGTGGGCCTGTTCGAGCGGATGACCCATTCCGGCTGGCTGCTGCTGGACGCGCAGCGCGTGGAACTGAGCGGCGACGGCGCGCAGGCGCTTGGGGGGCTGGGCATCGACGTGGAGGCGGCACGGCGCAAGCGGCGCCAGTTCGCCTGCACCTGCCCCGACTGGAGCGAGCGCAAACCCCACCTTGGCGGGGCGCTGGGCGTGGCGCTGCTGGGCAGCCTGCTGGCGCGCGGCTGGGTGGAGACCACCCGCACCTCGCGCGCGCTGCGCGTGACACCGGCCGGACAACGCGAGATCATGCGGATCGCGGCATAGGACCCCGCACCGACACAGGAGACCATCATGGCCACACCACTGGACGACGATACGCAGGAAGCCGTCGAGCGTTTCTTCGCCCTGATCAACCTGGGCGACAGCGCGCAGACCTCGGCGCAGCTCGCGATGTTCGAAGATGCCTTGCTCGAGGCCGAGGACGATGACACCGACGGGCAGGAACTGCTGTGGGTGATCCGCGAGGTCATCGACTGGCAGTCCGGCTTCTTTGTCGACTGGAAGGACAGCCAGTCCTTTATCGGCTGCCTGAACCAGCTCTGCGAACGGATGGACGTGGAAATCGACTGGGGCACCGAAGATCCCGAGGACAAAGCCTTCCTGGAGTCCACCAGCGTGCCGGAACTGATGGAGCTGGCGCACCAGCAATTGCGCGTCGCCGGCTACACGCTGTGGCAATGGGACACCGACGGCGACGCCTACGCCGGCTGGATCACGCGCAGCGAGGACGATGAAGAGATGCTGGATATCGCGGAGACGCTGCGCATCGATATCCGGCCGGCGGATCAGCCGTACTGAGGCGCGCGAACGCGCCCGTCAGCCACGGAACTCCGCCAGCAGCCGCTCCCTGTCCTGATCCAGCGCCGGCGGGTTCCTTACCCCGGCAAGCGCGTCGGCCGTCCCGATCTTGACCGGGTTGCCGGCCACCTGCAGCGCCTTGCCGTCGCCAATGCCGATATCGAGGATCATGCCGCGCGCCTGCACATGCGGATTGCTGAGCAGTTGCGGCACGCTGTTCATCGGGCCATGCGGCACCCCGGCGGCCTCGAGGACCGCCTCCCACTCGGCAGTCGTCGCGTCTGCGAGCCTGGCCTCCAGGCAAGCCTTGAGCGCGACATGGTGTTCGTTGCGCGCCGGCACGGTAGCGAACCGTGCCTCCTGTGCCCATTCGCTGCGCCCGAGCGCCTCGCAGAGCTTCGCGAACAAGGCGTCGTTGCCGACCGCGATGACGATAAAGCCATCGCGGGTGGCGAACATGTCGAACGGGGTAATCGACGGGTGGCGGGTGCCGAGCGGCTTGGGCACGCCCCCGGTCGCGGAATAACGGGCGATCGGGTTCTCCAGTAGCGCGACCTGGCAATCCAGCATGGAGATGTCGACGCGCTCGCCCAGGTCCGTGTGCACGCGCTTGAGCAGCGCGGACTGGATGCCGATGGTCGCGTACAGGCCGGCGCCGATGTCGCCAATGGAAACGCCGACGCGCGCGGGATTGCCGCCCGCCTCGCCGGTCACGCTCATCAGCCCGCCCATGGCCTGCACCACCATGTCATAGGCCGGGCGGGTGCGATATGGGCCGGTCTGGCCGAAACCGGAGATCGAAGCGTAGACCAGCCGCGGGAAGCGCGCGTGCAGGTCTTCCCACGTGTAGCCCAGTTTTTCCATGACCCCGGCGCGGAAGTTCTCCACCAGCACGTCCGCTTGCGCGAGCATGCGGTCGAGCACCTTGCGGTCCTCGGGGTTCTTGAGGTCGAGCGCGATCGATTCCTTGTTGCGGTTGATCGACGCGAAGTAGGCCGACTCACCGTCGACAAACGGGCCGACCTGCCGCGAATCGTCGCCGCCAGCGGGGTTCTCGATCTTGATGACCCTGGCGCCCAGATCGGCGAGCATCATCGTGCAGTACGGGCCGGCGAGCACCCGCGTCAGGTCCACGACGGTGATTCCCGCCAGGGGGAGGTGGCCACTTGCTGTTGTCATTACGCTCTCCGCATGGTTCAGTCGATCTTTGCGCCGCTCGAGACCGCCAGGTCGACACCGAGCTTGCCTTCGCGCGCCGCGTACTCGCGGAACTCCGCCACGGAGCCCGATACCGAGACTTCATCGCCCTGCGCGAGGAATTTCCGCTTCAGATCCGGATCGGCCATGACCCTGGTCGTGGCGGCAAACAGCTTGTCGATGATCTCCGGGGGCGTCCTGGCCGGGGCAAACAGTCCATACCAGGCGGACAGGTCGTAGCCCTTGACCCCGCCTTCGGCGATGGTCGGCAACTGCGGGTTGGCCGGCGAGCGCTGGCCGGAGGTCACGGCGATGGCGACGACCTTGCCTGTGTCGATCATCGGCTTGACCGACGGCGCGGTGCCAAAGGTCAGTTGCACGTCGCCGGCAGCGACCGCCTGCGCCGACGGCGCCCCGCCCTTGAAGGGCACGTGCGTCATCTGCACGCCGGCCAGCCTGGTGAACTGGACGCCGGCCAAGTGGGTAATCACGCCGTTGCCGGACGAGGAGTAGTTGAGCGCCCCCGGCTGTGCCTTGGCCCGCGCCACCAGGTCGGCCACGTTCCTGATGCCGGTGTCCTTGTTGACCGCGAGGATCATCGGCGCCGCCACCAGCCGGGTAACCGGCACGAAATCGGCGGGCTGGTACCTGATGTTCTTGTAGAGCACCTTGTCGCCGCCCATCAGGCTTGCGGTCGCGATGTAGAGCGTATAGCCGTCCGGCGGCGCCTTGGCCACGAACTCCGCCGCGATCGTGGTGCCGGCGCCGGGCTTGTTGTCCACGATCACCGGTTGCCCGAGTTCGCGGCTCAGCGCGTCGCCGTACAGGCGGGCCGTGTTGTCGGCTCCGCCGCCTGCAGGAAAGCCAATGACCAGGCGGATGGGCTTGGTCGGATAGTCAGCCGGCGCGGCGTGGGCCGACACGGCCAGGGCCAATGCGCCCAACGCTGCCAGGTGGATTGCGGTCGTTTTCATGGGGTCGTCTCCTCCGTAGCTGTGGTGCTACTTTCCGTGGAATACCGGCTTGCGCTTTTCCTTCCACGCAGCCGCACCTTCGCGCAGGTCCGCGGAGGTCTCTGAGCGATGCAGGTCCCGTTGCAGCGCGTCGGCATCGAGCGCGCCCCGGGCAATGGCATTCAGGTGTGTCTTCATCCCCAGCAGGGCGATCGGCGCCATGCCGGCAAGCAGGGTCGAGAGTTCGTCCACGCGAGCCTGCAGCATCGGCGGGTCGACGATTTCGGTAAGGAAACCGATGCGCAGCATCTCCTGCGCATCGATCTTGTCTGCCGTGAGGAACAGGCGCTTGGCCGCGTTCAATCCCAACCGGGATACGTAGCGTTCCATGCCGCCGCGATAGAAGTGCAGGGCCAGCCGTGCCGCGGGCATGAACATGTCGCAGCCGGGTACGCCGATACGGAAGTCGCACGCCAGGCAGAGATCCGTAGCGCCCCCATACACCCCGCCGTTGATGGCCGCGATGGTGACAGGGCGGGCCGCCTCGATGGCGTCCATGACCTCGCCGAAGTTCAGCGCGCCCTGGTCCGACTTGCCGGCGAGGGCGCCGATGTCATAGCCGCTGCAGAAATATTTGCCCGAGCTGACAAAGCGCAGCACCAGCACCCGTTCCATCGCATTGACCGCGTCGATGTGGTCGCGCAGCACCTGCAGGTCGTGGGGGCTGAGGCGGTTGGCGACTTCCGGGCGGCGCAGGCAGATCGTTGCGACCGGACCGTCCAGCGTGAGCAGTGGTGCGTTATCATCCATCCCGTAATATCTCCATAGGCCATCTGATATATTCGTGGAGCCTACAGATATATTTGCCTTGAGACAAACAGGTGTATACCCGTGCAATCGCTACAAGACCAGATTCGAGAAAGCGTCGTTTCCGCCATCCACACCGGCGCCTTGCGCCCTGGCGTACAGATTGACGAGAAGGCTTTGGCCGACCAATTCGACAGCTCGCGTACGCCGGTCCGCGAAGCGCTGCTGATGCTGGCCGCCCAGGGCCTCATCACCATCGTCCCGCGCGCCGGCATGTTCGTGCACAAGCCCACGGCGGCCGAGCTGGTGGCCATGTTCGAAACCCTTGCGGAAATGGAAGGGGTAGTGGCCCGGCTGGCGACGCAAAGGATTTCGCCGGCGGGCAAGAAGGTCCTGGTACAGGCACACGAGGCCGCCGGCGTGCATGTGCAGCAGGGCGATACGGCCGGCTACATCGAGGCCAACCGCAAGTTCCACGACGTGCTGTACCAGGCCGCGGCGAACCCGTTCCTGGCGGAGCAGATCGTGCTGCTGCGCCGGCGGCTGGCGATCTACTGGCAGCAGAAGGGGCTCATCAACGATGCGCGCGTGCCGAGTTCATACCGCGAGCATGGCAACGTGGTCGAGGCCGTGATCGCGGGCAACCCCGATGCCGCGGCGGAGGCCATGCGCACGCATATCTCGGCCGGTGGCAAGGCCATTGCGGATCTGGTGCTGCTTGCGGGAGCCGAGGCAGCGTAAGGGAAACCCCGCGAGCGATCTCGCCCGGATAAAAAAAACGCCAACCCGTATGGGTTGGCGTTTTGCCTGGGGTATTACCGGTATCAGAACTGGTTCATGGTGTTGTCTTTACCCGCCGCCTTCAGGGCGGCTTCGCCGCTGAAATACTCCTTGTGGTCGTCGCCGATGTCCGAGCCGGACATGTTCTGGTGCTTGACGCAGGCGATGCCCTGACGGATTTCCTTACGCTGCACGCCAGCCACATAACCCAGCATGCCCTGGTCGCCGAAGTATTCCTTGGCCAGGTTGTCGGTCGACAGCGCAGCAGTGTGGTAGGTCGGCAGCGTAATCAGGTGGTGGAAGATACCTGCTTCGCGCGAGGCGTCGGCCTGGAAGGTGCGGATCTTCTCGTCGGCCAGCTTGGCCAGTTCGCTGTCGTCGTATTCCACGCTCATCAGCTGGGCGCGGTCGTAGGCGGACACGTCCTTGCCCTCAGCCTTCATCGCGTCATACGCCTGCTGGCGGAAGTTCAGGGTCCAGTTGAACGACGGGCTGTTGTTGTACACCAGCTTGGCGTTCGGGATGACCTTGCGAATCTCGCTGACCATGCCGCCGATCTGGGCGATATGCGGCTTTTCGGTTTCGATCCACAGCAGGTCAGCGCCGTTTTGCAGCGCGGTCACGCAATCCAGCACGCAGCGCGCTTCGCCCGTGCCGGCGCGGAACTGGAACAGGTTGCTGGGCAGGCGCTTGGGACGCAGCAGCTTGCCGTCGCGCTTGATGATGACGTCACCGTTGCCCAGTTCGTCGGCCGACAATTCCTCGCAATCGAGGAAGGAGTTGTACTGGTCGCCCAGGTCGCCCGGCGTGTTGGTCACGGCGATCTGCTTGGTCAGGCCGGCGCCAAGCGAGTCGGTACGGGCCACGATGATGCCGTCGTCCACGCCCAGTTCCAGGAAGGCGTAGCGGATGGCGCGGATCTTGGCCAGGAAGTCCTCGTGCGGCACGGTGACCTTGCCATCCTGGTGGCCGCACTGCTTCTCGTCGGACACCTGGTTTTCGATCTGAATGCAGCATGCGCCCGCTTCGATGAACTGCTTGGCCAGCAGGTACGTTGCTTCGGCGTTGCCGAAACCCGCGTCGATGTCCGCGATGATGGGCACGACGTGGGTGACGTGGTTGTCGATTTTTTCCTGGATGGCGGCCTTGGCAGGGCCTTCGGCCGCGTCCAGCTCGCGGAACAGGCCGCCCAGTTCACGGGCGTCGGCCTGGCGCAGGAAGGTGTACAGCTCGCGGATCAGCGCGCTGACGGAGGTTTTTTCGTGCATCGACTGGTCCGGCAGCGGGCCGAACTCAGAGCGCAGCGCGGCCACCATCCAGCCGGACAGGTAAAGGTAGCGACGCTCGGTGCTGTTGAAGTGCTTCTTGATGGAGATCATCTTCTGCTGGCCGATAAAGCCGTGCCAGCAGCCCAGCGACTGGGTGTACTTCGACGAGTCGGCATCGTAGGCGGCCATGTCGGCGC
Organism: Cupriavidus necator; assembly: GCF_040578825.1. GTDB lineage: Bacteria > Pseudomonadota > Gammaproteobacteria > Burkholderiales > Burkholderiaceae > Cupriavidus > Cupriavidus necator_E. Next base: position 9,006 of record NZ_JBEFLI010000009.1, on the reverse strand, counting down.
GCATGATTTTCGCAGTGTACTTGGCGATGTCCAGGCCAGTTTTGAACTTGTTCTGGGCACGCATGCGGGCGGCATACTCGGGATTGATGGCATTCCACGCGCTGCCATGGTTCTCTTTCAAACCAGCAACTGCCTTAATGTCGTCTTGATACTGAGCCATGTGAATTTCCTAAAAATAAGAGCGCGTTTGAAAAATAGTGGCGTGTGCTGACGGATGTCGAAGCGAGCAGCGTGGTCTTATTGTAGGGCCCTCTTGATGCGTCGCGGCAAGGTCTTATATAAGACATAAGAGTTAATTTTTCCTTATTTTTCAATGAGATAGTTCGTAATTTTCACAATACGGAACGACTTTTCAAAAAACGAAAAATGCTTCTGGTGGAAACATGGAAGGGATTCCGCAATGTGAAACGCGCTTTCAGTCGTCGGTGGCAGGGCAAGCACGGAGGGCTCGAGCAACGATAGCTGGGGGGATTTGGGAGACGGACAGCAGCGCAACGCGCACGTACAGGCGCTGGCCACGCCCGGGCACGCGCGGCGCGTGGTGCGTTCGAACAGGCGGAGGCCGGGCTGGCTTTCCAGCCGCGCGACGGCCGCGCTGGCCGATGAACCGGCCGAATCCGGCCCGCACTGCCGGAACCTGCAGGCCGGTTTACAACTTTTCCTTGATCGGCAGCACACGCAGCACGCCGATGCCCAGATGCTGCAGCGGGCCCATGCCGGGTTCGCTGTCATAGACGGTGAGCTGGCCTTTCTCGCGCGTGGTCCAGGTCAGGCGCGGGTTGCCGCCGTCGCCATCGGTCTGCAGCCCGACGCGGTAGGCCATGTCGAGCAGGCCATCCTCGGTAGACCGGATCATGCGCTCGGCCAGCACCGGACTGTCCAGCACGATGCCCATCTCGGTATTGAGCTTGGCCGAGCGCGGGTCCATGTTGAGCGAGCCGATATAGACCTGGCGCCGGTCGACGATGTAGTTCTTCGCGTGCAGGCTGGCGCGGCTGGCAGACAGCCACGAACGCGAGCGCAAACTGCCGCTGCCGCTGCCCTTGCCGCGATGGGCCATCTCGGCATAGGCGCTGGGCTTGAGCTCGTACAGTTCCACGCCGGCGGCCACCAGCGCTTGCCGGTGCGGTGCATAACCGGCATGCACGGCGCTGACGTCGGTGGCGGCAAACGAGTTGGTCAGGATGCGCACGCGGATGCCGCGCTTGGCCAGCGCGATCAGCCAGGCTTCGCCATCGTCGTCGGGCACGAAGTACGGCGAGACCAGCAGCACCTCCTTCTGCGCGCTGCTGATCATTTTCTCGAGCCTTGCCGTGGCGTGGCCGGGATCGTCGTGGGTCTGGTGCGTGATCTTGGCGGCCTTGTCCGACACCACGGTGGCCTTGCCGGTGTAGCCCGGCATATGGCCGCTTTCGATGCCCTTGGCGAGGCCCGAGTCAAGCAGCTCCTGCACATAGGGGTTGGCTTTGGCGAGGTCGCCGCGCGCCTCCAGCCGCTTGCGCAGGCTGCGCATCTCGATCGGCGCTTCCTTGCCTTCGGGGATCAGCGCCACCACCGGGTACGAGGACTTGTCGTTCCAGTACTCGTCGAACACCGCCGACACGTGCGGCACCGCCGGCCCGGCAATCAGCACGTCGAGGTCGCTGAAGTCCATGTCGGGACGCGCGGAGAAATACGCATCGCCGACATTGCGACCGCCCACCAGCGACATCTGGTTGTCCACCGTCATCGACTTGTTGTGCATGCGCCGGTCCAGCCGCTGGAAGGCCACCAGCATCTCCAGCCAGCGCACCTTGCGGTTGGCGAACGGGTTGAACAGGCGTACTTCGATATTGGGATGCGAGTCGATCGCGGACAGCACCTTGTCGAGGCCGCCGGTATGCAGGTCGTCGAGCAGCATGCGCACGCGCACGCCACGGTCGGCGGCGTTGATGATGTCGCCCAGCACCGCGGCGCCGGTGCCGGTGGGCTCGAAGATATAGGTCTGCAGGTCGAGGCTGCGCTCGGCGGCGCGCGCCATCGCCAGGCGCGCGGCGAGCGCGTCGGGCCCGGACTGGAGCGGGTAGAACAGCGACTCGCCCGGATGTTGAGCGAGACGCCGGGTCAGCACCTTGCCCAGCGCGGTATCGGCGGTATTGGCCGGCGCGGTCGAGGGCGTGCGTTGCGCCGAGGCCGGCAGGCTGGCGCAACCTGCCAGCACCGAGGCGGCCAGCGTAAAGACCAGCGCCACGGTGGTGAAGCGGCGCAGGCGCGTGGTCCAGCCCGCGGTGCCTGGCCGCCTGGCAATGAACGCGAACTGGCTAAGCATCTGGATCATCGGTGGAGTTTCCCTGCGCCGGCTGGGGCGGCTCCGCACAACGGCCGGCGTGAGCGCCCGCTACCACACAACATACACCGCGGCCCGCACGCGCGGCAGCGGTGGCATTCCTTTCCGCGCCGGGTGTTTGTCCTACATTGCAAGCCGCCATGGCGGTGTGAGCGGCGGCAGATTCACATGGGGCACTGCGTGGCTGTCGCACCGCGCGTTTCCCCGTCCCGCGTTTTCTCCTATGATGCCCGCCCAATTTACCGGCCGGTAAGATCGGGAACAGGAACGGGCAGCGGCAGCCGCGCTTGCGTCGGACGCGACTGGCGGCCTCCTTTGCCGCGGCGTGATGAATGCGGTGATGCTGACGGCGGTGCTGTCGGCGGAGCTCGCTGTTTGAGAGCAAGTCGGTGTACCTGTGGCTGCTGAACCTGTCGGGCATGACCGGGTTGATCGCGTGGCTCGGCATTGCGGTGAGCCGGTACCTTGCGCGGCGGCGTACCGGCGGCGGGTGAATGGGCGCCGTTGCCGGGCGGCGCTATCCTTGTGAAGGGCGCGCGGCGCGTAAGCGCTGCGCGCTTTTTTTGATGCACGATTCCGCATGAGGACAGCACGATGCGCTTTCACCGCCGGTTCCTTTCCCTTGCCTTGCTGTGCGCTGGCGCCGCGCCGCTTGCCAATGCCGCCAGCTTCGATTGCGGCAAGGCCCGGCTGCCCGATGAAATCGCGATCTGCGCCGACCGCGCGCTTAATGACAAGGACGTGGAACTCAGCACCAAGTACAAGCTGCTCAGCGGGCTGTTGGCGATGGGGGTGCGGGGGGACATGCAGGACCGGCAGCGGGCGTGGCTGAAGCTGAGGCGGCAGTGCGGGCGCAATGTCGAATGTTTAAAGCAGCGGTATGACGAGCGGATCGGGGAGTTGGACAGGGTGTATGCGGGGATTCAGAAGCCGTTGTAAGGCGACACGAGTCACCCCGAACCTAAGGCTCTATAGCTCCGCCGGCCCGCGCCTCTTTCAGCGCGGCAATGGTTGCAGGATTTGGAGTCATCAACTCCAAAGGAAAAGCCTGCTCCCGCGCAATGCGCGTCAACAGCATGCGAACGGCGTCGGACACTGTCAGGCCCATCGCCTCCAGAACGACAGAGGCCTCTTCTTTAATTGCCGAGTCGACTCGGGCACGGACGAAGGTCGAGGCAGACATGGCAGGCTCCTACAAACAATAACGAAGTGGTGAACGGAAGACTTTGCGGCCCCGGCATTCTGAGACGTGTCGCGACCAGATGGTGCCACACTGTAGCTCAATTGAGCAACATTTCAAATCCCTCATCGCGCGAGGCGGGTTGTGGTCGACTATCCACAACGTGTTGACGAACCTTGACGACACATATCCCCATCGGCATCATTCCGACTTTTCTTAAATGCGAATTATTCGCATTTGTATCTACATTCGCCTTCGGGTCCACCTGTTTCACCGCCTGCCTCATGAGCTGCCCAGTCATCCGCGCCGCGCACCTTCGCGCACCCAAACCCCGCCTTTTCGCCGTACTGGCGCAACTGGCCGTGCTGACTGGCTTCCCGGCAACCGCCGCGCTGGCACAGCAAGCTCCTGCGGCCGACGCGCAGTCGCTGCCGGCGGTGACCGTCAGCGCCTCGGCGGTCGACGATTCCGGCTTGCAGCTTGAGAAAAAGGCCAGCACCGGCGCGCTGGGATCGCGCTCGCAGCTCGATACGCCCTACTCCACCTCCATCGTCACCGGCGAAGACCTGGCCGACCGCCAGGTCAGCAAACTGGGCGACGTGTTCGCGATGGACGCCTCGGTCAGCGATAACAGCAACGGCTACAACAGCTGGTCGAGCTACCTGAGCGTGCGCGGCCTGCAGATCGACTGGCAGAACGGCTTCAAGATCAACGGCCTGCCGTTCGTTGCCTACGGCATGACGCTGCCGTACGAGCATATGGAGCAGGTGGAGCTGCTCAAGGGCCTGCCAGGCTTTATGTACGGCTTTGCCACGCCCGGCGGCATCGTCAACTACGTCACCAAGAAGCCGACCGACACCTTCACCGCGTCGTTCGAACTGGGCTATCGCGCCGCCAGCGTCTGGAGCGAGCACGTCGACCTGGGCGGCCGCGCCGGCCCGAACAACATGTTCGGCTACCGCCTGAACGTCACGCACGAGGAAGGCACGCCGTACAACGCGCGCAACATCAAGCGCGATACGGTATCGCTGGGCCTCGACGCACGGCTGACCAAGGACCTCACCTGGACCTTCGATTCGATCTACCAGGACCGCCGCTCGACCGGCCAGATGCCGTCGTTCAGCCTGTGGAGCTACACCGATACGACGCTGCCGGGCGCGGTGTCCGGGCGTATCCGCAATTTCGCCGGCGCCGACCAGCACCTGAACACCAACCTGCAGCTCTACACCACGGGTCTGCGCTACCAGGTGAATCCGGACTGGGCGGTCAGCACCAACTACAGCTTCACCAAGGTCAACCGCAGCCGCAACGAGAGTACCTACAACCTGCTGAACGCCGCCGGCGACTACAGCGACATGCGCTTCGACACCGCGCAGAACCAGCAGGTCGGCCAATGGCAGGCCATGCTGGAAGGCAAGTTCCGCACCGGCCCGTTCGGGCACCAGCTCGTGGCCGGCCTGTCGTGGCAGAAGCAGATCGACCGCTATGACGACAACGGCTTTGGCGGGGTGATCGGCACGGGCAATATCTTCGTGCCCAATACCAACACGTACTTCAGCTCGACCGCGTTCAACAAGGTGCGCAACAGCGACATCACGCAGAAGTCGGTGTTTGCCAGCGACACCGTGCAGCTCACCGAGCGCTGGTCGGTACTGGCCGGCCTGCGCGTGACCAACTTCGAACAGAACGGCTACGTGCCGGTGACGTCGAGCTACAAGAAGAGCGGCGTGGTCACGCCGACGCTGGCGCTGATGTTCAGGCCGGTGCCGGCCGCCACGGTGTACGCGAGCTACGTGGAAGCGCTTGAACCCGGCTCGATCGTGCCGGACGGCTATACCAACGCGCGCCAACTGCTCAGTCCGATCCGCAGCAAGCAGTATGAGATCGGCGTCAAGGCCGATCGGGCGAGCTGGAGCGCCACCGCGGCCGCCTTCCGCATCGAGCGCGGGGCCGAGTACGACAGCATCAGCGGCGGCGTGCCGACCCGGCAACAGAATGGCACCTCGATCTACCAGGGCGTGGAGCTGGCCGGCGTGTACCGGCTGGGATCGCAATGGGAGTTCGGCGGCAGCGCAATGTACCTGGACTCTTACTACGACAAGGGCAATCCCAACCAGGACAACCGTGTCGCGGGTGCGCCCGATCTGGTGCTGGCGGGCCGCATCAGCTACCGCGTGCCGTTCGTAGCCGGGCTGCGTCTCGGCATTGACGGCAAGTACACCGGCAACACCAAGCTGAACGCGAGCAATACGCTAGAGGCGGGCGGCTATACGGTGTTCAATCTTGGCGCGACCTACAACACCCGCGTCGCCGGCAAGGACCTGACGCTGCGCGCCGCGCTGAACAACGTGACCAACAAGCGCTACTGGGGCTTCCAGTACGAGAACTACATCCAGCCTGCCGATCCGCGCAGCATCAGCCTGACGGCGAAGATCGCGTACTGATCAAAGCTGGCGTGCTGCCGGTTTGTTTTCCAGGGTGAGGCAGGCGCTGGCATACCGACGGGCTGGACTTCGTTGATGCTCCGGCCCTCACCCCCACCCCTCTCCCGCACGCGGGAGAGGGGAGCGATCACCACGGGCGGTGGCTTGCGTTCAACGCCCTGGTGCACTAACGCTGCGCTACAGCTCCGACAGACGCAAACTTTGTCAGCCACCTGAACCCCGCTCTCCATAGCGGGGTTTTTTGTATTTCCCCACGCCCATCCCTCCCCTGCCGCGTTGCCGGCAAGCGCTTCTCCCATCACCCCTCATTCGGGAAAACGAATGTTGACAATCACAATTCAGTGATCTACAACACTGTCTACACATCAATACGATTTTGTAGACAATTTGGTAGACAGCACAACAAACCCACCCCGGCGCACGAAAAGAGCCAGCAGGCCGCAAGTCGCCTATCCGTCAAGACAACCATCTGCCAGGAGACTCAGATGCTGCAATCGACCGCCACACCCACCGACGCGCCAGACGTGCAGGCCGGGCATGCCAGCCACGGCAATGCCCTGATCAAACCGGGCTATGACGACCGCCTCACCAACGAAGACCTGGCTCCGCTGCGCAAGCAGACCTGGGGCACATACAACATCTTTGCCTTCTGGATGTCCGATGTGCACAGCGTGGGCGGCTATATCACCGCCGGCAGCCTGTTCGCGCTGGGGCTGACGAGCTGGCAGGTGCTGATCGCGCTGCTGGTCGGCATCCTGATCGTCCAGTACTTCTGCAACCTGGTGGCCAAGCCGAGCCAGGTGACCGGCACGCCTTATCCGGTGATCTGCCGCGCGTCGTTCGGCGTGCTCGGCGCCAATATCCCGGCGGTGATCCGCGGCTTGATCGCGGTGGCCTGGTACGGCATCCAGACCTACCTGGCTTCCAGCGCCTTCCTGGTGCTGGCGCTGCACTTCTTCCCCGCGCTGGCGCCGTATGCGGACGTCAAGCTGCATGGCTTCGCCGGCCTGTCCACGTTGGGCTGGGCCGCATTCATGGTGCTGTGGGTGCTGCAGGCGCTGGTGTTCTGGACCGGCATGGAGACCATCCGCAAGTTCATCGACTGGGCCGGTCCCGCGGTGTACGTGGTGATGATCGCGCTGGCGATCTGGCTGGTTGCCAAGGCGGGCTGGGAGAACGTCAGCTTCACGCTGAGCTTCGTCAAGTACACCGGCTGGGAAGCGGTACCGGTGATGCTGAGCGCAATCGCGCTGGTGGTGTCGTACTTCTCCGGCCCGATGCTGAACTTCGGCGACTTCTCGCGCTATGCCAAGGACTTCAACTCGGTCAAGCGCGGCAATTTCTGGGGCCTGCCGGTCAACTTCCTGGGCTTCTCGCTGCTGACCGTGATCACCACCTCGGCCACGCTGCCGGTGTTCGGCAAGCTGATCACCGATCCCGTCGAAACCGTCAGCCATATCGACAGCACCTTCGCCATGCTGCTGGGCGCATTCACCTTCATGACCGCGACCATCGGCATCAATATCGTTGCCAACTTCGTCTCGCCGGCGTTCGACTTCTCCAACGTGGCACCCAAGCACATCAGCTGGCGTACCGGCGGCATGATCGCCGCGGTGGCATCGATCTTCATCACGCCGTGGAACCTGTACAACAACCCCGCCGTGATCCACTACACGCTGGATGTGCTGGGCGCCTTTATCGGCCCGCTGTTCGGCATCCTGATCGCCGACTACTACCTGGTGCGCCGCCAGCATGTCGACGTCGATGACCTGTACACGCTGAGCCCGCGCGGCCGCTACTGGTACAGCAAGGGCTTCAACCCCGCGGCGGTGGCCACCATGATCCCGGCGGCGATCATCCCGATCCTGTGCGTGGTGGTGCCCGCGTGGCAACAGGCCGCCAACTACAGCTGGTTTATCGGCATGGGCATTGCGCTGGTCCTGTACCGGCAGCTTGCGCCGCGCATGATGAAGGCCCACTTCGGCGGCCGCGCCGCCAGCCAGGCCTGATCCCGACCGCCCCCTTTTTTGCCCGTCTATAGCCGAGCCGCATCCATGAAGCTGAAGATCATCAATCCCAATACCACCCAGAGCATGACCGACAAGATCGGCCAGTGCGCCGTCGCCGTGGCGGCGCCCGGCACGCGCATCAGCGCGGTCAGCCCGCGCATGGGCCCGGCCTCGATCGAGAGCCACTATGACGAAGCGCTGTCGGTGCCCGGCATCCTCGACGAGATCCGCGCCGGCGAACAGCAAGGCGTGGACGGCTACGTGATCGCCTGCTTCGGCGATCCGGGGCTGTACGCGGCGCGCGAGGTGGCGCGCGGCCCGGTGATCGGCATCGCCGAGGCGGCCATGCATATGGCCAGCATGGTGGGCAGCAGCTTCAGCGTGGTGACCACGCTGGCGCGCACCTGCAATATCGCCTGGCACCTGGCCGAGCGCTACGGCATGGAGCGCTTCTGCAAGAACGTGCGCGCCTGCGACCTGCCGGTGCTGGAACTGGAGCGCCCCGGCTCCGACGCGCGCCGCATCATCACCGAGGCCTGCCGCCGCGCGCTGGTGGAAGACCGCAGCGAATGCATCGTGCTGGGCTGCGCCGGCATGACCGACCTGTGCGACGAGATCGCCGATGCCATCGGCGCGCCGGTGATCGACGGCGTGGTGTGCGCGGTCAAGATGGCGGAGTCCCTGGTCTCCGTGCGGCTCGCCACCAGCAAGCGCGGCGACTGGGCGCGGCCGCTGCCCAAGGCCTATGCCGGCATGCTGGCGCCGTATGCGCTGAACTGAACCCTATGCAATCCCGATCCCCATTCGATCCAGCCAACATGCTCCAGTCCCGCTATCCACGCGACCTGATCGGTTACGGCGCCACGCCGCCGCACGCCCAATGGCCGGGCGGCGCGCGCATCGCCGTGCAGTTTGTCCTGAACTACGAGGAAGGCGGCGAAAACTGCGTGCTGCACGGCGACGCCGCTTCCGAGCAGTTCCTCTCCGAAATCGTTGGCGCCGCGGCCTACCCCGACCGCCATATGAGCATGGAGGGCATCTACGAAT
>NZ_JBEFLI010000099.1:0-20413 GCF_040578825.1 Cupriavidus necator | reverse complement strand
ATCCGGCACAACCCCGCAACCACCGGCCAGCGCATCCGCCCAGCCCCCATCGACGCAAAATACAACGCCATCCCCAGCCCGAAGCCGCCAAACGCCGGCCCCACCCATGACAGCGCGCGCGCGGCGATGGCGGCCACTTCCGCATCGGTGGTGAACCAGCCGGCAAAGCGCACCGGCGCCAGCCCCACCGCGGCGCCCGCCGTGCCGGCGATCGCCAGCGCCAGCAACGCCCCTACCCACGCCGTGCGCCGCGCGGTGTGCCAGTCGCCCGCGCCTACCGCGCGGCCGACCAGCGCCGTCAGCGCCGAACCCACGCCAAATGCCAGCGGGATCATCAGGAATTCCAGCCGCGCCGAGATGCCGTAGGCCGCCACCGCCGCGGTGCCGTGATGGCGCAATTGCGCGGTCACCAGGATGGTGGTCAGGTTGCCCACCGCCGCCAGCGCGCAAGCCACCAGCCCCACCGACAGAATGCGCGCGAACAGCGCCCACGACGGGCGCACCCGCAGCACCGGCACGAAGCCCGCGCCGCCGCGCGCGACCACGACCGCCATCGCCAGCGCCGCCGCCCAGGACACCCCCGCCAGCGCCGCGCCGATGCCGGCCAGGCCCATGCCGGCGGGCTCTGCCAGCAGCCACGCCAGTGGCGGGAAGGCTACCCACATCAACACCAGCACGCGCGCGGCCAGCGCATGGCGGCCGCCGCCGCGCAGCACCGAAGCCAGCGTGTTGGCCAGCCACGCCGGTATGGCGCCGGCGCCGAACAGCCAGACCGCGTAGGTGGCGGCAGCCTCGGCCGCGGTGTCGCCGCCCACCGCGCCCAGCAAGCCGCGCGGAAAGGCGGCCAGCGCCACGGCGAACGCCAGCCCGGCGATCACCGCGATCAGCAGCGCATGCATCACCAGCGACGACGCTTCCTCGCGCTTGTTGGCGCCGAGCGCCCGGGCGATCGCCGCGACCACGCCGCCACCCATCGCCCCGGTCGACATCTGTTGCAGCAGCAGCGCAAACGGCAGCACCACCGCCCAGCCCGCCAGCGCCGCCGTGCCCTGGCGCGCGGCCAGCCACGTCTCGATCAGTTGCGCCACTGCCTGCAGCACCGCGATCAGCGCGGTCGGGCCGGCCAGTTTGCCGATGCGGCGCGCGAGTTCGGTGGCCGGCACCGCGTCTGGCGGCACCGCACCCGCCGGCAATACGCGGGTATCAGCCATGGCTGTCCTCCCCGTGCGCGCCGGCGGTTCCGGCATCGCCAAAACGCTGCCGCAGGAAGCGGCCGGCGCCGGGGCCGGGTGCCACGCGCAGGTCGTCCAGCGTAATTTCAGTGCCATCCGCGCGGGCCAGCGACGGCTGGGCGATTTCCTTGCCGGTGCGGCGGTCCTTCAGCAGCGTCAGCGGGCCTTTTTCATCGCTCATCCAGCGGTCGGCCCAGGCCTTCAGCGCGACATAGGCGGGGAAGAAGTCGCGGCCCTTGTCGGTGAGCTGGTAGACGTGGCGGCCGCCGCCGTCTGGCGTAACGCGCACCAGCAGCCCGTGCGCGACCAGCGTCTTCAGGCGCGCACTGAGGATATTGGGGGCGATGCCGAGGTTGCTTTCAAACTCGTCGAAGCGGGTGCTGCCGTAGAAGGCCTCGCGCAACACGAGGATGGCCCAGCGTTCGCCCAGTACCGCCATGGAGCGGGCGACGGGGCAGGGCATCGCGGTGAAATCGGTAGGGGGCATGGTCTTCGCCTTGGTGACGTCGGCTTGCTTTCAATTTGCAAGTTTGCTGGATCATAGCTTGCAAAATGAAAGCGTGCTGCGGACGCCGTGAAATGCTGTGCGGTCACCGACCGGTGTGCCGGCGCAGGCGCTCAGGCCGCGGTGTCCCGGAACACCTCTATCTTGCCGAGCTGTTCGCGCATGAATTCGATCAGCGCGCGCGACGCCATCGACGGATGCAGGTTGGGCGTGGTGATGATAAAGAGCCGGTTGCCCAGCCCTTCCAGGCGCCAGTCGGGCAATACCGGCACCAGCCGGCCGGCGCGGACTTCCTCCCAACCGATGTAGACCGGCAACAGGCCGATGCCGTGGCCCTCGCGCACGGCCCGGGCCAGGAACAGGAAGTTTTCGGACTGCAGCGTAGGCGTCAGCGCCACGTCGACGCGCTGGCCGTCGCGGTACAGCGACAGCGCGAACTGCCGCGGCGGGTAGGGCGGGCACAGGAACTGGCAGCCGGCGAGGTCCGGCGGTACGCGTACCGGCGGGATGTGAGCAAGATACTCGGGCGATGCATACAGTTGCCAGCGGATGTCGCAGATTTCACGCGCCACATGGTCCAGCGGCGGTGCCGATGTCACCTTCAGCGCCACGTCGATTTCCGCGGCGATCAGGTCGTTGACCCGGTTGGCAAAGAACACGCGCAGCGTAATGCCGGGGTGCATCCGCGCGAACCGCAGCAGCAGCGGCGCGAGATAGGCATCGCCCAGCCCCGTCGGCACGCTGACGCGCACATGGCCGCGCAGCGTCTTGCCCAGGCTGTCGATCTCGGCCTGCGCCGACGCCACCTCCTGCAGGATGCGCACGCCGTGCTGGTACAGCGCATGGCCGGGTTCGGTCAGCTCCAGCCGGCGCGTGGTCCGGCGCAGCAACTGGGCGCCGGACTGGTGCTCCAGCTCGCGCAACTGGCGGCTTACCTGCGAGCGCGTGACGCCGCGCCGCCGGCCCGCCTCGGCCAGGTTGCCGGCATCGACGATGTCGACAAAGGCCTGGATCAGGTTGAGGTCCATCCGGGATTGCCTGAAGAATTGTCACCTATGGCGCAACATTGTGATTCCGTTGCGCGTGATTGTCGATCCAGGTAAGCGCCGATACAGTGGCTAGCTGCCCCGCCGTGCGCGGAGGCGCGAATGCCCCGGCACAACGCACAGCAAAACAGGAGACAAGGGATGGCCACGGACCTCTGGTTTGAAGACCTGCATCGCACCGGCGACGAGCTGCTGGCGCGCGGCGCCCGACTGGCCGGCGGCCTGCGCACCCTCGGTGTGCAGGAGGGCGACGTGGTTGCGGTGCTGCTGCGCAACGACCCGGCCTATGCCGACGTGGTTCACGCCTGCCGCACCGCCGGCTGCTACTACTGCCCGATCAACTGGCATTTCACTGCCGAGGAAGTGCGCTTTCTGCTGACCGACAGCGGCGCGAAAGTGCTGCTGGTGCAGGCCGACCTGCTCGATGCCGTGCGCGACGCGGTGCCGGCCGGCATGACGGTGCTGTCCGTTGGCGGCAGCGCCGCGGGCGCCATCGAATACGAAAGCTGGCTCGCGCGACAGCCCGCGTACGACGGCCCGCGCGTGGCCCCGCGCGGCCATATGGCCTATACCTCCGGCACCACCGGCCGGCCCAAGGGCGTGGTGCGCGGCGCGGTGCCGCTGGACCAGCTCGAAGACCAGCTCGCGCGCATGCGTTCGGTGGTGCGGCAGAGCATCGGCATCGTGCCCGGCTGCCGGGCGCTGATGTCGGCGCCGCTGTACCACAGCGCGCCCGGGGTGTTTATCCAGAACGCGCTGCAGATGGCCGAGCGGCTGGTGATCACGCCGCGCTTCGATCCCGAGCAGGTGCTGGCGCTGGTGGAACAGCACCGCATCGACGTGATCTACCTGGTGCCGATCATGTATGTGCGCCTGCTCAAGCTGGCGCCCGAGCTGCGCGCAAAATACGATCTGTCGTCGCTGCGCTTCGTCGCCTCCACCGGCTCGCCGTGCGCGCCCGACGTCAAGCGTGCCATGCTGGACTGGTTTGGCCCGATCATCCACGAAACCTACGCCTCCAGCGAGGCGGGCATGATCACCGTGGCCACCCCGGCCGACGCCGCCGCGCGCCCCGGCACCGCCGGCAAGCCGGTCGATGCCGCGCAGCTTCGCATCCTCGACGAGAACGGCCGCCAGTGCGCGCCGGGCGAGGTCGGCCTGGTCTATGTGCGCCAGCCCGCCTATCCCGACTTCACCTACCGCAACAACGACGCCGCCCGCGCCGCGATCGATCGCGGCGGGCTGGTGACCCTTGGCGACATGGGCTATGTCGATGCCGACGGCTACCTGTTTATCTGCGACCGCGCCTCCGATATGGTGATCTCCGGCGGCGTCAACATCTACCCGGCCGAGATCGAACACGAGCTGGTGCGCTATCCCGGCGTGGCCGACTGCGTGGTGTTCGGCATTCCCGACGACGAGTACGGCGAGCGCCTGCTCGGCATGGTGCAGCCGATGCCCGGCGTGGAGATCCGCGAGGCCGAGGTGATCGACTGGCTGCGCCAGCGGCTCTCGGGCTTCAAGGTGCCGCGCAGCATCGTGATCGAGGCGCAGCTACCGCGCGACGAGACCGGCAAGCTCGCCAAGCGCCGGCTGCGTGACCGATACTGGGAAGGCCGCCAGCGCCGCGTGTGAACCCGCGGTGCGGCGGGCAGCGTGACAAGCACAACGACAAAGATATCGACAGGAGACGCGATGCACAGCAAACAAAGCGGACGGCGCGCCTGGCTCGCCGCGATGGCCGCCGGCGCGGGGTGTGCGCTGGCTTTCTGGGGCGGGGCGGCGCAGGCCGCTTACCCCGACCGGCCGCTCAAGCTGGTGGTGCCGTACACGCCGGGCGGTTCGACCGACCAGTTCGGGCGCGCGCTGGCCGAAGGCATGTCGCGGCAGCTCGGCCAGACCGTGGTGGTGGAAAACCGCCCGGGCGCGGCCACCATGATCGGCACCAACAGCGTGGCGCGCGCGCCTGCCGACGGCTACACCATGGTGCTGGCGACCAACGGCAGCATGGTGCTGAACCCGATGCTGTACAAGAAAATCACCTACGATCCGCCCAAGGATTTCAAGATCTTCACCCTTGGCGCCGAGGTGCCGCTGGTGGTGGTGACCAACGCGCAGGTGCCGGCCAGCAATATCCGCGAGTTCGCGTCGTATGCCAAGTCTGCCGGCGGCAAGCTCAACTATGCGTCGGTGGGGCTGGGCAATGCGCTGCAGCTTGCGACGGAGATGCTCAAGACCGAACTGGGCATCAGCGTCACGCACGTGCCGTACAACGGCAGCGCGCCGGCGCTGGCGGCGCTGCTGGCCAACGATGTGCAGCTGATGGTCGATGTGGTCAGCACCTCGCTGCCGCATATCAAGGCGGGCAAGCTCAAGGCGCTGGCGGTCACCGGCCGCACGCGGCTGGATGTGCTGCCCAATGTGCCGACGGTGGCGGAGAGCGGCTATCCCAACTTCCAGGCGTCGACCTGGTTCGGGCTGGCGGTGCCGGCACAGACGCCGGCCGATGCGGTGGCCAAACTGCAGGCCGCGGCCGCGCACGTGCTGAAGGATCCGCAGTTCCGTTCGACTTTCAATGCGCTGGGGCTGGTAGTGCTGCAGCCGCGCTCGCAGGCGGAGATCGACCGGTATATCGAGGCGGATCGGGAGCATTGGGGGAAGGTGATTCGGGCTAACAACATTACGCTGGATTGAGTGTGGGGCGCTGGGCGAGGGCGGGGGAATACCGAGCGCGTTACTTCGTTGAGGCTGCGGCCCTCTCCCCACCCCTCTCCCGCCCGCGGGAGAGGGGCCGGGGGAGCGGGCAGGCGCGTCCAGACCAACACCACCCACAACGACGCGCAGCGGCAAGTGCCGAAACCGCCGAGACGATCGGTTAAGCTGACGGTCGCCCCATAACAGCCGGCCGTCAGTGACGACATCGTCACTCACTGCACGGAACATCCCGGCCGGGGCGTGCTCCAACCCCGGTGCCCTTTCCCTGGGGTTTGTTTTTTCCCGGTTCATCCAGGAGTCCGATTTGAAATTTCCCGTTGCCGGGCTGGCGCTCGCCGGCCTGCTTGGCGCCGCGACTTGCGCCATCGCCGCACCTGCCTCCGCCCCCGCCGCCGCCAAGCCTGCATCTCCCTCCTCGGCCCCGTCGAACAACAGCGCCCTGGCGCCGCTCCTCGGCATGCTGGAAATCGGCAACCCGCTGCCGGCCCTGCCTGACTGCGCCGACAAGCGCTCACCCGACGGCCGCGACGTGACCGGTTTCTGTGTCGAACTGAAGGGCGATGGCCTGATGCGCCAGGTGGGCGTGCCGCGCGACAAGCGCCCGGCCTTTATGGATGGTTCCTACGTGGTGGCCTTTGTTGACCGCAATGCGCTGGTCGGCCTGATCGTGCCGACCGCCGGCGCCAATTCGCAGCAGGCCGCCGCCGACAGCGTCAGCGCGCTGTACGGCAAGCCGTTCCGGCAGGAACAGGTCGATATGCCCGGCAAGGGCGGCAAGACCGTCAAGACGCTGCACGCCGGCTGGATGCAGAGGCCGTTGACGGTGGAGCTGTACGCGATGCCGGAAGATCCCACCACCGGCACCATCGAGATGCTGCTGCCGCAGGCGCGCATGCTGATGGCCAACAAGGACGCCGAGATCGACCAGCAGCTCAACCCGAAGCCGGCCTCGGCGCCCGCGGCGAAGGGCGGCAAGTCGGCGGACAAGGCGGCCGCGAAGTCAGCCGAGAAGTCAGCCGAGAAGTCAGCCGACCAGGCCGCTGCCAAGCCGGCGCCCAAGCCGGTCAATCCGGGTAGCTGGTAACACGGGATCGCGCAAGCAACCGCGTCGTCGCCGCGTGCGCGGGGGCGACGCGCTCGGGCCGCTCAGTCCTCACAGCCCCTCCATCACCTTGTCCAGCCCCCGCACCACGCCGCGCACGGTGTGAACCTTGCGGATCGCCAGCAGCGCGCCGGCGACATAGGGCGTTGAGCCATCGCCGGCCTCGTGCTTCAGGTGCAGGCGCTGGCCCTCGGCGCCGAAGATCACCTCCACCCCGAGCTGGTAGCCCGGCAGTCGCACCGCATGGACCTGCGTGCCCGACATGGTGGCGCCGCGGGTTTCTTTCGGGCCGTTGACCTGGTCCACCGGCACCACCTGCGCGGCGGTCTTGACCTGGCCGAGCCGGTAGGCCAGCTCGCGCACCGTGCCGGACGGCACGTCGACCTTGCCGGCCTTGGCGTAGTCGATGATCTCCCAGTGCTCAAGGTGGCGCGCCGCCATCTCGGCAAACTTCTGCAGCAACACCACCGTGATGGCGAAATTGCCGCATGCGAGCACGCCGCGGTCGGCCTGGCGCGCGGCCGCGTCGATCTCGGCATAGTCCTCGTCGGTCAGGCCCGAGGTACCCACCACCACATGCGCGCCGTGCGCCAGCGCCTGCAGGATGTTGTGCTTGGCGATGGCGGGTTTGGTGTATTCGACATAGACGTCATAGGGCGTTTCGCCCAGCGTCTCGATGCTGGCGGCAGCCACGCCCGGGGTATCGGCATGGCCGGTCAGCTGCGCCAGCGCCTGCCCGGCGGCGCCGCGCGACAGGCCCGCCACCAGCATCATGTCGGGGGCGTGCGCCACGCCGCGCGCCAGCTCGCCGCCGGCCCAGCCGGTCACGCCGCCGACGGCGACACGGATCGGATTGTTCATATTGTGCTTCTCCGCAATGGCTTGATCGGGTCTGGCAGGATACCCCGTCAGCGGGCAGCGCGCCGGCGGTCGAGCTTGCGCGCCAGCACGATCGACGTGGTGGTGTGGTTGACGCCGTCAAGCATGCCGATCTCGTCCAGCAGCCGGTCGAGCCGGTCGTGCGTGTCGCAGCGGATTGCCACCAGGTAGTCCACCGGGCCGCTGACCGAATTGACTTCCTCGATCTCGGGCAGCCGCTGCAGCGCGCGCAGGATCGCCGGCGCCGCCTTGGGCTGCACCGACAGCCCGCAATAGGCCAGGATCGCGTTGTCTTCCATCTTCTGCCCCAGCCGCACGCCGTAGCCGGCGATCACGCCGCTGCGCTCCAGTCGGGCGATGCGCGCGACCACGGTGGTGCGGGCGATACCCAGGCGCCGGGCGAGGTTGGCGGCGCTTTCGCGCGCATTGGCCTGCAGCAGCGACAGCAGGTGGCGGTCGGTGGTGTCGAGATCGGTCATTTCGTCATTCCGGCGATAAGCGTCGTCGTTGCGTTCGATTATGGAGGGTTTTCGTTATTCTTGGTCCTTCATTCCGACTTGCGCCCTATCCATACTCCAGTCAACGGGACAACCTTTCTTGTGGACGGAGACACCATGCAAGCCTCGAACCTGGGCCGTCAGGCCCCGCGCGACCTGCCCAAGGCAACCCGCCCGCTGCACGTGACGGTGCTGGGCGCCGGCAAGATCGGCCGCACCATTGCGGCGATGCTGCACGACAGTGGCGACTACCGCGTCAGCGTGGTCGACCATGACGCACGCCGCCTCGACGGCCTGCCGCCCGGCGTGCTGGCACGTGCCGGCGACCCCACCGAACCGGGCACGTGCGCCGCGCTGCTGGCCGGCGCCGACGCCGTGCTTAACGCGCTGCCGTTCCATGCCGCACTCAGCGTGGCCTCGGTGGCGGCGCGCCTGGGCGTGCATTACTTCGACCTGACCGAGGACGTGGCCGCCACCCAGGCCATCCGCGCGCTGGCGCAGGGTGCGCGTTCGGTGTTGATGCCGCAATGCGGGCTGGCGCCGGGCTTTATCGGCGTGGTCGGGCACGACCTGGCGCAGCGTTTTCTGCGCGGTGGCGGCGAACTGCTGGATCTGCAGATGCGCGTGGGCGCGCTGCCGCGCTATCCCAGCAACGCGCTCAAGTACAACCTGACGTGGAGCACCGAGGGACTGATCAACGAGTACTGCAACCCGTGCGAGGCCATTGTTGACGGCCGCCGCGTCGAGCTGACCGCGCTGGAAGGGCTGGAAAGCTTCGCGCTGGACGGTATCGAATACGAAGCCTTTAATACATCAGGCGGCCTCGGCACGCTGCCCGAGACACTGGCCGGGCGCGCGCGCCATGTCGACTACAAGTCCATCCGCTATCCCGGCCACTGCGCGCTGATGAAGCTGCTGCTCAATGACCTCCGACTGCGCGAACGCCGCGAATGGCTGCGCGATATCTTTGATCGCGCCATACCGGTCACCGATCAGGACGTGGTGATCGTGTTCGCCACCGCCACCGGCTACCCGGCCGGCGGCGAACGCGGGCGCGGGCCGCTGACACAGGCTTCGTTCTCGGCCCGCATCGGCGGGGTGGATGGCAAGGGTGGCCATGTCAACGCGATCCAGCTCACCACCGCCGCGGGCATCTGCACCGCGCTCGACCAGGTGGCCACCGGCGCGCTGCCGCAGGCGGGCTTTGTGCGGCAGGAGCAGATGCCGCTCGACGCCTTCCTCGCCAACCGCTTCGGCCGCCACTACACGCAGCACCCGCTCCAGGAGACTCTCGTATGAAAGCGCAACAGTTCGCTGCCTGCTGGGATTCGATGGGCCTGCCACGGCCATGGCATGACGGCACGCCGGCCGGCACCGTGACGGTACGCTCGCCGGTGGATGGCGAGGCCATCGGCCATGTGCCCGCCTGCACGCCGGCGCAGGCCGACGCGCTGATCGCGCGCGCGCACGCGGCGCAGACGACCTGGGCGCTGCTGCCCGCGCCCGCGCGCGGCGAGATCGTGCGGCGTTTCGGCGAGGTGTTGCGCGAGCACAAGCCGGCGCTGGGCCGCATTGTGTCGCTGGAGACCGGCAAGATCCTGCAGGAGGGGATGGGCGAGGTGCAGGAGATGATCGATATCTGCGACTTCGCCGTCGGGCTGTCGCGCCAGTTGCACGGGTTGACCATCGCCTCGGAGCGCCCCCAGCACGCGATGCGCGAGACCTGGCACCCGTACGGGCTGTGCGGCGTGATCTCGGCCTTCAACTTCCCGGTGGCGGTGTGGGCGTGGAATGCGGCGCTGGCGCTGGTATGCGGCAACGGCGTGGTGTGGAAGCCTTCGGAAAAGGCCACGCTGAGCGCGCTGGCCGCGCAAGGGCTGCTGGAGCGCGTGCTGGCCGCGGCGGCGCCGCAGCATACCGGCATCTCGGTGGTGCTGGCCGGAGGACGGATGCTGGGCAACCACCTGGTGTCGCACCCGGCGGTGCGGCTGGTCAGCGCCACCGGCTCGACCCGCATGGGCCGCGACGTCGGCATCGCCTGCGCCGGGCACTTCAAGCGCAGCATCCTGGAACTCGGTGGCAACAATGCCGCCATCGTCGCGCCCTCCGCCGACATCGAACTGGCCGTGCGCGCGATCACCTTCGCGGCGGCCGGCACCGCCGGGCAGCGCTGCACCACGCTGCGCCGCTGCTTTATCCATGCCGACCTGATGGACACCATGGCGAGCCGGCTGATCACCGTGTTCGACCGGTTGCCGGTGGGCGACCCGCTGGAAGACGGCACGCTGGTCGGCCCGCTGATCGACAACGCCGCCGGCGAGGCCATGGCCAATGCGCTGGCCGCATGCCGCGCCATGGGCAATATCGTCACCGGCGGCGAACGGCTGCTGGCCGACCGCTTTCCGCATGCCTGGTACGTGCGCCCCGCGCTGGTGATGACCGACGCGCAGCACGACACCATGCTGACCGAAACCTTCGCGCCGATCCTGTACCTGATGCCGTACACCAGCTTCGATGAGGCCATCGCGCTGAATAATGCCGCCGCGCACGGGCTATCGTCGTGCATCTTCACCGAATCGCTGCGCGAGGCCGAGCGCTTCCTGTCATCGGCCGGCAGCGACTGCGGCATCGCCAACGTCAATATCGGCACCAGCGGCGCGGAGATCGGGGGTGCCTTTGGCGGCGAGAAGGCTACCGGTGGCGGCCGGGAGTCCGGTTCGGATGCGTGGAAGGGGTATATGCGCCGGGCGACCAACACGATCAACTATGGCGATTCGTTGCCATTGGCCCAGGGGATCCGCTTCGAGATCTGAGGCGTGACGCGCCCGCTCAGTAGGGAACGGTAACAAGCCTTACATGCGCTTGACGCCGTATTACGCCGCGAGCCCGTATAACGTCAGCAGGGCAGGGACATGCCCGTTCCGACCCTCAAGGTCCCCAAGGAAAAAACCATGAGAATGCTGACGATTGGACTGGCCGCTGCGGCGGCGTCGGTCACCCTGCTGGGCGGCTGCGCCGTCTATCCCACCCCCGCGGGCCCTGCGGTAGGCCCTGCGCCCGTGTATGTCGCCCCCGCGCCAGTGGTCGTCGCGCCCAGGCCGTACTACTACGGCGGCTATGGCTACTATGGCCGTGGCTATCGGCGCTGGTAATCGCCTGGCAGCGTTCGAGATGCCGGCGGTTGGCCGGATGTTGCAGGAGGATGCCGCAGCGTAGCGTGGATTGAAGCAACGGCAGGGAGCCCGGCAGCAGCGTTCAGTTGCCGCCTGCCGCGTCATTGGGCCGCGGGCTGAGTGGGTTCAGCCCGCCCCAGCTGGGCGTGAGCGTCTGGCCGATTTCATGCAGATCGACCAGGTCCAGCACGCGGCCGACCGTATGGTCGACCAGCTCGGCTATGCTCTGCGGCTTCTGGTAGAAGCCCGGCACCGGCGGGAATACGATCCCGCCCATTTCCGTCACCGCCGTCATATTGCGCAGATGCGCGAGGTTCAGCGGTGTTTCCCTGACCATCAGCACCAGCTTGCGCCGCTCCTTGAGCGTGACGTCGGCTGCGCGCGTGATCAGGTTGTCGGACAGGCCATGCGCGATGGCCGCCAGCGTGCGCATCGAGCAGGGCGCGACCACCATCGCGTGCGCGCGGAACGAGCCGCTGGCAATGGTGGCGCCGATATCGCGCACGTTGTGCACGACGCTGGCGAGCGCCTCCACCTCGGCACGGCTGATCTCCAGCTCGTGCTGCAGGTTCATCACGCCGGCCGGCGAAATCAGCAGATGCGTTTCCACCGACGGCGCCGCGCGCAGCACCTGCAGCAGGCGCACGCCGTAGATGGCGCCGGTGGCGCCCGTGATGGCGACGATCAGCCGTTGCGGTGTAACGGTACCCCGTTGCGGTGTAACGGTACCCCCGCCGCCGGTCACAGGCATGGCGGGGTTCAGCCCTTCAGCAGGGTCTGCAGTTCGCCGTTCTGGTACATCTCCATCATGATGTCCGAGCCGCCGATGAACTCGCCGTTCACGTAGAGCTGCGGGATGGTGGGCCAGTTGGCGTATTCCTTGATGCCCTGGCGGATGCCTTCGTCTTCGAGCACGTTGACCGTGGTCGGCGCGTCGACGCCGCAGGCCTTCAGGATCTGGATGGCGCGGCCCGAGAAGCCGCACATCGGGAACTGCGCGGTGCCCTTCATGAACAGGACCACCGGGTTGCCCTTGACGATCTGGTCAATCTTTTGCTGCACGTCGCTCATGGTTTGCTTTGCGGTTGGGCGATGCCGGTTCATGGGCGCCGCCGGGGGAGAATGGGATACCGTGCGGCCAGCCGCACGGCGCAGATCTGTGTTGTCGGCGATTTTACCGGAATCGCCGCGCCGCTTCAGGCTGGCGCCCCGGGCCAGCGTCCACCGCTGCAGCGTTCCTGGCCTGCCAGGTCGCGTGCGGTGAAGACTTCGGTAAAGCCGGCCGCCTCCAGCAGCGTGCGCGTCGCCTGCGCCTGGTCGAAGCCATGCTCCATCAGCAGCCAGCCGCCGGGCAGTAGCCGCGCGCCGGCGCCGCCGACGATGGCGCCCAGGTCTGCAAGGCCGTCTTCATGGTCGGTCAGTGCGTCGATCGGCTCGAAGCGCAGGTCGCCCTCTGCCAGGTGCGGATCACCCGCGGCGATATAAGGCGGGTTGCTGACGATCAGGTGAAAGCGCAGCTCCGGCGGCAGCGCCGCGTACCAGTCCGACACCAGGAAATGGATGCGTTCGGCGCCGAGTGCGCTGGCGTTGTCCTGTGCCACCATCAGCGCGCCGGGCGAGATATCGGTGGCCCACACCTGTGCGTCGCCACGCTCGCGCGCCAGTGTCACGGCCAGGATGCCAGAGCCTGTGCCGAGGTCCAGCACCAGCGGCTGCGGCACGTCGGCGAGCCGCGCCAGCGCCGCTTCGGCGGCGATCTCGGTGTCGGGACGGGGAATCAGCACATCGGGCGTGACGCGGAACTTGCGGCCGAAGAATTCGCGCTCGCCGATCAGGTAGGCCATCGGCTCGCCGGCCAGGCGCCGTGCCAGCAGCGTGGCAAAGGCATCGCGCTGGGCAAGACTGAGGGTATCGGTGTCGCACGTGATGAGCTGCGTGCGGCTCAGGCCGGTCACGTGCGTCAGCAGCATGCGCGCTTCCAGCGCGGGCAGGCCGGCCATCGCGGCCAGTGACTGCGCTTCGCGCAGCGTGGGCGTCGCCGGCAAGGTGGCTGTGTTTGGGAAGGACATCGACAGGTACGGACGGTTCTGTTGCCGGCCACAAAAAACCCCACCGGCGCAAGGCCTGGCGGGGCTTTGTGGCGGGACTTCCGGCTTGGCGCCAAGTGTACCGCCAGTTTGACGGCGGGTGCCTGAAGCCCCCGCCGCGACGATTACTTATTGACTGCGTCCTTGGCCTTTTCGGCGCTGGCGTTGACTGCGTCCTTGGCGGCCTGCTTGGCGTTGGCCATGGCCTGGCCAGCTTCTTCCTTGGCCTTCTCGGCGGCGACCGAAGCGCTGGAGGCGGCATCGCTGGCAGCGGCCTTGGCGGCGTCTGCGGCACTGCTGGCGGCAGCAGCGGCGTCGCTCGCGGCGGCCTTGGCGGATTCAGCCGCGCTTTGCATGGCGCTTTCGGCGCTGGAGGCGGCCGGGGCTTCTTCCTTCTTGCTGCAGGCGGCCATGGCCGCGGTGATTATCAACAGTGCGAGCAGCTTTTTCATGATTTCTTCCTTGGGTATGTTTTATCGGGAGGAGACTCACCCGGCACCATTCTCCGTTTGCCGGTCGAAATCGATTATAGACAGGGCCTATTGCGCTACTAGTGCTGTTTCAAGCATTTACAAGAAATACAACTATATCGGCGACTTTACGCAGTGTTGATGGTGGGACGGTTACAAGCGTGGTTTAAGCGTCCTCTCCCAGTGCCGCAAGCTGGTCGGCCTGGTGCTCGGCGGACAGCGCGGCCAGCAGCTCATCCAGGTCGCCGTCCATGATCATGTCGATCTTGTAGAGCGTCAGGTTGATGCGGTGATCGGTCACGCGACCCTGCGGGAAGTTGTAGGTGCGGATGCGGTCGCTGCGGTCGCCCGAGCCGATCAGGTTGCGCCGCGTGCTGGCTTCTTTGGCCTGCGCGGCGCGCGTCTGCATGTCCTTGATGCGCGCGGCCAGCACCTTCATCGCCTTGTCCTTGTTGCGGTGCTGGCTGCGGTCGTCCTGGCACTCGACCACGATGCCGGTGGGCAGGTGAGTCAGGCGTACCGCGGAGTCGGTCTTGTTGACGTGCTGGCCGCCGGCGCCCGAGGCGCGGAACGTGTCGATGCGCAGGTCGGCCGGGTTGATCTCGACTTCGCCGACTTCATCGGCTTCCGGCATCACTGCCACCGTGCAGGCCGAAGTGTGGATGCGCCCCTGCGCCTCGGTGGCCGGCACGCGCTGCACACGGTGGCCGCCGGACTCGAACTTCAGCCTGGAAAACGCCGCGTCGCCGGCAATCCGTACGATCACTTCCTTGTAGCCGCCCAGGTCCGACTCGGACTCGCTCATGACCTCCACCTGCCAGCGCTGGCGTTCGGCATAACGCGTGTACATGCGCAGCAGGTCGGCAGCGAACAGCGCGCTTTCCTCGCCGCCGGCGCCCGCGCGGATTTCCAGCAGCAGGTTGCGGTCGTCGTTGGGATCCTTTGGCAACAGCAGGCGCTGCAGGCTGGCTTCGAGCGATTCCAGCCGCTCGCGCGCGCTGGTGATTTCGTCGGCCGCGAAGTCTTTCATCTCCGGATCGTCCAGCAGCGCCTGCGCGGTGGCCAGGTCGTCCTGCGCCTGGCGGTATTCGCCGTACTGCTGCGCCACCGGCGACAGCTCGGCATGCTCGCGGCTGAGCTTGCGGTACTGGTCGATCTTGGCGGTCGCGTCTTCGCGCGCGAGCAGGGCGTTGACTTCGTCGAGTCGCTCGGCCAGTTGGTCGAGCTTGGCAAGCATGCTGGCTTTCATCGGGTGCGGACAGGAATGAGGGTGGGCCGGGCCGCTCGCGGCGTCGGGGGCGCTGCGGCGATGGCGTGACCGGCGCAATGGCGCGCGGGTCGGCTGGGCGAACGCGGCTAGCGCTCGGAGTGGCTGCTGTGGCGGAACAGGCCCGGCACCAGGCGCAGCAGCGCCTCGCGGTCCTCGCCCTGGGTGTGGTTCAGCGCGTGCGTCGGGCCGTGCAGGAACTTGCGGGTCAGCGCGCCGGACAGTGCTTCGAGCACGGCCTCGGGGTCGTCGCCGCGCGCCAGCATGCGGCGCGCGCGATCCAGTTCGGCCCGGCGGATGGCCTCGCCGCTGGTCTGCAGTTCGCGGATGACGGGCACCACGCTGCGGGTTTCCAGCCAGTGCATGAAGTTCTGCACCCGGCTTTCGATAATGGCTTCAGCCTGCGCCACGGCAGCCTGGCGCAGTGCATTGCCTTCACGCACGATCGCGCCAAGGTCGTCGACGGTGTACAGGAAGACATCGTCCAGGCGCGCGACTTCGGGCTCGACGTCGCGCGGCACGGCCAGGTCGACCATCATGATCGGGCGGTGCTTGCGGCGCTTGACCGCGCGCTCCACCGCGCCCAGGCCGATGATCGGCAGCGAGCTGGCGGTGCACGACACCACGATATCGAACTCATGCAAACGCTCGCCCAGATCCGTCAGGCGGATGGCGTTGGCGGTCAGGCCCTGGCCGGACAGCTGCTCGGCCAGCTTCTCGCCGCGCTCGACGGTGCGGTTGGCCACCACGATCTGGCGCGGTTGCTGCGCGGCGAAGTGCGTCGCGCACAGCTCGATCATTTCGCCGGCGCCGATAAACAGCACGCGCTGGGTCGAGACGCTTTCAAAGATCCGTTGCGCCAGCCGCACCGCGGCCGCGGCCATCGACACCGAATGCGCGCCGATTTCGGTCTGGCCGCGCACTTCCTTGGCCACCGCGAAGGTGCGCTGGAACAACTGGTTCAGGTAAGTGCCCAGCGAGCCGGCTTCGCCCGCGGTGCGCACGGCGTCCTTGAGCTGGCCGAGAATCTGGGTTTCGCCCAGCACCATCGAATCCAGCCCGCTGGCCACGCGGAAGGCATGGCGCACGGCTTCGGACTGCGGCAGCGCGTACAGGTGCGGTGCCAGTTCGCTGGCGGGCACGTTGTGATGCTGCGACAGCCACCGCAGCGTGTGCTCGAAACCTTCCTGGCCCGGCTTCAGGACGTCGGTGGCGCAGTAGATTTCGGTGCGGTTGCAGGTGGACAGGATGGCGGCTTCGGTGCCGCTGCGGCCGGACAGGTGCTCGCGCAGCGCGCCCAGGGCCGGTTTGATCTGCTCGAGCGGAAACGCCACCCGCTCGCGCAGCGAGACAGGTGCCGTCGTGTGATTGATGCCGATCGCGAGCAGTTGCATTGGTAGGGGACAGGTGCGGCCCGGAGCGTGGCCGGACCGGATGCCATTATACCGCCGGGATCGCTCATTGCAGGGGCGCCACCGTGCGGCATGGCACGGGCCGCCGATTGCAGTATCGTTACGCCGCAGCCCGTTATGGCTGTGATCCGTACAACACTGGAGAAGGGAATGCTGGGCACCTTGATCGTGGGTTTGCTGGTGGGGCTGGCGGCGCGCCGGCTGCATCCGGCGGGACGCGTGGTGACGCTGCCGGCCGCGCTGGCGCTGGGCGCGGCGGGTGCCGCGGCCGCTTTCTATGCCGGCCGGGCGCTGCACCTGTTTATCGACGGGCAGCTCAGCAGCTGGCTGGCGGTAATCGCCGGCTCGGCGCTGCTGGTCGGCCTCTGGGGCACGGTCCGGCCGCGCGGGCGGTAAAAACAGAACTGACTCCGTGGTCGGAAATCTGCGCGCTATTTGATGCAGATCAGGTGGGCGCAAGCCTTCCGTATCACGCCCTTGCGGCGAGCAGGCGCCGGAGCACGCTGCTTGAATAGTGGCTGGCCACATCCTTCAGGAATGCCGGGAAATCTACGTGGGCGGTATCGTCGGCACGGTCCGAGACGGTCCGCATCACGGCATACGGCACGCCGTACTCGTGGCACACCTGCGCCACCGCGGCGCCTTCCATTTCCACCGCCAGCAGGCCGGGCAGCCGCTCGCGCAGCTCCGCCACCGCGACAGGCGAGCCGATGAACTGGTCGCCGCTGGCGATCATCCCCTTGTGCAAGGCCGGCGCTGACACGCCAAAGCGGGCCAGGACATCGCCGGGGACCTCGGTGGGCAGGTCGAGCCGCAGGAAGTCCGTCGCGGCGGCCTCCAGCTCGGCGGTCAGCGCCGGGTCGGCCGGGAACTCGGCACGGTGCAGCAGCGGCACTTCATGGCGGCCGAAGAACGGGCGGGCGTCCAGGTCATGCTGGAGGGTGCGGTCGGCGATCACGATATCGCCCACATTGGTCTGCGCGCCGATGCCACCGGCCAGGCCGGTAAAGACGATCTGCGTCGCGCCGAATTCGCGGATCAGCGTGACCGTGGTTGCCGACGCCGCCACCTTGCCCATGCGCGCCAGTACCAGCACGCACGGCTGCCCGTACAGGTGGCCGGCGTAGTAGTCGCGCATGCCGACGGTGCGCAGCGTGGCGCGGCTGTCGTCATGGCGCATGGCGGCCACCAGGCCATCGACTTCATCGTGGATGGCGGCAAGGATTCCGAGGGTCATGGGGCGGGGCGGCGAAAGGAAAGCCACAGCATACCGGCCACTTGCAGCGTGGCAAAGGGCGGTGTGCTGAGGCGCACCAACCCCCCGCTACAGAAC
The DNA here is from genome assembly GCF_040578825.1 of Cupriavidus necator. GTDB lineage: Bacteria > Pseudomonadota > Gammaproteobacteria > Burkholderiales > Burkholderiaceae > Cupriavidus > Cupriavidus necator_E. The sequence continues at coordinate 2,695 of NZ_JBEFLI010000099.1, read as the reverse complement.
AGGTGCCGCCCCGGCGCCGCTTTGCTACAGTCCAACGACAATCCCAGTACGCAAGGGCGACCATGCAAGTCACTACCGTGGCAAACGGCGAACGGCGCGCCATCCGCCGGGCACTGGCCGACTGGCGCGCGCTGGGCCGGCTCGGGCCCGCCGGCGTGGCCGGCCCGTGGGCGCGCACCGAACCGGCCGCCGCCGACTGGCGCCGCTGGCTCGACCAGGCCTTGATGGCACTGGGGACCGCCTTGCTGTGCGCCGGCGTGATCGTCTTCTTTGCCTTTAACTGGCAGGATCTCCACAAGTTCTCCAAGTTCGGCCTGCTGGCCGCCGCGATCAGCTTGCTGGCGGGCTTTGCCTGGCTGCGTCAGGCAGATGGCAGGCCAGTCGACAAGGCGGGGCAGGCCGCGCTGGGCGGCGCGCAGGTGCTCGCCGGCGTGCTGCTGGCGGTGATCGGGCAGACCTACCAGACCGGCGCCGACGCCTGGCAGCTGTTCGCGCTGTGGGCGCTGCTGGCGGTGCCGTGGGCCCTGGCCGCGCGCGCGGCGCCGCACTGGTGGCTGGTGATCGCGGTGGGCAACCTGGCGCTGATGCGCTACTTCAGTATCCGTTTCGGCGTGGACGGGATCTTTGCGCTGCTGTTCGATGCGCGCTTCGTGCGCACCGCCACGCTGTGGCTGCTGGGCGCGGTGATGGTGCAGATGGCGCTTTGGCAGCTGCTAAGCGCCAGGGCCACATGGCTAGGTTTTCGCGGCCAGACCGGCGCGCGCATGCTGGCCGTGCTCGCCTGCACGCATGCCGGCTGGCTGGGGCTGTCCAGCCTGATCGGCAGCAGCTTTGACGGCGCTTCGTTCGTGCTGGCGCTGGTGGTGCTGGCCGCGCTGGTCTGGTGGTACCGCCAGCGCGCCTTCGATATCGTGGTGCTGAGCCTGGCCTGCCTGACGGGCATCGTGCTGGCGGTGGCCGCGCTCGGCAAGGTGCTGTTCGAGGGCAAGGCTGACTTCGACGCCTTCCTGCTGCTCGGGCTGGTGACGCTCGGCCTGGCGGCCGGCGCCGCGGCCTGGCTGATGCGGGCTTATCGATCGCAACTGGAGCAGGCATGAACACGGCGCTGCAGACCGAACAGCGGCTCTGGCAGGAACTGGCCGCACGCGGCGAAGTCCAGGGCGAGCCGCCGCAGCACACGCACACGCCCTGGGCGGTGCGCTGCCTGATGGGCGCGGCCGGCTGGCTCGGCGCCTTGTTCTTCCAGCTCTTCCTGGTCGGCACGGTCTTCGTTGCGGCGCGCGAGAACGCGACGGCGATGGTGGTGACCGGCCTCGCCATGATCGCGCTGGCCGCGCTGTTGTACTGGCGGCGCAGCGGCATTGCGGCCGGGCAGTTTGCGCTGGCCGTGAGCCTCAGTGGCCAGGGCCTGGCCGTCTACGGCATCACGCAGGCGCTCAGCTTCACACGGGTGACCGAATCAGCGGGCTACTGGATGGGCCTGGCGCTGTTCGAAGCCGCGCTGGCGCTGCTGGTGCCTAACCGTTTGCATCGGCTGTTGTCCGGGCTGGGTGTGTGGATCGGGCTCGCCGGTGCGGTGCATATCCTGCTGTCGGGCGGCGCCCGGCATGAATGGCTGATGCTGACGTGGTCGCTCGGCTGGCTGGTGCCGATCGCTTGCGCGCTGGTAACCGCCTTCACGCTGGCCGAAGCGCGCCTGTGCGCGGCGGACCGGCATACGGTGCTGGAGCCGCTGGCCGATGCCACGCTGCTGTTTGCGCTGGCCGTCGCGCTGGTGGTGACCGGGATGAGCCATCCGCTCGCCTGGCTCGCCGGTCCCAATGCTGCGCAGCTTTCCGCGGCACACTGGATCGCGGGCGGACTGGCCACGCTGGTGCTGGCGGGGTTTGCGCTGGCGGAATGCCGGCGGCTGGCGGTCGCCCCTGCGATGCAGGCCGCCGTGCTGGCCGGGGTGCTTGCGTTCGGCGCGCTGATGGCTGCCGCGCCGGCGGTCGTGGCGGGTGTGCTCGCGCTCGGCCTGGCGCTGCGCCGGGCTTCGATGCCGTGGCTGGGGCTGGGCGTTGCCACCATCGCCATCGGCTTTGTCTGGTACTACACGGCGCTGCACTGGACGCTGCTGGCCAAGTCCGCCACGCTGGCCGCCGCCGGCGTGCTGCTGCTGGCTGGCCGCTACTGGCTGCTGCGCAGCCGCACCGGCAGGGAGTTCGCATGAGCATCCGTACCAAGGGCTGGATCGTGATCGCCTGGGCCCTGACGCTGGGGCTTGCCGCTACCGGCATCGCCGGCAAGGAGCGCCTGCTGGCGCGCGGCGACACCGTCTATCTCAAGCTCGCCCCGGTCGACCCGCGCTCGCTGATGCAAGGCGACTATATGGCGCTGAACTTCGACATCGGCAACCAGATTCGCGGGGCACAGACGCAGGACAACCGGCCGCCCCGCGACGGCGTTGCCGTCATCCGCCGCGATGCCCAAGGCGTGGCCAGCTTCGTGCGCGTGCACCACGGCGAGGCGCTTGCCGCGGGAGAGCAACGGCTGCGCTACCAGATCGCGCGCTCGCGCTGGGGCGGTACGCAGGTGCAGGTGTCGACGGATGCGTATTTCTTCCAGGAGGGGCATGGGGAGCGGTTCGCGAAGGCGGAGTTTGGGGAGTTCCGCGTGGGGAAGGACGGGCAAGCGCTGTTGGTGGGGTTGCGGG
>NZ_JBEFLI010000098.1:0-21467 GCF_040578825.1 Cupriavidus necator | reverse complement strand
CGCCAGCTTCACTGGCGTTGCATGGCGGCCTCGACTCATCCCGTCATGATATCGGAGGCGATTAATTATTCAACCTATTTAAGGGATGTTGTACTAGGTCAGAAATGGTTCCATCCCCTTAGTCTCGTCCCGACAAGGATTTTGGGGATCCTCAGCAAGGTATCTACGAATCCCTTCCCACGGCAGCTACTCCGAGGAAATTACGACAACCTTGTTCCGTACTTCAACCTTGAGCGACTGCCCGATCTTGAAGCCTGCCCGTTCCAACCATACCCCACCCAATCGAATCCATGGAACGCATCGCATCCCACTATAGCGGTTACCTTCCGTTGGTTTGACGCGGAAATGCCTGTAGCTGGTCGTGAATGTGCGCACGTGCGCAGTGGAAGATATCTTCCGCATAGCGAACTCCCAATTTGAAATTTGGATTCGCCCGTGCAAGCTGGGCGGCCGGGCACTTGAACACCGCCCGCAGATCGGCCCGCATGTTTCCCCTTTCGGGTCTTGTATCGATGCGCGCTGCCCGGCCTTAGCAGAAAGCTATGGAAGACACGCCACGGCTATCGGACGTGGCAACGCTGCGGGGGGTGTGTTCAGCACCGACAGCTAGGCTAAGGATTGCGGATACTGCCGCCAATGAGACAACTCTGCATTGCGATACCGCAACCCAGGCCGACGCCAGGCTTTCCAGTCGCCTAGCTCATTGGCTGGCGAAAGTACCTTTCTCCCAGATAGGCCAGATAAGGCTGATACTCTGGTCGACTAGCTGAACAAAGCTCCCCAAAGATCGCCTGGTAACTGATGGCTTTGAACTTCAGTTCATCGCCAACCCGCTCTTGGAACCTCCGGATCTCGTCCCGATGACGCTCCCCGTGTGGTCCCGGCCAATCGAAGTACACATACCGCAGCACCCAACGGTTTCCGTACTGACGAGCAAGCGCTAGGGCATGCTTAAGTAGCTGCGGCGCACCAATGTGCCGGAACGCCTCCCGACCCTCTTGCAGGGCTTCCGTGAGCCCCTGTGCCCGCGGCAACCCGACCTCTTCCCAGCGGCGACGCCCATTTGCAAGGTATGGCGGCCTGAACGCCTCACCCACCTGCGTTGCCTTGCCGCGCAGCCATTCCGTGAACTTGCTCTCCACGCCGGCAATGACGCCGTTCGCCAGTGGCAGGCACACATCCAGGTTGGCGTGACTGTCGACGCCGGTGGACAGTTTGGATTCGAATAACGCTGCGGTGGGGCAGGAGGGTAGCGCCAGCGCTTTCATCAATGGCGTGGCATCCGCGCAATCGGTCCAGAAATCGAAGATGTTCGCGGCCAGCGCAGAGGACGAATGCAAGGCTCGCATCTTTGCCGGCCTGTCTCCACGCTCCAGCAGCTCGCCACCATCGCCATTTGCAAACGCCGCCAACGTTGCTGGCGAAAGTGGTCGCATCAGATTCAGGTCCAGATGGGGGACATAACCGCGTGCGTCAAAGGCGATGCCCCGGTTCGCTGCCCATTCCTGCTGTTCCCTGCAAATAGCTGTTACAGACATGAATCGCCTCCGTCGAGCGCGTTCCCAAGCTGACCGGCGGTCCCGCAAGGGATTGTGGTTACAGATGACGATTGTTTGTCAGCCGGGCAGGTCAGGAAATCGGCCAAATGGTGGAGCGGGAAATATGTCCTGGCCGACGTCGAGCAGATCAAATTCGGCGAGAGGCTGATGATCCCCCTGCCTGGTCACCCCTCGGCGTCCGCAACGCTCAGAGACTGCTCTTGGACGCTGCCGTTCGCGACGCGATATACGCGATCTGATGCCTGGACCAGCGCATGACGATGCGTAATCACGATTAGCGTTGGTACCCGTTGCCGGACGCGTGCGAAGATTCGCGCCTCGCGTTCCGGGTCGAGCGAGGAAGTGGGCTCATCCAGAATGATGACCGCTGGGCGGCGCGCGAGCGCACGGCCCAGCGCGACACGCTGGCGTTCCCCCCCTGATAGGGCCCTGCCTTGAATGCCAAGCGGGCGATCCAGGATATCGTCCTTTCCTTCCGCGGCGATCTCATGCAGTTCGAGCAAAGTAATGAGTTCGTGCAGCGCGTGGTCTGGCGGCGGGTTGTCACAGCCATAGGTCAGATTCGTCCTAAGCGAGCCGGAGAGGATCATCGGCGCTTGAGGTGCGACAGCGACTTCGCGTGCGATATCGCTGACGGACAGCGTGCTGACGTCCGCGCCAAAGAGGCAAACAGTGCCGGCCGCAGGGCGGGCGAGTCCGAGCATTAAGTGGACAAGGCTCGATTTGCCCGCGCCCGATGGCCCGGTGAGCGCGACGAGCTCGCCCTGCCTGATGGTGATGTTCACGTCCTGCAAAAGCTGCTTCCCGCCTTGCGAGATAACTGCGTGCTCGATGCGATAGATTTCGTCCGCAGTTCGGTCGATGTGCAGGCTAGATTCGCTGCGCTCGATTGGCAATTCCAGAAGCCCGAAACTTTCGCGCAGCGCGAGATGGTTGCGCCGCAAATCGGACAGCGCTCCCGCAAGGTTAGTGAAAGGTATCGCCAGTGTCACGATGTAGCCAACAATCATGACGAAATCGCCTGCGCGGAATGTCGAATAGATGACGCCATATGCGGTCGTCACCGATGGCATCTACTTTGATGCGGCCACCGCATCGATCGTCCCGAACGGCATCCACGGCTGCAGGCCGAGTCGCGGGACGTCGATCCGATAGTCCATCGCAGGTCCGCCACTTGCACTTCCCAGCCCGCTCCTCAGCTAGCCGCGAACGAATGCCAACAGGCGGACGCCATCAACGCCAGATTGCTTCAGATGCTCCTTGCCTGCCCATCAACCACGCGCGGCCAGAAACCGCTGCCAGATGGAACGACCAACTTCGTCATAACGTCTTACTTCACTTCCGAACGCGACACGATCCGCCACAGTCACAAGCGGCTCAGGCAAGAACGGATCGAACACCAGTTGCCGGATCGCCTGGTCGCCGAGCAGATAGGCTTCCTTGGCGGCCAACTCTACGGGTAACGTGTCGAGCCTGGCATTCGATTTCTCAAGCAGACGCCTGCTCTCGCGATAGCCTTCCACAAGCTCCTTCCCGTTCCACAGGCCGCGAGCCTTCGATTCCAGTCCGGCGTCGAAGTCCCGTACCGTAAAGACCGGTGCACTGGTCTCGACGCCAAGGCCGTGGAGCCGTTCGCGCGTATGGGCGACGCCTCCGGCGAGGTTATCCGGCCGAACGTACAGGCCTTCTTCGAGTTGCCTCATTCCGACGAGCGCAAGGGCGCGCTCACGTGCACGCATGGCTGTACGGTCGCTTCGTCCCAGGCCGGCGATCAAAACGGCTACCCATGTGCCATCCCAAGGACGCACTCGCTGCTCTGCAACTCGCCATGCGGATATGTCTTCACCCAGCGCCCGGCCCTCGGATCCAAGCCGATACGTTCCTCTTCCCGCTGTCTCAATCAGATGAGCGTTCGCCAGGCGGGTAAGCGCAACCCGCGCATTGTTGTCCGAGATCCCGAAGAGCGCGCAGGCGCGGATGGCGTCAGAGGCGTCGAGGGTCTCCGTCTCTGATGCCACGAGGAGCTTGAGAATCAGACGGCGCGCTGCCGGCCCCGGAGCACTTTCATCCAATGCAGCCTTTGATGCCTCAGACATAGGGTAGGGTTCTTCCTAATATTACTTGTTTTTGCATAACATGATGTGTTGTGTAATATACGTATCGCTTCCACGGATGAGAGTCTACCCATGTCAGCCAGGTCACAGTTCAGCACTCACGATGTCCAGAACCAGCCGTTGCCCCTGCCCGCGTATAACGCCTGGACCACGGATCGCGCATTGCAGGAGGCCGTAGCGCGGCATGGCGGAGCATGGGCGAGCGAGCACCTTGCGGCCTATGGTGAAGTCACGGGCGGAAGAATGATGGAGTACGGCGAGCTGGCCAACCGTCATAAGCCGGTACTGCACAGCTTTGACAGGTATGGCCGGCGCATCGACACGGTCGAGTTTCACCCGGCCTACCATCAACTGATGGGCCACGCGATGCAGGGCCAGGTTCATAGCTTTTCCTGGCGGCACGAGGACCGGGTTGGCGCGCACGTTGCGCGTGCAGCCCTGGTGTATCTGAACGGCCAACCGGACGCCGGCACAAGCTGCCCGCTAACGATGACACATGCCGCGATTCCGGCGCTCCGCAAGTCTGCGGCGGTTGCAGACGCATGGATCCCTCGCGTGACAGCCAGCGAGTACGACTCGCGCGCACTGCCTGCTCATCAGAAGACCGCGTGCACGATCGGCATGGGCATGACGGAAAAGCAGGGCGGCTCGGATGTCCGAAGCAACACGACGCGAGCGCACCTTCAACGGGACGGTACGTACGAAATCGTTGGCCACAAATTCTTCTTTTCAGCGCCGATGTGCGATGCGCATCTGGTCCTGGCTCAGGCGGAGGGCGGTCTGAGTTGCTTTCTGATGCCACGTGTTCTCCCTGACGGATCCCTCAATGCAGTCCGGATCCAGCGGTTGAAGGACAAGTTGGGCGACTGGAGCAATGCGTCTTCCGAGGTCGAGTTCCAGGGAGCGACGGCGAGTCTGGTCGGCGAGGAAGGGCGTGGCGTCGCGACGATTATCGAGATGGTCGCGCTGACCCGGCTGGATTGCATTCTCGGCTCAGCCGCGCAGATGCGGCAGGCGATTGTCCAGGCACTCCACCACACGAGTCAGCGCAAGGCATTCGGACGTTTGCTGATTGACCAGCCTCTGATGCGCAATGTCCTGGCCGACCTGGCACTGGAGAGCGAGGCAGCCATCGCGCTTGCGATGCGTATCGCTTCCGCTGTGGATGCGTCGCCGCGAGATCCGCATGAGGCCGCACTCGCCCGCATCGGGACCGCCATTGGGAAATACTGGGTCTGCAAGCGTACGCCTGCCCATATCAACGAAGCGCAGGAATGCCTGGGCGGGATCGGATACGTCGAGGAGAACATCCTGCCGCGGCTCTATCGGCAGGCGCCTCTGAACTCGATCTGGGAGGGCAGCGGCAACGTGCAGTGCCTGGACGTCCTGCGTGCTTTGCAGAAGGAGCCCGGCGTTCGCGACGCCTTGTTCAAGGAACTCCACACGGCGCGAGGGTTGCATGAGGCCTATGACCGGCATGTGGCGTGGTTGCAAAAAGCCTTCGAAGACCAGACCGTCCTGGAGGCGCGCAGCCGGCTGGTGGTAGAGCGAACGGCAATGGCCCTTCAGGCGGCGCTGCTGTTGACCTCCGGGAATGATGAGATTGCCAATGCCTTCTGTCGCGCCCGCCTGGCGCAAGAGTGTGGCTATGCATATGGCACGCTGGACCCACAAGCGCCGATTGCACTGCCTGATCAACCGCGCCAGCCTGATGATCTGATCTCACCCCGCGGCATTCGCAACGCGCGGACAATGCTCCCGGACGGTGCCGTTCGCAACGCGATATACACGCTCCACCGCCTGGATCAGCGAATGGCGATGCGTCACCACGATCAGCGTTGGTACCCGCTGCCGGACACGCGCAAAGATTCGCGCCTCGCGATCCGGATCGATCGATGAGGTGGGTTCATCCAGAATGATTACCGCTGGGCGGCGCGCGAGCGCACGGCCCAGCGCGACGCGCTGGCGCTCACCTCCTGACAGCGCCCGGCCTTGAATGCCAAGCGGGCGAACCAGGATATCGCCGTTGCCGTCTGCGGCGATCTCCTGCAATTCGAGCAGCGCTACGAGTTCATGCAGTGCATGGTCTGATGGCACGTTGCTACAGCCGTAGATCAGATTTTCCCTGAGTGAGCCCGTGAGGATCATCGGGGCTTGAGGCGCCACCGCGACTTCGCGTGCGATATCGCTGACAGCCAGCTTGCTGACGTCCGCGCCAAAAAGGTAAACAGTGCCAGCCGCGGGGCGGGCGAGCCCGAGCATCAGGTGGACCAGGCTCGATTTTCCTGCACCCGATGGCCCGACGAGCGCGACAAGCTCCCCCTGCCCGACAGTGATATTCACGCCCTGCAGAATCTGCTTTCCGCCTTGTGTCACAACTGCGTGCTCGATGCGACAGACTTCGTTCGCCGAGCGGCCGATGCGCACGCTGGATTCACTGCGCTCGATTGGCAGCTCCAGAAGCCCGAAACTCTCGCGCAGCGCGAGATGGTTGCGGCGCAAATCGGACAGAGACCCCGCGAGATTCGTGAAGGGGATTGCCAGTGTCACGAGATAGCTGGCGATCATGACGAAATCGCCTGCGCGGAATGTTGAATGGATGACGCCGTATGCGGTGGTCACCGTGAAGAGCGTGAGCAAGAGGCCGGTGCAGATGGCTTGTGCCACAAGCAGAAGCGCGAGCCGGGTGTTTCCACGAGTCACTTTGCCGATATAGACCTCAAGCGTGCGGTGCAACGCAGCATCTTCTCTCGCGTACGCGTTGTTGAGTTTGATGTCGAGCATGAAGCCGAGCTTCTCAACAAGATGGCTCGACAGCATGTCGGCACCGCTGAAAATCTCTTCATGGGCGCTCTTGCTCTTGTCCGCGAGAAACCATGTCGCCGCAAAGAGAAGCGTCATGGATATGGCAAATCCCAGCGCGAACGAGCCGCCGATCAGTTGCCGCAGAACGATGCTGGACAGTATCAGCTGCAGAACCGCTGGTCCGATTGCCCAGAACACTGCAAACGTGATGGCGCTGAAAGCTGCGCGACTTCGCGCGATGACGGAGACCAGTTTGCCCGGGTCTTCTGCAGTCAGCCGCGGGTAGTCAACCCTGATCAGTCTGGAAAAAATGGCGTTATGGAAGGCGGCGTCACATCTTGCGAGAACGGCCGCGGAAAGCATGGCTTTCAGCCATTCGAAAGCGCGCGCAGTAGTCCAGGCCAGTCCGTACGCGGCTGCAAGAAGCAGCGGAGCGCCCGTAACGCTATGCGAGGCATCCACAGATAGAGCATCGGTTGCCTCCCGCAAGAGGTAGGGGACCAGCGTCGACAAAGCCGCGCACAGCGCTACAAATAGCGTTGCTGCGCAGAAGTGGATGGGTAAGGCTGGGTACTTTCTGACCGTGATTCGGTAGGCGAAGATCCAATCCTTGTACAAATCCAGAACAAACCTCATCGCCATCGCCTTCGGGCATCAAAGTTATGCGGGACCTACTAAGCCAGATTGGTCATGCCATGTTGATCGACACCATCTGCTTACAGGTTAGGTATGCTGCAAGGCAAAGGTCGTCAGAGTATTCAGAAGATTGAAAGAGAAAGTTCTGGCGGTCTCGCGTCGCTGGACATCAAGAAACGGGCGGGCTTGTGGCGCAGCGAAAGTTGTGCGCTTTTGCGCCGATGCTTCGCGGGATATCCACCACAATCGTTGCTATTCCACCCTTGAGGAACACCATGCTTTTTGCGGTCCGCTTCCACGACAAGCCCGACCAACTCACCCTGCGCAATGCCCTTTTGCAAGCCCATCTCGATTGGCTGGCTCTGCATCGCGACGCGATCCTGATAGCTGGCTCTCTGCGCGAAGCGCCGAACCAGGGAGCGGTTGGCGGGCTTTGGATTGTCCGGGCCGTGGATCGTGCGGAGGTTGAGACCCTCATTCAAACAGATCCGTTCTGGACGCAAGGCCTACGCGAGCGCGTGGAGATCCCTTCGATGAACCTGTGACCATTTGACTCAGGCCTTCGCCCTGATGCAGCCCTTTCCCTCACCCTTGCAGAAATAGATGCATATCTTTGCAGATTTGGTCTGTTGCCATGACCCCATTGCGCCAACTACCTTGAGCAAGCCTGCCATGAAAGTCAGGCGGCTCTTTCGAACAAAACGAAGGCGGAGGGGTTAAGGTGATCTCCGGACTTATTTGCGTTGGCGACCGGACAACGCACGGAGGGACAGTCATTACCGGCGATGCCATCAGCATCATCGGCAATCGCGCCATGGCCCGTGCGGGGGACATGACAATCTGTCCCAAGTGCAAGGGCACTTTCCCGATCCTCGCAGGCAACGGAATTATCAATGCGCCCAATGGCGTTCCCTACGCCAGGCATATGGACCGCACCGCCTGCGGTGCCAGATTGCTAGCCAGCCAGGACACCACGTTGGCAAGCGACATGGAGACGCCATTCGCCGCTGAGTTCGATACGGCAGGGCGACTTACGTCTGCGGCCCGCGAAGTCCTTGTCGCGCAATCGACAAGAATGCTTGCAGCAGATCGGGCGCTCTTTCCGTACTATGCACTACGCCTAGCGGGTCGAGCGGCGCCGCGAGTGCGACGTCCAGTTTGCGCAAGCGCCCGCTAGCCATCATGCCTGTCGAGATACTACGTGGCAGGAGGATAACGGCGTCGCGCTGCTGGAGGAGCCCTTCGAGCACGGACAAAGACATGGTCGAAAGCGGAAACCAGTTCGCATTTGGCAGTGCGCTTAGAACAATGCTCTCGAACAACTCTCTCGGTTGGACGCTGGGTGCAGGCAATATCCAGCGCGCTCCATCCAACGCTGCAATGGACAAGCCGGCCATCGTGGACAACGGGTGAGACGAAGCGGCCAGGATGATCGCTTCATCCTCAAGCATTGGCTTGAACACGAAGTCGGCGGGGAGCCGTTGAGGACGCCTGCAGAACATTGCATCGAATCCCCCTCCGATCAGTAGCGGCAATAGACGCGCAACTGTGTCTTCCTCCAAGTCAATATGTACATCTGGATGCATGCTATAGAAGGCCGGCAAGACCGGCGCGATCAATGTGTGGGAAGCCGCGGCAATGGCCCCGATGCGCAATGCCTTGGTGGCGCCATGTTTGCTGGCCGCGAGATGCTCCGCAGATTGCCGGAGCCTGACAATGACTTCCCGTGCTAGGGAAACCAATACACGGCCACTCCCCGTGGGCCGAATCCCGCGCGCGTGACGCTCGAAAAGCCTCATGCCGACAAGTCTTTCTAACTCTGCCAATGCCTGTGTTGCCGCAGACTGGCTCATGCAAACCTCCGAAGCGGCACGCGCAATACTTCCGCAATCTTGCACTGACACAAGAAGCTGAAGCTGGCGCAGACGTCCTCGCTGGATAAGGCGCCCATAAATAGTTCTGGCGAGCGCGAAGCTCCGGCCCTCGGGTCCCGGATTCTCAGCCGACGGCGTGATTGAGTTATTGGTGGAGCTTTTCATCTGGCAGAGGTGACTTGCGGAACGTCATTGCTCACGAGAGATTCCGTAGCCGTTCGCATTTAGGTTAAATGCTACCCGGCATATCGGTGCTTATCCCGATAAACGTCCCACGAATGAAGCTGAATGAATTTCTGTATTCATTCAGATTTTTCTGACCATCAATATGCCTGGATGACCATGGTCTCTGAGGGGGAGTCTAGTACTTGTAAGACTAGTCCTACCTCGCTAGGCAACATCGCCTTGATTTGGATCAGAGTGTGCCAGGTGTTCACAACAGGCAGCCAGATATTGAAATTTCCGGTCGCTACAATATAAATTCGTCTACAACACGAGGCGTCCATCCTCTAGCATTGAACCGAAGCGACACGCATGCGTGCACTTCGATTCTGATTTGGACTCCAAGAAATAAAACTACGCCCCCCCCGCTTCGTGTACTTGAGTCTATTTGGTGGGAGGTGAGATGCGATTCGATGAGCTATTTCTGAGAGTCATGTCCAAACTGGGTGTGACGAAATGCTTCGGAATTGTTGGTGGTGAAGCCGAAGCAATCAGATTCAACAAATCATTTGGCGTTGACTTCTATTTGACCAGGCATGAATTCGTGGCAGGCGTGATGGCGGATGTGGCTGGCAGGTTGACCGGAAAGCCACATATGTGCTCGGCTACCTTCGGCCCGGGATTGACCAATATTGCCACCGGTGCATGCTCGGGCATGCTGGATCGTTCGCCCATGATTGTTTGTTCGGCACAGATTCCGCGCTCGCAGGTCAAATTCAACCTCACCCATCAGTGCATTGACAATGTGGGCCTCATGTCGGGGATTACTAAAAGCAGCCTGCAGTTGGAAACCGTACAGGATCTGACAGCACGCTTGCCAGGCGCGCTGCAATGCAGCATAGATGAGTTGCCTGGACCGGCATACATCAGCATTCCGGTTGATCTGATGAAGGAAGACGTGCCCGACGATACTGCATTCGCGATCCTGCATCAGCTGCAGTCGTCCGTCAGGGGAAAGGCGGCCGTGCCGTCTAGCGATGACGTAGCCCTTGTCGCAGCCGCAATTGCAGCGGCGTCGCACCCCATGATTGTCCTGGGGAATCAGGTGATTCGCGAAGGTGCCGAGGAAAACGTTCGCTGCTTTGCAGAAAAGATCAACGCTCCGGTTATCTGCTCACTCGCTGCCAAGGGTGCATTGCCCGAGGATCATCCTCAGTTCCTGACGGCCGCCAATAAATATTTGGACGGAGTATATCGAAGACCGATTCTGGGAGAATTGTTCGATCAGGTCGATCTTATGATTCTTATCGGCTACGACTTTGGCGAAGACCTGAAGCCATCATTGTGGGGTGGCAACAAACCAACTATCGAAATAAATAGTTTCGATGTTCCGATGGGCGAAGTCTTCCAGCCAGATCTACGATGCCGGGGAAATATCGCGCACAACTTGGACCAGTTGACCAATTACCCTTTACCTAGAAAAGTGTGGATGGAGTCGCACAACCGACTAAAACATTGCTTCGATCAAAGGCGGCCTGTCTCGCATCCAGCAGAACTGACAGACATCTCGCGAATCATAGCGGCAGCGTCCGACAGTTTAGGCCGTAGTGGAATTATGTGTAGCGACGTCGGCCTGCACAAGCAATATGCAGGGCTCTTGGCCAGAACCTACAGGTCAAATCGCTTCCTGTGTTCAAACGTTTGTGGCAGTTTCGGTTTTGGTCTACCCGCAGGCATGGCCGCAAAAATGTGCCATCCAGAGGAGCGAGTTCTCGCCATCTGCGGGGATGGTGGCTTCCATTCCACTAGTCAAGACCTCGAGACCCTTGCTCGCTACTCCTTGCCACTGGTTGTGCTGGTCTTATCGGACTCGGCATTTGGCCTGATCAAGTATTACCAGAAGCTCAGCCAGTCAGAACCGGATCGTAACCTGACGGGGTTCGGCCATGTCGACTTCACACAGCTCGCTGCGGCCAATGGTGTTGACTCCACCAAAGTGGAAGATGTCACTGAATTACCCGTGGTACTGGAACGTGCCTTCAGATCGGGTCGCCCGCACTTGGTTGAGATGGAAGTCAAATACGACTACGACCTTTTGCATCACGTTGCGTAGAGAGACGCAACGAAGCTGGCAACACCGTTTTCAATAAGATTTTAAAGGACCTGATCCGATGCTGGTGGCCATGACCGACAAAATTGATGCCAGGGTTCGCTACTTTGTGGCTTGCGCTCAAGATCTGTTTGGAGAGAACTTGTCTGGCATCGCGGAAACAGATTCCTATTTGCGACAGCCAGATTATTCCTCACGAGCCGCCGGGCATTATTATTTGATTCTCCATGAGGAGCAGACGAGTAACGCGGTATTTCGTGCCCGCTATTTGCAGGTGGAATTTCCGGAATTTGTACTCAACTATCTGATTGAGCAAGAACTGGCTGGGTATCCCCCACACGGCGCGTGGCAGTTTCACACATGCGCATGGATCTATCGTAGCGACCGTATAGACAAGATACTCAAGGGCGGAGAATCAGACTTGCGAGAGGCCATCCGGCAAGCGATCTTTGGCTCGGCCCATGTCGCGCGGCTCTATTATTTGCGTAATCTCTCGACAGAGACGCATACATGGGGCGTACGCCAATTGGGCTGGGCAATGCGTTACACGGAAAAGGCGATATGCAAGCTGCTGGGTTTGCTTGAAAAAGGCGAATATCGAGTTCAAACCGTCGCGGGTCTGAATGAGGATGACATTGATTGGCTTGCGCATGCTATTCAGAACTGGCAATCCACCGAACGTCGCTTATTGAAAAATGTTGGTACGTTCCGGCTCGCTGCGGCACGCCTGAGCGGCATTGTAGAGTCCTATTCTGCCCACACCGCTTCTTGCTTCCCGGAAACCCAGGCCTTGGTCGCAAAAGAAGCGGAAGTGCCATGCAAGGCTATTCGGTCTATGACGGATGCGATAGTGATGGCTTTGAAAGACGCATTCGGCGATCGTCTGTTTTCATTTTATCTGCATGGAAGTGCCGCTCGTGGTGACATGAGGCCAGACTCTGATATCGACACCATGGCGATATTCGATCACATTGATGCGGAGCTATTGGAGAGTATTCGCCTCATACAGAACAAATTTAGCAAACTCACTATCTCGGTTTATAGCGCCGACAATATCAGGAATTATCCCAGGTTTCGCCGATATGCTCTGGTTAGTGGTACCAGGCATATCGCTGGTCCGCTTTGTTTCGACCCAGGTGGCATTTCAACGGAAAGCGCCTACGGCATCGTGAACAACGCTTACACCATTCGTCAAGTGGCGCGGGGATATCTGATTTCGGGCGCCTACGGCCATCGCGCTCATTACATGCTCAGCCTGATGGTCAAGTTGGCAGACCATGGGTGCCTTCGCCCCTTGCAGCAACTCGAGAGCCATCATTATCCGGAAAACAGAACAGCCGCCATCGCATATTTTTCTGGCGAGGAACAAGCAAGCGCTCTGCTCCACCATGCATCCAGGCTGAATGACGAAGAGACCTATCTTCGCGGGCGCTTATTGAAAGGGGAGCACGATAGCATGGAACAGCATTGGTTTAAATTAGACGACTTTGCGACCGAGGTCGAGAAGAAGGCCTGCCGATACCCTACTTGAATTGTTGGGGGTTGGCTGGTTCCTTCATGTCATGTCCATAGATTAGAGGTGATGGAGATGGAAGCGCTCAGTAACAAGTTGTCGGATTACTTCGACGTCGAATCAGTCGATGGTCGACCGCTGCTGAAGCCGCAGCGGCGTCATGTGGATCTACGGATACTCGACGAAGGTTTGGTACAAACGGCAATTTGCCGCAGTAGGATCGGTAGGATCGACGCATCCATTCCGCGGTTGGAATACCGGGGATACGACGTGGCTGAACTAGCAGACCATGCTGACTTTCTAGAAGTGGCATTTTTGCTGCTGACCGGACATTCGGAGCCGACTGCCATACTCGACTTCAAGCGGCAGGTGGATAGCTATATGGAACGGCTCTGCGATCTGCCGGTGACACTATCGTCAATGGTCCGCAAGTCTACAGCCACGGATTTCCTCGCTCTATCGATTCTGACCGCGTTGTCCCAGAGGGAGGCAGAGCTGAAGGACGATAGCAGGCCCCTAAATGTTGCCGCTTTCCTGCTTGCTGTGATTGGGATATCGGTTGCCGTTTATGCCAGAGGCGGAAGCGAGGCGCTCGATACCCATGATCAGTTGCAGCTGACGCGCACGAATTTCATCGACCGGCTGTTGCATGCGGCATTGTCCAGACAACCGGAGTTGTTCGCCGTCTCGCTGATGAACAAATTCCTGATCCTGCATGCCGAGCATGGCCTCAACTGCTCGACCGCGGTTGTTCGGGCAGTGGCAAGTACTGGTGCCGATCCCTTTGCTGCCGTTGTCGCGGGCATCTGTGCATTCAAGGGACCATTGCACGGGGGCGCGAGCGAGGAAGTGGGGAAGATGTATGACGGAATATTTCGGGAGTCACTGGACGTCGCCCGTTTTATTGATGATTGCCTGGCTAGACGTTGTCGGCTCATGGGCTTCGGCCATCGCATCTACAAGAAGCCAGATCCTCGCGCCGCCTATATGAAGCGTCTATTGATCGATGAGCGCGAAAACTTCTCGCTGATTCTGCCTTATGTAGGCATCTGCGAGGCGTTCGATCAGGAAGTCCGCACCCGGGACTATTTTACAGATCGCGGACTATGTCCCAATCCGGATCTGTTCAACGGCATCCTGCTACGACGGATTGGCTTTCCCTCGGAAATGAATACGATGTTGCTATGCTTCAGCCGATCCATTGGATGGTTGGCTCACTATTTCGACAGCCTGGACAGCAAAGCCCCCATCCTTCGTCCGCAGGAGCTCTACGGTGTTGCAAGAACATAAGCGATCGGAGCAACGGGTACGGAGACTGGTGGTCATCGGTTGCGGCCCGCATTTTATCGACCGTTACAGCGATGTCTTGGCTAAAGAGCGTTCAGACGTCGAAATTGCCGCAGTCGTGGACCTGGCCGATCGAAAGGAAGTTGTTATCCAGGCGATGTCGAGCAAGGGATTGGCGCCGGAATCTTCATTTTTTTCGATGAAGCTTATCGTAATTTCCCTAGCCTGGACGCCATCCGTTCGCGCCTGAATGGCATGCCGCAACTATCAGGCGTCGATGCCGCGCTGATTTGTACTGAGCCGAAAGCACATCTCTCTTATGCATTTTGGTCCATAGAGAGAGGCATGAATGTGTTTATGGACAAACCCGTCACCGCTCTGACTCGCGACAGATCTGTAGAGCTGGTGCAGGGGGAATTTGTGCAATTGGTGAAGGCGAACCGAAATGCCGGAGTACGATTTGTTGTTAGCTGTGAACGACGAATGCAGCTTGGATATCTATACGTGGAGAATTTCCTGAAGAGGTTTATGAGGCAGTTCGGTGTTCCCATCACGCACGTCAGCATCCATTTCGCTGGTGGAAAATGGATTCTGCCTTATGAATTGGCTGACTTGGAAAATCATCCGTTCAAGTACGGATATGGGGTATTGTTCCATTCCGGCTACCACTACGTTGACTTGCTGGCGCGGCTCGCCAAGTTGAACACGAGCATTCAAGATATGGATATGTCGGATCCTACATTGGATCTGGCTGTGGTCAGACACGCTGACCTGAATCAGGTAATCAAACAAGAACTGTATCAACGCTTCGGAAGTTCCGGAGATTGCAGTGACAATGCCATTCCGCCCAGCTGTGGCGAGCTGGATGTCTCCATAGTCGGAAGATATGAGCATAAGGGGCGCTACAGGATGAGTTTTGACCTGCAGTTGCTGGAAACGTCCGTTTCAGCGCGAAATATCCGGAAAGACCGTCCCGGCACAGGCAGGATTCGGCAAGAGACTGTTCAGGTTCATCTAGGCAACCTTTGCTCGATCCGGATAGTTTCGGACTCGTATCGAAAACTGGCGGGTAGTGGTGAGCCCGAGGCATTCGATGTATCGATTGCCTGCAATCCGCTTGTGGCGGAAGGGGTATCTATCCAGCGAATCGATCGGACCGGTTTGTCAAGACTTGAGCCTCGCTTGCCAGTTGAGGCTGGCTTGAATGGATTCGCGCGTCGTGAACAGTTGCTGGATTTCTTGCGGGGTGGCGAAGCCGGATCTCCGCTCGCTAGCCACGCTGATTCGATATCTTTACTGACGCAGATTTGTCGAGTCATGCGCGCGCAATTGCCAGGTTAGTCGGTAAGGAAGATACGGTGAGACGGGTTCAATCGAGCAAGGCTGCGATCCTGGTATTTTTGCAGGGCGCCATGTTCTGGACTGCGTCAACGGCCGCAATCGGTTTTTTTCCACTTCTGACGGTGGCCCTGCAGCTATCTGCCTTAGAGGCAGGGCTGTTTCTGGCCGGAGCCGCGCTCGGCCGAACGGTATTTCAGCCTTGCGCGGGCCTGATCATAAGGCCGGGTAATGCGGGCCGTTATTACGTAACCGGCTTGGGATGTTGTCTTGTCAGTAGCATCGTGATGGCCTGTTTTCACCAAGCGAGTTGGGTGATCTTGGCGCGCTTGGCGGGAGGTGTGGGATTGTCATTGTTCGTCGTATCCTGGCGGACGGTGCTGAATCGGATGGCTGGCCTTCCTTGCTTCGACGCTGTCAACGAAAGCCATGTTTTGTCACAGAACGTGGGGCGGTTGATTGGACCTGCTTTAGGCGGCATACTCGTCACTTGCTTTGGCATCCAGGCGGCATTTATTTTTCCGGCGCTGCTTTATTCATTATGCCTTCTGACCTCTAGTC
Organism: Cupriavidus necator; assembly: GCF_040578825.1. Taxonomy (GTDB): domain Bacteria; phylum Pseudomonadota; class Gammaproteobacteria; order Burkholderiales; family Burkholderiaceae; genus Cupriavidus; species Cupriavidus necator_E. Next base: position 5,508 of record NZ_JBEFLI010000098.1, on the reverse strand, counting down.
TTGGGCAGGGTCCGACGCAATCCGAGTCTAGTCGTACGGAACAAGTCTCATTGAAATTCACAACCAGGATTCGTGACATTCGCAAGCAAGGGGGCATCTTGCTTGTGCACCATGTCGAGTTTTTCTGCTTGGGATTGTGGCTGGCAGGCTGGCCAATCTGTGCAGTTGCGGGCCACCGGCTATCGGCCGAGCAACTGGGCTATTCGTTTACGATAGCAGCGGCCGGGGGACTGGCCCTATTCTTGGTGAGGCCATGGACTTCGAAGCTATCCGTTCAGACCAGGTTGATCCTCGCCTTGACCTTGCTTGGCGCGCAACCGGGAGCGGCACTGCTCACTTCGGACTGGTCTTTGTTGCTTTGTCTTAGTTTCCTAGTGGGTGGACTTGGAGGCTCCATATATTTCACGAGCTTTCACCGTTTGCTCGCGGACACCTATTCACCCGAGCAGATTCCATTTATCTATGGCATGCTGGGGTCCAGCACTTTTCTATGCCAGGCCATCGGGCAAGCGATCACTCCATTTTTGTCGGGATATTTGTCGCCGAAAGCCCCGATCATCCTTGATGCCGTGATGTTATTGGGGTGTTTCATTTTTCTCGCCCTGAATTTTCTCGTTGCTTGGCTGAGAATGTCGCGATAATCATGGCAGATTCCGAATATTTGGTCGCGGTTGTAAGGGACACGGAAACCCGCAATTGCCGAGGCGTGACGTTGAGCGGAAAATGGGCAAGCACGCACAGTAGTTCCGCTCGGCGGCCTCAAATCTGAAGTGCAACACCTCGCCATCCGGTAAGGTGCGTTGAATGACAAGAACGAAATACCAACAACTACAACCCGAAGAGCGCATGCGCATCGAGATTTGGAAGGCGCGCGGCCCAGCCTGCGGGCCATGGCCCGCAGGCTGGGCCGCGCGCCTTCGACCTTGATGCGTGAGCTTCGCCGTAACGCAGCCGCGCATGGCGGCTATGGCGCGATGACCGCGCAAGCCTGCCGTGCGCATCGCCGCCAAGCATCCCACAGTGTTAGCGAAGCTCGAAGGCATTCTTCCGAAACAGCCGCTGCGAAGCCTCATTGCCGGCCGAAATCTTGGCCCGGCACATGGCAAATCCTTCGGCAGAAAGAGCATCAATGCACCGGAGCAGCAAGTAGGAGCCCACGCCCCTACCTTGTGCGGAAGGGGCGACAGCGATCAATGCGATGACAGGAGCCTGATAGAGCGGAAAGTCAGTAGCGAGTATCGCTCCTATCAATTGACCCGAAGGGTCCTCAGCAACGAAGGAGGCCGTTGGCAAAAAGGGCCCGTATCTGCCGTTGACGATAGAGGAAACCTTGCTGGTCCATTGCTCCAGCGGCGCACTGTCCACCGTAGCTGCGAAGGCAGAATAAGTCAGTGGGACTAGCAGTTTCATGTCACCGCTGGTGAAACTCCGTGTCGGCAGTTCGTACGACGATCCAGGTTCGATATTAGAACATCCTCTTTCCCAAAGAGGTTCGACGTGCTTGGCAGTCTCTGATACGGGATTTCGTGCTCGGGAGGACATGGTGCTTTTCCTCATTGGGTAGATATCGAATCTTCGAGGCGTTGTGCAACATAAAAATTCCACCAGCGGGACGGGCTAACATGTCATCCCGGCAAGTCCGCAATGCTCGTCGAATGCTCTTCGACCCTGCCGTTCGCGACACGATATACGCAATCTGCCGCCTGGACCAGCGCATGGCGATGCGTAACCACGATCACCGTTGGTACCCGTTGCCGGACACGTGCGAAGATTCGCGCCTCGCGTTCTGGATCGAGCGATGATGTGGGCTCATCCATCATGATGACCGCCGGGCGGCGCGCGAACGCACGGCCCAGCGCGACACGCTGGCGTTCCCCACCTGATAGGGCCCTGCCTTGAATGCCCAGCGGTCGATCCAGGATATCGCCGTTTCCGTCTGAGGCGATCTCATGCAGTTCGAGCAAGGCAACGAGCTCGTGCAGTGCGTGGTCTGACGGCAAGCTGTCACAGCCGTATGTTAGATTCTCCCTGAGTGAGCCGGTGAGGATCATCGGCGCCTGAGGTGCGACAGCGACTGCACGTGCGATATCGCTGACGGACAGCTTGCTGACGTCCGCGCCAAAGAGGTAGACAGTGCCGGCCGCGGGGCGGTCGAGTCCGAGCATCAAGTGGACTAGGCTCGATTTTCCCGCGCCCGATGGCCCGGTGAGGGCGACAAGCTCGCCCTGCCTGATGGTGATGCTCACGTCCTGCAAAAGCTGCTTCCCGCCTTGCGAGATGACTGCGTGCTCGATGCGATAGATTTCGTCCGCATCTCGATCAATGTGCAGGCTAGATTCGCTGCGCTCGATTGGCAGCTCCAAAAGCCCGAAACTTTCGCGCAGCGCGAGATGGTTGCGCCGCAAATCGGACAGCGCTCCCGCAAGGTTGGTGAAAGGTATTGCCAGTGTCACGATGTAGCCAACAATCATGACGAAATCGCCTGCGCGGAATGTCGAATGGATGGCGCCATATGCGGTCGTCACCGTGAAGAGCGTGAGCAAAAGGCCGGTGCAGACGGCTTGCGCCGCAAGCAGAAGCGCGAGCCGGGTGTTTCCATGGGTCACTTTGCCGATATAGACATCAAGCGTGCGGTGCAACGCGGCACTTTCTCTCGCGTACGCGTTGTTGAGTTTGATGTCGAGCATGAAGCCGAGCTTTTCAACAAGATGGCTCGACAGCATGTCGGCACCGCTGAAGATCTCCTCATGAGCGCTCTTGCTTTTGTCCGCGAGGAACCATGTCGCGGCAAAGAGAAGCAACATGGATATGGCAAATCCTAGCGCGAACGCGCCGCCGGTCAGTTGCCACAGAACGATGCTGGACAGTATCAACTGGAGAACAGTCGGGAATATCGCCCAGAACACCGCAAATGTGATTGCACTGAAAGCTGCGCGACTGCGCGCGATGACTGAAACCAGCTTGCCCGGATCTTCTGCAGTCAGGCGCGGATAGTCAACCCGGATGAGCCTGGCGAAGATGGCGTGATGGAATGCGGCATCACATCTTGCGAGAACGGCCGCGGAGAGCATGGCTTTCAGCCAATCCAAAGCACGAGCGGTAGTCCAAGCAAGCCCGTACGCGGCTGCCAGAAACACCGGCGAACCTGTAGCGCTATGTGGCGCTTCCACAGACAGAGCATTGGTTGCCTCACGCAAGAGGTAGGGGACCAGCGTTGACAATGCCGCGCACAGCGCTACAAACAACGTTGCTCCGCAGAAGTGGATTGGCAAGGCCGGATATTTTCTGACCGCGATTCGGTAGGCGAAGATCCAGTCCTTATACAAATCCAAAAGAAACCTCATCGTCATCGCCTTCAAGTATCAAAGCCTTGTGGGGCTCTGTACCCCTCCTGCGATCGCATCGCTTTGGTTCGCGAATGAACCGGATACACATGCCGCCGCAAACGTGCTTGCCTGGCTCGCATTGGAGAGTGGATTGGAGTCTAGGACGCCGAGTCTTCATCCCATACCGACAATGCCATCAGTCTTGATCTATGTCAGGACATGGCGATCGCACCAAGCTCTGATATTCAGATATCCGGTAGGTTCATCTTGCACGATGAGACTACGAAGAGAGAGAGCGATGCCCCTGGCAGCGGCGATGATTTTTCCTGAGCGCAAATGACAGACCGCCTGAGATCAGCAGCAACAATCGTCTATGTGTGCCTAGTCTTCCGAACAATACTGGTGGCGGCGCTATTCGATGTGATCAGCCCCGCCCTTCCTTTGATCAGCGCCGACCTTGGCGTCAGCCAGGCAAGATTTCAAGCCTTTTTCTCGGCAACCTTGATGGTGGGCGCTGCTGTTTTTATCGGTGCGCCATGGCTGGTCGATCACATTGGCAGGCTGCGCACAGTAACCGTGAGCGCCGCGGCGACCTGCTTGCTGGGATTGTTAAGCGCGGCCGCCCAAAGCTACCTGGCCTATGCCGTCGCTCTGCTGGCAATGTTTGCAGTCAATGCAATAGGCGCAGTCGGAACCCGCGCCCTCATGCGTGACCTCTTGAACCATGAGCGATACAAGAAGCTATTTGCCTATGGCCAGGCTGCGTTGCAAGCAACCAGTATCGTTGCGCCGCTCGCTGGCGGATGGGTCGCTGCTGCGTGGGGGTGGCGCGCAATGTTTGCAGGGTTCTGTTTGCCTCTGCTCGCGGTGCCGCTGCTATTCGCAGTGTTTCCTCCGCCGGCCACCCCGGCCGCTCGCGATGCCCGGCCGTCCGGGCAGGCGATGTCATTGGGTGAGTTGGCTAGTCTTTGCCTGACGGCCAGGGTTCCGCTGATTCTGCTGTGCGCAACGCAGGGCAGCTATACCACTTTACTGGTGGTCAAACCATTCCTGTTGGCGAGCCGTTTTAGCTTGCCAGTTGCTGCAATAGGGGGCATTTTTGCCGGCTTTGCAGGGGTCGGCGTGATCGGCTATCTCTGCTCGGGGGCGCTGATGGCACGCGTGTCGGAGCGCAACCTCGTTGCCGCTGGCATCTTCTTCCAATGCCTTTCGGCACTTGGGCTAATACTGCTCTCCATCACGGAAGTGCGCGCGCTTCACCTGTTCCTGGCGGCATTGGCCGCTGCCCAATTGGGCTACTGCTTGGTTGTACCCGTCGCCAATGCATGGATGATGAATGTCGCCGCCGAGTACCGTGCATTTGCCGCTGGCATGCTAGGCGGACTGCAGACATTGACCGGCGGCGCTGTCGCGTTCCTGGCGGGTATTGCCTACAACGATTCGGCACTGCCTGTCGCGGTGGTCTGTACGATTTCCGCGCTTGTCGCGGCAGCGACACTGCGCCGCATGCCCCGATAGTTAATTGTCCGGCGGAGCGGACCGGGCGAAGGTCCCCGAGCCGGTATGCAGGCGCATCGCATTGTGATGCTGACAATTTGCGCTCAAGAACGTCAGGAGAGGCTCGAGTCGGCGCCAGCGCCGCAACTGGCCCCGCACTGTACTGAGTCCATAGCGACGATTCGCGATTGTGAATATCACCACCCAGTGGCCATTGGTTTCATGGTGAGCGTCAACGTCGTAACGACAATCAAGGAAAGTTGCCAGACGATGCAGCTCCGAGATCGTGATAAGCGTACCTGCTGGTGCGCCGGATAGCCCTTGTAGTTCGGACATTGCGAACCTCCCTGCAAACGGCCAGACGCCGGCCCTTGGCGGGCGGATAGCCACGTCACTCAACCCAGGCCTGGCCGCGACGGCGGATACGGCAAGACGACTCCCAAACAAGAACCGAGTCGAATTTGACGTAGTGCAAAGGTCTGCGCGGTTTGCTTAGCTTTCAGTTAAGGCCATTTTGGGCCCCGATGAGCATGGCAAGGTGCCACAGGGGATATGGAACTAGGGAATCGCTGATTAAATCAGTGCGCGAGTCATCGAGACATTGGGTGAGCGCGTTGTCATAAGCGTGTCCATGATTCAGGTCCTGTGATGAAGCGACAGATCAGTTTTGCGGAAGCAGAAAGCC
>NZ_JBEFLI010000097.1:0-21549 GCF_040578825.1 Cupriavidus necator | reverse complement strand
GGGCGTTAAGGACTGCGGCACCGGGTCGCACGCTCGCGTCATCTCGCGCGTCATCTGAACGAAGCCACGAACCCACGCATACGCTCCCCTCTCCCGCCTGCGGGAGAGGGGAGCGTATGCGTAAGCCTGTGGCTTTATTCAGATGCGCGACCGTGCGATGCGCGTCAGTGGCGCGCCATCCCAGCCGCCGAATTCGCCGGCGGCGGCAGTGGCGGCGTGGCGCTGACCTTGGGGGCCGGCGCGACGAACTGCACGAAGACTTCCCCTTCCTTCACCATGCCCAGCTCATAGCGGGCACGTTCCTCGATCGCGCCGGTGCCGTCCTGCAAGTCGGCAACTTCGCCTTCGAGCTTGGCGTTGCGCAGCTTGAGCGTCTGGTTGCGGGTGCCCTGCTCGGTCAGTTGCCGGTTCAGGTCCCAGACGCGCAGCCAGCCGCCCTTGCCAAGCCAGAGGGGATACTGGATCGCAAGCAGCAGCACGAACAACAGCAGCGAGATCAGACGCATGAAGGGTTGCGGACAAGAAATTCCGCACAATGATCTGCGAACTCAGGCCGGAAGGCAATTGCCAGGCAGATTTCGATACAAAACGGCGGTGGCACGGAGGTAAATCCGTGCCACCGCCTTTCCACAGCCACTACGTCATGCCCGCGTGCGCGGGCATGACGGGCAAGATGTCAGCGCAGGTTGTAGAACGCACTCTTGCCCGGGTAGCTGGCGATATCGCCCAGGTCTTCCTCGATGCGCAGCAGCTGGTTGTACTTGGCGATGCGGTCCGAGCGCGACAGCGAGCCGGTCTTGATCTGGCCGGCGTTGGTGCCCACCGCGATATCGGCGATGGTGCTGTCTTCGGTTTCGCCCGAACGGTGCGAGATCACGGCGGTGTAGCCGGCGCGCTTGGCCATCTCGATGGCGGCAAACGTTTCGGTCAGCGTGCCGATCTGGTTGATCTTGATCAGGATCGAATTGCCGATGCCCTTCTCGATGCCTTCCTTCAGGATCTTGGTGTTGGTGACGAACAGGTCGTCGCCCACCAGCTGCACGCGCGTGCCCAGCTTCTCGGTCAGCGTCTTCCAGCCGTCCCAGTCGCCTTCGGCCATGCCGTCCTCGATCGACACGATCGGGAACTTGTCGCACAGGTTGGCCAGGTAGTCGGCAAACTGCGTCGACGACAGCTTCAGGCCTTCGCCCTCCAGCTGGTACACGCCCTCGCCTTCGTGGTAGAACTCGCTGGCGGCGCAGTCCAGCGCCAGCAGCACGTCTTCACCGGCGCGGTAGCCGGCCTTCTCGATGGCCTGCACGATGGTGTTCAGGCATTCCTCGTTGGACGAGAAGTTCGGGGCGAAGCCGCCCTCGTCGCCCACCGCGGTGGACATGCCCTTGTCGGCCAGGATCTTCTTCAGCGCGTGGAAGATCTCGGCGCCGCAACGCAGCGCTTCGCGGAAGCTGGTCTGCGACACCGGCATGACCATGAATTCCTGGATGTCCAGGCTGTTGTTGGCGTGCGCGCCACCGTTGACGATGTTCATCATCGGCACCGGCAGTTGCATCGCGCCCGAGCCGCCGAAGTAGCGGTACAGCGGCAGGCCGGCTTCTTCAGCGGCGGCCTTGGCCACGGCCATCGACACGGCCAGCATGGCGTTGGCGCCCAGGCGGCCCTTGTTCTCGGTGCCGTCGAGGTCGATCAGGGTGCGGTCCAGGAAGGCCTGCTCGGAGGCGTCCAGGCCCATGATGGCTTCGGAGATTTCGGTGTTGATGTGCTCGACGGCCTTCAGCACGCCCTTGCCCAGGTAGCGGCTCTTGTCGCCGTCACGCAGTTCGATGGCTTCGCGCGAACCGGTCGACGCGCCCGACGGCACTGCCGCACGGCCCATCACGCCGGATTCCAGCAGCACGTCGCATTCGACGGTGGGGTTGCCGCGCGAGTCGAGAACCTCGCGACCGATGATATCTACGATTGCACTCATGAATTCCTCTCTGACTGTTGATTCTTGATGCTGCTGATGACTTCAACCTGTGCGCGTGTCAGGCGCGTGTCACGCGCTAGTAATCCACCGGTAAGCGACCGGCAAACCTCAGCGGCCGGCAAGGCTCAGGCGGCGCCTTCGACCACGATCATGTTCATCTTCGCCGCGTGCTCGCGCGCCTTGCGGGCAGCGCGATACGCTTCGCCGTCGTGGAACGACCTGGCCGCTTCATAGCTGGGAAATTTCAGCACCACCACGCGCGTCGGCGCCCACTCGCCCTCCAGCGGCTCGGTCTTGCCGCCGCGTACCAGGACCTCGGCGCCATGGATCTGCATGGCCTTGCTCGAGAGCACCTTGTATTCCTCGTACTGCTGGGGGTCGGTCACGTCGACGTAGGCGATGATATAGCCCGCGGCCATGGAGAATCTCCCGATTTTTTGTACTGTCTTTCGATATGATTTGTCACCACCGGCATTGCGGTGGTGACAAAGCCGGGCCTGCTCAGGCGCAGGCCGGCCAGCCGAAGTTGTCTTCCAGGAAGCCGGCGCGCTTGACCAGCGTGTCCAGTTCATTGAGCACGCTCAGCAGTTCCTTCATGCGCGACAGCGGGACCGCGTTGGGGCCATCGGACATGGCCTTGTTCGGGTCCGGGTGCGTTTCCATGAAGAGGCCCGCCACGCCGGTGGCGACGGCGGCGCGCGACAGCACCGGCACGAACTCGCGCTGGCCGCCGGAGCTGGTGCCCTGGCCGCCGGGAAGCTGCACCGAGTGGGTGGCGTCGAACACCACCGGGGCCCCCGTCTCGCGCATGATCGCCAGCGAGCGCATGTCGGAGACCAGGTTGTTGTAGCCGAACGAGACGCCGCGCTCGCAGGCCATGAACATGTCATCGGGCAGGCCGGCTTCGCGCGCGGCGTCGCGGGCCTTGTCGATCACGTTCTTCATGTCGTGCGGCGCCAGGAACTGGCCCTTCTTGATATTCACCGGCTTGCCGCTCTGCGCGCAGGCACGGATGAAATCGGTCTGGCGGCACAGGAACGCCGGCGTCTGCAGCACGTCCACCACGGCGGCGACGGGCTTGATCTCGTCGATCTCGTGGATGTCGGTCAGCACCGGCACGCCGATCTCGCGCTTGACGGTCGCCAGGATCTCCAGGCCCTTCTCCATGCCCAGGCCGCGGAACGACTTGCCCGACGAGCGGTTGGCCTTGTCGAACGACGACTTGTAGATGAACGGGATGCCCAGTTCAGCGGTGATGGCCTTGAGCTCGCCGGCGGTATCCAGCGCCATCTGCTCGGACTCGATCACGCACGGACCGGCGATCAGGAAGAACGGCTGGTCGAGGCCAACCTCGAATCCACAGAGTTTCATGACTGTCTCTCCTGCTTGCGCCCGGGCTTACGCGCCCTTGCGCTGCTGGCTGGCGAGCGCGGCTTCGACATAGGCCTTGAACAGCGGATGGCCGTCGCGCGGCGTCGAGGTGAATTCCGGGTGGAACTGCACGCCGACGAACCACGGGTGCATCGACTCCGGCAGTTCCATCATTTCCGGCAGGTTCTCGGTCGGGGTGCGGGCCGAGATCACCATGCCGGCCTTTTCCAGCGTCGGCACGTAGTGGTTGTTGACCTCGTAGCGGTGACGGTGGCGTTCGTTGACCTCGGGGCCGTAGATGGCGGCTGCCTTGGTGCCTTCCTTGACCGGCACGCGCTGCGCGCCCAGGCGCATGGTGCCGCCCAGGTCGGAATCGGCCGAGCGCTGCTCGACCTTGCCTTCGCGGTCGACCCACTCCGTGATCAGCGCGACCACGGGGTGTTCGGTTTCCAGGTTGAACTCGGTCGAGTTGGCGTCGTTCATGCCAGCCAGGTGGCGGGCAAACTCGATCACGGCCAGCTGCATGCCCAGGCAGATGCCCAGGTACGGGATCTTGTTCTCGCGGGCGTACTGGATCGCGCGGATCTTGCCTTCCGTGCCACGCTTGCCGAAGCCGCCCGGCACCAGGATCGCGTCCAGCGGCGCCAGCACTTCGAGGTGACCCGATTCCAGTTCCTCGGAATCGATGTACTCGATATTGACGCGCGTGGCGGTGTGCATGCCGGCGTGGCGCAGCGCCTCGATCAGCGACTTGTACGACTCGGTCAGGTCGACATACTTGCCGACCATGCCGATGGTGATTTCGTGCTCGGGATTTTCCTGCGCGTTGACCAGCTTCTGCCACATCGACAGGTCGGCCGGGCGGGGATCCAGGCGCAGTTCCTCGCAGATCAGGCGGTCCAGGCCCTGCTCGTTGAGCATCTGCGGGATCTTGTAGATGCTGTCCGCGTCCCACACCGAGATCACGGCGTCTTGCGGGATATTGGCGAACAGCGAGATCTTGGCGCGCTCGTCGTCCGGGATCGGGCGGTCGGCGCGGCACAGCAGCGCGGTCGGCGAGATGCCGATTTCCCGCAGCTTCTGCACCGAGTGCTGGGTCGGCTTGGTCTTCAGCTCGCCGGCGCTGGCAATGAACGGCACCAGCGTCAGGTGCACGAAGGCGCAGTGGTTGCGGCCCATGCGCAGGCTCATCTGGCGCGCGGCTTCCAGGAACGGCAGCGATTCGATATCACCCACGGTGCCGCCGATTTCCACCAGCGCCACATCGGCCTTGCCGTCGTGCGACGCGGCCGCGCCCTTTTCGACGAAGGCCTGGATCTCGTTGGTAATATGCGGGATCACCTGCACGGTCTTGCCCAGGTATTCGCCGCGGCGCTCCTTGCGGATCACCGATTCGTAGATCTGGCCGGTGGTGAAGTTGTTCGACTTGCGCATCTTGGCCGAGACGAAACGCTCGTAGTGGCCGAGATCCAGGTCGGTTTCCGCACCGTCTTCCGTGACAAACACCTCGCCATGCTGGAAAGGGCTCATCGTGCCGGGATCGACGTTGATGTAGGGATCGAGCTTGAGGAGGGTGACTTTGAGGCCGCGCGACTCAAGAATGGCCGCGAGCGAGGCAGCAGCGATGCCCTTGCCGAGAGAAGAGACGACGCCACCGGTGACGAAGACGAATTTGGTCATAAACCGAGCTTGCCGGGGAAATCGGGATTATACATGAGACCCCGGTGCCCGCCGACCCGGAAATTGTGACAGCGCCCTCGTCAGAGGGGCTGCGTGGGGGCCTTTCCCCGGCCGCTTCTCAGACGCTTCCCACGCGTTTCCCACGCCGCTGCGGCGCATGCGCCGCACCGTGGAATCAGCGCCCGTCGCGGCGCATCGCGCCGATCAGGTCGCGCACCAGCGCCGCGGTTTCCTGCGGCCGCTCCATCGGGTACAGGTGGCCGCCTTCGATAAAACGCAGGTTGGGGCCCACCAGCTTGCGCGTGGCTCCCAGCCCAGCCTGGCGCACCTCGCGCGAGCGCGTGCCGGCGACGAAGCCCACCGGCACCGGCGCGCCGCGCGCCACCTTGCGCCCCAGGCTGGTCGGCAGCGTGCGGTAGATCCAGTATTCGACCTCGCGGCTAAAGCGCAGCCGGCGCTCGTTATCCTTGCCGGTCGGCTCGGTGCCGTGGATCGCGTAGTCGCGCAGCACCTCTTCGTCCCACACGGCGAAATTGGGCTTGGCGCGGAAGTGCTCCCACACCGCCCCGGCATCGGGCCAGTGAGTGCGCCGGTTTTTGGTCACAGCGGCAGGGCCAGGTTTCTCATCGATGCCGAGCACTTGCGCGGTCTTCAGCAGGGATGCGCGCCAGCCCGCGATGATCGGCGAATCCAGCATCACCACGCCGCGCACCCACTCGGGGCGGCGCAGCGCCGCCATCAGCGACAGGAAACCGCCCAGCGAATGGCCCACCAGCCACACCGGCTCGCGGTACTGGCGCCCGACTTCGTCCAGCAGCTCCTCGACCAGGTGCGGCCAGCCGCGCGTGACCGGGAATTGCGGCCGGTGGCCGTAGCGGTCTACCGCGCGGAATTCGAAATGGCCGTCCAGCTCGGCAAACAGCTTGCGGTAAGTGGTCACCGGAAAGCCGTTGGCATGGGAAAAATGGATGATCTCGCGCATGGTCTCCTCTGCCACCGTTTTTTTTAGTTTTATTCCGGCGTACGGGCCTGGTTGCGCCTGGCGCGCACCGGCTGTCCCCAGCGGTCAGCTTCACCGGCGCGGGCCAGCGAGAATTCGGCGGGCGCGCCCGGATCCCACTCCGGGTTGTGGATCTCGCCGAATACCTGGCGCAGGCGGTGGCCCCACGTGTCGCGGATCATGCGGAAGTAGGCGTTGCGCTCGTCGATATTGACGAAGCGCGTCACGCGCAGCGAATCGGCCTCATACACCAGCAAGTCCAGCGGCAGGCCCACCGAGATATTGGACTTGAGCGTCGAATCCATCGAGATCAACGCACATTTGGCCCCTTCCGCCAGCGGCAGCGACGGGTGTACCACGCGGTCGATGATGGGCTTGCCGTACTTGGCTTCGCCGATCTGGAAGTAGCAGTTCTCGGGCGTGGCCTCGACAAAATTGCCGGCCGCGTAGATGTTGAACAGCCGCACCCGCTCGCCGCGGATCTGGCCGCCGAAGACCAGGCTGACATTGAATTCGATGCCGGCATCGCGCAGCGCGTGCGCGTCGCGCTTGTGCACCTGGCGCACGGCTTCGCCGACGATGGAGGCGCCCTCGAACATATCGCGCGCGTTCCACAGCGAGCGTTTCTCGTCGTGGTTTTCGGCCAGGATCTGGCGCACCGACTGGCTGATGGCCAGGTTGCCGGCGGTCAGCAGCACCATCACACGGTCGCCGGGTTCTTCGAACACCGTCATCTTGCGTGCCGTCGAGATGGCGTCTACGCCGGCGTTGGTGCGGGAATCGGACAGGAATACCAGGCCGGCATCCAGCCGCATGGCTACACAATACGTCATGGTCTTGTTGTGTTGTTCTACGCGGCCGCTCTCAGGAGCCCGCGCGGGGGGCTTGCATTACCCCGGATTCTAGCGCTCGCGCCAAGTCACGGCGCCCCGTCTGGAAGCCGGCACCTAATTGGCGCACCGGCGCTTGAATCTTGTGCCGAAAGTGGCGCAATACTGACATTTACCTCAAGCGTTTCGCCCGAACCGCCTTCCAGGATGCCCCGGACCGGTGCGGCGGACTGGTAATCGCGCCCCACGGCGAGGCGCACATGGCGCTCGTCGGTGATGCAGCCGTGGGTCACGTCGATACTGCACCAGAGTTCGCGTCCGGCATCGAGGCAGACGTCGGCCCAGGCGTGGCTGGCCATCTCGGTAGCGGCCGGATCGTAGAAGTATCCGCTCACGTACCGGGCCGGGACACCCAGCGCGCGGCATGCCGCCACCATCACCTGCGCCTGGTCCTGGCACACGCCGCTGCCCAGGCTGAAGGCTTCGGCCGCGGAGGTGCCGACATCGGTGGTATTGGCCTTGTAGCGGACACGCTCGGCAATGCCCTGCGCCAGCGCCAGCAACGCCGGGATGTCATGCCCGGCACTCAGGAACGGCGCGGCGAATGACTGCATCTCGCGCGGCGCGGTGGTCAGCGGCGTGTCGCCGAGGAAGTACAGCGGCGATACCCGCGACTCGCCGGGCGGCGGCGCATCGATGAAGGCATGATGGCCGTCGCGGTCGCGCTCGCCGTGCGGCGGCAGCACTTCCACTTCGCCGGTGGCTTCGATGGCAATGGTGCTGGTCGGCCCCGCGACGGTGAAGTTGTGGACGATATTGCCAAAGCCGTCACGGGCCTCGGTCGGGCTGCCGGGGGTGTTCAGCTGCCAGCGGTGCACGATCTGCAGCGGTCCCGAGCGCGGCTCGAGCCGCAGCTCGTGCACGCTGCGGCGCACCGGCTCGGCATAGCGGTAAACAGTATGGTGGTGGATCTTGTATTTCACGGTATCAGGGCGCGGCGGCAGCAGCACATGGTTGCCGCCGGCTTGCCCATATCAGGCCGCCAGCAGCGGCACGAGGAAGTCCCGGCTGATGCCATTGCCGAGATCGCCGATGCGCTCCAGGAAGCTGGTCAGGTACGCATGCAGACCGACGGCAAAGATATCGTCGATACGCGCGTACTTCAGGTCGGCGTGGAGTTTACCAGCCTGGCGCTCGGTTTCCGCCGACTGCTGGTTGCGCACCGTACCGAGGATGGCCACCACCTCGTCCATGCTCGACACCAGCGAGCGTGGCATGTCGGGCCGCAGGATCAGCAGCTCGGCCACGCGCTGTGGCGTGATCACGGCGCGGTAGACCTTGCGGTAGACCTCGAAGCCCGACACCGAGCGCAGCACCGCCGCCCAGTGGTAGAAGTCGTTCTGGTCGCGGTTGGCGTCGCTGTCGTCGCCGGCCGAGGCCTGGAACTTGACGTCCAGTATGCGCGCAGTATTGTCGGCGCGCTCAAGGAAAGTGCCCAGCCGCATGAAATGGAAGGCATCGTCCTTGAGCATGGTGCCGAACTGCACCCCGCGCGCCAGGTGCGAGCGGAACTTGACCCACTCGAAAAAGCGCGACGGGTCGTCCTTCAGCACGCCGTCGGCGATCAGGCGCTGCACTTCCAGCCAGGTGGTGTTGACGGTCTCCCAGACCTCGGTGGTCAGCGAGCCGCGCACCGCGCGCGCATTCTCGCGCGCCGCGCGCAGGCAGGCCATGATCGACGACGCGTTGGTCATGTCGCGCACCATGAAATCGATCACATCGTCGCGCGACAGCAGCCCGTACTTGTGGTCGAAGGCGTGGGTCAGCTCGGAGATATCGAGCATGGCCCACCAGCCCTGCTCGGCCACTTCGGCCGATTGCGGCAGCAGCGAGGTCTGGTAATTGACGTCGAGCATGCGGGCGGTGTTCTCCGCGCGCTCGGTGTAGCGGGCCATCCAGAACAGGTGGTCGGCGGTACGGCTCAGCATGTCGGCTCTCCTCGGACGGCGGTGGCGGCGGTCTTCATTGCGTGGATGGTTGTCGTCGTCATCGTTCCAGCACCCAGGTGTCCTTGGTGCCGCCCCCTTGCGAGGAGTTGACCACCAGCGAGCCTTCGCGCAGCGCCACGCGGGTCAGCCCGCCAGGCACCATGCGCACTTCCTTGCCCGACAGCACGAACGGGCGCAGGTCGATATGGCGCGGCGCGATGCCGGCCTCCACATAGGTGGGGCACGTCGACAGCGACAGCGTGGGCTGCGCGATGTACTGCTCCGGCCGCGACTTCACCACCTCGCGGAAGGCGTCGATCTCCGCGCGCGTGGCGGCCGGCCCCACCAGCATGCCGTAGCCGCCGGCGCCGTGGGTTTCCTTGACCACCAGCTCCTCCATATGGTCAAGCACGTACTGCAGGTCGTCAGAGCGCCGGCACATATAGGTCGGCACGTTGCTGAGGATCGCCTCTTCGCCCAGATAAAAGCGGATCATGTCCGGCACGTACGGGTAGATCGACTTGTCGTCGGCCACGCCGGTTCCGATGGCATTGCTGATGGTCACGTTGCCAGCGCGGTAGACCGACAACAGCCCCGCCGCGCCCAGCGCGGAATCGGGCCGGAACACCAGCGGGTCGAGGAAGTCGTCGTCCACGCGGCGGTAGATCACGTCGATGCGCTGCGGGCCCTGCGTGGTGCGCATGAAGAGATGATCGTCCTCGACGAACAGGTCGCTGCCTTCCACCAGCTCCACGCCCATCTGCTGCGCCAGGAAGGCATGCTCGAAATAGGCGGAGTTGTACATGCCGGGCGTCAGCACCACCACGGTGGGATCGGCGATCGCCTGCGGCGACACGCCGCGCAGCATGTCCAGCAGCAGGTCCGGGTAGTGCGCCACCGGCGCGACGCGGTTGCGCGCGAACAGGTCCGGGAACAACCGCATCATCATCTTGCGGTTCTCCAGCATGTACGACACGCCCGAAGGCACGCGCAGGTTGTCTTCCAGTACGTAGAACTCGCCCTCGCCGGCGCGCACCACGTCGATGCCGGCCACATGCGCATAGATATCGCGCGGCACGTCGACGCCAAGCATCTCGGGCCGGTACTGGGCGTTGTTGTAGATCTGGTCGGGCGGGATCACGCCGGCGCGGATGATGTCCTGGCCGTGGTAGATATCGTGGATAAAGCGGTTCAGCGCCGCCACGCGCTGGCGCAGGCCTTTTTCCAGCAGCGCCCATTCGCTGGCCGGGAAGATGCGCGGGATCACGTCGAACGGGATAGTCCGCTCGGTGCCGCTGTTGGCTTCGTCCTTGTCGCCGTAGACGGCAAAGGTAATGCCCACGCGCCGGAAGATCAGGTCTGCCTCGCCGCGCTTGTTGCCCATGGTGCTTTCGGACTGCCGCGCCAGCCAGTCCGCGAAATGGCGGTAGTGTTGGCGCACTGCGCCGTCGGGCAACGCTTGCCCCGCCTGGATGACCGTGGGCGCGCCGTCTGCGCGCCAGTCCAGCATCTCGTCGAAATACCGCCCCGCCATGATGGCCGTTCCTCCATGTAGCGGGCTGCCGGTGGCTGCCACTTCCTCGCTGCTACCGGCGCCCTGGTTTTGCCCTGGCTGTCCTGCCCCAAGCCCGCCGCGCGCTGGCCCGCTTGAGGCTGGCGCGGCGATGCTGTCGAGTCACTGGCCCTTTCAGCATACTTGTGCCGGCAAAAGCCGCAAGCTGGCGGACACTGGCCGGCACGGAAAGTGAGCTAGCAAGATGTCTGCCAGCGCACGTAAAAACGGCCGCCATGGGGTGGTGGCGGCCAAGGGTGCGGAAGAGCGCTGGATCGGAGCCGCTATCCCCGGTTTGCTCCGCTCTCCCGCAAGCGGGAGAGCGGAGCAAACCGGCAGCACCCAGGCTGTGTCGGCAGCCGCAGCCGCCAACGGTGAGCGACAGTTTGAAGCCTGAAGGAGGTGGGTGTATCAGCGCCCCGCGCCGGCGCCCTGCGACGCCGTGGCCTGCAGAATCGTGTCGACCAGCACCTCGGGCGACTGCCGGATGTCGAGCACCAACGCGTCGCTCGGCTCTTCCAGCGTATCGAACTGGCTTTGCAGCAGGTCCGGGTTGAAGAAGTGCTCGGTGCGCGCCGACAAACGTTGGCCGATCAGTGACGCATCCCCCTTCATGAAGACGAAGGTCACGCCGCCATCGGGGGGCATCAGGCGCTCGCGGTACGCCTGGCGCAAGGCCGAGCAGGTGAACACGTGTGTGCGGCCTTCGGCCCGCGCCGTGTCGATGGCGGCGCGCATGGCGGCCAGCCAGGGCCAGCGGTCTTCGTCTGTCAGCGGGGTGCCCGCGTTCATCTTGGCCTTGTTGGCTTCGCTGTGGAATTCGTCGGCGTCATGGAAGCCGCAGCCCAGGCGCTGCGCCAGCATCTGGCCGACCGTGGTCTTGCCGCTGCCGGAAACGCCCATCAGGATATAAATCATGGTCTGCTCCGTCGGTCTTGGTATCGGATGGTGTGGCCATCCTTGTCTGTCCTTGCCGGTCTTGGTCCAGCTTAGTCCAGCTCGACGCCTTTGCGGCGGCGCAAAGGCGTCCCGGGGGCGCTGCCGCCCCGCGGGGAAATTCAGGGGAATCCGGCTTCTGGCCGGGCTATTGTGCGGCCGGTTGCGCCGCCGGGGCATCCGCCTCGGACAGGTCTAATGCGCTGCCGCCCTCTTCCGCGATGCGGGCATGGCGCCGGAACAGGCCGAACAGGCCCCGTCCCAGGCTGAATTGCGCGAACTCGTCGGCCGGCGCGGCGGCCAGCGCGCGCGCCGCGAACCCGGCTTCATCGCCGAGCCATTGCAGCGTGCCGGCGACGGCGTCAACGCGGATGCGGTCGCCGTCGCGCACGCGCGCCAGCGGGCCGCCGGCCAGCGCTTCCGGGCCAACGTGGATCACCGCCGGCACCTTGCCCGACGCGCCCGACATACGGCCGTCAGTCACCAGCGCCACCTTGTGGCCGGCATCCTGCAGCGCGCCCAGCACCGGCGTCAGGCGGTGCAGCTCGGGCATGCCGTTGGCGTTCGGGCCCTGGAAGCGGACCACCGCAACCAGGTCGCCGGTCAGCTCGCCGGCTTCGAAGGCGGCCTGCAGCCCTTCCTGCGAATCGAACACGCGCACCGGCGCCTCGACCACGCGGTGCTCGGGCGCGACCGCCGACACCTTGATCACGCCGCGGCCCAGGTTGCCCTGCATCAGCCGCAACCCGCCCTCGGGCGAGAACGGCGCCGCCGCGCTGGCCACCACTTGCTCGTCGCCGCTTTGGGTGGCGCCTTCGCGCCAGCGCAGCACGCCGTCCGTCATCACCGGCTCCTGCGTGTAACGCGCCAGCCCGGGGCCGGCGACGGTCTGCACGTCCTCATGCAGCAGCCCGGCCTGCAGCAGCTCGCGGATCACCAGGCCGGCGCCGCCGGCGGCGTGGAAGTGGTTCACATCGGCCGAGCCGTTGGGATACACGCGCGCCAGCAGCGGCGTGATGCGCGAGAGCCGGTCAAAATCGTTCCAGTCGATCACGATCCCCGCGGCGCGCGCCATCGCCACCAGGTGGATGGTGTGGTTGGTCGAGCCGCCGGTAGCCAGCAGGCCGACCATTGCGTTGGCGACCGCGCGTTCGTCGACGATGCGGGCCAGTGGCAGGTACTGGTCGCCACGCGCGCGCAGTGCGATGGCGCGCTGCGCCGCGGCGGCGGTCAGCGCATCGCGCAGGCCGCTGTCCGGGTGCACGAAGGCCGCGCCCGGCAGGTGCAGGCCCATGATTTCCATCAGGAACTGGTTGCTGTTGGCGGTGCCGTAGAAGGTGCAGGTGCCGGCGCCGTGATAGGCCTGGCATTCGGCCTCGAGCAGCGCGTCGCGGCCGACCTGGCCGGTCGCATAGAGCTGGCGCACGCGCGCCTTTTCCTTGTTGGACAGGCCGCTGGCCATCGGGCCGGCCGGCACGAACACCACCGGCAGGTGGCCGAACTGCAGCGCGCCCATCAAGAGGCCCGGCACGATCTTGTCGCACACCCCCAGCATCAGCGCCGCATCGAAGGTGTTGTGCGACAGCGCCACCGCGGTGGCCATCGCGATCGCGTCGCGCGAAAACAGCGACAGCTCCATGCCCGGGTTGCCTTGCGTGATGCCGTCGCACATCGCCGGCACGCCGCCCGCCACCTGGGCCACCGCGCCGACCGCGCGCGCGGCTTCGCGGATGACGCCCGGGTAGCGCTCGTACGGCTGGTGCGCCGACAGCATGTCGTTGTACGCGGTGACGACGCCAAGGTTGGGCGCATGGTCGACGCGCAGCTTGAGCTTGTCGTTGGCCGGCAGCGCGGCAAAGCCGTGCGCCAGGTTGGCGCAGGACATGCCGCGCAGCGGCCCTAGTTCGGCCTGTGCGCGTTCGCAACGGGCAAGGTAGGCGGCACGGCTGGCGCGGCTGCGCGCAACGATGCGTTCGGTAACGGCCAGAAGCTCGGCATGGACGGCAGTGGGCATGGCGGAGACGTTCCTTGTTGGCTTGGCGACAGCGCAGGAGGGTGCCATCGCATGTAGATTTTCTACATTATTACCGATCGAGAGCGAGACGTCGACAGGACCATGCGTCACAATGACGCCGATTTCCCTCGATACGGGCATACATCGGGCCGACCCTGACTGCGTTCTGGCCCGTTTTGGGGCATGATGCCGCGCCAATCGTTGTAGAATATCTACATCTTTTCCAACCACCCTCCCCAGCCACGCCGCCATGCGCGACCGAATCCTTGCCGTCTACGACACGCTCCGCCCCTCCGAACGCCGCCTCGCGGACTATGTCGCCCGGCACGGCGCCGCCGTGATCCGCCTGTCGATGCCCGAGCTGGCCGAGCGCGCCGGGGTGTCGCAGCCGACCATCGCGCGCTTCTGCGCGGCGCTCGGCTATGACGGCTTCCGCGAGTTCAAGCTGCAGTTCGCGCAGAACGTCGGCGGCGGCACGCCCTTCGTGCACCAGGACGTCGAGGCCGACGACCGCCCCGCCGATATCGCCGGCAAGGTCTTCGACCGCACCATCGCCACGCTGATGAGCGTGCGCAATGCGCTGTCGGCCGACCAGATCGAGCACGGCATCCAGCTGCTCGCCAGCGCGCGGCGCATCGAGTTCTACGGCTGCGGCAATTCCGGCATCGTCGCGCTGGATATCCAGCACAAGTTCTTCCGCCTGGGCATGCCGACCGTGGCGTACTCCGACCCGCATGTATTCAGCATGTCGGCGGCGCTGCTCGGCCCCGGCGACGTGGCCGTGCTGGTGTCCAACAGCGGCCGCACCTGGGACATGCTGACCGCCGCCACGCTGGCGCGCAGCAGCGGCGCGAGCGTGCTGGCGATCACCCACAGCGGCTCGCCGCTGGCGCGGCTGGCCGACGTCTGCGTGTTCTCTGACGTCGAAGAAGACAGCGAGGTCTATACGCCGATGACTTCGCGTATCAGCCATCTGGTGCTGGGCGACGTGCTTGCCGCCGGCGTGGCACTGGAACGTGCCGACACCGTTGCCGCCGGCCTGCAGCGCGCCAAGGCGCATCTGCGCGAACGGCGTATCGCGGGCGCCGAGCCGGCACGGGCGGTGCCCCCCGCCAGGACCCGTGCAAAGCCCGCGACGCCGCCCGCGGATGGCCCGGAAGGCCGGGATGGCCAGGGTGGCCCGGGTGGCCCGTTAGAACCGGCACCTGCCGGCGCACAGCCGCGCAAGCGCGGCACGGCGCAGCCCGCCACCCGCTCGCGCCGCCGCAAGGCCGGCTGAACGGCTAGTGTCCTGTCCCGCAAATAAACTCGATATGAAATCGCCCAGTTGCCCGCCATGCGTCGTTGCTCGTCGTTGCCATCGCTACGGCTATGGCGACTCCTCGCGCCTAGCCTGACGAGCAACCGGACGATTTCATTTATCAAGCTATTTACGGGACAGGACACTAGCGCGGCGCCGGCGGCCGCGCGCGCCAGTAGCGCGGCTCGGCCTGCCGGAATATCGACAGCGCATAGCCAGCCGGCGAAGTCGTCATGGTGACGGCGCCGGTGTCGTCGGTGCGGTAGCGCAGAACGCCGGCACGGCCGTAGCGCTCCCACACGTCGGCTTGCGGGTGGCGGTAGCGGTTGGCATAGCCGAGCTGGAACACCGCCGCGTCTGGCCGCACCGCTTCCAGCCAAGCCGCGCCCGACGACGTGCCGCTGCCGTGATGCGCCACCACCAGCACGTCGGCACGCAATGCCGCGGCGTCCTCGCGCCCGATCAGGGCGCGTTCTTCCGCCAGCCCGATGTCGCCACTCAGCAGCAAGCTGTGCCGCGCGGTGTCCACGCGCAGCACGCAACTGCGCGCATTGCTGGCGACCGCGGCCTGTTGCGTGTGGCCGGCGAGCGGATGCAGCACCGCGAAGCGCACGCCATCCCATCGCCATTGCTGGCCTGCCGCGCACGGCGCCCAGTCGTCGCGCTCCGGCCCAAGCAGCGCGTGCCCTGCGGGCGCCCCGGTGCTGCGCGCGGCCACCTGCACGGCTGCCGACACGTCCGCCACGCCGCCGGCATGGTCGGCGTCCTCATGGCTGATCATCAGGAGATCGAGCCGCCCGATACCCGCGCCGCGCAACAGCGGCACCACCACCTGCGCGCCGGCGCTCGATCCCGAGCCATAGCCCGGCCCGGCGTCGTACAACAGCGCATGCGAGCGCGTCTGCACCAGCACCGCGGTGCCCTGCCCCACGTCCAGCATCACCGCCCGGAACTCGCCCTGCGCCACCGGAGGACCGCGCGCCAGCGCCATCGGCAGCATCAGCAGTCCGCCGTGCAGGCGCATGCGTGCCGTCACGACCGGCGCCACCAGCAATGCCACACCGATCGCCGCCAGCATCAGCGGCACGAATCCGGCGCTGGCTGCTTCCCACATCGCCCATGGCAGCACCGACAGCCACGCCAGCACCGTGGCCAGCCATTCCATGGCCTGGTGTGCCACGACCAGCACCGGCGCGGCCAGTGCCAATGGCAGTGCCGCGGCAAGCAAGGACAGCGGCGTCACCAGCAGGCTGACGACCGGGATCGCCACCGCATTGGCGAGCGGCGATACCACCGACACCTGCCCGAACAGCAGCAGCGTCAGGGGCACCAGTCCGATGGTCACCGCCCATTGCGTACGCGCCGCGGCGGTTAAGGTCGCCCGCAGCTTTTGCCAACATCCCTCCGGTGCCGCCTGGCGACCGGGACGCGCAGCGAAGAAGATCACCGCCACCACGCCGAAGGAGAGCCAGAAGCCCGGCGACATCACCGCCCACGGGTCCAGCAACAATGCGACCAGTGCCGCCCACGCCAGCACTACCGATGCGGGCGGCGCACGCGCACCCCACACTGCGAATGCCGCCACGCACAGCATCGACACGGTACGCAGCGCCGGGATCTGCATGCCGGCCAGCAGCCCGTACATCAACGCAGCGGCTACCGCCGCTGCCAGCGCAGCCTGACGGGCCGGCAGCCACAGCGGCAACGGCCGGCGCAGCCGGCGCCCGAAGCCGAACGAATGGCGCCACAGCAGCGCCGCAGCCGACGCCGCCATGCCGGCGATCATGGTGATATGCAGCCCTGAAATTGCCACCAGGTGGCTGATGCCCGTGCGCCGGAACAGCGTCCAGTCGTCCGCCTCGATGCCGCGCTGGTCGCCGATCACCAGCGCAATCAGCACCGCGCCGAAGCGCGCATCCGGCGGCAACGCCGCGCGCAGGTGGTCGCGCACGGCGGCGCGCCACGCTTCGATGCGCCAGGCGAGGCGTTCGCCGGCGGCATCCTGAGGCGGCCCTTGTGCGCGCCGCACATAGCCGGTGGCGCCATAACCTTGCGCCAGCAGCCAATAGGCATAGTCGAAGCCAAAGGGATTGGCGAGCCCGCGCGGGCGCCGCAGGCGTACGGTCAGCATGAAACGCTGGCCGGGACGAAGGTCGGGCGGGGCGCCGCGCCAGTTGACGATTACGCGGCCGGGCAGCCTGATGTCGGCTTCGGCGTGTTC
The DNA here is from genome assembly GCF_040578825.1 of Cupriavidus necator. Classification (GTDB taxonomy): domain Bacteria; phylum Pseudomonadota; class Gammaproteobacteria; order Burkholderiales; family Burkholderiaceae; genus Cupriavidus; species Cupriavidus necator_E. Next base: position 4,691 of record NZ_JBEFLI010000097.1, on the reverse strand, counting down.
GATGGTGAAGGGGAAGCGCGTGCCGCCGGCGGACTCTGAAGGAAGACCGGACACCACGCCGCGCACGTCGAGATCGCGGGATTCCAGTGTCGCCGGGAGCCAGTCGCGCAGGCGCAATTCGGCGCGCCAGCCCGCCCAGCAGAACGCGGTGGCAAACGCCACGCCGGCGAGCGTCAGGCTGCGTAGGGCAACATGCAGCCGCCAGCCGCGCCGGACCATGCCGATGGCGAGCAGTGCCAGCACGAGTGCAGTCGCCAGCCAGGCATGCCGCGGCGGCAGCGTTGCCTGCTGCTGCAGCGCCCAGCATCCTGCGACGAAGGCCAGTACGAACCTGCGCACCACCACTCTCCTGTGTGTTTCGCACAGTGAGGGTTGTACCGCCGCGGCTCGGCCGGAAGCTTGTCAGGCTGTCAGGAGGACGTGAAGTTGTGTGACTGGCATCGATGAGTGGGATGTGGTGAGGTACTGCCAGCGCCCGCCCTCACCCCCGCCCCTCCCCCGCAGGCGTCGCAGGCAGGAGAGGGGCGCAAACCGTAGCAATGCGAGCCGCACGCGGTGAACTTCACCCCACCCGCGGCGCCATACTCCCGGCAAACGCCCCCAACCGCGGCAACGCCTCCACCGCGTTGCGCCAAGTCGCCTGCGCCAGCGTCATTGCGTCGATGCCGCGCAGTTCGCCCATCACGCGCGCCACGCCGGCGACCTCGGCCGGCGTATTCCTCGCCTTGTGCTGCTCGCCGAACTGGTCGTCCGACAGCCACGCCGGCGCAATATCGGGCGCATCGGTTTCCAGCACCAGCGCCTCCAGCGGCAGTTCGGCCGCCAGCCGCCGGATCTGCCGCGCGCGGCTGAAGGTCACGTTGCCGCCGAAGCCCAGCTTCATCCCCTGCTCGACAAAACGGCGCGCCTGCTCGTTGCTGCCGTTGAACGCATGCGCAATGCCGCGCTTCACGCCCAGCTTGCGCAACTGCGCGCCGACCTGGTCCTGCGACTTGCGCACGTGCAGCAGCACCGGCAGGTCGAACTCGCGCGCGATCTTGAGCTGTTCGGCATAGAGCCAGGTCTGGTGCTCGGCATCGAGGCCCGCCACGAAGAAATCCAACCCGATCTCGCCGATGCCGACAAAGCGCGGATCGTCCATGCCGGCCGCCACTTCGCGCCGCAGCGTGTCGAGGTCGGACTGGCCGGCGCCCCGCGAGCACAGCGGATGGATGCCGAGCGCATAGACGCAACGAGTATCCCGCCGCGCCAGCGCGCGCACGGCCTCGAAGTTCCACACCGCTACTGCCGGCACCACGATGCCGCGCACACCGGCGGCCTCGGCCGCGTCGGCCACCTGCTGGCGGTCAGCGTCGAACTCGCTGGCGTCGAGGTGGCAATGCGTGTCGATCCACATGGGCCGTCCGGCTCAGCGTTCCTGGTGCAGGTGCCCGTCGCGCAGCCGCAGCACGCGGTCGCAACGCCCGGCCAGGTCGAGGTCGTGGGTGACGATGATGAAGCTGGTGCCGAGCGTGCGCGACAGTTCCAGCATCAGGTCGTACACGCCGCCCGCAGTGTGGTCGTCCAGATTGCCGGTGGGCTCGTCGGCCAGCACGCAGGCGGGCTGCCCCACCAGTGCCCGGGCGATCGCCACGCGCTGCCGTTCGCCGCCGGACAGCTCGCCGGGACGGTGCTTGGCGCGGCCGCCGAGGCCGACGCGCTCCAGCATCGCCTGCGCCGTACCGCGCGCGTCATGCTGTGTCAGGCCGCGGATGCGCATCGGCATCGCCACGTTGTCAAGCGCGGTGAACTCGGGCAACAGGTGGTGGAACTGGTAGACAAAGCCCAGCGAACGGTTGCGCACCACGTTGCGCTCGCGCTCGCGCAGCGCGGTGAAGGGCTTGCCGAGCAGCGCGACCCGGCCGGAATCCGGATTGTCGAGCCCGCCCAGCACATGCAGCAGCGTGCTCTTGCCAGAGCCGGACGCGCCGACGATGGCGACCTTCTCGCCCGCCTCGACGCGCACGTCGACGCCGCGCAACACGTCCACATCGAGCTCGCCCTGGCGGAAGCGCTTGGTCAGGCCTTCGGCCACCAGCACCGTCGAGCCCGTACGCGGCTGCCCCGCCGCGGGCGTCGGGGTATCGGCATGCAACACGGCCTCACTCATAGCGCAGCGCCTCCGCCGGGTTGACGCGGGCGGCTCGCCAGCTTGGATAGAGCGTGGCCAGCGTGGCCAGCACGAAAGAGATGATGCCGATGGTGGCGATGTCGTTCACGCGGGGATCCGAGGGCAGTTCGCTGATGAAATAGATATCGCGCGGCAGGAACTGCACCTGCAGCACGCGCTCGATAAAGGGCACGATCACGTCGATATTGGTGGCAATCAGCGTGCCGCCGGCCACGCCCAGCACGGTACCGATAAAGCCGATGGCAACGCCTTGCACGATAAAGATTTTCATGATCGAGCGCGGCTGCGCCCCCATGGTGCGCAGGATGGCGATATCGGCCTGCTTGTCGGTGACGGTCATCACCAGCGTCGACACCAGGTTGAACGCGGCCACCGCGATGATCAGCGTCAGGATGATGAACATCATGCGCTTCTCGGTCTGCACCGCGGCGAACCAGTTGCGGTTCTGCTTGGACCAGTCGCGCAGGTAGAGCTCGCCCGAGAGCGTGCCGGCGAGCTGCTGGGCCACCTGCGGCGCGCGCTGCATGTCTTCCAGCTTCAGCCGCACGCCGGTGGGGCCGCTCAGGCGGAACAGGGTCTCGGCGTCGTGCATGTTGACCAGCGCCAGTGCGCTGTCGAATTCGAAGTGGCCCGACGAGAAGATGCCGGTCACGGTGAACTGCTTGAGCCGCGGCAGCACGCCCGCCGGGGTGATAGTGCCCTGCGGCGCCAGCAGCGTGACCTTGTCGCCGACCTGCACGCCCATGGCGTTGGCCAGCTCGTTGCCCAGCGCGATGCCGAACTCGCCCGGCGCCAGCGCGTTCATGCTGCCGGCCTTGAACTGGTTGCCGATGTCCGAGACCTTGGGCTCCTGCGACGGCTCCACGCCGCGCAGCAGCACGCCGCGCACGGCGTCGTCGCGGGTCAGCATGGCCTGTGCCGCCACGTAGGGGGCGGCGCCGACCACCTCCTTGTTCTGCATTGCCTCGGCCGCGGTCTGCTGCCAGTCGGGCAGCGCCGACGGGCCGATCACTTCAATATGCGCCAGCACCGACAGCATGCGGTCGCGCACTTCCTTCTGGAACCCGTTCATCACCGACAGCACCACGATCAGCGCGGCCACGCCGAGCGCGATCCCCAGCATCGAGATCATCGAGATGAACGATATGAAGGTGTTGCGGCTGGCGCGCTTGCTTGCGCGGGTATATCGCCAGCCGATCTGCCACTCGTAGGGAAATTTCAAGAGGATTCCTGTTGTTTCTGGAAAGCGCCGGCAGCCCCCGAAAGGGACGCTGGCGGCACGCATGCGGGCCGTCGGGTGCGCCCGCTGCCGCTCGCGGGACTGGCGCCGGCCAGCCGGGAGTTTACAATCTCGCCACCATGATGACGCACCTGACCCTGATTGTGCCCTTTTCCGTCCCGCCGGGCGCCGGCGACGACGGCCGGGACGATGTCGTACCGGGCGCGCTGCTGCGGCAATTGGAGCTGCCAGCGCTCGGAAAGTTGCTGACCCGGGCCGAGCCGGGCCCGCGCGAGCGGCACGACGATCCCTTCCTGCGCAGTTTGCCGCAGGAACGCTGGCTTTCCGGCAAGACGGGTCTGGACGCGGCCCGGGTGCCGCTGGCGCCCTATATGCGGCTGGCCGACAGTGGCGCCACCGGCCCGGCCTTGCCCGATGGCCAGGCCTGCGCCTGCCTGCAGCCGGTGCATATCCATGCCGCCCGCGACCACCTGGTGCTGATGCCGCCGGCGCAGCTCAGGATCCGGCCTGAGGAAGCCGCGGCGCTGCACGCCGCCGTCGACGGGCTGCTGCAGGAGTCCGGCATCGCGCTGGAAACCCCGTGCCCGTCGCGCTGGTACCTGCCCGAAGCCGTGTTCGGCCCGCTGGAGGCGACCACGCCGCTGCGCGCCGCCGGCCGCAATATCGATATCTGGATGCAGGCCGGCGCGCGCGCGCGCGACTGGCGCCGCATCCAGAACGAGATCCAGATGACCTGGTACGACCATCCGGTCAACCAGGCACGCGAGGCCGCCGGCGAGCCCACCATCAACTCGGTCTGGCTGTACGGCGGCGGCACGCTGCAGCCGGTGCCGCGGCTGGCCGACACGGTGCTGAGCGGCGACCCGTTCCTCAGCGGCCTGGCGCTGGCCGGGGGCAGCCGGGTGCTGCCGGTGCCGGCGGGCCTGGTGGGCACGGCCGGCCTGGAGGGTTCGGTGCTGGCGATGCTCGACCACGTCACCGAGGCGCATCTCTTCGAGGACTGGGGCCTGTGGCTGGACCAGATGCATGCACTGGATGCCGACTGGTTCGGCCCGGCGCTGGAGGCGCTTGCCGCCGGCCAGATCGGCGCGGTGACGCTGGTGCTGGGCGGCGAGAATCACTTCGCCGAGTTCACCGTGCGGCGCGCCGACCTGCGCAAGTTCTGGCGGGGCATGGGCGCGCGCGGCGACTGGCGGGCGCTGCTGTCCGACCTTGCCTTTGCCGCCTGACCGGCGCCCGACCGCCACCTGACCGCCACCTGACCGCCACCTGACCGCCACC
>NZ_JBEFLI010000096.1:0-21950 GCF_040578825.1 Cupriavidus necator | reverse complement strand
GGCGACGGCCGAAGCCAACGCCGCCCGGATCAGGCTCCCCTCTCCCGCGCGCGGGAGAGGGAGAACACCTTGCTTAGGCTAGTTCGTGCGGCTTTGGCGCACCCAAAACCGCTCTCCTCTTTTTGTTTTTTTACTGCTCGAGCTTGATGTTCTGCACCTTCACAAGATTCTTCATCTTGTCGAACTCCTTCTTGATCTCCGCCGCGTGCTGCGCCGGCGTGTTGCCCGACGGCTCGGCGCCGGCGGTGCGCAGGCGTTCCTGGAAGCCCTTGTCCTGCAGCGCCTTGACGGCAGCCTCGTTGAGCTTCTTGATGACGTCGTCAGGCGTGCCGGCCGGCGCCACCAGGCCGTACCAGGCCGGGTCGTTCGGCTCCTTCAGGCCCATCTCGCCAAAGGTGGGCACGTTGGGCAGCGCGTCGATGCGCTTGTTCCAGGCCACCACCAGCGGGCGCAGCTTGCCGGCCTTGATGTAGGGCATCGACGACGGCAGGTTGTCGACCATGATCGGCACCTGCCCGGCGAGCACGTCGTTCAGCGCCGGGCCCGCGCCGCGGTAGGGGATGTGGACCATGAAGGTCTTGGTCGAGACCTTGAACTGCTCGCCCAGCATATGGCCGAAGCCGCAGGTGCCCGACGACGCGTACGAGTACTTGCCCGGGTTGGCCTTCAGCACCGCCAGGAACTCCTTGTAGTCCTTGGCCGGGAAGTTGGGGTTCACCGCGATCACGTTGGCGACGTTGGCCAGGTTGGTGATGGGCTTGAAGTCCTTGATCGGGTCGTACGACAGCTTGGGGTTGCAGGCCGGGTTCACGGCCATGGTCGACACCGTCGAGATGCCAATGGTGTAGCCGTCCGGCGCCGCCTTGGCGATGGCGTCGGCACCGATCGAGCCACCTCCGCCCGCGCGGTTTTCCACTACCACGGGCTGGCCCAGGATGCGGCTCATCTGGTCAGCGGCGCCGCGGCCGACGATATCGGTGGTGCCGCCCGGTGCGAACGGAATGATCAGTCGGATCGGCTTGGTGGGGTAGCTCTGCGCGTGCGCCGCGGTGGCGGCGGCGGCCAGGGCCAGGGTCAGTGCGAGTTTGCCAGCGTGCATGAGATCATGTCTCCGTCAGGAAATCCGGGCAGGGTGCCGCCCGGAAGCAAAAAAACCGTCGCAGTGCCGCAGGTGGGGCAGTGCGCCGGCAGTGTAAAGGATGGCCCCGATCGTCCGCGCCGGTCAGCCGCCCAGCAGTCCGCGCTTGACGTCCGGGTCCACCGGGCGCTGCCCCAGGAAGACCCGCAGCACGGCCTGGTAGAAATCTTCGCCCGGGATCGGACGGCCGCGCGGCGTGCCGTTGATGGCGATCACGGTACCCGTCTGCGGCGAAAAATCGAGGTTGATCACGTCGCCCTTGTGCGCGGTGCCGAGTTCTGCCAGCGTGCGCTCGAACTGTACCAGCCGCGTGGCCAGCCCCTGCACCTGCGTTTCGCTGTGGTTGTCGCGGATACCCTGGCGCAGCGAACGCATGATCGCCGGCGGTTCGGTCTCGCGCAGTATGCGCAACTGTAGCCGCTTGGCCCCCGGCGTGCCCAGCACCACGGTCGCATTGCGGGCCCGCTCCTGCAGGTACAGCGCGGCCACGTAGCCTTTCGCGAGGAACCCCGCCCGCAGCGCGGTGCCGTTGAGCTGCAGCTCCTTGCCGCCCACGCGCGCGGCGTCGTCAAAGCGCATGCCCTCGACCTCCACCGCGCGCGGCGGCGACGGCACGGCGCCCGCCGCGGTGGTGGCGCACAGCGCGACCAGCAGCGCGGCCATGCGCAGGCGCAGGCCGGAGTGGCGAGTACCGGGTTGGGAGCGGAGGAGGGGGTCCGGGCACGGCGGCGCGGAGCGGATGCGGGACAACATGGCTGCGGACGTACAACTTGGCATGCCATGCTGGCGCAAATCTGGAAAAATACCTATCCGTATCTGCCCTAGTCTGCACATTCCCGTTTACCGGCCGTTATCTTCCCCCAGCCTTGCTTTCGCGACAGCATGGCGGCGTGCGGGCACGAGGGTATGGCCGGGCAGATGCCGCGCCATGCCCCCTCACAACAACAACGACAATGTCTTCTGCCTTGCTGCTGGTGCCTGACTTCAGCCTGATCCTGATCGGCTGGCTGCTGGTGCGCTATACCCCCTTCGATCGCGCGTTCTGGTCCGGCGTGGAACGGCTGGTGTACTTCGTGCTGTTCCCGGCGCTGCTGCTGCAGTCGACCAACAGCGCGGTATTCGATTTTTCGTCGACCTCGGCCATGCTGGGCCTGGCGCTGCTGGTCCTGGCCTGCGGCATGGCCGGCGGCTACGCCGTCAAATGGGTCTTGCGGCCCGATGCGATCAGCTTCGCCTCCGGCGTGCAGACCGCGTTCCGCTTCAACTCCTATATCGGGCTGGCGCTGGCCTCGCGCCTGGGCGGCACCGAGGGGCTGGCCATGATGGCGGTGATCGTCGGCTGCACCGTGCCGTTGTGCAACGTGGCCGCGGTCTGGGCGCTGGCGCGCCACGGCGAGACCGCGCTGTGGAAGGAACTGGCGCGCAACCCGCTGATCCTGGCTACCGCCGGCGGGCTGCTGACCAACCTGATGGGGCTGCATGCGCCCGAGGTGGTGGCGATGACGCTGAACCGGCTGGGGTCGGCCTCCACGGCGCTCGGGCTGATGACGGTGGGGGCGGGGCTGCAGATGAGCGGCGCAACGGGCACGGCCGGGCCGGTGGCGTGGTGGACCGGGGTCAAGCTGCTGGCGATGCCATGCGTGGCGTGGCTGGTGGGACGGCACCTGCCGCTGACCGCGCTGCAGTACCAGATCGTGGTGCTGTACGCCTCGCTGCCCACGGCGTCGAGCGCCTATATCCTGGCGGTGCGCATGGGGGGCAACGGGCCGATGGTGGCGGCGACGATCTCGGTGATGACGGTGGCGGCGATCGTGACCACGCCGCTGTGGCTGGCGCTGGTCAGCTGACGCTGGATGACGGCGGGGGCTCGCCCTGTGCCAGCGCCCAGTCGATATGCTCGCGCACCAGCGGCGTCGCGTCTTCGCGCCGCGCCAGCAGCGCCGCGCGGATGCGCGCGGCCAGTGCGGCATCTTGCTCGCGCGTGCCCGACACCGCCGCGCGCAGGCTGTTGCCCAGCCCCACCGCGAGGTTGCGCAGCCAGCGCTCATGGCCGATGCGCCGGATCGGGCTGCCCTCGAGCCGCTGGCTGAACTCCTGCTCGGTCCACTCGAACAGCGCCACCATGTCGGGCGCATCCAGCCCGTTGCGCACGTCGAAGTCCGGCACCGTGGCCACGTGCGCGAACTTGTTCCACGGGCAGGCGAGCTGGCAGTCGTCGCAGCCATAGACGCGGTTGCCCATCGGCGCGCGGAACTCGACCGGGATCGCACCCTTGTGCTCGATGGTCAGGTAGGAAATGCAGCGGCGCGCATCCAGCCGGTAGGGGGCAACGATGGCGCGCGTGGGGCAGATATCGATGCAGCGGTGACAGTTGCCGCAATGGTTGGATTCGGGCGGGTCGGCCGGCAGCGGGATATCGACCAGGATCTCGCCCAGGAAGAACATCGAGCCGCCGTCGCGGTCGAGCAGCAGCGTATGCTTGCCGCGCCAGCCGAGGCCGCCCTGGCTCGCCAGCGCCACTTCCATCACCGGCGCCGAATCGGTAAAGACACGATAGCCGAATTTCCCGATCTCGGTCTCGATCCGGCTGGCCAGTTGCTGCAGGCGGCTGCGCAGCACTTTGTGATAGTCGCGGCCGCGCGCGTACAGCGACACCACCGCGGTGGCCGGATCGTCCAGCCGCGCCAGTTCGTGGCGGCGCCAGTTGCCGGCATCGGCGGCAGCGCTGGCGGCCGGAATGTACGGCATGCGAGCCACGATGGCGCGCACGGTGCCGGGCACCAGTTCGGCCGGACGGGCGCGCCGCGGACCGTGGTTGGCCATATAATCCATGTCGCCGTGATAACCCTGCTCAAGCCAGGCCATCAGCCCCGGCTCGGCATGGCTCAGATCGACATCGGCAATGCGCACCGACGCAAAACCCAGCTCGGCCCCCCACGCGCGGACAGACTCCGCCAGCGCCGCAAGCGTCTGCGGACCGGCGCACGGCCGGCCGGCATGGCTGGGGGTGGGGGCGGAGGTGGATTCAGGCGTGCCGGCCAATGAGCCTGGCGCGCCTGGCGCACTGGCCGGCGCCTTGGCTGCTGGGTCGATCATCCCTGAATTGTACGCAATGCCCCTGCTCGAAGAACGCTCCCTGACGCTGCCCGACGAAGCCGCCACCGCGCGCCTGGGCGCCGCGCTGGCCGCCACCGTGCAGGCCATGCCGCCGCGCACGGTGCATCTGCAGCTCTCCGGCGACCTGGGCGCCGGCAAGACCACGCTGTCGCGCGCCATCCTGCGCGCGCTCGGCCATGCGGGCAAGGTCCGCAGCCCCACCTATACGCTGTGCGAGCCCTACGAGGTCGCACGCGCCGACGGCTCGCCGCTGACGGTCTACCACTTCGACCTGTACCGCTTTGCCGACCCAGAGGAATGGATCGACGCGGGGTTTCGCGACTGCTTCGCCGAACCGGCCTTCAACCTGGTCGAATGGCCGGAGAAGGCCGGCCGGCTGCTCGGGGAACCGGACCTGCATGTGTTGCTCCAATCCGACATGGCCATGCCGGCTGACGTCGGAAGCGAGACCGGCGAGCCGCGGATCGCCACGATGCGCGCCTATACTCCCATTGGACTTACCCTGCTGAACGCATGCTGATCAAGCGACTTGCCACCGACCGCCCCGATGGACCCGACGGAGTGCTGCAGGCGCGCCGCAAATGGATGGCGCAGGCCCTGAAGCTCGGCGCCGGCACGGCGGTATTGACGCTGGCCGGCCCGCAGATCGTGTTCGGCGCCGGCATCGTCGCCGTGCGTGTGTGGCCGGCAGAGGACTACACCCGCGTCACTATCGAGTCCGATGCGCCGCTGGCCGCGGTGCACCAGATGATCCGCGACCCCGACCGGCTGGTGGTGGATATCGACGGCCTCGACCTGTCGCCCACGCTGCGCGAACTGGTGGCCAAGATCACCCCGAACGACCCGTATATCCAGACTGTGCGCGTGGGCCAGAACCGCCCGCGCGTGGTCCGCATGGTGTTCGACCTGAAGGAAAACGTGGCGCCGCAGGTATTCACGCTGGCGCCGATCGGCAGCTACCGCAACCGGCTGGTGTTCGACCTGTACCCGGTCAACCCGCCCGATCCGCTGTGGAAGCTGGTGCGGGACACCGAGGAAAAGCAGCGCCGCTTCGCCACCAGCGATCCCGCCCCGGGTGCCGAAGGCGTGGCAGGTGCGCCGGCCGGCGCCGAGGAAGACGCGATCGGCGCGCTGGTGCGCAAGTTCGACGAGAAGGGCGAGGTGCCGCCCACCACCGCACCGCTGCCGCCGGCGGTCGCTTCCCGCCCCCGGCCGTCCGCACCGCCGGTGCCGACCCCCAGCGCGCCCGCGGTGCCGCCGGTGGCGCGCGACAACACCGCCCCCGAGCGCCCCTTCAAGATGCGCCGCCTGCTGACCGTGGCGATCGATCCCGGCCACGGCGGCGAAGATCCCGGCGCGATCGGCGCGGCGGGCTCGCGCGAGAAGGACGTGGTGCTGCAGATCGCGCACCGTCTGCGCGCCAAGATCGACGCCCAGCCCAATATGCGCGCGATGATGACCCGCGACGCCGATTTCTTTGTGCCGCTGAACGTGCGCGTGCAGAAGGCGCGCCGGGTGCAGGCCGACCTGTTCGTGTCGATCCACGCCGATGCCTTCCTGTCGCCGGAGGCGCGGGGCGCGTCGGTCTTCGCGCTGTCCGAGCGCGGCGCCTCGAGTACCGCGGCGCGCTGGCTGGCCAACAAGGAAAACGCAGCCGACCTGATCGGCGGCGCCAATATGGGCAACAAGGATGCGCAGGTTGCGCGCGTACTGCTGGACCTGTCCACCACCGCGCAGATCAACGACAGCCTGCAGGTCGGCAAGGCGGTGCTGGGCGAGATCGGCGGCATCAACAAGCTGCACAAGGCCCATGTCGAGCAGGCGGGGTTTGCCGTGCTGAAGGCACCGGACATCCCGTCGATCCTGATCGAGACCGCCTTCATCAGCAATCCGGAAGAAGAGCGCAAGCTCAACGACAACGCGCACCAGGAGCAACTGGCCAACGCGATCTTGAAAGGGATCCGGGCGTACTTTGCGCGGAATCCGCCGTTGTCGAAGAATCCGTCGGTTTGAGGTTTCGGCGGGCGTGAAAAAACCGGGGCATGCCCCGGTTTTTTTATTCCCTCTGCCGCTTCCTTCCTCACGCTCGCGCCGGCGCCCGATCCTCCAGCAACGCATCCCGATTCGCATACCGCGACGCCAGCACCGAACACACGATCAGCTGCAGCTGGTGATACACCATCAGCGGCAGCACCAGCAGCCCCAGCGCCGGATGCCCGGCAAACAGGATCTTGGCCATCGGGATGCCGTTGGCCAGGCTCTTCTTTGAGCCGCAGAACACCGCGGTAATCTCGTCCTCGACCGCGAAGCCCAGCCGGCGCGCGGTAAAGGTGGTGATGCCCAGCACCACGAACAGCAGGATCGCGGCGATCAGCATCACCGCGCCGATGGTCTGCCACTGGTAGTGGTGCCACAGGCCTTCGGCGGTGGCGTCGCAGAACGACGAATAGACGATCAGCACGATCACGCCGCGGTCAATCTTGTTGGTGATGTGCTTCTTCTTCGCCAGCCAGCTGCCGATCAGCGGGCGCAGCAGCTGGCCCAGCGCGAACGGAAGCAGCAGTTGCAGCGCCACGCCGGTAAGCGCCTTGCCCAGCGGCATCGACGCGCCGCTGGCGCTGATCACCAGCCCCATCAGCAGCGGCGTGACCAGCATGCCGATCAGGCCCGAGATGGTGGCATTGAAGATCGCGCCCGGCACATTGCCACGCGCCATCGAGGTCATCGCCACCGACGACGACACTGTCGACGGCAGCGCGCACAGGAAGAACACCCCCAGCAACAGGTCAGCGGGCAACTGGTTGCGCAGCGCCAGCATCAGCAGCGCGCCAACAATCGGGAACACCACGTAGGTGAAGGTCTGCACGAAAACATGCAGGCGCCAGTGCTTGGCGCCCGCCACCAGCTTGTCGCGCGACAGCGCCGCGCCGTGCAGGAAGAAGACCAGGGCCACGCCTACGCTGGTAATCACCCCCAGACGCAGCGGCCCGTGTCCGGTGCCCAGCTCGGGAGCCGCCAGCGCGATGGCGATGGCGGTCAGCATGACGAGGACAAAGCCGTCGATCAGGTCATAAAGTTTCTTTAGCTTGGCAAAAAGGCGAGACATGACTGCGGTGGATGGTGCGTGATTAGGGTTTTGCCTAGTATTGGACGCCAGCCAGGTCTAGAATGCAAATTCATTTATAGAATCTATTTATCCTTTCGTTGCATGAATTACACACTACGCCAGCTTCGCGTCTTTCTGGCGGTGGCCAACACGGGCGGTTTCAGCCGGGCGGCCGATGCAGTCGGGCTGACGCAACCCGCGGTCAGCCGGGGCGTGGCTGAGCTGGAAGAGGCGCTTGGCGTGCGCCTGCTGGACCGCACCACGCGCGAGGTGGTACTGACCGAGGCTGGCCATGCCCTCGCCCCCGCGCTGGAACGCTTGCTGGGGCAGCTCGATGACACGCTGGAAGAAACCCGGCAGCTCGGCGAGCGCTATCGCGGCCGCGTGGTGATTGCCGGCGCGCCGACGATCTCGGCGCGGCTGATGCCGATGTACGTCGCTGCCTGCGCCGCGCAATACCCGGAAATCCGTCTGACAGTCCGCGACAACGTGCAGGCCGACGGTCTCGAGCAGGTGCGCGCGGGCGCGGTGGATTTCGGCGTGGTGATCGATCCGCTGGTGCGCGACGGGCTGGTGGTCGAACCGGTCGCGACCGACCCGTTCTGCTTTGTCTGCCGCCGCGACCATCCGCTGGCGGAGTCGGCCACGGTGCCGTGGTCGGCGCTGCACGGCATGCGGCTGGTGCTGCTGGATTTTGCTTCCGGCAGCCGGCCGCTGATCGACCGGGTGTTCGGCCGGCATGGCGTGGTGCCGCAGGTGGTGCAGGAGCTGGGCCACTCGGCCAGCGTGTTCGGCATGGTCGAGGCCGGCATCGGGGCCTCGGTGCTGCCGTCGTTCTCGCTGCCGCTGCCGGCGGCGTCGCCGCTGGTGTGGCGCCCGCTGGTGCCGCGCGAGGAGCGCAGCATCGTCATGGTCAGGCGCGAGGACCGTTCGCTGTCGCCGGCCGCGGCGGCGGTGTGGGAACTGGTGCGGCGCCTGACCATCCGGGCCGAGGCGCCAGCGGTGGATGCGGCGGCCTGAGCCGCTTACTTCGGCTGCATCCGGATGGCGCCGTCCAGGCGGATCACCTCGCCGTTGAGCATGGTGTTTTCGATGATCGCGCGAGCCAGCTTGGCATACTCGGCGGGGCGGCCCAGCCGCGGCGGGAACGGCACCATCTTGCCGAGTGCGTCCTGCACTTCCTGCGGCATGCCCAGCAGCATCGGCGTCTCGAAGAGGCCCGGAGCGATGGTCATGCAGCGCACGCCGTCGCGCGACAGGTCGCGCGCGATCGCCAGCGTCATCGCCACCACGCCGCCCTTGGAAGCGGCATAGGCGGCCTGGCCGATCTGGCCGTCGAAGGCCGCCACCGACGCGGTATTGATGATCACGCCGCGCTCGCCCTCGCTGTCCGGCGTGTTCTGCACCATCGCCGCGGCAGCCAGCCGGATCATGTTGAAGGTGCCGATCAGGTTGATGCGGATGGTCTTGTCGAAGGCATCGAGCGGATGCGGACCGTTCTTGCCGACGGTCTTGTTGGCCGTGGCGATGCCGGCGCAGTTGACGATGCCGGACAGCCGGCCCAGCGCCTGCGCGGCGGCCACCACGGCCTGGCCATCGGCCTCGGCGGTGACATCGCAGCGCACGAACTGTCCGCCCAGCTCCGCCGCCAGCGCCTGGCCGGTAGACTCGTTCAGGTCGGCGATCACGACCTTCGCGCCGGCTTCGGCCAGCATGCGCGCGGTGCCCGCGCCAAGCCCCGACGCGCCGCCGGTGACGATGAATACGTTGCCCTGGATCTGCATTGCTGTCTCCTCGCTCAAGTTGGATTCTTTTGTTGCCGTTTACGTAAACGTCAATTCGATCGCCGTATTTTACGGAGTGGTAGCCGATGCGCAAGGGGGAGGGGCAAGAGAAGGGGCAAATGCGCCCAAAACAAAAAGCGGCCCGAAGGCCGCTTTTCTGTCAGTGCGTAGGCAACAACGATTACTTCAGCGCCTCGAACACCCGCGTCGTAATGTCATCGACATTGCCCAGCCCCGAGATCTTCCGATACTTCGGCGGCGACACCTTGGCCGCGGGATCGCCCTTGGCGGCCCAGTCCGAGTAGTAATCCACCAGCGGCCGGGTTTGCTGCGAATAGACGTCCAGGCGCTTCTTGACCGTCTCTTCCTTGTCGTCGTCGCGCTGGATCAGCGGCTCGCCGGTCTCGTCGTCCAGGCCTTCCGCCTTGGGCGGGTTGTACTTGACGTGGTAGGTGCGGCCCGACGCCACATGGACGCGGCGCCCGCTCATGCGCTCGATGATGGCGTCGAACGGCACGTCGATCTCCAGCACGTAGTCGATCGCCACGCCGGCTTCCTTCATCGCCTCGGCCTGCGGAATGGTGCGCGGGAAACCGTCGAACAGGTAGCCGTTCTTGCAGTCGTCCTGCTTAAGCCGGTCCTTCACCAGGCCGATAATGATGTCATCCGACACCAGTCCGCCCGCGTCCATGACCTTCTTGGCTTCCACGCCCAGCGGGGTGCCAGCCTTCACCGCGGCGCGCAGCATGTCGCCGGTGGAGATTTGCGGAATGCCGAACTTCTCGCAGATGAACTTGGCTTGCGTGCCTTTGCCGGCGCCAGGCGCGCCCAACAGGATCAAACGCATTTACGGTCCTCAGAGTTTTTAATCTGTGTGGCGGGAGATCCAGAAGGAGGGTAACGCCGGAACTTGACGCAGGACTTACGACGGTCCTGGTGCGTTCCGAGGGCGTTCAGCGCCGGCATTGCTCACGCAAGCCTGGCGCATACGGCCGGCGGCGGCTGCCAGGTGGATGGCGGCGCGGCGCACCGGACGGGCTCTATCTTTATCTCCCCACCGAGCCTTGGCCGGCGGCGCGTGGCTTCGCGCCGGCGGGGCGGCTCTGTATCGGCAAGCATTATGCCATGAGGCGGTGCCAAAACGGCCCGAAATCCGCCCCCCTGTTCAGGTTGCAGCAGTATGAACCTGAGCGGGCAGGCGTATTTTGCAGGTCGGTTTTGCCGGCGCCTTCAGCGCGGCGGTCAGGGCCCGTCCTGCGCCATCGATTGCGCCCACAGCGCGCGCACGCGCTCCAGGTCGGCCGGGGTGTCAACCCCGGGCGCCGGCGCGGCGCTGGTTTGCAGCACCGCGATGCGCTCGCCATGCCACATGGCGCGCAGCTGCTCCAGCGCCTCCACCTGCTCCAGCGGCGCCGCCGCCAGCGCCGGGAAGCGGCGCAGGAAGCCGGCGCGGTAGGCATACAGCCCGATATGGCGCAGCACCGGCATGGCCGGCAGCGGCACCTGCGCCATCGCGGCCGGCACGGCCGGCACGCCGGACCAGGCATCGCGCGCCCACGGGATCGGCGCGCGCGAGAAATACAGCGCGCGGCCGGCGGCGTCGCAGACCACCTTGACCACGTTGGGATTGAAGACCTCGGCGATCTCGTGCAGCGGATGCGCCGCGGTGGCGATGGCACAGTCGGCGTGGTGCGCCAGGTGCAGGGCCACCTCGTCGATCAGCGCCGGCTCGATCAGCGGCTCGTCGCCCTGCACATTGACGACGATGGCATCGTCGGCAAGGCCGAGCTGGGCGGCCACTTCAGCGAGGCGGTCGGTGCCGGAGGGGTGGTCGGCGCGGGTCAGCACGGCTTCCACGCCATGGTCGGCGCAGGCCTGCGCCACCGCGGGCGCATCGGTGGCGACCACGGTGCGATGCGCCGACGACGCATGGGCGCGCTCGGCCACGCGCACGATCATCGGGCGCCCGCCGATATCGGCCAGCGGCTTGTCAGGCAGGCGGGTCGAAGCGAGGCGCGCGGGAATGACGACGGTAAATGCCGGGACAGTCATCGTGCGCCCTCAGTTGCCGGCGGCGGGAGCGTCCGTGTCGTCCGACGTGACCACGCGGCCCGGGACCGACTGGCGCGCCTCGTCGGCCAGCATCACGGGAATGCCGTCGCGGATCGGGTATGCCAGCTTGTCGGCGTGGCAGATCAGTTCCTGCGCGGCGCGGTCGTATTCCAGCTTGCCCTTGCACAGCGGGCAGACCAGGATTTCAAGCAGCCGGTTGTCCATCTCGGTGTTCCTCGTTGCGCCCGGCGGCGCCGGGCATGTCGGTCGCGGCGCCCGGCGTGGCCGGGGCGGTCGGCGTGGGTTTGATCTGCGCCAGCACGGCGCTGCGGATCTTGTCGATCAGGCCCGCGTCGATCACGGGCCTGGTGGGTACGACCCAGATGCGCGGGTCGTCGAAGCGCTCGCATTTTACGGCATCCTTCTCGGTGATCAGGATCACGTCGGCATCGAGCGCGTCGGGGTTGTCGGCGAACGGGTCGGCGACAAAGTCATAGTGGTCGGGCAGCGGCAGTGTCTTCGGTGTCAGCCCCGCCCCGCGCAGGCTGGCGAAGAAGCGTTCCGGGTTGCCGATGCCGGCCGCGGCCAGCACGCGCCGCCCGGCAAAAGCCGTGACCGGCCGCGCCATGGTGGGATCGACCAGTTGCCAGGCATCGTCCAGTTCCAGCCGCATGCCGTACACGCCGGGGCGGTCCGGCGTGGCGCGGAAATTCGGATCGTTGATCAGCGTGGCATCGCGCGGGCGCGTCAGCGGCTCGCGCAGCGGGCCGGCCGGCAGCATCAGGCCGTTGCCGCCCATGCGCGAATCGAACATCACGATCTCGAAGTCGCGCTGCAATTTGTAGTGCTGCAGGCCGTCGTCGAGCAGCAGCACGTTGACGCCCGGGTGCGACACCAGCATGGTCTGCGCGCACAGCGCGCGGTCGGGGAAGACCCATACCGGCACGTCGGTGGCGCGCGCGATCAGCAGCGGCTCGTCGCCGACGTCGCTGGCCTGCGAGGTCGGCTTGACCCGGCGCGGATGCTTCAGCTGCACGCCGTAGCCGCGCGAGACCACGCCGGGGCGCAGCCCGGCCTCGGTCAGCGCCTGCGCCAGCGCGATTACCGCCGGAGTCTTGCCGGTGCCGCCCACGGTCACGTTGCCCACCACCACCACCGGCATCGGCAGCCGCGTGGACTGGAACCAGCCCTGCTGGTAGCCATGCCGGCGCACCCGCGCCACCAGCCCGAACAGCAGCGAGAACGGCAGCATCACCCACGAGAACCATCCGCGGCGCTGCCACTGGGCGGTCACAAAGTCGGCAAAGGCATGGCGGGGAACGGGCATGGACGCGGCGGGCGTTGGAGTCGTGGTAAGGATGGGATTGTAGTGCGCTCGGGATCTCGCACCATGGTGAGGAGCCTGACCATTATGGGCATCGCCCATCGCATGCGGCAAGCCTCAACATCGCCGTCGCCCCGCGAAGGCCGGGGACCAGTGTCTTTGTGCGGCCAAAAAACCGCTGGATCCCCGGTTCGCGGGGACGACGGTATTTTCAGGCGCCGCTCAGCGCGGCTGCGCGCTCTGGGTCGAGAAGGTCAGCCGCGACAGCCCGGCCAGCCGCGCGGCCTCCATCACGTTGACCACGGCCTGGTGCGAGGCCTGCGCATCGGCGTTGACGATCACCACCGGCGGCTGGCCGCTGCCGGCCGGACCGGACGCGGCACGGAGCTGGTCGGCCAGGCTGGTGACGTCCTTCTGCTCCAGCACCTGCTTGTTGACCGAGTACACGCCGCGCGCCGACACCGACACCACGATCTCCTGCGGGCGCTGCTGGGCGCGCTCGGCGTCGGCGGTGGGTAGCTGGATCTGCAGCTCGGTGTAGCGCGAGTACGTGGTCGTGATCATCAGGAAGATCAGGATCACGAGCAGCACGTCGATCAGCGGGATCAGGTTGATCTCCGGCTCTTCGCGCCGCTGGCGGGAACGGAAATGCATGGCGTGGGGGTTCCGTTCTGCGCTCAGGCGCGGCGTTGCGGCAGGATCGCGTCCAGGAACGACGCGGCGCGCGACTCCAGCTCGGCGACGTAGTCGTCCACGCGGCGGCGGAAGTAGCGCCAGAAGATCAGCGCCGGGATCGCCACGATCAGGCCGAAGGCGGTGTTGTACAGCGCCACCGAAATGCCGTGCGCAAGCTGCTCGGGGTTGGCGCCGGTGCCGCCCTGGCTGCCGAAGATCTCGATCATGCCGATCACCGTGCCCAGCAGCCCCATCAGCGGCGCCACCGAGGCGATGGTGCCGAGTGCGTTCAGGTAGCGCTCCAGGTCATGCGCGACCGCGCGGCCGGCTTCCTCGACCACGTCCTTGGCGGCGTCGCGCGAGGTATGCGGCTGCAGCACCACGTGGCGCAGCCCGGCGGCCAGCACGCGGCCCAGCGGCGAGTTCTGCTCCAGCGTGTTGACCACTTCCGGCGTGGCGCGGCGCTGCTGCGCGGCGGCCAGCGCTTCTTCATAGAGCCGGGCCGGAAACACCTTGCTGCGCTTCAGGGTAAGGAAACGTTCGACGACCAGCGCCAGCGCGATGACCGAGGCGAGCAACAGCGGCCAGATCGGCCAGCCGGCCGCTTGAATGATGGAAAACAATTGGACCCCCGGGATCGACAAGCCAATAACAGAACCCCAACCACCTGGTCGGCATGCCTTGAGACGTGATGGCACGGCTGCGCTGGCACAGGTGCGCGGCGCACGCTCCGGCATTGCTCTGAAAAATCAGGCGCCACTCTAACCTGCGCCCTGCCGCGCGGCAAGCGACGGCACGCGCCGCTGTGTCGGGCGCGCATCGCCGGCGACGCCAGCGGCACCGTCTTTCCACAGCGCAGCGGGACAGTGTTGTGGATCGATTGTGGAAAGCTGCCTGACAAGCTTGCTAAGCCGTTGATCGGAAAGGGCAATGTAAGGCCTGCTTAAAATTTGGGCAAAGGCGCGCCGCAACGGTGGCGGCGCATCGCGCACTCCTGCAATTTGCGATTTCCACATCCGTGGAGTGTCGGTCGGTGCGGTGGCGCACGTGGCGCGGCGGGTTTCCACACAGTAGCGGGACAGTCTTGTGGAGCGCTTGTGGACAGTCGTCTGAGAAAGCGACTAAGTCATTGATTTCAAACGTATGACATGGGGCTGCTAAAAAAACAGGCAAACGGGACTGGCGGGCGGGTTGAGGTATGGCGCGAGGGTGTGCTTGGGTAAACCCGGGTTTTTCCACAATCCACAGGGAAAGTGTTGTGGATGGCCTGTGGATAAAGCCGGGAGAAGCCCGCCAAGTTATTGATTCCTATGGAGCGATGCCGCCTTGCTTACAAATTACGCAATGCGGGGAAGCGACCGCTGGTGCGCTCGGAGCCGGGAAATGTATGCCAGCTGCGCGCAGCCGACGCCGCTTTTCGCGTGATGCAAGGGATCCACGGCGCCTTTTTCGACGCAAAAGTGAGGTATACGAGCCTTTTTATCCAGACATCCTGTGGATAACTTTGTGAACAAGCGCATCCTGCGCCTGATAAGTGGTTGATGCATAAGAGATTTAGTTATATTGCCTAATTTTTGTTGCGTTCAGAATCGTTATAAGAATCAAAGAGTTGCACGAATCCATGCGGCTTCCGGGGCAGGGCGCACGCATCATCGCTACCCCCTTGACAGACCAGTTATGCTGTGGACATGTCCCATCCCCGGCCGCTTCCCGCCGCCATCCCATGCCTGACCTGTCGAATTTTTCGCGTGATTCATCCTCCACCGCGGTGCGCGGCAGCCGGGATGTCATTCCTGTCGGTGAGCTGAACCACGCAATCGCCAGGGTGCTCGAGCGCAGCTTCCCGCTGGCATGGGTGCGCGGCGAGATTTCCAACTTCACGCGCGCCGCGAGCGGCCACTGGTATTTCTCGCTGAAGGATGCGCGGGCGCAGATCCGCTGCGTGATGTTCCGCGGCCGCAACCAGCATGTCGACTTCCAGCCGCGCGAGGGCGAGGCGGTGGAGGTGCGCGCCGTGGTCACCATGTACGAGGCGCGCGGCGAGCTGCAGCTCGGCGTGGAGGCAATGCGGCGTGCCGGGCTCGGCAATCTGTACGAGGCGTTCCTGCGGCTCAAGGAAAAGCTGGCGCAGGCCGGGCTGTTCGCGCCGGAGCGCAAGCGCCCGGTGCCGTCGCATCCGCGCACCATCGGCGTGGTCACGTCGCTGCAGGCCGCGGCGCTGCGCGACGTGCTGACCACGCTGCGCCGGCGCGCGCCGCATGTGCCGGTGGTGGTCTACCCGGTACCGGTGCAGGGCGCCGGCGCGGCGCAGCGGATCGCCGACATGCTTGACCTGGCCGACGCGCGCCGCGAGTGCGACGTGCTGATCCTGTGCCGCGGCGGGGGCAGCATCGAAGACCTGTGGTCGTTCAACGAGGAAGTGGTGGCGCACGCGATCGCGCGCTGCGCGCTGCCCGTGATTTCCGGCGTCGGCCACGAAACCGACTTCACCATCGCCGACTTCGTCGCCGACGTGCGTGCGCCCACGCCGACCGGCGCGGCCGAACTGGTCAGCCCCGACCGCGCCCACCTGCTGGCGCAGGCCAACCGCGCCCGCGATGCGCTGGCGCAATGCATGCGGCGCGGGCTGGACCTGCGCGCCCAGCACCTGGACTGGCTCGCGCGCCGGGTGCGCAGCCCGCAGGCGCAGCTGCAGGAGCGCCGCGCGCGCGTCGACAATCTGGCCCGACACTTGCGATCGGCGCTGCGCGACACCGTGGTGTCGCGGCGTCATCGCCAGCAATTGCTGGCGATGCGCTGGCGCGCATGCCGCCCCGACACCGCCGCCGAACACGCCCATGTGGCAAGGCTGTGGCAGCGCCTGCAAAACGCCGCCGCGCGCCAGCAGGAACGCGCCGGCCAGCGCCTGGCGCGCGCCGCCGGCGCGCTCGAACTGCTGGCGCCGCAGCGCACGCTGGAACGCGGCTACGCGGTACTGCTCGACCAGCGCGGCCGCGCGCTGCGATCGCCCACGGAAATCCGTCCCGGCAGCGTGGTGGAAGCGCATCTGGCCGAAGGGGTGGCGGATTTAGCCATCGCTGCCGTGCAGGCCAAGCTTGGGGAGTTTTGAATCCCCTGAAACCCGCTCCAGGACAAACTAACATCGGAGCAGGGGGCATTGCCTCGCGGTTTGCGCGGGTATGGCAAGTCCCCTACAATCGTCAGTTCCGGACCCACAACCCAACCCACAGAGACAGAACAATGGAACACAAGCTCCCCCCGCTTCCGTACGCGTATGATGCCCTGGCTCCGCACATCTCCAAGGAGACGCTGGAGTTCCATCATGACAAGCACCACCAGACCTACGTCACCAACCTGAACAACCTCATCAAGGGCACGGAGTTCGAGAACGCGACCCTGGAAGAGATCGTCAAGAAGTCGTCGGGCGGCATCTTCAACAACGCTGCCCAGGTGTGGAACCACACTTTCTACTGGGATTCGCTAACCCCTAACGGCGGTGGCCAGCCCACCGGTGCCCTGGCCGATGCCATCAACGCCAAGTGGGGCTCGTTCGACAAGTTCAAGGAAGAGTTCACCAAGGTTGCCGTCGGCACCTTCGGTTCGGGCTGGGCCTGGCTGGTCAAGAAGGCCGACGGCTCGCTGGACCTGGTGTCCACCTCCAACGCCGCCACGCCGCTGACCACCGACGCCAAGGCGCTGCTGACCTGCGACGTGTGGGAACACGCCTACTACATCGACTACCGCAATGCCCGCCCGAAGTATGTCGAGGCATTCTGGAACGTTGTGAACTGGGACTTCGCCGGCAAGAATTTCGCTGGCTGATCCCCGGATCACCGTCACAGCAAAAAGGGCCGCAAGGCCCTTTTTGTTTTGCGGCTGGTTATGTGTGCTTGCGCGGCCAGCGAGGCGATCATCGCCCCTTGGCATCGGGCACGCGCGTCTGGTCGATCGAGGCGCCGCCGGTGCCCTTGCGCGGCTTGCCGTGCAGGCCGTCGCGGTCAGCCTTGCCAGCGCTCTCGGAGGCTGGCTTGGCCTTGTCTTTGCCCGGCAGGCCGCCCGCGGTGTGCGGCTCCTTTGGCACGTCGCCGAACTCTCTCGCGAGGCCGCCCGGATTGGTCGGCGTGGCGCCCGGCGTGCTGGCCGGCGATACGCTGGCGCCCGGCGGCGGGATGGTCTGGCTGCCCTTGGGTCCCTTGTCGGTGCGCACGCTGGTATCGCCCGACTGGGCCTGCGCACCGCCTGCCAGTACTGACAGCAGTACCGCGGCCGCTGCGCATGAAATCGACTGCAGGGTGGTTCGCATGCCTGTCTCCTGATCAAGGGCCCGAGGGGCCCACGTCACCGAAAAGCATTTGCCGGGCCACCCGTGCCTTGGGTCCGTGCCGACCGCGCGGCGCATGCACCCAACCCCGTCCGGACGCACTTTCTACAAGCCAGGGTCGTTATTACAAGCGCGATGTCTCGCCGCCGCCACCAGCGGGCGCATTGCCGGCCGGCCACGGTGGAACGGAAGTTGCGCGCCTTGGAGACGGTGGCCGGCAATTCCGGCCCATGCCATCGGAGGTGCCATGAAACACAGCAAGCACGATACGTCGGGCAACCCGTCGCTCGACAAGCGCCAGGGCCTGGACGACCGCGAACTGAAGGAAAACGCGGCCGAGAACCAGCGCTCCCGCGAACGCGCCGCCGCGGAATGGGAGCGCGCCGCGTCGCATCGCAAGGATGAGCCGAAGCCTGACAAGACGGGCACGATCGATAAGGATGCTGGCAAGGGCGCTGGCAAGGGCGAGTTCCCGCCCGGCGTCGGCAAGCGCAACCTGCACGATCCAGGCAGCCGCGATCCCGACGCGCCGCCGACCGTGAACCGCTCCTGAGCGTTCGTTCAGCTCACGCCGCGCGCCAGCCGCGCGGCGACGCGCAGGCTGCGCACGATGCGGTCGAACGCCGCCGCGCGCGCCTCGTCCGTGCGCTGGCGCAGCACGAACGACGGGTGATAGGTGGCGATCACCAATCGCCCCTCGTGCTCGACCGGCTCATCCATCATCCCCGCCAGCGTCACGCTCTTGCGGCCCAGCACCGCGCGCGCCGCGGTCGCACCCAGCGCCACTACCACCTTCGGGCCGACCTTTTCCAGCTCGCGCTCCAGCCACAGGTTGCAGGCCTCGATCTCCTGCTGCGCCGGCGACTTGTGCAGCCGCCGCTTGCCGCGCAATTCGAACTTGAAATGCTTGACCGCATTGGTCATGAAGAGCTTGTCGCGATCCAGCCCCGCCTTGCCCAGCGCCTCGTCCAGCAGGTGGCCGGCGGGTCCGACGAAGGGCGAGCCCTGCAGGTCTTCCTGCGAACCCGGCTGCTCGCCCACCAGCATGATGCGCGCATGCGCGGCGCCTTCGCCGGGCACGCCCTGGGTGGCATTGCGCCATAGCGGGCAACGCCGGCATTCGTTCAGTTCATCCCGGGTGACGGGAGGGGTCTTGCGTTCGGGCATGGCGGTGAGGCGATATGGATGCAATCCGCACTGGCTGCAACGTGTGCGCAGCAGGTTCCGCGCCATGGCGGGCGACGCATGACGGCATGACACCGGTACAAAACTTGCCTCGCGCCAACAGTGCGCATCGCCGCCGTTGCATCGCTTGCTGCACAGGCCGCACCGCGCGGCAGCGACTTCGCCGGATGCGTCCTATGCTGGCCTGATAGCAGGATCAGCACGAACGCAACGAGCACCGCACCGAGCCCCGAACCGAGCACGAGCGCAAGCGCATGCCCCATCAGACCATCCGCCCGCCTTCCCGCCGCCGCATCGCCAGGGAGCTGTTCCGCGCCATCTGGCGCTTCCGCGCGCGCGTGGTGGTGGCGGTCTCGCTGCTGCTGCTGGCCAAGGCCTGTGCAGTCGCGGTGCCGCTGATGCTGAAGCTGGTGGTCGATGAAGTCACGCCGGCCGCCGCCGGCACAGATGCCGTGCGGCTCGGGCTGGTGGCGATGCCGGTGTTCCTGGTGCTGGCCTATGCCATCCTGCGGCTGCTCGGCAATGCCTTCAGCGAGCTGCGCGACGTGGTGTTCGCCTACGTCACGCAGAGCACCGTGGCGGGCTTCATGGAGCGCACCTTCGCGCACCTGCATGCGCTGGGCGCGCGCTTTCACGCGCGGCGCGCCACCGGCAGCGTGATCCGCGACCTGGAGAAGGGCACCGCGGCGATCGGCTTCCTGCTGGGCGTGGCGGTCTTCACCATCGTGCCGACGCTGATGGAAATCGTCTCGGTGCTGGTGATCATGAGCGGCGCCTACGGTGCAACCTTCGCCGCGATCATCCTCGGCGTGTTCGTGCTGTACGCGGGCTTCACCTATGTCTTCACGCAGCGGCGCATGCGCGTGCAGCGCAAGGTCAACGCGGTGGAAGCCACCACCAACAGCAAGGTGGTGGACAGCCTGCTCAACTACGACACGGTCAAGTTCTTCGCGCGCGAGCCGTTCGAAACCCGGCGCCTGGCCGGCATGCTGCAGCGCTGGGTCGGCATCAGCGTGGAGAACCAGTACGCGCTGTCGACGCTGCATATCGGCCAGAGCCTGTGCATTGCCGTGGGCGTCGCCGCGGTGATGCTGCTGGCCACGCAGCGCGTGATCCAGGGTTCGTTGTCGGTGGGCGACCTGGTGCTGATCAACGCCTACATCATCCAGGTGGTGCTGCCGCTCAATACGCTTGGCTTTATCTTCCGCGAGTCGAACGATGCCATGACCAACGTCGAGCGCCTGTTCGCGCTGCTCGACGCGCGCGGCAAGCCCGGCGAGGACGACGACGCGCCAGCGGCGCGGCCGCTGCGCGTGACCAGGGGTGAGATCGTGTTCGACCGCGTCAACTTCAGCTACGACCCCAGCCACCAGACGCTGTGGGACGTCAGCTTCCGTGCGCAGGCGGGGCAGACCGTGGCGGTGGTGGGCGGCAGCGGCTCGGGCAAGTCGACGCTGGCGCGGCTCCTGTTCCGGCTCTACCAGCCCGACAGCGGCAGCATCAGCATCGACGGCCAGGACCTGCGGCTGGTCACGCAGCGCAGCCTGCGCGAGGTGATCGGCATCGTGCCGCAGGACACCATCCTGTTCAACGACACCATCGGCTACAACATCGGCTACGGCCGCGAAGGCGCGACGCGCGCCGATATCGTCGCCGCGGCGCGCGCGGCGCAGCTGGCGGGCTTTATCGACCGGCTGCCCGATGGCTACGAAACCCAGGTGGGCGAACGCGGCGTGCGACTGTCCGGCGGCGAACGGCAACGCGTGGCCATCGCGCGCGCGATGCTCAAGCGCCCGCCGATCGTGGTGTTCGACGAAGCCACCTCGGCGCTCGACACGCGTTCGGAGCGCGCGATCCAGCAGGAATTGTCCGAAGTCGCGCGCGGGCGCACCGCGTTGATCATCGCGCACCGGCTCTCCACCATCGTCGATGCCGACCAGATCCTGGTGATGGAGCACGGCCGCATCGTCGAGGAAGGCAACCACGCCACGCTGCTGGCGCGCGGCGGCATCTACACGCAGATGTGGCAGTTGCAGCAGCAGCAACGCGAACTGGAACGCGCCGAACGGCGCCTGGCACTGCAGCCGGTGCGGCTGGAGACGCTGGTGGCCAGTGTGGTCGACGGCCTGCGCGAAACCATCGCCGAGCGCGACGTCAACCTGTTCGCGGTGCAGAGCGAAGCCGAGCTGCGTGTCACCGGCGACCCTGGCGTGCTGCAGAAGGCGATCTGGGAGCTGTGCCTGCATATGCTGGCGACCACCGAGCCCGGCGGGCGGCTCGAGCTGCGGCTGGAACGGCTCGACGGCCAGGCGGGCCTGCGCGTGTCGTCGATTCCAGGCGACCTGCCGCTGGAGGATGTGCAGGGGTTGGAGGAGTGGCTGGCCGAGCACGGCGTCAGCCTTTCCGCCGATGCGGCGGCGCATGCCTACCAGTTGCTGATGCCGATGCGTGCGGTGCAGGAAATCGAGCCGCGCCGCGCGCCCGCGCAGGGCGAAGCCGAGGCGCAGGTGCCGGACGCGCCGGACGCGCAGGCGCTCAAGGGTTTGCGTGTGCTGCTGATCGACGACGACGAGACCACGCGCGAGGTGCTGACGGCATCGCTGGAAGACTTCGGCGCGCATGCCATCGCGCAGGAGCGTGGCGATGAAGTGATCGCGCTGCTGGCCAAGACGCCACCGGAGGAGTGGCCGCAAGTGCTGCTGTGCGATCTGGCATTGGAAGAAGAGGATGGCTACACCGTGCTGCGCCGCGTGCGTCGGCTGGAAGCACAGATGCAGGTGCCGCTGGGCCAGCGCATGACCGCGATCGCGCTGTCAGGGCATGCGGAAGCGCAGGACCGGATGCGGGCGATGATGGCGGGGTTCCAGTTGCACTTGTCGAAGCCGGTGCGGGTGGGGGAGCTGGTGGCGGCGATCAGGTCGCTGGCGGTGCGGTCGGCGCAGGAGTCTTAGAAAGAGCAGTCGGCGAAACGCGCGCGTGTGGCCCCACTGGCCACTAGCTTCCCGACTTGCAAGCGCGCGATTACGTAAGCAGCAAGCTCCCCTCTCCCGCAAGCGAGAGGGGACCGGCTGGCGGCAGTCCGGAGGCATCGCTTCTCTCAAGCGCGGCAAAGGCGTTGGTGGTGACTGGCCGCAAACCGCCGCTGATTCGCCCCCTCACCTTCACAGCACCCTTCGACGCACCGCCACCACGTAGCCGAGCTTGGGCGCGAGCTGCTGCGACGAGGGTTTTTTCCATTGGTAGCGCAC
>NZ_JBEFLI010000095.1:0-22323 GCF_040578825.1 Cupriavidus necator | reverse complement strand
ATCGCGGACGGCGAGATCGTCGCTTACCGGATCAATGATCGCTATCCGCACTTGCAATTCGCCGATGGCAAATGGGCGGCGTACTCGACCGGCTTCGTACTGGTGCGCCATCATCTCGCCTTGCCACCGGCGCCTAACAGTACGGGGCCGCAGCCCGCCGACGAAAAGCAAGACGTCTACAGCCTGTACCTGCATATGGCTGATTGGAGTACTTACCTGGCCGACGAAAAGCTGCGCCGCCCGTTCTGGTGGGACGTTGACGCGTTCCGGGTTCTGGGCAAAGACCATCAGCATCCGGCGCCCGGCAGCGACGCACCCGCCGCGGCCGGCGCCTTCGTCTGGACCGAGCCGAAGGCAGGCAGCAAGCGAGGCCGGTTCACGGCAGGCAAGCAGGTTGGCTTCCTGCCGGAAGGCTGCGAAATCATCGTCGGTGAAAAACGTGGCGCGTGGGGACATATCCAGTCAATCACCATGGGCGGGATGATTAGTCCAACCGCCGGGGAAACATTTGGCTCGGAAGACCGGAACGTGCCATGGGAAGCGCCGGACGGCACCCCCAACGCGCCCACCACGCCCAAGGATGACTGGGGCTGGATCAGCCTGCGCGGCCACCAGCCCACCAAGGAGCCCAAGCAACTGGATCAGGTCGTCATACCGGTCACGCCGATACCGGTGAAAGCTGGCACGCCACTGGGACAGCTTGGCGAATACCACGACTACGAGCGCGCGACACCGCTGCCGCCGATCGCCCGGCGCCAGATACTGCATCTGGAAGTCTTTACCGACGATGGCTTTAGCGCATTTCTTGCCAAGAGCCGCTCCAGGGCGGCGCTATTGCCGGCGGACCAGCGTGGCTTGCTGGTTATCAATAGCGGGGCAAAGCTCGTGCAGGCCATTCCGGCAGCCGACCGCAAGCTGCGGCTTTACCGTGCGGTAAAGAAGGTAGAACCCACCGCAGACAGCCCGACCGACGGGCCGTGGGTCAAAGTGCAGCCGATGTGTCTGGACAGCATGGGCATTGTCTACCAGTTTGACGGTCCGCCGGTCTGGATCGAGCGCGAGAAGCTGGCAAGTGTCGGGGATGACACGCCTGCCTGGAGCCGGTTTCCGCTGGGCCTGCAAGGCGTCGCCGATCCGGCCAACGGCTTTCCGCTCATCCTCCCGCGCGGACAACTGGACGCGCTGGAGGCCAAAGACAAGGCCACCGACGACCAAAAGGTCAACTGGTGGCACGTACCGTTCAGCACCGCCGATGGCAAGAATGCATGGGGCTGGGTATGCGAAAAGCAACACCCTGGCACGAAATGGGAGAGTCCGTGGGCCTGGCCCGGCTTCGAGACTGTGGACGCCACGGGCATCCAGATCGCCGATGCCTTCCGGCGCAATCTGGTCATCACCGGGGCCGCTGACTGGAAGGAACAGAAGGAGTTTGAGCCATCGCTGGCGGCGGTGAACAACAGTCCGCTACTCCTCAAGCTCGAACAGGCGGTAGCGAAACTGGGCACTGGCGACGGCAAGAACAAGGGCAAGGTCACGGCGCGGGCCATCCAGTCGGCCATGCGCGTGCCGTCGCTCGCCCAGGCGCTGTCGCACGTGATCCTGCGCTACGCGAGCGAATGGGGCGGCGACATGGGCCGGTGGAATTCCATCACGCCCCTGATGCGCAATGCCAGGGACAACTGGCTGCGCGAACTGGAGCGGATCAAGAAGCTGCAATGGTGGGATGACGTGAAGGGCAAGGTCGCAGGATTTCCGGCCAGCCCGACCGTGTTGCATATTCATCCCATCGCCCTAATCAGCAATTTCCAGTCTTCGGGGACACTATCATGCGCACATTGCGGGACAGATCTAAGAATAGCTCCTGAAATTCTGAAAAAAATATTCCCGAGCATAAGCGAACGGGACGCAAACGGGTTTCCCGCTGAATTGAATTCGGCATTCTTAAAATATAAGATAAACACGTGCAACCGCATTTCTCATTTCTTTGGGCAATGTGAAGTTGAATGCGGTGGCTTTACCGAATTCAGAGAGAGCCTGCGCTATAGCGACGGGGGAAGATTGTGGAGGATATATAATACCGCCCTAAGAAACGGTTTGCATCGACTCCACTCGGACTGGACCGTCGCGCAAATGGAAACTTACACCAAAGCTCATCTTGTGAACAACGACAGTGAGTTGGGTGTAGTTCTGTTTGGAGACGATGCCTATCCGAATAGAGATTACCGGGGGCGTGGCCTTCTGCATTTGACATGGCTGGCATCTTACAGTGAATACAAACAAGCCACCGGCCTTGACATAATAAGCAACCCCGCGTTGGTTGAAAGCAACTGGCATGCGACCACAGACTCATCAGCTTGGTTTTGGAGCAGTCGAAGAATTAACCCGTT
Organism: Cupriavidus necator; assembly: GCF_040578825.1. Lineage (GTDB taxonomy): Bacteria > Pseudomonadota > Gammaproteobacteria > Burkholderiales > Burkholderiaceae > Cupriavidus > Cupriavidus necator_E. The sequence goes on along the minus strand of NZ_JBEFLI010000095.1, from coordinate 19,936 downwards.
GGCCGACGCAAATAATCCAAAAGGAGTTACGAAAATTATAAACCCGGCGTTAAAAGATCTTGAGCGCCGAAAGGCGGCTGCTAGGCGAGCCTTTGAGATAATCAACAAAGGCGGACAGCCATGTAAACATGATTGGGATGCGACAATAACCGGGGCAAACGGATGGTAGGGAAAATTGCAGTTATCATTTTTTTGATTTTCGTTGGCGTGTTTTCGCAGTCAATCGCGCATACCCAAGGCGAATCGCCAAAAACATTCCCGGCGGAGTCAATAAAGCACGGTTGCGCCTTGGAATTCAAGCGGGAGTCATATTCACCCACAATGAATGCGCTTGGCACGCAACCCCATGAGATAGTGACAAACTGGATCTGCGGAGATTCCAAACCTCTGGAAGTAGATAGATATAATATGGAAGGCAGTAGCCCACAGATTATGACTTTCTTTTTTTGGGGGAAGGACAGTTTTGTTGTTCTGGTGAAGTGGTCGATAAACTCCCAAGCCGCCGATTTTCAAGGCGACTTCTACAAGGTGTATGTATATAAATACAACAACGATGGGGACGCGCCACCGTTCATAAGGCAAGAGAAGATCATGAATAAATTTGGGCAAGGCTGGGACGGAACGAGGAAAGGCGCCGCCGTCGTGTATCCATACAAAAATGCAAGTTCCATTCGTAGACGCCTCCGGCAATTGGAGGATTGGTGACGCTCATCCATTGGCTCGGGTCGGCCTTGATATTTCATGCAAGTCATCTTGAAGGCGGTCTGCAGCATGGGTTGCTACCGCGGCAGCATGCTTCTCGATAGGCCCCGATGATGACCAAATTGCGCCGTAAGGCAAGCCAATCCAGACAGAATGCTTGAGGCTGAGATCGCAGCATCGGCAACTGTCTATAACGGTTTGCGCTATAAAAATTCATGGAGAATGGACGCGCCATTTAAAACCATTGCGGCCTACGTTCTCGTTTTCGAAGACGATGATGGAGACGCCTGCGCTATCTCGTCCAGAACTGATCAGGGCCTCGCCATCACTTGCTTCTTTTCGCCGTTCGATGCCATGCTCGAAGCAGGAATGAGGGGCGCACTCGGCCGGACCTGCGAAGTCGCACCAGCATCGCTTCTCGATGGGAACTTATTTCGAGACGCGGATGGCGCCGGATTCATCGCCGACATCCACCTTGGTTGGCCAGCGTGTGACGGATGCCTGCTGCAAACGCCAAGTGGTGCAGTCGGCAGATATGCCCGTGAGATGCACCACTGGGCGCGCGAAGCGCAAGGATTCGAAGTGGATGCGGTAACGCTGGAGGAATTTGCCAAGTTGCGCGAAGCCGAGGTCTGTTTGCCTGGAAGGAAACCAATAGAGAATGGCGACACTACTACGGCAAACGGTACTGTCATAGCGACCTCCCGGAGCGAAATGCTTAACGGTCGGGCGTCGGCGTATGAGTGCGACCCCGTCTGGTGCCCGAAATGCAAGACAACGGGCAAGATAGTCTGCGTGGGTGAGCGGCTGCCCAGTCGAGGACCTGATGGCCGCGAGCAGGCGTTGAGCTATGACTGGTGCCTGTGCAAGTGCGATCCGAAGCCGCTTCTGATCGCGTCGCATAGCGTCTCGGGAATCAGAGCGTAACGTACGACTACCCTGGCGGGGCGGGTGCTTCGGGGTGCTGGAACCTAAGCCAGTGGCGCAGCAGTGCCCATGGGAACGACCATTACCTCGCAGGTATTGGCGCCAATTCAGCCAGCACCTGCGTATCTCCAGGCCCCGCCGCGCGCACGGCGTCGATCAGCAGGCGCATGGCCGGCGTGGCGGCGCGCCGGCGGCGCACCACGATCCCATAGGGCACCAGGCGCCCGCGCATCGGCACTGGCAGCACCGCCAGCGCGCCCAGCGAACTGAAGTAGTCGGCGATGGCGCCGGGCACCACGGCAATGCGGTCGCTGTCGGCCAGCAGCGGCAGCGTGCCCATGATCGACGAGGTTTCGATGATGTCCTCGGGCAGCGGCACGCGGTTGTCGCGGAAGGTCTGGTCGATGATCTGCCACATCGGCACGGAAGCCGGCGGGATGATCCACGGATAGGCGGCCAGCGACGCCAGCCTGACGCTGCGCTTGCCTGCCTGCGGATGGCCGGCGCGCGCCACGATCGCCAGCGACTCCTCGAACAGTGGCTCGAAGTCGAGATCGTCGGCCAGCGTGCCTTCGGGAATGCGTCCGATCACCACGTCGAGCGCATCCTGCCGCAAGGCCTGCACCAGCACGTCGCTGGTATCGACCTGCATCACGATATGCAAATGCGGATAGCGCGCCTTGAGCGCATTGATGACGCCCGCGAGCACCGAGGGCACCGGCGCCAGGATCGAACCGAGCCGCACCTTGCCGACCTCTCCCGCGGCGATGGCGGTGAATTCGTCATGCAGGGCATCCAGGTCGGCCAGCACCACACGCGCGTAGCGGATCAGCGCCTCGCCGAATACCGTCGGTTCGATGCCGCGCGCGTGGCGCGTGAACAGCAGCGTGCCAACTACGCTCTCCAGCTCATGCAGGGCCTTGGTGACGGCCGGCTGGGACAGCGACATCTGCGCGGCGGCGCGGCGCAGCGAGCGGTGTTCGGCCAGCGCCAGCGCCAGGCGCAGGTGGCGCATATGCAGGCGTTTGCGCAGCGTGGCGGCGCTTGAGAGCGGGGTGTCGGGCATGGAGGCCGGTCGGGGTGGGATTCGGCGAAAATGGGTTTTATAGCATGCGCGTCGAATACCGCTGTTTGCTCCCCTCTCCCGCTTGCGGGAGAGGGGCCGGCGGAGAGGGCAGGCGTGTCAAGGGCTGAGGTTGGTGGGTTAAAACAGTTGGCCCCGCCTGATTTGGTTCCTTGCTAGCCCACCACCCCAGCCCTCTCCCCCTGAGGGAAGAGGGAGAACACCTTGCTTGGGCTAGTTCGGGCGGCTTTGGTGCACCCAAAACCGTTGGCCTTGCTGGATGTGGTTCCCTGCTAGACCACCCCTCACCCCGGCCCTCTCCCGCTGAGGGGAGAGAGGGAACACCTTGCTTGGGCTAGTTCGGGCGGCTTTGGTGCACCTTGCTTAGGCCAGTTCGGGCCGGCTTTGGAACACTGATCCGATAGAAACCCGCCGCGTTCCCCACCAACACCCGCTCCCTCGCCGCAGCATCCGGCAACGCCTCGCACACCATTCCCAGGATCGTCCCAAAGTCCGCGCTTAACCGCGACACCGGCAGATTGCTGCCAAACATCGCCCGCTGATGCCCGAATATCGCCAGCACGTCGCGCACGATGCGGCGGTTGCCCTGCGCATCCCAGTGACCGCCGGGCAGCCCGAACTCCGACAGCTTCACCGACACATTGCCGCAGTCGGCCAACGCTTCCATGCCGGCACGCCAGCAGGCCAGCCCCTCTTCGGATCGATCCAGCGGCAGGCCTGCGTGATTGAGTGCGATGGGAACGCCCGGCAAGGCCGCTGCCACCTCGGCCGCCTCGCGCAAGTGCCAGAACGGTACCCGCAGGTCCCACGACAGCTCATGGCGCTCCAGCCGCGCCAGGTCGTCCAGCCAGGCCTGGTCCTGCATCGACCCGGGCCGGCCGGCCACCGACCCGCCTGGCGTCGCGGCGGTCAGCGGTTTGCAGCGGATCCCGCGGACCCGTGCAAAGCCGGCCTGGCGCGCCAGCAGCCCGGCGCAGCCCGGCTTGCCGAACGGCGCGTAGGCCACCACCGCTGCCGCCATGCCGGGCCGCCAGGCCTGCGCATGCAGCCACGCAGTCTCGTCGACCGCTTCGCCGCGGTCGCGTTCGGCCTCCACGTGCACGGTCGCCAGCACGGTGACCGGACTGGTGTCTTGCGCGTACTGCGCCTCAAGGTAATCGCGGCGCAGGCGCTCGTAATCGCCAAGAAAGAACGACGCTGGCCGGTATTCGTCCTGGAGCCAGGGATAACGGCCACGCCCCAGCTGCCACAGGTGATGGTGGGCGTCGACGATGGCCACGCCGCCTTGCACTTGCCCTGCGCTCATCGGCACCGCCCCGGCAACGTCGCGGCCAGCGCGCTGGCGAGCAGCAGCGCGGCGACCAGCAGATAGATGCCGGCGCCCGCGCCGACGCGCTCGATCAGCACGCCCGCCGCATAGGGGCCGCAGAACCCGCCCAGGTTGCCAAGCGCGTTGATCACGCCGCGCGCCACGCCCGCATGCTCGGCAGCCAGCAGGCGCGGCGGCAGGGTCCAGAACACCCCGGCGGCCGACTGCAGGAAGACGCCGCTGCCGACCAGCAGTGCATAAGAAAGCCACGTATTGCCGTGCCACCATACCGAGCCGGCCAGGCACGCGGCGAAGCCGAGCAGCGGCCACACCACGAAGGCCTTGCGCCGGCCGCTGCGATCGGACAGCGTGGAGATCGCAAGGATGCCGGCCATGGTGCCGACGTAAGGCAGCATCGCCAGCATGCCGACCTGCCCCATGCCGCCTCCCGTCAGGCCCTTCAGAAGGGTAGGCAGCCACAGCGTGTAGCCGTAGATCCCCATCTGGTAGAGGAAATTCACGGCGATCAGGCGCCAGATCACGTCCTGGGACAGGATATGCGCCAGCACCTCCCGAGTCCCTTGCGCGCCCTGCCCCGCCTGCGCGCCGGCGCCGGCCCGCTGTTCTTCCTCGCGCAAGCGGGCCTGGATGTACGCCTTCTCTTCGGCGGAAATCCAGTGCGCCTGCTCAGGCCGGTCGGAGGCAAGCTTCCACCACACGCCAAGGCAGGCCAGCGAAATCATGCCCTCGACGATAAACAGCCAGCGCCAGTCGAGCGCCTCGATCACCAGCCCCGACAGCGGCGCGGTGATGATGCCGGCGATCGGCACGAACATGATCACCAGCGCATTGGCGCGCCCGCGCTCGTGGTCGGGAAACCAGTTGCCGACCATGGTCAGCACCACCGGCAGCATGCCGCCCTCGGCCACTCCCAGCGCAAAGCGCAGCACCAGCAGTTCGGTCGGGTTGCGCACCAGGCCGGTCAGCACGGAGATCACCGCCCACGCCAGCATCGACCACGCGATGAAGTTGCGCCCGCTGCCGCGCACCGCCAGCCTGCCGCCGGGAATCTGCAGGAACAGGTAGCCGACAAAGAAGATGCCGCCGGCCAGGCCCGCCATGCTGGCGCCGACACCGAGCGCATCGCCCATGCCACCCGGCATGGCGAACGCGATATTGACGCGATCCATGTACGAGACGATGCAGACCATCAGGATCGGCGGAATCACGCGCCACCAGCGCTGCGCGGGAATGCTGGCGGCACCGGTGGCGGGTGCCGCATCGATGGCGACGGGCGTGCCGGCGCCGGCTTGCTCCAAGCCTTTCATGGTGTTGTCTCCGTTGGTCCGGCCGCATGCGCGGGTGCTGCCCGCCGCGGCCTGTTGCTTCTGAACGCTGAACGCGCGGCGCTTATTGCGCCGGCAGAGCCAGGATGGCGAGCCCGTCGGGCTCCTTGCCCGTGGCGAAGGCATGGCGCAGCGTCAGGCTGCGCAGATCAAGCTGGCTGACGGTGTGGTCGTTGAGCGCGACATAGGCGCTGCCCGGGTCGGCCGGATGGAAGGCGAGCGCGATCGGCTTGGCGCCGGTGTCGACGCGGCCGGTTTCGGCGAGCGTGTCGGGGTCGAATACCCGGATGCTGCGCTCGCCATAGTTGAGCACGAGCAGGCGATCGTCCGGGGACCAGTAGATACGCGTGGGATCCTCGCCGGTCGGCACCGTGCGCACCGTTTCCATGGTGCGCGCGTCAAGGCGGGTGAGACTGTGATCGTCACGGCTGGCGACATAGAGCGCGGTTTCGTCGCGGCTCAGGCAGCAGCCCTCGGGACGCCTGCCGGCGTTGGCCGCGCGCGGTGCACGGGTAGCATCGTAGGGGTGCACCAGCGTCACGGTGTGCGACAGCAGGTTGGTCACGTAGGCCCGCTCGCCATCGGCCGACAACACGAACAGATGGCTTTTCACACCGCCCGACGGCACGGCGCGATCCGGGACCGGACGCGCCAGCGGGGCCTCGAACACCAGCAGCATATTGTCGCGCTCGCTGAGCGCATAGACGCGCCCGTGCCGGTCGATCTGCAGGCCGTGGATGCGGTGATACGGCGCGCAATCGGGCCGCGCGCCAACCGCGCCGCGCCGCAGGTCGACCGCGATCACCGCCGCGCCGCCATCGCCGGCATGCGCGAAGGTCTGCACGCCGTAATGGCCAACGTAGCCGCACAGGCGCTCGCGGTCCACCACGAATTCATGGGGATAGTCTGGCAACTGCACGCTGAAGCGGCGTGCCCCGCTGTCCAGTTCGTAAGCGCTGAAGCTGTGGCCGAACTTCTCCACCAGCACAGCCGTCCATTGGGTGTCCATTCTGTCTCCTGTTGATTCGCGCGCCTGTTGGTCCAGGCTTTTTCGAAGGCGGCACGGGTGCTGCCACGGACGGAAGTTTGGCCCAGTGAACGATAACTATCTATTGAATATTAGGTATCGAGCCATCTCCACAGGTTATCGCTACGCCAGCCGGTGAAGCCGGCGCCGCCTGGGCTTGCCCGACCGGCGCCGGAAACGTCTTGCGCGGATGGTATCCTTGGTGCTTTCAACTCACACGCATAGGGCGCGCACCCTGATGGAAATTGCCATACTACTGGCGCTGATTCTGCTGAACGGCCTGTTCGCGATGTCCGAAATCGCGCTGGTCACGGCCCGCAAGGCACGTCTGCAGCGCCAGATCGAGAACGGCGACCGCGGCGCGATTGCCGCGGCCAAGCTTGGCGAGGACCCCACGCGCTTCCTGTCCACGGTGCAGATCGGCATCACGTCGATCGGCGTGCTCAACGGCGTGGTCGGCGAATCCACGCTGGCGCAGCCGATGGGCATATGGCTGCAGGGTTTCGGCATCTCCGCCTCAACCGCCGGCTACGTGGCGACCGCCATCGTGGTGGCGGGCCTGACCTACTTTTCCATCGTGCTGGGCGAACTGGTGCCCAAGCGTCTGGGCCAGATGGCCCCCGAAACCATTGCGCGGCTGGTGGCGCGCCCGATCGGCTGGCTCGCCGTGGCTTCCACGCCGTTTGTCAAGCTGCTGTCGAGCTCCACGCGGCTGGTGCTGCGGATGCTCGGCACCAAGGTCGACCGCGGTCCCGGCGTGACCGAAGAAGAAATCCACGCGCTGCTGGTCGAGGGCTCGGAGGCCGGCGTGATCGAGCAGCATGAGCACACCATGGTGCGCAACGTGTTCCGCCTCGACGACCGGCAAATCGCATCGCTGATGGTCCCGCGCGGTGACGTGATCTACCTGGATGTGGAAGCGCCGCTGGACGATAACCTGCGCCGCATCGAAGAATCGGATCATTCGCGCTTCCCGGTGGTGCGCGGCGGCATGCACGACATCATCGGCGTGGTCAGCGCGCGCCAGTTGCTGGCGCGCCGGCTGCGCGGCGAAGAAGCCGACCTGATCGAGGTATTGCAGCCGGCGGTGTTCGTGCCGGAAAGCGTGACCGGCATGGAACTGCTGGAGAACTTCCGCGCGTCCGGCGGCCAGATCGCCTTCGTCATCGACGAATATGGCGAGGTGCTGGGCCTGGTCACGCTGCAGGACGTGATCGAGGCCATCACCGGCGAATTCAAGGCCGAGTCCGCCGGCGAGGAATGGGCGGTGCAGCGCGAAGATGGCTCATGGCTGCTGGACGGCCTGATCCCGATCCCCGAACTGAAGGACCGCATCGGCTTGCGCCAGGTGCCCGAGGAAGAAAAAGAGCGCTACCACACGCTGTCCGGCATGCTGTTGCTGCTGCTGGGCCGCCTGCCCCAGATCGCTGACACCGTGCACTGGGGCGACTGGCGCTTCGAAATCGTCGACATGGACGGCAAGCGCATCGACAAGGTGCTGGCCTCGCGCCTGCCACCGCAGGAAGGTCCGGAGGAAGAGACCACCGGCTGAGTTTCCCCGCCCGTTCAGCCGCTTCATCCGCGCGCGCCGCTGTCGGCGCAGCGCGGCGTCAATCCCTTCCATCCCGAGCTAAGGCCGTGTTGATCTGCGTCAACCGCAAGTTGCGGCCTGGTCACCTTGTCGCAATTTGCAAGGGTCCCATTCCTTCCGTTGCCTTATGATCGGGCTCTCAACGGGAAATATGGCCGCGCCAGCGGCCTGCGGCACGTACAACACTGACAGAACGGGGAGAGGCAGACGGCGCAGGCGCCATCATCTGCCGTCCGCAAGACCATCCATGCATCCAGACGCCGATCACATTGCCGCGGCCGGGGGCGCCATCGGCCCAAATGGCCCAAATGGCCCGAACAGCCGGACCGGAACTGCCGGCCTGGTGTCCGCGCTGGCGGCGCACCGCACCCGCGCGGGCAACGGGCATACCCGGCCGGCGGCGATCCTGGCCATCCGGCTGGACCGCTTCGCCAGCGCCTGCGAAACCCTGGGCGCGCATCGCGCGGTGCGGCTGCAGGCATTGGTGCAGGACCGCATCGCCGCCCTGCTGCCCCCGGGCGCCGTCATGCACTGGGTGGCCGCCGCCGACGTGGGCGTGGTCACGGCGCTGCCGGATGGCACCACCGACCCCGCGCCGCTGGCCAGCCGCATCGCCGACGCGCTGACCCGGCCGTTCTCGCTGGATGGCTTCGAGCTCTATATCTCCTGCAGCATCGGCGTCGCCGCCGACCATCCCGACATCCCGGCCGAGCGCAGCCTGCGGCAGGCCTTCGACGCCATGCTGCGCGTGGACCGCCAGGGCGGCGACGGGCTGGCGCGCGCGCACAAGCCCGCGGCGCCGCCGTCGGCACCGCTGCTGGCAGCACTGCCGGAGGCGCTCGAGCGCGGCGAACTCAGTCTGCAGCTGCAGCCGCGCGCCGACTTTGCGGGCGCCACCGTCAGCGGCTATACCGTGCGGCTGCGCTGGCACAACCCGGTGCTCGGCCGCGTGGCGCCGCAGGATTTCCTGCCGGCGGTGGAATCGCTCGGGCTGGTGGGGCGGATCGGCAGCTGGCTGCTGGAAAGCGTGCTGCCGCTGGTGCGCAACGCCGACGCCATCGGCCCGCTGCAGTTCACGCTGCTCGCCTCCAGCGCCCAGTTACACCGCCCCGGGATGGTCGACGCGCTGGCGCGGGTGCTGGACGCCGGCGACATCGCGCCGCAACGGCTGTGCATCGAGTTGCCCGCCGGCGTCGTGCCAGCGGATCCCGACATCGTCGCCCGGTTTGCCGCCCTGCGCCGGCGCGGCGTGCAACTGGCGCTGGGCGATTTCGACGACAGCCCGGCCTGCCGCCATGCGCTGGTGGCGCTGCACCCGGACAGCGTCACGCTGGACGTGCGCCGCCTGGGCCCGGCCGGTCAGCCCAGCGCCGCTGGCGAAGGTATCGACCGCACCAAGCGCCTGCGCGATGCCTGCCTGCTGGCGCGCCGCACCGGTGCCACGGTCTGCGCCAAGGGCATCGAAACCCGGCAGCAGCTCGAAGCCGTGCGCGCCTGGGGCTGCCACAGCGTGCAGGGCTACCTGCTGGCGCAGCCCTTTCCGGCGGTCTGGCTGGTGCAGACCCATGCGGCCATCCAGCAGCGGGCGCGGGAACTGCTGGCGCCGGCAAGCTGAGGGCGTCTGGACGCTGTTGCGTCCATTGCACGATTTACAAATTGGCACATACCAGATATCAACATCGCTCACAGCAGCGGTAAAATCTGCGCCAATCCCTCAATCCGCGAATCTCGCGATTCTCAATATTCTCGAAAGGAGCCCGGCGTGAAAAAAGGTTGGATCTGGTGCGTTTTGTTTGCCACCCTGTTGGCTGGCTGCAACACGATGGCGGGGCTCGGCCAGGACATTCAGCGCGGCGGCCAGAAGCTCGAAAGTTCGGCGGACCGGCATAAGTAAGCCGGGCACGCCGCCGGTTTTCTCCCGTCTCCCGCGCGCGGGGTAGGGAGTCCGCAAACGGTGATACAAAACCCGGCGGCACCGGCGCCAGCTTTATCAGCAACGAAAAACGGCACGCCTTCGCGTGCCGTTTTTCACTGCTGCCGGGCAAAACCCGCAATCAGCCCTTGTTCCGCAGCGCCCTCGCCTGCTCGGCCAGCGAGCGAATCCTGCCCCAGTCGCCACTGGCGACAGCATCCTTCGGCACCACCCACGAACCACCCACGCACACCACATTGGGCAGCGCCAGGTAGGACGGCGCCAGCGCGGCATCGATGCCGCCGGTCGGGCAGAAACGCAGTTGCGGCAGCGGGCCGCCCAGCGACTTCAGCATCGGCACCCCACCCGCGGCCTGCGCCGGGAAGAACTTCAGGAAGGTGAAACCGGCCTCCAGCGCCGCCATTGCCTCGCTGGCCGTAGCCACGCCCGGCAGCAGCGAGATCCCGGCGCCCCGGGCACCCTCGGCCAGCGCCGGCGTCAGGCCCGGCGACACCGCGAACTGCGCGCCGGCGTCGCGCACCGCGTGGAGCTGCTCCACGTTCAGCACCGTACCGGCGCCGACGCAAGCCTGCGGCAGCGCGGCGGCGACCGCCCTGATCGCTTCCAGCGCCACCGGCGTGCGCAGCGTGATTTCCAGCAGCGGCAGGCCGCCGGTGACCAGCGCCTCGCTCACGTGCAGGGCTTCATCGACCGAATGGAACTCCAGCACTGGAATCACCGGCACGTCGGCCAGGCGTTGGAGCAGCGGGGAAGTCTGGATTTGCATGGTGGCTGTCTCGGAGTGAATGGATTCAGGAAAGCAAGGGGTTCAGTCAGAACAAGGTCACGCGATCACCGACACCGACTGCGCCAGCCGCGCCATCACGGTCTGCGCATCGGGAATCGGCGCCACCGCGCCATAGCCGGTGGTGGACAGTGCCGCCGCCACGTTGGCATAGCGCGCGGCATCGAACGGATCGGCACCCGCCGACAGGCGCGCGATGAAGCTGCCGCCGAAGCAATCGCCGGCACCGGTGGCATCGACCGGTTCGACCGGATACGGCGGCACCAGCGCGCGTGACTCGGGCGTGGCCACGTAGGAGCCCTCCTCGCCCAGCTTCAGCGCCACCAGGCCGATGCCGCAGTTCAGCAGGTAATCGGCGATGGCGTCGCGGTCGTCCAGCCCGGTCAGCACCGTGATGTCGTCCCAGCTCGGCAGGCATACATCGGTCATCGTAAAGGCCTCGCGCATGATGCCCCGCGCGCGTGCCAGCGACCACAGCCGCAGCCGCAGGTTGGTATCGAGCGAGACCTTCACGCCCGCCTTGCGCGCATGCTCCATCGCCGCCAGCCCGGCATCGCAGGCGCTGGTGCTGATCGCCAGGCTGATGCCGGACAGGTGCAGGTAGCGCGCCGCGGCAATGGCGCCGAGGGGTAGCTGCTCATGCTGGTAGCGGCTGGCGGCCGAGCCTTCGCGCAGGTAGTCGAAGCGGTGGCCGTGGTTGTCGTGCGTGACAAAGTAGACGCCGGTCGGCGCGCCCGGGTCGACGTGCACGTTGCGGGTATCGACCCGCTCCTGCGTCCACAGCGCGCGCAGCCGCTCGCCGAAGGTGTCGGCGCCCACCGCGCAGATATAGCCGGTGCTGGCGCCCTGCCGCGCGGCGGCAATGCAGAAGTTGGAGGTATCGCCGCCAAAGCCCTGCAGGTAGCGCGTGGGATCGTCCGGAAGCTGGTTGAATTCAACCAGCGGCTCGCCATAGGCCAGGATGTCGATGCTCATGGGGCTGTCTGCCTCAAAAGAAGGTTTGCACGATATCGATCACGCGCAGGTCCCGGTCCAGCACCGGGATATGGCGCCACTTGTCGAAGGTCAGGCACGGGTGGGAGATATCGAAGGCGATCATGTCGCCCACCTGCACGTCGTCGCCCGGGGCGATCTTCAGGTAGGCGTGCTGGTCCATCATGCCGGTGACTTCCCAGTGCCCAGGCACCTCTACCGGCGCCTCGCTGCCCGGCCGATACAGCCGCGCCGGGATCGGCATGCCGGCGTCGAAGGCCGCGTCGCGCTTGCCCATGCCGATGATCGCACGGTCCGGTTCAGGAATCGACTGCACATAGGCCCAGAGCTGCAGCGCCGGCAGCAGCCCCTCGCGCATCTTCTGCGCGACCGGGTTGCTGGCCAGGATGCGCTGCTGCGCGGCGCGGTAGATGCCGACGTCGTGCGTCAGGTAGCAGCCGGGGCGCAGCACGATGTCGATCGGCGCGCCGATATCGGTGCGCGCGAATTCCTCGGCCACCACGTCGTACCAGGCCGAACCCGCGCCCGACATCACCACCGGACTGCGGCCGAAGCGCCCGTCCTTTGCCAGTTGCCGCGTTACCGCGACGGTGCGCTGCAGGAAGCGGCGGATTTCGTCCTCTTCCTTCAGCACGCCTTCATAGATCTCCACGCCCGCCAGCGACAGCGCAGCCGGCCAGCGCGCCAGCGCGCCGAGCACGGCCTGCTGCTGGGCGTCGTCGCGCACGCCGGTGCGCCCGCCCTCCACGCCCAGCTCCAGCAATACCTGCAGCTTCTGCCCGCGCTCGCTGAAGAATTTGCCGAGCTGGTCGACCAGCGCGGCCGAATCCACCAGTGCAAAGAACTCGAAGTCCGGATCGCGCAGCAGGTCCGCGATGATTTCCATATTGCGGCGCCCGACCAGCTGGTTGGCCATCAGCACGCGCTTGACACCATGCGCGTGCGCGGCGGCGGTCTGGTGCGCCGTGGCCAGCGTGATACCCCACGCGCCCTCGGCCAGCTGGCGCGCGAACAGCTTGGGCGCCATCGTCGTCTTGCCATGCGGCGCAAGCAGCACGCCGTACTCGTTCGTGAAACGGCGCATCCATTCCAGGTTGTGCACCAGGCGGTCTTCATAAAGCACCGCGGCCGGCAGGCCGATCTCTTCGCGCAGCAGGCTCCAGCCGGTCTGATCGGCCTCGTCCGGGGCCAACGGGCCGTCCATACGGCCCATCGCCTTGTTGAGCGGATCGATCACGCCGGCCTGATACTTTATTTCACGCATGCTTGTCATCACCCTGAAAAAATCTGATTGACGTAATGATAGCCCTGAAAATAAGATATTTCATCCTTGTTATAAAGTAACACACAGGGTCGAAAAGAACCGGAACAGTGCCGGACATCTCGTCCCGCCAGTCACTGTTATAGGCCCTGGCCGCGGGCACTACCGCTTGCGTCACATCGCCCCGTTCCCCGCTCCGAACCCAATCGCCCCCCATGACCGCGCCCTTCGACATCCTGACCCGCATCGCCGAGCGCGGCCCCGCGCTGCGCCTGGCCGAGCAGAAGGTCGCGCAGGTGGTACTGGAAGACCTGGCCGGCGCGGCCGCCGCCAGCATCAACGAGCTGGCGCGCAAGGCCGGCGTCAGCGAGGCCAGCGTAACGCGCTTTGCCAAGGCCATCGGCTGCCGCGACGTGCGCGACCTGAAGCTGCGGCTGGCGCAGGCCACCGCGGTGGGCGCGCGCTTCCTGCAACCGGGCGGCGTGCCCGGCGGTGAAGAAGCCCCGGCCACGCTGGCCGACAGCATCCACGCCGAGATCCTCAACGCGCTCGAAGTCAATCGTGGCCTGATGGATGCGCAGCGCATCGAGCAGGCCGCGCGGCTGTTGCTTGGCGCACGCATGGTCTACGCTTTTGGCATGGGCGGCGGCTCGTCGTTCATGGCCGACGAGGCGCGCCACCGCCTGGCGCGGCTGGGCCAGCCGGTGGCGAGCTACCAGGACGCGCTGCTGCAAAAGATGGTAGCCGCGACCTTGAGCCGCGACGACGTGGTGCTGGCGTTCTCCGCCAGCGGCCGCGTGCCGGAGATGCTGGCGAGCTGCGATATCGCGCGCGAATACGGCGCGCGGCTGGTGGCAGTGACCGCGCTGGGCTCGCCGCTGGCCGCGCGCGCCGATGTGCTGCTGCCGGTGCGCACGCTCGAGACCGATTTCATTTTCAAGCCGTCCGCGTCGCGCTACGCGATGCTGATGGTGCTGGACGTGCTGGCCACGCAGTGCGCGCTGCTGCAGCAGGACCAGAGCAAGGAGCGGCTGCGCCGGCTCAAGTACGTGCTGGACAACCACCGCGGCGAGACTGGCCCCGGTACCGGCCCTGACAGCCGCCAGCCGCTGGGAGACTGACCATGCCACACCTGTTCGATACCCTCATACGCTGCGTCACGCTGCTCGATGGCTCCGGCGCCGCCGCGCGCATGGCCGACGTGGCGCTGCGCGACGGGCGCATCGCCCGCATCGACGAAGCCGGCGCCATCGATCCCGATGCCGCCGCGCATGTGGTCGAAGGCCACGGCCTGGTACTCGCACCGGGCTTTATCGACGTGCATACGCACGACGACACCAACGTCGTGCGCCAGCCGGAAATGACGCCCAAGCTGTCGCAGGGCGTCACCACCGTGATCGTCGGCAACTGCGGCATCAGCGCCGCGCCGGTGACGCTGGCGGGCGAGCCGCCCGACCCGATGAACCTGCTCGGCCATGCCGACGCGTTCCGCTACCCGGATTTCAAGACCTACGTCGATGCGGTCGAGGCCGCGCAGCCCGCGGTCAATGTGGCCGCGCTGGTCGGCCATACCGCGCTGCGCAGCAACCATATGGACCGCTTCGACCGCGCCGCCACGCCCGCGGAAATCGCGGCGATGCGCGCGCAACTGGAAGAATCGCTGCAGCACGGCGCGCTGGGCCTGTCCACCGGACTCGCCTACGCCAATGCCTTCAGCGCCCCCACCGAGGAAGTGCTGGCGCTGGCCGAGCCGCTGGCCCACGCCGGCGCGCTCTACGCCACGCACCTGCGCAGCGAATTCGCCGAGATCCTCGACGCGATGGACGAAGCCTTCCGCATCGGCCGCCATGCGCGCGTGCCGGTGGTGATCTCGCACCTGAAATGCGCGGGCGTCGCCAACTGGGGCCGCAGCACCGAGGTGCTCAACGCGCTCGACGGCGCGCAGCGCTGGCAGCCGGTCGGCTGCGACTGCTACCCCTACACCGCCAGCTCGTCCACGCTGGACCTGAAGCAGGTCACCAGCGACTTCGACATCATGGTGACCTGGTCCGAAGGCGCGCCCGAGATGGGCGGCCGGCTGCTGGCCGATATCGCCGCCGAATGGCAGGTAGACCTGCACGAGGCCGCGCGCCGGCTGATGCCCGCCGGCGCGGTCTACCACTGCATGGAAGATGCCGACGTCGACCGCATCCTGAGCCATCCGGCCACCGTCGTCGGTTCCGACGGCCTGCCCAACGACCCGCTGCCGCACCCGCGGCTGTGGGGCGCGTTTCCGCGCGTGCTGGGCCACTATGCGCGCGACCGCGAGCTGTTCCCGCTGGCGGTCGCCGTCAACAAGATGACCGGCATGTCGGCCGAACGCTTCGGCCTGCAGGAGCGCGGCTTCGTGCGCGAAGGCTACTGGGCCGACCTGGTGCTGTTCGACGCCACCACCATCCGCGACGCGGCCAGCTTCACCGACCCGATGCAGCCGGCCGAGGGCATCGCCGCGGTCTGGGTCAATGGCGAGCTGTCGTGGCAGCAGCGCCAGGGCACCGGCGTGCGCGCGGGCCGCTTCCTCGCGCGCGGCGCGCGGCCTGAACGCGACGCGGCCTGATCCGGCGCGCTGCGCCATCTCATTTTCTGTTACCCAACGAGTTTCCAGGAGTACCCATGGACATCAAACGATTCGGCGTGGAAGGCGGCACCGGTACCGGCGGCCAGCACATGCCCTTTGCCCGCGCGGTCGCGGCTGACGGCTGGCTCTATGTTTCCGGCCAGGTGCCGATGGTCAACGGCGAAGTCATCGACGGCGGCATCGTGCCCCAGACCCACCAGGCCATCAAGAACGTACTGGCCATCCTGGCCGAGGCCGGCTACGGCCCCGAGCATGTGGTGCGCTGCGGCGTGTGGCTGGACGATGCGCGCGACTTCGCCTCGTTCAACCGGATCTTCAAGGAATACTTCGGCGCCAATCCCCCGGCGCGTGCCTGCGTGCAGTCCAGCATGGTGGTGGACTGCAAGGTCGAAGTGGACTGCATCGCCTACAAGAAGCCGGCGGCCTGAGCCTGCTGCCTGCTTGCCATCGCTGAGGGTGTGTGCCCCTCTCCCATGAAACGGGAGAGGGCGGCGGTGAGCGCAGAGCGTATCCATGATGCGCCGCCGGCCTTTGAACCTCCCGCCCTCTCCCCCGACCCCTCTCCCGCAAGCGGGAAAGGGGAGAAAACCAAAACCCGAACCTCTGCCGCCTTCGCGGCTTTTTTTTCCACACAAGGAGACAATATGGGTCCCGTTACCGGAACCACGCTCTTGGTGTATGCGCTGATCGCAGTGATCGCACTGGTGGTGCTGATCGCGCGCTACAAGCTCAACCCCTTCATTACCCTGGTCGTCGTCTCGGTGCTGCTCGGCTTTGCCGTAGGCATGCCGATGGGCGATATCGTCAAGTCATTCGAAGCCGGTGTCGGCGGCACCCTCGGCCATATCGCGCTGGTGGTGGGCCTGGGCACCATGCTCGGCAAGATGATGGCCGAGTCCGGCGGCGCCGAGCGCATCGCGCGCACGCTGATCGATTTCTTCGGTGCGAAGAACGTGCATTGGGCAATGGCCACCATCGCCTTTATCGTCGGCCTGCCCGTGTTCTTCGAGGTAGGCTTCGTGCTGCTGGTGCCGATTGCCTTCAACGTGGCCAAGCGCACCGGCACCTCGATGGTGCTGGTCGGCATCCCGATGGTGGCCGGCCTGTCCGTCGTGCACGGCCTGATCCCGCCGCACCCCGCGGCGCTGCTGGCGGTGACCGCGTATGGCGCCGATATCGGCAGGACCATCATGTACGCGCTGATCGTCGGCATCCCCACCGCCGCCATCGCCGGCCCGCTGTTCGCCAAGCTGATGGACCGCTACGTCAAGCTGCCAGAAGTGAACCCGCTGGCCGATCAGTTGACCGAAGAGGACGAGAGCGTCAGGGAATCGCACCACCTGCCGGGCTTCGGCATCACCGTGTTCACCATCCTGCTGCCGGTGATCCTGATGCTGATCGGCAGCTGGGCCGACGTCTTTACCACGCCCAAGACCTTTGCCAACGACTTCCTCAAGCTGATCGGCAATTCAGTGATGGCGCTGCTGATCGCCGCCCTGGTGAGCTTCTACACCTTCGGCAAGGCGCGCGGCTTCAATCGCGACATGATCCTCAAGTTCACCAACGAGTGCGTGGCGCCCACCGCCATCATCACGCTGGTGGTCGGTGCCGGTGGCGGTTTTGGCCGCATCCTGCGCGACTCGGGCATCTCCACCGCCATCGTCGACGTGGCCACCAGCGCCAACGTGTCGGTGCTGGTGCTGGGCTGGCTGGTGGCCGTGATGATCCGCATCGCCACCGGCTCGGCCACGGTGGCCATGACCACCGCCGCCGGCATCGTCGCCCCGATCGCCGCCAGCGTGCCGGGCACCCGGCCCGAGCTGCTGGTGCTGACCACCGGCGCCGGCTCGCTGATCCTGTCGCACGTGAACGACGGCGGCTTCTGGCTGGTCAAGGAGTACTTCAACATGACCGTAACCCAGACTTTCCAGACCTGGTCGGTCTGCGAAACCATCATCTCCGTGGTGGCGCTGCTGCTGACGCTGGGCCTGGCCACGGTGATCTGAGCGTACCCTGGCATGCCCTGACTGTGCGCATTGCTGCACGGCCCGGGCATGGTGCGCCGGCAGTGAAGCAACGGTTTACAACCCCCCGGCCAGCGCCTAAGGTCAACCAGTGTATGACCGCAGGGAACCGCTCCATGTCGATCGACCGCCGCACTTTTCTTGGCCTGGCCGCAGGGCTGGCCGCCACTGCCGGCCTCGGCCCTGCCCTGCCGGCCGCCGCCGCCACGCTGGCGGTGCCCATGCGCCGCAACATACCGGGCACCGCCGAGGCCCTGCCCGTGATCGGCATGGGCACCGCCGACACCTTCAACGCCGGCCCGGGCGCCGCCGAACGCAAGCCGCTGGCGGAAGTCATGGGCATGCTGCTGCAGACCGAGGGCTCGGTGGTCGACACCGCGCCCAGCTACGGCAGTGCCGAAGCCGTGACCGGCGACCTGCTGCGCGCGGCCAATGCCCGCAACCGCGTCTTCCTCGCCACCAAGATCTCGTCAGCGGCAGGCGCGCCCGCGCAGGCACAATGGGCGCGCTCGCTGGCCGACCTGCACGTGGACAAGGTCGACCTGCTGCAGGTGCATAGCCTGATCGACTGGCAGGCCAACCTGCGCTGGATGCGCGAACTGAAGGAACAGGGCCGCATCCGCTACCTCGGCATCACCCACCACCATGAAAGCGCCCACGAGGCGATCGAGAAGATCGTGCGCAGCGAACGCGTCGACTTCGTCCAGATCAACTACTCCGTGGCCGAGCGCAACGCCGAACGCACGCTGCTGCCGCTGTGCCAGGCGCGCGGCGTGGCGGTGCTGATCAACCGTCCGTTCCAGGACGGACGGCTCTTCCGCACCATCAAGGACCGGCCGCTGCCGCCCTGGGCCGGCGATATCGACTGCGGCTCATGGGCCCAGCTCTTCCTCAAGTTCATCGTCAGCCATCCGGCCGTGACCGCGGCAATCCCTGCCACCTCCAAGCCGCGCAATATGGCCGACAACCTCGGCGCGGCGCTGGGCCGCATGCCCGATCCCGGCCAGCGCGAGCGCATCGCGGCGCTGCTGGCCTGACCGCGAGCCGCCTGAGCCGTGCACGATCCCGCTGACGACGCTCCCGCCTCCGGCGGCCTGGCGCGGCTGCGGCGCGGCTTCGGCATCCGCCCCGGCGAGGCCGGCGCGGTGGTGGCCGGTTTCCTGTTCTTCTTCTGCCTGTTCGCCAGCTATTTCATGCTGCGCCCGGTGCGCGAGACCATGGGCATCGCCGGCGGCGTGAAAAACCTGCAGTGGCTGTTCACCGCAACCTTCGTGGTGATGCTGGCGGCGATTCCGGTGTACGGCGCGGTGTGCGCATGGCTGCCGCGGCGGCGCTTCGTACCGTGGGTCTATGCGTTCTTTATCGCCAACCTGGTCGGCTTTGCGCTGGCCACGCGCGCGCTGCCTGACAACGTCTGGCTGGCGCGCGTGTTCTACGTATGGCTGTCGGTGTTCAACCTGTTCGTGGTCTCGGTGGCATGGAGCCTGATGGCCGACGTGTTCCGGCCCGAGCAGGCGCGCCGGCTGTTCGCGCTGCTGGCCGCGGGCGCCAGCGCGGGC
This sequence comes from Cupriavidus necator, assembly GCF_040578825.1. Taxonomy (GTDB): domain Bacteria; phylum Pseudomonadota; class Gammaproteobacteria; order Burkholderiales; family Burkholderiaceae; genus Cupriavidus; species Cupriavidus necator_E. The sequence continues at coordinate 779 of NZ_JBEFLI010000095.1, read as the reverse complement.
GGGCTGGCCGGGCCGGTGCTGGGTGGCCGGCTGGTGCCGCAGATCGGGCTGACCGGGCTGATGCTGCTCTCTGCCGCGCTGCTGGCCGCGACGCTGCCCGGTGTCGGCTGGCTGTTCGGCTGGCGCCGCCGTGCCGGCGCGGGCCTGGCGCAGCCGGGCGATACGCCGGCCGCCGCGCATGCGGAAGACCCTTCCAATCCCATCGGTGGCGGATTACTGGCAGGCCTGTCGCTGCTGCTGCGCTCGCGCTACCTGCTCGGCATCGGCCTGTTCGTGATCCTGCTGGCGACGGCCAGCACCTTCCTGTATTTCGAACAGGCACGACTGGTGGCCGAGACCTTCCCCGACCGCACGCGCCAGACCCAGGTGTTCAGCGCGCTCGACGCCACCGTGCAGGCGCTGACCATCCTGGTCCAGCTCTTCTTCACCGGCCGCATGGCGCGCCGCTACGGCGTCACGCTGCTGCTGACCGCGGTGCCGCTGGCGGTGACCTGCGGCTTCCTGGTGCTGGCCATGCTGCCAACCTTTGGCGTGCTGGCCGGCGTGATGATCCTGCGGCGCGTCGGCGAATACGCGCTGCTGCGCCCGGGGCGCGAGATGCTGTTCACGGTGGTGGATCCCGAGACCAAGTACAAGGCCAAGAACGTGATCGACACCGCGGTCTACCGCGCCGGCGATGCGGTCAGTGCGTGGGTCAAGACGGCGATCGATGCCTTGTCGGGGCATCCGGCCACGGTGGCGCTGGCGGGGGCTATGCTGGCGCTGGTGTGGGCGGGGCT
>NZ_JBEFLI010000094.1:0-23372 GCF_040578825.1 Cupriavidus necator | reverse complement strand
CACCACTTGTCGTTACTGGGTAACGAAACATCCCCAAAGCGGACAGCATGCCGTGCCCTATGCCCAACGTCCATCACGGTCCTCGCGAGGCGCTTACGATATTCGCGGGTTGGCTACCGCATTACAGAGGTCCGTCCAACGAGCCTGCCGCTACCTATGGTCGCAAATCGGATGACATTCCTTGCGTAGTATCTTCGCGGGTTACTCGGATGCCCGGGCTACGCCGCCTTCAGGAAACTCTTCCAGTGGTTGTGGGGTGGGGTGCTCAGCGACATGCTGGGCTCGCTCGGCGTCATCGTCGCCGCGGGTGTCGTCATGCTCACCGGCTGGACGTTGGCCGATCCGATCATCCGCGCCGGCATCGGGATGTTCATCATTCCACGCACCTGGATATTGCTGAAGCAGGCAATCCACATCCTCATGGAGGGTACCCCGCCCGAAGTCGATATAGCGCTGCTGGAGCGAAAGTTGCTGGACATTCCCGGCGTGACGGCCGTCCACGATCTTCATGTCTGGACGATAACCTCCGGCATCGACGCCATGAGCTGCCATCTCGTCGTTGCGTATATGAGCCAGGCCCGGGCTACCATTCTCAGCGCCCGAGAAGCGATGAAAATCGGCTTCGGCCTGGAGCACGCGACGATCCAGATCGAGGATCAAAACCTGCGTGAGGCTGAGGGCGAATTAAGGCTGTAGCGGCAGCAGGTGAAGCTCGACAAGGGGTTGGATGAACGCGAAGGCGGCGGGCGCCGCTGTCGGACGTGCTTAAGCAACGGGCTGGGTTTTTCTGGAAATCCTGCCGAACGAACAACGGAGACTGAGATGGGAAAACATGGCCACCGTGACCGCGGGTATCGCGACAGTTACGGCCACAGAGACGATCGCGATCCGAGGATGGTGGGTGGGCCGTTCGATTATGATGCGCGTCCGCGCCTGCCACGAAAGGTGCCGATAGCCGTCGTTCTTGTCGGACTCGTGCTGTGGTCGCTGCTCGCCTGGGTCGCTTATGTCCTGGTCGATCCAGTCCTCGGCTGGGTTGCGTCCAATGCCGGCCTGCTGGTTGATGGCGGGAAAGGGCTCGCAACCGCGACCGGAGCCGGCAAGGAGGTCGGGAACGTCGTCGACAATCTCGACGTCAGCGGCTTTCTGGGACGGGCCATCGCCTTGCTTCGAGTCATCGTGAAGCCGGCGATTATCGTTCTCTGGGCGATCGGCGCCCTTGCTCTCATCGCCGCGCCCGTGATCCTGCCGAGGGTCGGCCGGCTGCTCGGCGGGCGCCGGCACTGATCGGCGGCTTCCGCAACCGGAAGAACGTAGGGACCCGCACGCCGCATTTATGGATTTTCTCGCCGATCTTCCTTGGGGCTTTTTTCATGGGCGGCGTCTTTGAGTGGGGCGAGATAGCGCAAGGTCACGTAGGTGACTGCGCTTAAGATTACGGCGATATCGTAAAGGCCGTAGCCCACCGCTGCCCCCAACGCACCCGTCGCCCAGAGGCTTGCCGCCGTCGCCGTGCCCACAGCCTGCGTTCCGTGCTTCAGAATCGCGCCGCCGCCGATGAAGCCCACGCCCACCATCAGTCCCTCCAGGATGCGCGCCTGGCCGGGCGAAGCTGCGCCAAGGACGCCGATCGCGACCAGCACGAACCCGCAGGCGGCCATTGCAACGAGCGGAAAGGTCCGGATGCCGGCGCTGCGTTCTTCGCGCTCCCGATTCCAGCCGATCGGGAGCGCAAGCACATACGCGACCGCGAGATTAACCACATGGGACAGTATCTCCCATAAGTTCATGTTGGACATCATACTTTGCCTTGTAAGGCCGCCTTCACGCCGAATGCAAGTTTTGTTGCGATGCGACCACCTGATCTGCGATCGGAGCTTGCCAAGTCTATGTGTGGATAGAGCGCTACACTACTTTGTCCCTGACGCTGATCGGCGTTCAGATTGTCTAATGGCTGCGCCGGCGCATCAGCGTCCCTCGCTGCCACTTGCGCGCATGTGTGAAGAAGGCTGCTCACAAAGGGGTAGTCGTCCTTTTCGTGCATGTATGGACCCGACGCCTTTTGTATCCGGCTTGCCTGGTGGGCCTTTGCCGAAGCATGCCCGCAGCCTCGATGAGATCCGCGCATCCTGTCCTTAGCAAAATCGCGGCGTGCCTTACGGGCCGCCGGCACGAAAATCAGGCTGTAGGATGCTGGTTCAACCAATTTCGTCATCGCTTTGAGAAGCTTCGCAAACCTGCGTGGGTATTTCTCCTTGCAAGCAAGGGCAGAAGTTATGCTGCGGCGGCGTGGGTCAAATAGGTCGAGTCGCTGCTTAGCAGCGCCTGGATGACGCGCGCGTTCTTATTGGCCAGCGCGACCGCCGCGCAGTTGTGCCCCCGTCGGGCAATCAACTGCTGCAGCCAGACGCTCTGCGGATCAGTTTTTGTGGTTGAGTATCGCAGGACCGCCCTGGCGCCGTGGATAAGCAGAGTCCGCAAGTATGTGTCGCCGCGCCGGCTGATGCCGTGCAGTCGAGGTTTGCCTCCCGAAGAGTACTGGCGTGGCACCAGGCCGAGCCAGGCCGCCAGATGCCGGCCGTTCCTGAATTGCTTGGCGTCGCCGACGGCGGCGACCATGGCCGTGGCGGTAATCGGACCGATGCCAGGCACTTGCGCGATCTTCTTGCACAGCACAGATTGCTTCATGAACGACTGGATCGATGCTTCGATCAAGTGGACGCGCTCTTCGATCGCTTGCAGGTGCTGCAGCAGTTCAGTCAGCAGGGTCTGACAGAATGACGTCAGTTCGTCTGCGCTCTTGCTGAGTAGCTCCGGGATGGCGCGCTTGAACGCCTCTGGTGAGCGCGAAATCGTGAGTCCACGCTCGCCGAGCAGACCACGTATCTGGTTGATCATGGCGGTACGGTGACGGATCAGGATTGCGCGCATCCGGTGCGCGGCCTGGATGTCCTGTTGCTCGACCGATTTGACCGCAACGAAGCGCATGGCAGGCCGACTGGCGGCTTCGACAATCGCCTCTGCGTCGTTGCGATCGTTCTTGTTGGTCTTAACGAAGGGCGACACATACTGCGGGCTGATCAGCCGAACCTCAATGCCAAGCGAATGGAAGCGCCGTGCCCAGTGATGGGCGGTGCTGCAGGCTTCCATGACGACCATCCCCGGCTTTAGTGTGCGCACAGCCTCCAGGAGCGAGCCACGCGAGACCTTCGCTCGATGCAAAGGCCGTCCGCGGCGGTCGGCGCCATGGAGCTGGAACACATGTTTGGCGAGATCGATCATGACATCACCACAACGTTGCCTGAACCCAGCACGCGGCGATGATCGAGGGCACAGCTGAGCGCTCTTGAGTTTGTTGCGAGCGGTCGTTTGCAATTCATTGAGGTTGTCGGGGCAGAAGTTCGCAATTGCATGACGCTTGAGCCATGCCCACAGGCACTCAACCGGGTTGAGTTCGGGACAGTCCGGCGGCAGAAAGGTCATGTGATTATGTCCCTCGAGGGAATCCAGATATTCGCGGACCATCGCGGCGCGATGGGGCCTGGCACCATCCCAGAACAGCGGCTGCTTCAGATGCGCTTTGAGCGCCTTGAGAAACTCGACCACCTGTTCTTTCTTGACGCTGCCAGTTCCACCTCGGACCGCCCAGAGAGCGCGCGCGAGGAAGGTGATGGCAAGAACGACGAGGATGTGGTGGACGTCGAGTTCAAGGAGGCGAATGCTAAGCTGTAAGCCGAAGTTGGCCTCGGTCACCTTGTTGGCAGGACTCGTTCGGTGATCAGCGATGCCAGCGATCTGCCGACTGGCGGAAAGAGGAGTGAACCGTCTGCGACCCGTGACATCACGGCCTTGGCCGCCGATCGTGGGTCAACGCATATTGCCCGTGTGGCCCAGCGAATAGCGCCCGGGTTGCGGCCAGACCGTCAGGCCATGTGGCTCCATACCGACCGGAATGGACCTGATCGAACCCGTCGTCGTGTCGATCGCGTATACGACGTCGTCAAACCGGCCGGAGAGCCACAGCGTCTTGCCGTCGGCGCTAACGTTGCCCATATCGGGGCTGCCTCCCCCCGGAATGCGCCAGGTCGCGACGACTTTGCGCGTGGCGAAGTCGATCACCGACACGCTGCCCGTGCCACGGCGTGGCCCATGAACGCGATCAGAGCCGCGATTGGCGACGTACAACCTGGTGGCGTCACGACTCGGGTACAGTCCGTGAGTACCGACGCCTGTCCTGATGAAGTCGATTCTAGTCAGGCGATCGCCGTCGACCACGTGGACGCCACCGGCCAACATGTCGGCGACATAGAATGCTTTGCCATCCGGCGCAATGCGAATGTCCTGCGGCATGCCATGCCTGGCGATTCGCAGATACCCGACGACCTTGCGGTTCACAAGATCGATCTTCGCGAGGCTGCCATCGAACTCGCAGGTAAATAGCGCATACTTACCGTCAATCGAGAAGTCGGCGTGGTTGATTCCTTTGCACCGCGGGACTGCAAGGCTGGATCTGAGTGCCATAGTGTGCGAATCGCGAAAGTCGAGTCGCGCTTGCGCCTCGGCCACGACGATCGCTTCCTTGCCGTCCGGCATGAAGTACAGGTTGTATGGATCGTTGACCCTCACCTCCTTGCCCGGCCTGCCGCTCTTCGGATCGATCGGGGTCAGGCTGCCGTCTCGCCGGCCTTCGGCATTGTTGGTTACCCACAGCGTGTGAAGATCCCACGAAGGGACGACGTGCTGGGGCCGGTAGCCGACACGAAACTTGTCGACCACCTTGAACGTCGCCGGGTCGATGACATAGACGTCATTCGAGCGCAGATTGGGCACATAAACCCGCGGCAATGCCTCAGCCACCGCCGGGCTGAGGTGGTCGGATCCTGCCTCGCTGTAGAGATTGCTCGCGCTCGCGACGGGCGGCATGCCTGCCACTGTGGCAACAGTCGGCGCGGCGAATGCAGCGCCGGCTACGCTTAAACTGGTCAACGCGCGGCCAACAGACGATCCGAGGCGCCACAGACGGCCGTAACACAAATGCATGGCGCTTCCTTCCGCAGCCTTGGCGTGCTAGCGTTTGGCGGCCCGCGCAGCGTGGCTGGACGCTTGCTGGGCCGCGTCCGATGCCGCAGCCGGCCGCGATGTTCACGTTGCTCTCGGTGATCTCGCCCGCTTGCCTGGCCGCTCGCTGCCACCACGATTTGACGGCGCCAGCGCGCGACCGCGCCCTGGTGAAGGAGCATAGCGGTAGTGAATCACTATCTTCAATCTAGGCCATGTCACAGATTGTGCAACGTATTCTCCCATGCCTCCTGCGCCGTCGCCCGCGCAGCGACTGTCCGTGACGGGTGGGCGAGGCGTTGCAAAAGGTTGATTGAAAGGGCAGTCTCTCCTTCAGTGTGGCAGTCATCGTTGACTGCTCGTGATCGATGTCCCGCATGTGCCTCATAGCGGATGGAGATGAAGCGTCGGATCAGTTTTGCGGAAGCGGGAAGCGGCCAACGTGCCGCCGGCGCCTCCAGGCTGAGATGGAGAGCGTTGTGCCAAGGGAATGCCTGATAACGCCGGCAGAGCGTACTCAAATTTGGCGCGAGTTGGACTGGAGCGAATGCTGTGTAATCCCGCTCAGTTAGTACGGAGTATCGGACGAGCCGGTAGAAGATGCGCTGTATGATTCCGTAATGCCGGCGATTTCCGGAGAGCGGTCCCAGAGCGACGAAGCCGTACTGCAGGACCGCCGGTGCAAGCAGTTCGGGGAGAAGTGCACTCTCGAAGCCGCCTCACTGTGTTCATTGCCCCGGCTCAACCACTCCGCAACGCATACAGCATGCATCGTTTGTAGGTGCTATAAAGCTGTCGCTCTGCACTGTTGGGGTGAAAGAAATCATGCATGTCAGAGCGAGAAAGTCGTGTCCCGCTCGGCAAGTTGCGCATAGCGCTCCTGAATATCCTCTAGGATGTCAATGAATGCGATGCGTGAAGACACGGGACTCCGGCATGACATGCAATCTGGTGCCGGTGTGCCGAGTGGGGTTTATTAATTAGGGCATCCGATGGAGCGTGGCGAGCCGGAGGTCACGCTAACCGAATGCCAACGAGATTCCGGTACTAGGAGATACTCATGAAGGCCTACGTGGTGATGCGGGACGATGGATTACTGGCAACGTTGGAGGATGGCCGCCAGTTTGAATGCGTGGATCCGTGCGAGTTGGCCGACATGTTGTTCGAGGCGGGCGTATGCAAGGTCGATGTCACAATGCCTGACTGGCGCGCTGGCGACATCGCTCCACACGGCGGCATCCGACTCGCCTTGTATGCAAGGCTGTCCGAACGTAGCCGATAGTGCTCGCGCACTGGACCCGTTACTGTCCCCGGACGTCCCTCAGGGTTCGTGCACGTAGTTGCCTGGCGCTTCCCCGAGGCGCTTGCCCACGGGGGGCGGAGCGATCATCTCACTGGAATGCGCAGTCAGCCAACGTTGCCAACATGGCCACCAGGACCCCGCAGAAACCGGGGTCTTGGCGAACCATGCCTCGGGACTCAGGTAAGGGGCGCCCTCACCGCGTGTGCTGAAGCGATAGTGGCGCCCCTCATGGCCTGGCTCGGAGACAATGCCGGCGTTATGTCCGCCAGAAGCGAGCAAGAAGCTGATCTCGGCGCGCGACAACAGGTGCAGTTTGTAGACCGACGGCCAGGGCGACACATGATCGCCTTCGGTACCGACCACGAACATCGGCAGCCGCAGATCGGCAAGCGCCACAGGTCGCCCCTGCACACAGTACTTGCCCTCGGCCAGGCGATTGTGGAGATACAGATCTTCCAGTGTTTCGCTGTGCAGTCGATAAGGCAGGCGGGTGGTGTCTGCGTTCCAGGCCATCAGGTCCGTCTCTTGCGCCCGCTGGCCGAGCAGATATTCACCGGCCAGCCGCGACCACATGAGATCACGCGAGTGCAGTAGCTGAAAGGCATTCGCCAGCTGGCGACCATCGAGATAGCCTTGCTCCCACATCAGTGCCTCCAGATAAGCGAGTTCGCTGGCATCGATAAACAGGCCCAGTTCGCCCGGCTCGCTGAAATCAGTCTGTGCCGCAAACAGCGTCGCCGTCTTGAGTGCAGATGTCTTGGCGCAGCCGTCGCGGCCCAGGACTTCCGCGCCAATGGCCAACAGCGTTCCACCGAGGCAATAGCCAGCGGCATGGAGCGGCGCGCTGGCGGTCATCCCGCGCACCTGTTCGATCGCCTCGAACAGCCCACGCACCAGGTAGTCGTTGAGGCCGCGGTCCCGGCTTTCCTTGCCAGGATTGCGCCAGGACAACATGAAGACGGTGTGCCCCTGTGTCACCAGATAGCGCACCAGCGAGTTGTGGGGCGACAGGTCGAGGATGTAATACTTCAGGATCCACGAGGGCACAATCAGCACCGGCTCGCGCCAGACCGTCGCTGTCTGCGGCGCGTATTGGATCAACTCAAACAAGGCGTTGCGATAAACCACGCTGCCTGCGGTCGTGGCCACGTCCTTGCCGACGCGACTGCGCGCGCATTGCCGACGTGAGGTGCTTGGGGCGTAGCCCGCCAGGATGTCTCGCTGATCCTCCAACCAGTGCCAGGCGCCCACGGCGAAATTGGCACCACCCGTCGCCGCGGCCGCGCGCAGCACTTCGGGGTTGAGCCACCAGAAGTTGCTCGGCGACAGCATGTCCGTGCACTGCCGGGCGACAAAGTTGACGATGTTTTCGTGAGGCGGAGCCACCCCCGCCACGCCGGTGGTGGCTTCATGCCAAAACGATTACAGGCCCAGGAACGTATCACGTAGCCAGCGGAACGGCCAGCGTTGCCAGTCTGCATCGCGAAAGCGCGGGTCGGCTTGCGCGTCGTGGACCGACGGCGCAGCCGTCAGCGCGTCCTGCACGTACCGTAGGCCCTGAAGTATCAGCCCATATTGCTTTCCCGGGGATACCACCAGATGCGCTGCCCAATCCAGGCCGGCCAGCCAGAGCGTTGCCGGCGAGACCCCGCCGGTGGCGGCGGCGACAGTGGCGCGCACGAGGCGGTCGAGCTGATCGCTGGTCGTGGCCGTCGAGGACGCCGGCTGCTCGTTCGCACAGTGTGTGCTCGACGGCCACGCCGGCCCGATGCTCGCCATGGCATGGCTGGTCAGTGGTGTCGTCGTGCTCTCTGTCATGGCAGTTCCCCCCGCGTTCCGCCTTGAGGCACCGGCAGCGGGCCAACAACGGATCCTACTCGCGCGCTGGAGGAGGCGCCCGCTCGAACGCAATCACCGGAAGGTCGGCTCCCGTGCACATTGCGGTACCTTGAGTGTGCACCGTGGATGACTCGTCGGCAATCCCTTCGACGACCATGCTCCAAGCGCACATCGGCCGCAGCCGCGGCATTATCCGCCACCGCGCATTCTCAGAATGCGTTCGGTGGCTGCGTTCGACCGGGCAAGGCGCCGCGGCTCGTGCATTGGCTGCGGCCGCTGCCAAAAGCGCAGAAAAAACCCGTCGGCGGGAGCTAGGATCCCGCGGCATTGCGCCGGGCCCAATGCAAACCGGCCGCCGGTGCCGCCTCAAAACTCCACATCCAGCTCCTCGATTTCCTCGGGTTCGTTGCGGGCGGCCTCCATCCACTCCTGCAGTTCGGGCATCGTCAGGATCGTGCGGCAATAGGCGGCACATGCCTCATCGAGCGGGACGTCGTAGGTCTGGAATCGGGTGACAACCGGCGCATACATGGCATCGGCCATGGTGCGGGCACCAAACAGATAGGGTCCCCCGTACCTCGCCAGGCAATCGCGCCAAATGGCCGTGATCCGGTCGATGTCGCTTTGCGCGCGCGCCCAGATCTTGAAGCCGGGACGATGGGCGCGCAGGTTCATCGGCAGGGCGGCACGCAGGGCGCTGAATCCGGAATGCAGTTCCCCGCAGATGGAACGGCAGTGCGCGCGCGCAATGCGGTCGGCAGGCAGCAGCCCCGCCTCTGGCCGCACCTCATTCAGATACTCGGCGATGGCCAGCGTGTCCCAGATGCTTGTCCCCCGGAATTTGGCATCCACTGCGTGCAGGTCGGGGGCGAGCCGGTCGCGGTGAGCGAAGTGGTGGTGGAGCGCCGCACTCCGTTCTGTTCTCTGCTGCATTTTAGGAAAGCAGCACCGTTCGACCAACCGCGGGTCCTGCTGATCGCGCCGCTGGCGGGACATTTCGCCACGTTGCTGCGCGGGACGGTCGCCACCATGCTGACCGACCATGACGTCTACCTCACCGATTGGCACAATGCGCGTGACGTGCCGGTTTCGCATGGGCCGTTCGGCTTTGACGACTTCGTCGTCCTGCTGATGGATTTTCTCGGGCAGCTCGGTCCGGACGTACACGTGGTGGCGGTCTGCCAGCCGACCGTGGCCACCCTGGCGGCGGTCGCCCGGATGGCCGAGGACGGACACCCGGCGACACCGCGCAGCATGACGTTGATGGCCGGCCCGATCGATACACGTGTACAGCCCACCCGGGTCGACGAGTTGGCGGTGACTACCCCGCTGGCGTGGTTCGAGCAGCATCTGATCGATCTGGTCCCGCTGCGCTTCGCCGGGGCGGGGCGGCGCGTCTACCCCGGCTACCTGCAGGTGGCCGCCTTCCTGTCCATGCATCCGGCGCGGCACGTTGGCTCGCTGCTAAATTGCTACCAGTACCTGGTCCAGGGCGATACGGCAAAGGCGGAGGCGATCCGTGCCTTCTACGCGGATTATTTCGCGACCATGGACGTGCCGGCAGAGTTCTATCTGGACACCGTCAGCAAGGTCTTCCAGCAGCACGCGCTACCGCGCGGGCAGCTGATGGTGCATGGCCGGCGCGGTAGCGCAGGCCATCCGGCACACGGCATTGCTGACCATCGAGGGGGAAAACGACGACATTTGCGCGGTCGGCCAGACGGCGGCGGCCCTGGGCAGCTGGCCAATCGGGTGCATGAATACAACCGGGGTGTCGGCGCGCACTGTCTCCTCCATAAGAAGCGAGTTCGGCAATGCTACCGGATTCCCTCCGTAGTGCGGGTGCCGCGCGTTGCTCGCAGCCTCTTAGCTTTCCATAAGGTTTTTGCAAAAATTGCTCATCTTGATGAACGGTTTGGGGAACTTGTAGCGCTGGCAGAGGTGGGCGGCGCGCGCAGGGCCGGGTGCGCGGTGCCAAAAAAGCCACCGTCGTGTCAAGACGGCGGCTTCGATAGTCGCCTGCCGCAACAGCATTGGCAAAAAGGACCAGTCAGCAAGTAACTGATTGGATTGGGGTTTTAGACAGGCATCACCCGGAAACCCGCATGAATGCTAGGGATGGCTACCCCGGCAAATTGCGCGAAAATCAAGGGGACCCCATCCGGGATGGGCCGCGGCGAACAGCGTAAGGGCCAGCGTCAGCTGGCACCCATACGCAAAGGGAAAACGCAAATGCATAAAGCCTCCGCAAAGCAATGACCACCCTGAAGACCATGGTTCAGGGCACGATAGCAGGCGTCGCTTCGGAGGCTAGGTTCGGAAACAGCAGTGGAGGATGGGCAGGGGGCGAGGAGGACCGCGCGGCACCGCGTCGGCGTAGGCCGCTCCCTGGCTGACGACTACCGGCACCAGCGCCGGCTCAACCAGATTGACAAGCACGGGCTGGAACGCTGGGATCTGCGGACTGCGGTGGTCGGCCGACTTGGAGCCAAGCTGGCAGTGCTCCAGGCACAAGCCATCATGGGCAGCCGCCGGCGCTTCCGCCTTTTGCGTCATGTCCGGACAGGATTCGGTCATGCCGGCCATGTCCGCCATCCCGTTCATCGAATACCGGCTGCCCGCGCAGGCGTAGGCGGCCGCTGCCAGCTGAATTGTCAGGAACGTACTCAACAGGAAGGCGGCAAGCCAAAGCCGGCGAAGGCGGGTACGCACGTGGGAGCGGTTTGCCGCAGATCAAGTGCGGGCATGGGCCAACGGCGGGAGCGCGCCGGCGAGCCACGCAAACTCGCTCGCCGGTTCCCCAGGCTCAGTTACTTGGGCTGCCCCATCATTTCGCGGCACATTTGCATCATGGCGGCATGGTCGCGCATCATCGCCGCGTGGTCGCGCGACTGCTGTGACTTCTGTTGTTGCGCTTCAGCCAGTTTGGAGTCACGAGCCTTTTCGATCACATACCAATCAGGTCCGGCGACGGCCGATAGCGAGAACGCCAGGGCGACGGCGCCCACAAGTGCGTGAAGCAGGGATTTCATGATGTTCCTCATTCGGTGTAGGCAGCGCGCGCCGCGCCTAAATCCACGAGCGAGCGGCAGGCGACACCGCAAATGGCGAAGTCAGACAGGAGCGCGCTGGTGCAATGGCATCAAGGGCGGCACCCTGTGTGGCGGGATCGCGCTACAGAGGGATCCTTGTGGGCGGGCGCTCGAGGCGGCGAGGAACGATGGAGTGATACGCGAATTCCGGATGCGCGACCAACTCGCTGGTCCATGCATCCGTGGGGGAGCCAATTGTCAACGGCGTGCCCGCGAAGACGGCACAAGCGGAAGCCGTGCAGGGAAGGCGGGACGGGCCGCTGACATGCCGGTCACCGGCACAGCTGGATTGACTGACGCAGTCATCGGGACTGCCGGCCTCGACACTGGCTTGCGCCGCCTGAACAGGCATGTGCGCCGGCATTTGAGCGATGCCGGCGATACAACAGCTGTCCAACAGCCCGGCCTGTGCCCGCAGGGGCAGAGCCAGCGCCAGGGTCAGCAGCACGACGACACGCCAAAACTGATTCATACGCTTACGCATTGGGCGCTCCGAGCCGATGCGCGGTAGCGCCGTCGCGGATCTCTCTTCAGTATAGGTTTTCATCTTGCCCGGGTCACCGGCGGTTCCGGCGTCGCCCGGCTCGCAGAACCACGCGAACGACAGGTAGACCTCATCGAGCAAGCGATTGTCACCACCGGCCAATCGCTCCAGTGCGGCTAGCAGGTGTTCGGCCACACCGTACTGCTGCTGACCGCATGCCCGCCGGAATACCGCGAACACGTCATCAAATAGCAATTGCGTCGCAGTGTTCATGGCTTGCCCCCGCTTAATCCACTGGCTGGCCGTGGCGCTGTCGCCGCCATGCCGTCCTCCTTTACACTATGGACCTTCCTATGGTGGCAAGGTCAAGCCTTGCCTGCCTCCTGCTTCCTCGCACTCCTCGTTTGCTGCCTGCCTCTCTGCGTCCACCAGTCAACGCCCCCCTCGTCTCTACAGCGCCACTCGCCTGCCTGCCTCGCTGCTTTCGCGGTCTCCTGCACGGCAAGCATGAGCCATCGAAAATTACCCGCGCGTAATGGCCGCGTAATAAGAGCCGGCGCCGTGCCGCAATTCCGCGCAAGAGAAATTCTTGGCGCGATCGCCGAAGTCGTATGCTGCCTTCCTCTACCCGCAAGGAGTTAAACATGAACACGTTGGCGCCGCGGCAACGCTCCCCTGCGCCGAGCTGCACCAGGGGAGAGATCACTTGGATGTTCGCCGAATTCATTCACGGCAAATCCGTGGATCTTGGCGTTCTGTTCCCAGCCCTGCCCAACGCTCAGGGCGTACGCGTCTATATCGAGCGCAGCAAGCTCTATACCGGCGGCTGAAGATCCCAGACTGTCAGGAGTGCCGACATGACAGATTTGTAATTTCGTCGTCAGGCCCTGGTGGGCTACACGGTTCTACACTGGAAATGCAGGCTCACCGAGCCACTATCGAAGCAAGGAGAAACATAATGCGTACGTTGAAGAAGACTGCCCTTGTGGCACTGACCCTGGCAACCCTTGGCAGCGTCGCGGGCATCGCGCAAGCCGGCGTGAATTCGCCGCGTGATCCCTTTACCGATGGAGGGCACGCGATGGGCGAGCGCGATCCGTTCACCGATGGCGCCCACGCCATGGGCACCCGTGATCCGTTCACGGACGGCAGCCACGCCGTAGGCCCGCGGGACACCTTCAGCGACGGCGCCTGACCATGGCCCCGCACCGTCTCGCCGGGACGGATGGGTCGCCCGGCTGGCGGGTACCTTGCCGCGGGCGGGTATCGGGAGACTAGCCTGATACCCGCGTGGATGTGCTCACGCGCATGCCCAGGGTCTGGCTCTGACCAAGGCCCAGCGGCTCATCATCGCGCCTCAGGCGCGATGATGGTTGTCCATCGCCGGGCCCACACGCCGTTGCCATCTGTAACGGCGTCGTGTGGCATCTCCCGGCGCTTCCCTCAAAGTGCCAATTTCAGAGCTGTCTCGCGATGGCTTCGATCGGCTTCAGTCCGCTGCCAAAGCGCGCGATGCTTTCGCGATGCTCGCGCAGGCTGGAGTAGGGGACGTATCGGATATTGAGCGCCGACACGCGGCTGAAGGCCGGCCGGCTTAACTGCGCGCGCACATCGCCTTCCCGATCATCCGGCGCGACCAGAAAGAGGTGCTTGTGGGCCGACTGGTCGGAACCCAGTGCCAGGTCGAGTAAACGTACGATGCCGGAATAGATGGAGGTGGTATGTTCGACCTCAAAGGCGGCCTCGACCTCGAGTGTCGTGGCGTTCAGCCAGACGGCATCGATGAGCGGTACAGTCTCGCCGCCCGTGACGAGCAGCGCCGGCGGCAAAGTCGCAAGACAGCCGTTGCTCAGGGGTTCCCCGTTGTACAAGCGGCTTCTGGTCGTTGGTGGCAATCCAGACCGCGAAGCCGAGCGATCTGCCGAGATCGCGCAGCCATCCCTGTACCTCCGTGTGGGTGGCGTCCTCCATCTTTCCGAGCTGAATTTGCCGGGCAAGCGCCGACGCCTGCTCCCGAACCTTGGCCAGATCCTGCTCCCATACGGCTACGTCGCCCGTCTGCGCCTGTTGCGGCGGCAGCGGATAGCGTTCCATCCCGATGTCAAAGAGCAGGCCGGCGATGGCGCCAAGATCGTTGGACAGCAGATCGCGATAGCGCTGATTCAGGGTGAGTACCCCTTCGCGCATCGCCAGATAGTGATCCCATTTGCCGAGCTTGACCCCGGATCCCGTCAGGGCGTTGTAGCCATTGACGATCGCCGTGTTGAACGGCACGACCAGCGTCGGATGAATGAAATAGAGCAGGTTGGCAGCCGCGGGCCCGAGTCCCTTGATGCCGAGGCCGCTCAGTTGACGAATCGCATTGATGACTTCCAGTTCGGTGTCGCAGCAATTGCAGGTATGCAGCAGTCTGGCGAAGGTGCGCTGGTTCTCCGCATTCTCGTAGATGTCCGGAATGCGCAACTTCGGCTTCCATAGGAAGGCGTGATCGGCACCTTTGAAAATCTGGCGCTGTTCGGCGATCGATGACACCACCGTCTCCAGGGACGATCCGCGATACGCGTTACCGAAGTTCCCAGCCTGGATTTCGTTGACGACCGCACCGATGCCGCGCCGGATGGAGCGAAAGTTCTTGAGCCGTTCGGGCCAGAGGAACCAAGTTTGATAGGTGCCGCTCGGGTCGGTCTTCCAGCGCTCAATCAGGATGCGTGTGGTGTCGGTCATGGTGTTCTATTTTTGCGGGGCAGTGTATCACCGCTGGCCCCCCTTGATATTGCGCAAAAGTTGCGATCGCGCGGGCTAGACCTTCGCACGATCGGAAGGTCTAGCGTGAAATCACTCAAGCTGATCGGAGAGCGCAGCACCTCTGTCAGCTTACCGTCATCTAGGCGTAAGGAGCTTGTCATGGAGAACGGCCACCGCCAATCGTCGTCCGGCGTGAACGCTGGTCGATTGTCGCGATTTCCCTTGCTTCTGCTCTCGTCGGCCATCGCCATGGCGGCGATTGCGCTCGCCATGCGCCATTGGAACCTGGTTGCTGCCTGGCTGCCGTTTGCGCTAGTGTTGTTGTGCCCGTTAATGCATCTGTTCCATGGCGGCCACGGGCGCAACGCCTCGTCGGGGAATGCCAACGACGCCGTGGATGGACAGCGCAACGACTAACAGGGAGTCATCATTCCATGAATGAAACCAGCAGCCAACGCCAGCCACAGGAGGAAGGCCGCCAGGACGAGGGGGTGAGTCCTGCCAGCGCTCCCGCCGCGGTGGGCCACGCCCATGGTACGCTCGCTGATCACCATCGCCATCATGGCCACGGCGCATCGCACGGCGAAGCGGTTGTCGGCGCCGGTGCCTTGAAGGATCCGGTCTGCGGCATGGCGGTATCGGCAGGCTCGGCCTTCCAAACCGAACACGCTGGCCTACCGTATTATTTTTGCAGCGCATCGTGCCAGAAGAAGTTCGAGGCGGATCCGGCCAAGTACACGGGCCCACCGCAAGCGCCTGCGGCCGAGTTGGCGCCGCCGGGAACCATCTATACGTGCCCGATGCACCCCGAGATCCGGCAGGATCATCCCGGCAACTGTCCCAAATGCGGGATGGCCCTGGAGCCGCTGTTACCGGACCTGGACGAGACCGAGAATCCGGAGCTGGTGGATTTTCGGCACCGCTTTTGGTGGACGTTGCCGCTGACGGTAGTCACGGTGGTGCTGGCCATGTTCGGGCATCAACTTGGTTGGATGCAAGCGTCCACCCAGAGCTGGGTCGAGCTGGTCTTGTCGACGCCGGTGGTGCTGTGGGCGGGTTGGCCCATTTTTCAGCGGTGTATCCAGTCGTTTCTTCATCGCAGCCCCAATATGTGGACGCTGATCGGCCTTGGGACTGGCGCGGCCTATGTGTACAGTGCGGTCGCTACCATTGCTCCGGACATATTCCCGCAGGCCTTTGCCGCCAACGGCCGCATCGGCGTGTATTTTGAGGCGGCTGCGGTCATCATTTCGCTAACCCTGCTTGGCCAACTGCTCGAACTCAAGGCGCGCTCGCAAACCTCCGCGGCCATCAAGTCGTTGCTCGGGCTCGCCCCCAAGACCGCGCGCCGCATCGGGCCCGATGGCACCGAGGAGGATGTGCCGCTCACCCATGTGCATGTGGGCGATCTGTTGCGGGTCCGGCCAGGGGAAAAGGTGCCGGTGGACGGCATCGTGACCGAGGGCAGCAGTTCGGTCGACGAGTCGATGATCACCGGTGAGCCGATGCCAGTCACCAAGCGCGAGGGCGACCATGTGATTGGCGCAACGATGAACACGTGGGGCAGCCTGATCATTCGTTCGGAGAAGGTCGGTTCGCAGACGGTGCTGTCGCAGATCGTGCAGATGGTGGCACAGGCGCAACGATCGAAGGCCCCGATGCAGCGTATGGCGGACAAGGTCGCCGGGGTCTTCGTGCTGGGCGTCATCGGCACTGCCGTGGTGACGTTCTTTGCCTGGGGGATGTTCGGTCCGCAGCCGAGCTGGGTGTTCGGCCTGATCAATGCCGTTGCGGTGCTGATCATTGCCTGCCCCTGTGCCTTGGGGCTGGCCACGCCGATGTCGATCATGGTTGCCAGCGGCAAGGGCGCCACCAATGGGGTGCTGTTTCGCGACGCCGCCGCCATCGAGAACCTGCGCAAGGTCAACACGCTCATCGTCGACAAGACCGGTACGCTGACCGAGGGCCGGCCGGCCTTCGAGCGTGCCATCGGCGCAAACGGCTATGCCGACGAAGAGGTGCTGCGCCTGGCGGCGAGCCTGGACCAGGGTAGCGAACATCCGCTGGCGGCGGCGCTGGTGGAGGCGGCCCGCGCCCGCGGCCTGTCACTGGAGAAGACACAGGACTTTGAATCGAGCACCGGCGTCGGCGTCCGCGGTAAGGTGGGCGGCAAAACGCTCGCCATCGGCAATACGGCCCTCATGGAGGCCGATGGCATCGCAACCGAGCCGCTGCGCGCGCAAGCCGACACGCTGCGCGCGCAAGGCGCGAGCGTCATGTATCTTGCCATCGACGGTCAGCTGGCGGGCCTGCTGGCCGTATCGGATCCCGTCAAGGGCTCTACGCCGGAAGCGCTAGCCAGTCTCAAGGCCGAAGGCATCCGTGTGGTCATGGCCACCGGCGACGGTGTAGCCACGGCGAAGGCGGTCGCGGCAAGGCTGGACATTGCGGAGTTCCACGGTGAAGTGAAGCCCGCGGACAAGCTCAATCTGGTCAGCCAGCTGCAGCAAGGCGGTGCCGTGGTCGCCATGGCGGGCGACGGCATCAACGATGCTCCGGCGCTCGCCAAGGCTGACGTGGGTATTGCGATGGGCACCGGGCACCGATGTCGCCATGAACAGTGCGCAGATAACACTGGTCAAGGGCGACCTGCGCGGCATTGCGCGTGCGCGCGGCCTGTCTGAGGCAACCATCCGCAACATGAAGCAGAACCTTGGCTTCGCGTTTATCTATAACGCGCTTGGCGTACCGCTGGCCGCGGGCGTGCTGTACCCGTTCACCGGGTTGCTGCTTTCGCCTATGATTGCCGCGTTGGCGATGAGCCTGAGTTCGGCCTCTGTGATTTCGAACGCGCTGCGACTGCGGCAGGCGGATATCTGAGGTGATAGGAGACCGCCTCCGGCACCGCAGTCACCTCAGCTCTTCAGTCAACATCATTGCATTTTTTGGAGGATCAATGAAACATCTCTTGACCACTGTCGTACTCATCGCGCTCGCCGCCGGCGCGCACGCGGCTTCGCCGACGCTGACCGTGTACAAGGACCCGAACTGTGGTTGCTGCGAAGAATGGGTCAGACACGTGAACCAAGCCGGCATCCGCACCAAAGTGATCAATTCGTCCGATGTCGCGGCGATGAAGACGAAGCTCGGTGTGCCGGCCCAGCTTGGCTCCTGTCATACCGCGGTGATGGATGGCAGTGGTCAGGTGGTGGAGGGCCACGTGCCTGCTGCAGCAATCCGAAAGCTCGCGGCCAATCCGAGCTTGAAGGGTGCGGCGGTGCCCGGCATGCCGGCCAACTCGCCTGGCATGGGACGGATGGACGGCAACCTGGTGACCGTTGATTTCAGCGGCAAGCCGTTTTCGAAAGACTAGGGCCGGGACGGGCAGCGCCCCGGGGTGCTGCCCGACAAGGGATATGGAAGAGTCGAACAAGTCGCGCTGGGTCGTCACGGGCCTGCTGGCGCTGGGCGCGGCGGCGGCCACGGCGATCGCGCTGCAGACCAAACGCTATCTGGAGGCGCCGGTTGCCAGCAAAAAGCCGGCTGAAGCACGTCAACTGCGCATCGACGCCACGGATCCCACGCGCCTTTCCCGGGGCAAGCAGCTGTACGCCCAAGCCTGCGCGTCATGCCATGGCGCGAAACTGGACGGGCAGCCAAACTGGCGCCAGCGTTTGCCCAACGGCCGTATGCCGGCGCCACCGCACGACGCGTCCGGGCATACCTGGCATCATGCCGACGCGGTACTGTTCGCCATCACCAAGAACGGGCTCGTCGCTGGCGTGACCGCGCCCAAAGGCTATGTGAGCGACATGCCGGCATTTGGCCAGTCGATGTCCGATGACGACATTATCGCCGTGCTCGCCTACATTAAGAGTACTTGGCCGGAAAGAATGGTCGCGGCTCAGCGTGAAGCGACCGACCAGCATGCGAGCGCGAAGTAGGCCACGGAGACCTCAGGTTCGTTGCCTGCGCACGCCCTGGGCCGCCGTCTCTGCTGGTGCACGACGCGGCGATCGCGTGTGCCGGCGCCTGGGTACCGATAACTCTAGCTTTGCCAGTGATTGGCTTGCTTCCATTCACGCTCGCTCATGGCGCACCTTCGGGTCTAATTCCGTCCTGGGCGGATCGAGCGCGACAACCGTTGCGCTGTTTCTGACCTGCCAGGCTCCAACGCCGATTCGCGGTATGGGTGCCACGATAGCGAACGCCGTGCAGGGCTGGTCCGGGTGGTCAGGCTGGTGGAAGAGAAGTCTCATGGCTACAGAAGAAGTAGGGCATTGCCATATGGTAGACCCGTGCCCAGTGGTTTACCTTGACGATCCTGCGCTCCGTGAAGGTCCAGCCAACTGCTTTGCTACCGCAACGGCTTCTCGGGCCTGCCGAGGGTCGAGAACGCGAGCGCAATGAGAAAAGCCTGCTTGTTACGATGATTCTTCGCCTGACCCCCGCCGACGCGTACTGTCAGCGAGAATTGGAGAGTGAGCCGCCGGATACGATGTGCTTGGACGCTTATGTCAACCGACCGCCAGCGACTTGGCGGCACGTTATGCAAAGGCGAGGCTTCTCATTGAGGGCGCGGTTGCGGCACGGATCTTATTGACCACGATTGGCCCCAGCACCGAATCCAGGCTAATCAGCCCATACCAACGCGATCATTGCCCAAACAATACATTCTCGACGCGAAGCAACTGCCCCGCGCCAATCAGCCGCTTGCGGCAGCAGATAGCTGCTGCCATCATCGCTGCCAGACGTGCGATACGTTCGTGTCTCTGGCTTGAATCTGCCTTTGGGGGGAGGGATCACGCGTTCAGAGGGACGGACGAAGTGAGAGCACCTTGCAGCAGCCGACGCGTGTCCCCCAAGCGAAAATCGGCCCCTGCCCGGTGTCCCGCACCGCGCTAGCGCCGACAATGGCTGCAGTCACTCCTTACTTGACGACAACCTTTCCGACCATGCCGGCTTCGAAATGTCCCGGTACCAGGCAGACAAAATCAACGGTCCCTGGGCCATCGAACTGCCAGACGAGCGTGCCCCGCTTGCCGGGCGCCAGCGTAATCTGGTTTGGCCCTGCGTGCTTTGAGGTGGGCATGCTGCGCATCATCTGCGCGTGCTCCTTCAGCTCACTGGTAGTCCCGATGACCATTTCGTGCTCCACCTTGCCGACATTGCGCACGACGAAACGCACGGTTTCGCCCGGCTTGACGGTGATCGAATCCGGCGTGAAGCGCATCGTGTCGCTCATGGCCACGTCAATCGTGCGCGATACCTTGGCCGGCTTGCCAGGCTGACCTGCAGCGGATTTTGTGGCGGTGCCGTGGCTCGCATGGCCGTCCATGCTGCCCGCTGCGAAGGCCAGCATTGGCAACATGCCCAAAACCAGCAGCAGGGGCTTGATCGTCTTCATTGCATCTCCTTGGCGGAAGAAAAGTCGAGCGCAGCCCTGCTGCGCGGCCGGTGGGAAAAAGTCACTACATGCCCGAAGGCGACAGGATGCCGAGCGAGGCGACCAGCGCCAGGATAAGTGTCGCAGCACTGGTTTCGAACATCAGGCTGCGGCGCAAGGTACGAACGGCTACCCCATGATCGCCGGCACGTACCGCGCGCTCCAACTGCGGACTGAAGTGAAAGCGGTTGGCGGCGGCCAGGGCAAGCATCGTACCGAATAGCGCTAGCTTGGACACTAGCAGCCCGCCGTAAGAAGTCAGTGCCAGCTCGGGCAATACCGGCCCGACGATCAGCCAGTAGTTCACCACGCCGGTGACGGTCAGGGTTGCGACGACAATGGTGCCCACCTGCGCGAAGCCGTTCGATGTGCGGCTCAACAACGCGACCTTGCCGGGCGTGGCAGACGGGTGAGACAGCAGGACGAAGGCGAGGAGAGTGCCGACCCATGCACCCGCGGCCATCAAATGGGCGATATCCGAGGCGAGGTGAATGTAGCGCCGCACGCCATCGTCCATGGCGCCATGGCCACCCCAGGCAAGCGTAGACAATGCTACGCCGCCCGCGGCAGCCAGGACGCCGAACTGGAGAGCGGGCCGCCGGCGGACAAACAAGGCGACTCCCACGCAGAGGAGCAGGGCAACCAGCCGCACGGCCCAGGCCGCGCCAAAATCGGTGCCCGTCACAATCATTTCGAAGACGTGGCCTTGCAGTTCGCCGTACGACGATGCCCCGGTCATGCCCTTGGCCATGATGGCCATATTGGCGAGCGACAGGACAATACCCAGTGCCGCTACAGCGATGCAGATCGCCGCAAAGCGCGCGCCAAGCCGCGACGACAGCTCGTCACGGCGTAGAGCGTACAAGCCGAACAACGGCAGTCCGAACAGCGTGGTCAGGTCGAAATAGAGTGCGAAGCGCACCGCAACAGTTGCCCAGTCCATCTGCGGATCACTTGACGTTGAACGCGATATTGCCGTTGATCGGGTGCGTGTCGGACGACACGGCACGCCAATCCACGCGGTAGCTGCCCGGCGTCAGCGTCTGGGCCGGGGTGATGACCATGGTCTTGGGATCGTCGCTGCCGGAGACCTTGGCGGCAACCTTCATCGGCGCGTGGTTGGCCATCCCGGGCATGCCAGTCATCACGAGGCTGGCCCCAGAGAATTTGGTCGCCAGGTTTTCCGAGAACTTCAGCTCGATCTTCTGCGGTGCCGACACCTCGGCCTTATTGTCGGGCGTGGACGACACCAGCTTCGGATGGGCGAAGGCTGCGGTACTGGCCAGCACGGCAGCGACAGCCAGCGTGGCACGAATCGTGAAGCGGGGCGCTTGCATGGTGAACTCCAAATAAGAAGGTGGATCGAAATAGGTGGTTAGAACCACATGCGAACACCCGCTACGAAGCGAGTTTCGCCACTACGGCCGCCTGAGGCGCGAACCATGTCGGCGGTATTGCCAAAGGTTTGGAACCGTTCAATACCGATGTACGGGGCGAACTGGCGGCTGAACTCATAGCGCAGACGCAGTCCCACCGCGCCGTTGGAAAGACCGCTGCCCACGCCGACCTCCGGGTCGTTCTTGCCATAAAGATTGGCCTCGATTCTTGGCTGCAGAATCAGGCGCTGGGTAATCAGCAATTCATACTCGGCCGAAAGGCGCAGCGCCGTGCGTCCTTCCGTCCCGATGTAGCCGGTGGCGTCGACCTCGAACCAGTAGGGCGCCAGGCCCTGCACGCCGAAGGCCAGCCAGTTGCGGGTCGGCCGGTCGTAGCCGGCATCGTTGCGGATACCCAGCTGCGTGTCCCAATACGTGGCGATCGCATGGCCCCACAGCAGCTCGGTACGGGCCTCGGGGATCCTGCGCTTCTCGGATTCCCCCTCGGCCTTGATCACGAGCTTGTTAAAGCTGCTGCCGATCCACGCTTGCGCCTCGTAGGCGGCGGCATTGCTTTCGTTACCTTTGACCCACTCCAGCCGGTCAACCAGCACCGAGGCGAACAGGTGCTCGTCGGCCATGTGCAGCGACCGGGCCGTTCCGACGGCGTACTGGCCCACACCGAGCTGGTAGCCGCCCGAGTAGCCATGCGGATCGCGCGCATCGGCGGGAGCGCTTCCGCCTTGCATCTGCATGTCGCCATGGTCCATCCCCTGCATCTTGCTGTGGTCCATGCCTTGCATTGACTCCATGCCCTGCATCTGGCTATGGTCCATGCCCTGCATCGGCTCCATGCCTTGCATTTGGCTGTGGTCCATGCCTTTCGAGTCCATACCCTGCATCTGGCCATGGTCCATGGCTTGCGTGCCGCCTGGCTTGCCTGACGACTTTGCTTTTGGCGTAGGTTTCGCCTTTTCAACAGCTGTGGACGACGATTCTGCCTGACCATCGGGAGTGTGGACGTGTTGCGCCCAAGCGGCGCTCATGCCCGCGGACGCAAGCAACGCGGCCAGTACTGTTCTTGTTGGTTTATGCATGTGCGTATTCGATTAAGAGGTCAGGCCACCACCACTTCGCGGAACATCCCCGCATCCATGTGCAACAACAGGTGGCAGTGCCACGCCCACCGACCCAATGCGTCGGCAGTGACCAGGAAGCTGATACGCTGCGCCGGCTGTACGGCAATGGTGTGCCGACGCGCCTGGAACGAGCCGTCTGGCGCCTCGAGTTCGCTCCACATGCCGTGCATGTGCATCGGGTGCGTCATCATCGTATCGTTGTGGAGAATGACGCGCAGTCGCTCGCCGTACTTGAAGTAGACCGGGGTCGATTTCCCGAACTCCACCCCATCAATGGACCAGGAGTACCGCTCCATGTTTCCGGTCAAGTGCAGCTCCACTTCGCGCCCCGGACCGCGCTTGTCCAAGGGACCCCCAATGGTGTGCTGGTCGGCCAGCGTCAGCACGCGGCGCCCGGTGTTGCGCAAACCGATGCCGGGGTCATCAAGGTTGGTGCGCGCCATGTCGACGCGCATATCCGTGGTGGCGCCGTATTCAGTTTTCGCGTGGCGCGCCTTGGTACTGGGGACCTTCAGCGATGCCGCAGCGTCCATGCTATCTATGCCGCCCATGGCGTGCTGGCTATGATCCATGGTCATGGTCCCATGACTCATGCCGCCCATGGAGCCATGATCCATGCCTTGCATCCCGGTGTGGTTCATGCCCTGCATGGCCACGCCACCGTGATCCATTCCGCCCATGCCACCGTGATCCAGGCCGCCCATGCTGCCCATCATGTCCGCCATCGTGAGCCACTCTGCCTTGTCGAGCGCCGGGACCGGCGCAGTCAGACCCGCTCGCGTCGCCAGGGTGCCGCGGGCATAGCCCGTGCGTTCCATCGACTGGGAGAAAATGGTATAGGCTTCGTCGCGCGGCTCGACCACCACATCACAGGTCTCGCCGGGCCCGAA
>NZ_JBEFLI010000093.1:0-23528 GCF_040578825.1 Cupriavidus necator | reverse complement strand
ATTCGTAGATGCCCTCCATGCTCATATGGCGGTCGGGGTAGGCCGCGGCGCCAACGATTTCGGAGAGGAACTGCTCGGAAGCGGCGTCGCCGTGCAGTACGCAGTTTTCGCCGCCTTCCTCGTAGTTCAGGACAAACTGCACGGCGATGCGCGCGCCGCCCGGCCATTGGGCGTGCGGTGGCGTGGCGCCGTAACCGATGAGATCGCGTGGATAGTTCTGCTTTGTCATGTGTCGTTGCTTGCTTCAGGAGACCGGCCGGCACGCCGCGGCGCCCAGAAGAAGACGCCGCAAACTACGCAATCAGCGTGCCAGTCGTGCCGGGCGCGGCCGCGCCCGGGATACTTCGATTACTCGGTGCCGTGCGAGTTGGCGGCGGCGTTGCGCATCGCCTCTTCGCGCGACTGGATGCCGTTGTAGAACAGGTTCAGCGTCACGGCCACGAGCGTGCCCAGCACGATGCCGCTGTGCGTGAACGGCACGGTCCACTTGGGCAGGTACTGGAAGAACGTCGGCGCCAGCGTCGGGATCATGCCGAAGCCGATCGAGATGGCGACGATGAACAGGTTGTGGCGGTTGCGGTTGAAATCGCACGAACCCAGGATACGGATACCGGTAGCGGCCACCATGCCGAACATCACGATGCCGGCGCCGCCCAGCACAAACTGCGGCACCGAGGCCACCACGTGGGCCATCTTGGGGAACAGGCCGAAGGCGATCAGGATGATGCCGCCGGCCGCTGCCACATAGCGCGAGCGCACGCCGGTGACGGTCACCAGGCCCACGTTCTGCGAGAACGAGGTGTACGGGAAGGTGTTGAAGACACCGCCGATCACGGTGCCCAGGCCATCGGCGCGCAGGCCGCGGGTCAGGTCCTCATTGCTGAGCTTCTTGCCGGTGATGTCCGACAGCGCCAGGAACATGCCCGTTGATTCCACCAGCGTGATCAGCATGACGATGCACATCGACAGGATCGCGGTCAGCTCGAAGGTGGGGATGCCGAAGTGCAGCGGCGTGATGACGGCGACAAAGCTGGCTTCATCGAGGCCTTCGAACGAGACCTTGCCCAGCGCCATCGCCACCAGCGTGCCGGCGATGATGCCGAGCAGCACCGCGCAGTTGGCCACCAGCCCGCGGCCGTACTTGGTCAGCAGCAGGATGGTCACCAGCGTCAGCCCGGCGATGCCGAGGTTGGCCAGGTCGCCGTAGGCGAGGTTGGGCACTTCCTTGACCACGCCGTCGATCACCGCGCGCGTGGTGGGCTGGCCGCCGGCTGCCCAGTTGATGCCCACGCGCATCAGCGACACGCCGATCAGCGTGATCACGGTACCGGTCACCACCGGCGGGAATAACCCCAGCATGCGTCCCATCATCGGCGCGATCAGGATGCCGAAGATCCCCGACGCGATCACGGCGCCGTAGATGCCGAGCAGGCCCACATTGGGATCGGTGCCGATGGCGATCATCGGCGCCACCGAGGCAAAGGTCACGCCCATCATCACGGGCAGGCGGATGCCGAATTTCCAGAAGCCGATGGCCTGGATCAGCGTGGCGAGGCCGGCGGCGAACAGGTCGGCATTGATCAGGAATGCCAGCTGGTCCTTGGGCAGCTTGAGCGCGCCCCCCACGATCAGGGGCACGGCAACCGTGCCGGCGTACATCACCAGAACGTGCTGCAAACCGAGCGCGAGCAGGCGCCCGGAAGGCAAACGCTCGTTGGTGAGGTCCGTGGGGACCGTGGTGCTTGCTGAATTCATTGGTGTGTCTCCTCTCCTTTTGGTTTGATGGGAACGCTACTGCCCTGGCCGGGGTCCTGGGTGATCACCGGACGGTTTGTCGGCCTGCTGTCTCAGCACTCTCGTTTGTCAGCCGGGTGCTGTTTGCCGTCAGGCGTGGCCTTGTTGTCGGGGGCGGTGGCGGGAACACCGTGCTAGGTGGAGCGGCCTAGTACGCTGCGAAGATCAAAGCTGCCCGGCTCGTCCGGCTGCACGCGGTCGGCGCAGGCGCCGAGGTGGTGCGCCATGCGCGACTGGGCCAGCGCGGCATCGCCCTGTTCCAGTGCGTCGAGGATTTCCTCGTGTTCGTCGAACGAGCAGGCGTTGTTGCCCGGGGCTTCCACGCTGGCGATCATCAGCGTGGTGCGCGATACCAGCCGGCGCATCATGTTGACGAGCAGCGCGTTGCCCGACAGCTCCGCCAGCGCCGTGTGGAACTCGGCGGAGAGGCGAATCCATTTAGGCCGGTCATGCGTCAGGAAGGCCTGGCGCTCGCTGGCGACCATCTTGCGCAGCGGCGCGATCACGGCCTTGACGTCGGGCATGGCGGCGAGTTTCTCCAGCACCGCGCGCTCCAGCATCTGGCGCAGCTCGAACATGTCGTGCGCTTCGTCGGTGGAGGGGCTGGCGATAAAGGCGCCGCGGTTGGGTTCGAGGTCGACCATGCCGTCGGCGGCGAGGTGCGACAGCACCTTGCGCACCGTATGCCGCGCGGTGGCATAGATTTCGCACAGCGAATGCTCGGTCAGCTTGGTGCGCGGCGGCAGCCGGTGCTCCATGATCGCGTCGTAGATCTCGTGATACATGCGCTCTTCGACCGAGCCCTTGCGCGCGGGCTTGCCCGGCTTGCCAGGTTGGATCTCGGTCGGTTCCGCGTCGGCATTGGCGTCGGCATTGGCGTCGGCGTGGGCGGCAATCAGCTTCAGGCTCTTGGACATCGTGGCACCAGCAGTCAGGCGGGGCACCGTGAATCCCGGGTATCAGGATGCGGTGATCCAAAAATTGTTGACAATTATTTGGTTACGGCCTCAATATTGTCAACAAAACCGAGTCAGGTTTTCGACAACTCAGGGTAATCCCTGAATTGCCAACCGGGTAGGTGCAGGCGCATTGTCGCCACGCACCAACCCAGCGCCGGGATGCGTTACCAGACGTACCGAGCGGGCACCATCTCCCACAAATGGTGCTAGTGAAGGCAGCGGCGCCCCTCACAACCCAATCGCAAAAGGACAAATACGATGGGACGCTTGACCACCCACGTACTCGACACCGCTGCCGGCACGCCCGGTAAGGGCATGTCGGTTACTCTCCATAAAATTGTCGACAATCGCCGCGAAACCCTGAAGACCGTGGTCACCAACCACGACGGCCGCTGTGACCAGCCGCTGCTGGAAGGCGCGGAATTCGCCGCGGGCGTGTACGAGCTGGAATTCGCTGCCGGCGATTACTTCCGCGCGCAAGGCGTGAAGCTGCCCGAGCCGGCCTTCCTGGACGTGGTGCCCCTGCGCTTCGGCATTGCCGACGTCAATGCGCACTACCACGTGCCCCTCCTGGTATCGCCCTGGTCGTACTCGACCTACCGCGGCAGCTAATGCGGTGGCATAGGGAAACAGGAGACAAGACATGGAAGGCTATATCCTCGACTGGGCCAATATGCTGCTGCGGTGGGTGCATGTCATCACCGCGATCGCATGGATCGGCTCTTCGTTCTATTTCGTGTGGCTGGACAACAGCCTGACCAAGCCCACCGCGCCCGACCTGAAGGAGAAGGGCGTCGACGGCGAGCTGTGGGCCGTGCACGGCGGCGGCTTCTACAACCCGCAGAAGTACCTGACCGCACCCAAGGCGTTGCCGGAGAACCTGCACTGGTTCTACTGGGAATCCTATTCCACCTGGATGAGCGGTTTCGCGCTGCTGGTGGTGCTGTACCTGTTCAACGCCAGCACGTTCCTGATCGACAAGAATGTGTTCGACATGTCGCCCGGCGCGGCGGTCGGGTTCGCAGTGTCGTACCTGCTGATCGGCTGGATCGTCTATGACGGCATCTGCCGCCTGTTCGGCAAGAGCGATCGCGTCGTCGGCATCCTGGTGGCGCTCTATATCGCTGCCGCTGCCTATGTGGCCTGCCATATCTTTTCGGGCCGCGCGGCGTTCCTGCTGACCGGCGCGATGGTCGCCACGATCATGAGCGCCAACGTGCTGGCGTGGATCATCCCGGGGCAGCGCAAGGTGGTCGCGGCGCTGAAGGCCGGCCAGCCGGTGGACCCGATCCACGGCAAGCGTGGCAAGCAGCGCAGCGTGCACAACACCTACTTCACGCTGCCGGTGCTGTTCGCGATGTTGTCGAACCACTACAGCATGACCTATGCCCACAAGTACAACTGGGTGGTGCTGATCCTGATCATGCTGTCCGGCGTGCTGATCCGCCAGTTCTTCATCCTGAAGCACAAGGGCAAGATCAACATCCTGTGGCCCGCCGCCGGCGTTGCCGCGCTGGCCGTGGTAGCGGTGATCATCGCGCCGCAGCCGCGCCCGGCCGTCGCCAGGGGCGAAGGCGGCGAAGCTGCTGCGGCCACCGTCAGCTTTGCCAAGGTGCAGGAAGTGATGAACGCGCGCTGCGTGCAGTGCCACGCCGAGCAGCCGAAGATGATGCCGACCGCGGCCAAGGGCATCAAGCTCGAAACTGCGGAGGACATCAAGACCCACGCGCAGCTGATCTACCAGCAGGCGGTGCAGCAGAAGGCGATGCCGCTGGGCAATGTGACGCAAATCACTGACGACGAACGCGCGCTGCTGGGGCAGTGGTTCGAAGGCGGTGCCAACACCGCCAATTGATCGGATATCCGTGCATCGGTGATCGACGGTCCGGAGGCTGGGTAGTTGGCAGCCGTCAGTACCGGACCGGCGAGGGTTTGAACGGGGCTTTGTGCCCCGTTTTTTTGTTGGCGCGTTCGAGTACGTCGCGTCGAGAGGCTCTGGCCCTCTTGCCCGGGCCCTCTCCCGCGCGCGGGAGAGGGGAGAACACCACCGCCGTTTGCTATGCCCGCGGTTTGCTCCCCTCTCCAGCTTGCGGGAGAGGGGCGGGGGATAGGGTAGGCGCGTCTGCGAAGTCAGGCCTTCAACTGGCCTGCTGCACAGTTCATCCCCCGATATTCAACAACGCCAACACCCCCAACGTCAGAAAAATCGCCGCCGCAATCTTATGCACCAACGCAATCGGCATCCTGTTGGCAAACTTGTCGCCCAGTAGCACCGCCGGCGCATTGGCAATCATCATGCCGAAGGTCGTACCCGTCACCACCGCCAGCACCGTATCGCTGAAGCGCGCCGCCAGCGCCACGGTGGCAATCTGCGTCTTGTCACCCATCTCGGCAAAGAAGAACGCAACAATGGTGGTGCCAAGAATGCCGATCGCACCTTTCACCGGTCTGGCCTGCTCGGCATCATCGAGCTTGTCCGGAATCAGCATCCAGGCCGCCATCGCGATAAAGCCCAGCCCCAGGATCCACCGCAGCAGGCTTTCGCCCAGCACTTGCGTGATCCAGCCGCCGAGCGCGCCGGCAAAGCCGTGATTGACCAGCGTGGCAATCAGGATGCCAAGGATGATGGGAATGGGTTTGCGATAACGCGCTGCCAGCACCAGTGACAGCAATTGCGTCTTGTCGCCCATTTCAGCAAGGGCGACGATGCCTGTGGAGACGAGGAAGGCTTCCATGTTGTTATGTGGGGTAACCGGGCCGCAATGCATCGCGAGATGCCAATGACGCACACCTTTCCCGGCCCGGCCAGAAAGGTATGGTCATCGGTCTCGCCAGGCATGGACGCTGCCGGGCCAACAACAACTGGCCGGGCGGGTCCGGAGCTGCGCACGCCATAACCGCAAGCGGTCAAGTCTGTTGACGTACGCCCCTGTCCCCCGAAGTCCGCATTGCGCGGCGCGGTGAGAGCAGGGCGGCTACTCCCCAATGGAAGCCGCGATTATAGCGGCAGCGGCGGTGGTCGTCCACCGCCCCCATGGGCGCTGATGTGGCGTTCAGGCCGGCACCGGCGCGTTGTCGCTGGTCTGGCGGCCGCGGAAATCGGTCCAGCACAGCGCCTTGAAGTCATACAGTTTGCAGCGGCGCGCGGTGTCGAAATACCAGCGCCACGAGAAGTTCTCGATGATGATGCGGCCCGGCAGCGCGTGCTCAAGCAGCGCCTGCGCGCGCTTGAGGCGGTACAGCGGCACGCTCATGTCGACGTGGTGGGCGGTGTGTTCCATGATGTGATGCAGCGCCGCGCCGATGCCGTGGCGGAAGCGCAGGTGCACGGTGGTCGAGACGAACGGCTGCGCCCTCGCCCACATCGCCTTGGTGTCGTACCACGCGACGCTGGTGTGGGTATGGTGCACGTACAGCACGAAGCCGACGGTCACATTCCAGACCAGGAACGGCAGCACGAAGCCGGCGCCCACCAGCATCCATGCCGACTGGCTGGTGGCGTACGCCAGCCCGATCAGCGCGCCGATCCACGCTAGCCCGAAGGCTGCCACCAGCAGGCAGTCGCCCAGGAAGATCGCTCGGCGCGTCGCCATCTGGCGCTTGCTGGGGAAGAACAGCTTGCACCACCAGATCTCCACCAGGTAGTACAGGCCCGGACCGAAGCCCGTGCGGTAGATGCGCTCCATCACGCGGCGCCAGCGCGGCAGCGCGTTGAATTCTTCGAGCGAGTAGGGCGCCCAGACGAAGTCGAAGCCCTTCAGGTTGGTGTAGCCGTGGTGCACCACGTTATGGCCGACTTCCCACAGGCTGTAGGGCGTCAGCGACGGCAGGAAGGTCAGCCGGCCCAGCCATTTGTTCAGGCCGCGGCGCGGCGTCAGGCTCTGGTGGCAGGCATCGTGGCCGATGATGAACAGGCGCGCGATCACCAGCCCTGCCAGCACGCCCAGCGCGAGCTTGGCGGCCCAGTGCGTGGCCAGCACCACGCCGGCCAGCACGGCGGCGAACAGCAGGTAGTCGAAGGCGAACAGCAGCAGCGCGCGCGGCGTGCTGCGCTGGCCAAGGGGAATCAGCCAGCCACGGAGGATCTTGCGCGACGGCAGCGGAGCGTCCGGCGCGATCGGCTCGGGGAGGGGCGCGCCGTGGGGCTTGTCGTTGGGCGCGGCATGCGGGGCATGGGCGCGCTGCACGGATTGGAAAGCGGTCATGCAGAACCTTCTGGTTGCGATCGGATTGGTGTCGGTGCGGCGGCATGCAAAGCGGCCGCAGCGGAATCGCAAAGGTTAGAAGGCTTTGTCGGAAATGATCTTGACGGGCGTCAAGCCAGTGGGACGCGCTAAGCGGTAAAAGCGCGCCCGCCGCGATGGCGGCGGGCAGCGGGGATGTGAAGTGACGATGAAGTGGCGGCGAAGTGGTGAATCAGGCAGCCGCAGCGTGGCT
Source organism: Cupriavidus necator (assembly GCF_040578825.1). Taxonomy (GTDB): domain Bacteria; phylum Pseudomonadota; class Gammaproteobacteria; order Burkholderiales; family Burkholderiaceae; genus Cupriavidus; species Cupriavidus necator_E. The sequence continues at coordinate 16,338 of NZ_JBEFLI010000093.1, read as the reverse complement.
CGGCACCCGGGCGGCTTCGCCCATCACATAGACGCTGTCGATCACGCGGTCGTCGCCCAGCATGGCGAACGCGAACAGCTCTTCTTCCAGCGATTCCGAGCGGTTGCTGCGGCGCGCGATCAGCGGCGTGGCCTTCGGGTCCAGTACGATGAAATCGGCCTCGCAGCCAACGCTGAAGCTGCCGACGCGGCCGGTCCAGCCCAGCGCCTCGGCCGCCGCGCGCGTGGCCAGGTAGAACATCCGCATGGCGCTCAGGTAATAGCCGCCCATGCGTGCCACCTTGTGCGCCGCGTTCATGGTGCGGAACATCGAGAACGAGGTGCCGCCGCCCACGTCGGTGGCCAGCGTCACGTTCAGGCGGTTGGCATCGGACTGGTGGAAGTCGTAGAAGCCGCTGCCCAGGAACAGGTTCGAGGTCGGGCAGTGCGCCACCGCGGCGCCGCTGTCGGCGAGCCGGCGGCGGTCGTCCTGGTCCAGGTAGATGGCGTGGCCGTACATCGCGCCGGGGCGCAGCAGGCCGTAGCGGTCGTAGACGTCGAGGTAGCTGCGCGCGTCCGGGAACAGCTCGGCTACCCATTTGACCTCGTCGCGGTTCTCGGCGACGTGGGTCTGGATAAACGCGTCCGGATACGCGCGCGCCAGCTCGCCGCAGGCGGCAAGCTGCGCTTCCGTGGAGGTCGGCGCGAAGCGCGGCGTGATGGCGTAGCCCAGGCGCCCCTTGTTATGCCAGCGCGACATCAGGTCCGCGGAATCCTGCGCGCCGCTCTGGGCGGTATCGCGCAGGAATTCGGGGCAGTTGCGGTCCATCAGCACCTTGCCGGTAACCATGCGCAGGTTGCGCGCCTCGCTTTCGGCAAACAGCGCCTCGGCCGAGGCCTTGTGCACGGTGCTCCAGACCACCGCGCTGGTGGTGCCGTTGCGCAGCAGTTCTTCGGTGAAGAAACCGGCGACGCCGCGCGCGTAATCGGGATCGGCAAAGCGGCGCTCTTCGGGGAAGGTGTAGGTGTCGAGCCAGTGCAGCAGGCCCGGCGACGGCGACGCGATCATGTCGGTCTGCGGGTAGTGCACGTGGGTGTCGATAAAGCCCGGCACGATCAGCTTGCCGCGGTGGTCGATCACCTCGGCATCGGCCGGGATGCGCTCGGCCAGTTGCTGGTAGTCACCCGCGGCGGTGATGCGCCCGGCTGTGACGATCAGCACCCCGTCGTCCCAATACTGATACGCGTCCTCATGGAACTGCGGGTCGCGCAGGAAATGCAGCACGCGGCCGCGGATGGCGCGGGTCAGGGATGGGGTCGTGGGGGTGGTCGTCATGGTTTGTCTCTTCTGGCCGGCCCGCGCGCAACAAGCGGGCGGGCCGGATTTGGCATGCGCCGCGCTCAGGCCGCGGGGGCCGTTGCGGGCGGGGACTTGGGCGAGTCCGACCAGAAATGGTCGACTTCCGCCAGGTACTCGGCCTTCTGCATGGCGGGCAGGAAGGCCGCTTCAAAGCTGTTGCGCGCGAGCTTGCGGGCGTCGGCCGCATCCAGCGGCAGCGCGTCGAACGTGGCTTCCCAGTTGGCGTTCATATAGCCGCCGAAGTAGGCCGGGTCGTCCGAATGGAGCGTGATCATCACGCCGGCATCGAGCATGCGCTTGAGCGGGTGGTCGCGCAGATCGGGATAGACCTTGAGCTTGACGTTGGACAGCGGGCACACGGTCAGCGCCACGCGCTCGCGCGCCAGGCGTTCCACCAGTGCCGGATCATCGATGGCATGCACGCCGTGGTCGATGCGCTCGGCCTTGAGGATGTCGAGGGCATCGGTGACGTATTGCGCCGGGCCTTCCTCGCCGGCGTGGGCCACGAGCCTGAGACCCAGCTGGCGCGCCCTGTCGAACACACGCGCGAACTTCTCCGGCGGGTTGCCTTGCTCGGACGAATCCAGCCCCACGCCGACAAAGCGGTCGCGGTAGGGCAGGGCAGCTTCCAGCGTGGCGAAGGCATCTTCCTCCGGCAGATGGCGCAGGAAGCACAGGATCAGGCTGCTGGAAAAGTCATACTCGGTGCGCGCCTGCGCCAGCGCGTCGGAAATGCCGTCGATCACCACGCCGATCGGCACGCCGCGCGCGGTATGGGTCTGCGGATCGAAGAAGATCTCGGCGTGGCGGACGTTGTCGGCGACGGCGCGCTTGACATAGTCCATCGTCATGTCGAAGAAATCTTCCTCGGTAAGCAGCACGCTGGCGCCGGCGTAGTAAATGTCCAGGAACGACTGCAGGTCGGTGAAGGCGTAGGCGGCGCGCAGCGCCTCGACGCTCGGGTAGGGCAGCGCCACCTGGTTGCGCTGGGCCAGCCGGAAGATCAGTTCCGGCTCGAGTGTGCCTTCGATATGCACATGCAGTTCTGCCTTGGGGGTGCGGCGGATCTTGTCCGCGAGCGCGGCATCGATGGTCATGGGGGCCTCGTTTCTTCTGTGCCTGCCGGCAGGCACGGGTTCAGGGATGCACCGCCTCCGCGCGGCCCGCCCGCAGCGCGGCGAGGCGCTGTTCGCGGACCTGGAGCAGCTGGGCGACGATGGCTACCGCAATCATAGCCGGAGCTTTGTCGGTGATCCCGGGAACCCCCATGGGGCATGTCATTTCCGCAAACCTGGCCGGGTCGATGCCGTGCTCGGCCAAGCGGTGTTCGAAGCGCGCGCGCTTGGTCTTGGAACCGATCAGCCCGAAGTAGGCGAAATCGGTGCGCTTCAAAATTTCTTCGCACAGGGTCTGGTCGAGCGCATGGCTGTGCGTCATGACCAGGAAATAACTGCCCGCGGGCGCCTGCGCGGCCACGGCCTCGGGCGTGTCGCTGGCTTCGGCCTCGACGTTGTCGGGCAGCCCGCCGGGAAACAGCGTGTCGCGCTCGTCGACCCAGTGCACGCGGCACGGCAGCGTGGCCAGCACCTTGACCAGCGCATGGCCGACGTGACCGGCGCCGAACAGCACGACATGCATGGTGTCGGGCACCAGTGTGTCGATCCAGCTGCCGTCGGCGTGCAATACCACGCCGGGAAGGACGGCATGGCTGTCGCCACAGGTGATCGCGCCGCTGGCCGGCACCTGCCGCTGCAGCGCCTTGCCCGCGGCAAAGCCGCGTTCCACGGCATCGAGCCAGCCGAGATCGGCTTCGCCCAGCACCTCGAAGGCGAGCTGCACCACGCCGCCGCAGCACTGGCCCAGCGCCGGCCCGAGGGGAATGCGTTCAATCCGGCGTTGCTGCCCGCGCACCAGCATCTCGCGCGCGATATCCATGCCGCGCCACTCCAGATGGCCGCCGCCGATGGTGCCGACCAGGTCGTGCTCGCTGACCAGCATGCGGATGCCGGCCTCGCGCGGCGCGGAGCCCTTGACCTCGACGATGGTGACCATCGCCACCGGCACGCCGTCGCGCACCATGCGGGCGGCGTCGGCGAAGCGGAAGGGTTTGAGCGGTGCGTCCTGCATGTCGGGGGCCTTGTGGTGATGCGTGGTATCGCTTGTGTCAGAGGTGGCGCGCGCCTGCTTCTTCCACCGGCCCCTCGCCTGTCAACGCAGTCGAGGGGGGAAAGTCCGGGGCGCCCGCAGGCGCGCGCTTCCTTGCCATCGTTCAGGCCGTCTCTGCAGCCTCTTGCGCAGCAGCCTGAGCCACCGCTTCCCGTACGGCGTCGACCGCATCCAGGATCGCCTCGCTGGTGGCCGGCGCCCTCAGCGGCGGGTTGAGGCGATAGTCGCCCACCGCGGCGATCGCGTCGCGGATCGCGAAGAACACCGAGAACGGCAGCAGCAGCGGCGGCTCGCCGACCGCCTTGGAGCGGTGGATGCTGTCTTCGACGTTCTGGTTCTGATACAGGCGTACGTTGAATGCCTCGGGGCAGTCGTTGACCGTCGGGATCTTGTACGTCGACGGCGCGTGCGTCATCAGCTTGCCGTCCTGGTTCCACCACAACTCCTCGGTGGTCAGCCAGCCCATGCCCTGGATGAAGGCTCCTTCGACCTGGCCGATATCGATCGCCGGGTTCAGCGAGCGGCCCGCGTCGTGCAGCGCATCGGCGCGCAGCAGCTTCCATTCGCCGGTCAGCGTGTCGACCAGCACCTCGGAGCACGCCGCGCCGTAGGCGTAGTAGTAGAACGGGCGGCCCTGCAGCTTGCTCTGGTCCCAGTGCAGCTTGGGCGTGGTGTAGAAGCCGTCGGACCATAGCTGCACGCGTGACAGGTACGCTTCGCGCGCCAGGTCGCCGAACGACAGGCGCAGCTCGCCCGCGCTGACGAGGTCATCGTTGAAGCTGACTTCCAACGGTTCCACGCCGGCCTTGCGCGCGGCGAACGCGGCCAGGCGCTCGCGGATCTGGCGCGCGGCATCCTGCGCGGCCTTGCCGTTCAGGTCGGCGCCCGTCGATGCGGCGGTGGCCGAGGTGTTGGCCACCTTGCTGGTATCGGTCGCGGTCACGCGCACGCGTTCCATGCGGATGCCGAGCTCGTGCGCCACCACCATCGCCACCTTGGTGTTCAGGCCCTGGCCCATCTCGGTGCCGCCGTGGTTCACCAGCACCGAGCCGTCGTTGTAGACGTGCACCAGCGCGCCGGCCTGGTTGAAGTGCGCCACGTTGAACGAGATGCCGAACTTTACCGGGGTAATGGCGATGCCCTTCTTCAGGATCGGGCTCTGCGCGTTGAACGCGCGCGTGGCCTCGCGGCGGGCGCGGTATTCGCTGGTTGCCACCAGTTCGTCGATCAGTTCGTGGATGACGTTGTCTTCCACGGTCTGGCCGTAAGGCGTGACGTTGTTCCCGGTCTTGCCGTAGAAGTTGGCGCGGCGCACGTCGAGCGAATCCTTGCCTACGGTGCGGGCGACGTTGTCCAGGATGTACTCGATCGCGAACGCGCCTTGCGGGCCGCCGAACCCGCGGAAGGCGGTGTTGCTCTGCGTATTGGTCTTGCCGCAGTAGCCGTCGATCTGCACGTTCGGCAGCCAGTAGGCGTTGTCGAAGTGGCAGATGGCGCGCGTCATCACCGGGCCCGACAGGTCGGCAGAGAAGCCGGCGCGCGATACCATCTCGACCTTGACGCCCTCGATGCGGCCTTCGTCGTCGTGGCCGACCTCATAGTCGAACACGAAGTCGTGGCGCTTGCCGGTGATCATCATGTCGTCGTCGCGGTCCGGACGCAGCTTGACCGGGCACATCAGCTTCCATGCGGCCAGCGCGGCGCAGCAGGCAAACAGCGCCGACTGCGATTCCTTGCCGCCGAAGCCGCCGCCCATGCGGCGGCATTCCACCAGCACCTGGTGCGCATGCCAGCCCAGCATATGCGACACCGCGTGCTGCATCTCGGTGGGATGCTGGGTCGAGCACCACACATGCATGCTGTCGTTCTCGCGCGGCGCGGCGTACGAGATCTGCCCTTCCAGGTAGAACTGCTCCTGCCCGCCCAGGCGGATCTTGCCGCTGTCCTGGTGCGAGGCGCTGGCGATATGCGCGGCCGGCTCGCCGCGCTTCAGGTGCATCGGCGGCAGCACATAGCTGCCGGCCTGGTGCGCGGCCTCCGGCGACAGCACCGGCGGCAGGTCTTCGTATTCGATCGCGCCAAGGCGCGCCGCGCGGCGCGCGGCATCATGCGAGCTCGCCACCACGATAAAGACCGGCTGGCCGATAAACTGCACCACATCGCGTGCCAGGATCGGGTCGTCGTGGATGATCGGGCCGCAGTCGTTGCTGCCGGGAATGTCGTCCACCGTCAGCACGGCGACCACGCCAGGTGCGGCGCGCACCTTGTCGAGCGAAATCGACTTGATGCGGGCGTGCGCGCGGGTGCTCATGCCGAGCGCGGCGTGCAGCGTGCCGGCCAGCTCGGGGATGTCGTCGGTGTAGGTGGCAGTGCCCGCCACATGCAGGTGGGCGGATTCATGCGGACGCGAGATGCCGACCTGCGGAACCGGTTCGGCGGCGACGCTGGCGTCGAGCAGGAAGGGTTCGGTTTGCTTGTTCATGCCGATGCTTTCCTTTTTCTCCGGCTCAGGCCGTGGCGATGGCGATGGCGGCCGTGGCAGACCCGGCGCCGGCGGCGCGCACGTTGACGGCTGCCGCGGGCAGCGCTTCATTGCTGGTTTCCAGCCAGAAGCGGTACAGCAGGTTGGCGGCGCCGCGGCTGCGGTACGAAGCGGTCGCGCGCATATCGGTCAGCGGCGTGTAGTCCTGCGCCAGCGCGGCCATGCCGGCACGGGCGGTGGCTTCGTTCCACGGCTGGCCGGTCAGGGCCGCTTCCGTGGCGGCGGCGCGCTGGGGCGTGGCGGCCATGCCGCCGAACGCGATGCGCGCCTCGCTGACGATGCCGTCCTGCACGGTGATGCCGAATGCCGCACACACAGCGGAGATATCCTCGTCAAAACGTTTGGACAGCTTGTAGGTGCGGAAGTGCTGCGGGCCCGCCACCGGCACGCGCAGCGCGGCGACGAATTCTCCCGGCTGCATCGCGGTCTTCTGGTACGCCAGGTACAAATCTTCCAGCGGCAGCGTCCGGCGCGTCTCGCCGTGCTGCAGCACCACTTCCGTGCCCAGCGCGATCAGCGCCGGCATCGAATCGCCGATCGGCGATCCGTTGGCGATATTGCCGCCGAGCGTGCCGGCATTGCGGATCGGCAGCGAAGCAAAGCGCTTCCACATTTCTGCCAGCTCGGGATGCGCGGCGTTCAGCGCGGCATAGGCCTTTTCCAGCGTCACCGCGGCGCCGATCTCGATCATGCCGTCGCGCTCCCCGATTCGGTTCAGGTCCTCCACCTGGCCCACGTAGAGCAGGTTGCCCAGCTCGCGGAACTGCTTGGTCACCCACAGGCCGACGTCGGTGCTGCCGGCCAGAATGCGGATATCAGGCTGCGCCGCCTTGATGGCGCCGAACTCGGCAGCGGTGCGCGGCGCAAAGAAGTCTTGCCCTTGCGCGCGGTAACGGAAAGTCTCGCCGCGCTTCAGGTTGCGCAGCGTCTCGGCGATCTGCTCCGGGTCGAGCTTGCTGGCCGCTGGGGCAGGCAGGGCCATCATCCGCTCGCCGGCATCGATGATCGGGCGGTAGCCGGTGCAGCGGCACAGGTTGCCGGTCAGCGCGTCGCAGATGGTCTGGCGCGAGGGCGCTTCGCCGCCGGGCGTGTGCTGCTGGTACAGCGCCCACAGCGACATCACGAAACCCGGGGTGCAGAAGCCGCACTGCGAGCCGTGGCATTCGACCAGGGCTTCCTGCACCGGGTGCAGCGTGCCGTCGGCCTGGCGCAGGTCTTCGACCGTGATCAGGGCCTTGCCGTCGAGCGTGGGCAGGAACTGGATGCAGGAGTTGACGGCCTTGAATTCGATGTCGCCGCCGTCCTGCAGCTCGCCGATCACGACGGTGCAGGCGCCGCAATCGCCTTCGGCGCAGCCTTCCTTGGTGCCGGTGCAGCGTGCGTCTTCACGCAGGTACTGCAGCACGGTGCGGGTAATGGGGGCGTCGGATACTTCCTTGACCTGGCCGCGGTGGAAAAAGCGGATGGTTTGCGTCTCCATGGTCTTCTCTCTCTTGGGGATGGCGCAAACATAGCACCCGGGCCTTCCATGCAATATTCGGCCCAGGTGATATGCGCCATCAGCGGGCACGCCGGTCGGTGTCCTGCCGCACCCAGCCGGCGACGCCGGCCGGGGCGGATTTGACCGATTGTGGGGTGCGTGTCATACACTATGCGCCGTTCCCATCCCCCACGCCACCCATCCGGCCCGCGCCGGAGGACTGCCATCGCCATGCACGGACGCGACCATCTCGATACTTATTTGCTGCGGGTGCTGCACACCCTGCTGACCGAGCAGAGCGTGACCCGTACCGCCGTGCGCCTGGGCCAGTCGCAGCCCGCCATCAGCAATACGCTGAAGCGCCTGCGCGAGATCACCGGCGACGCCATTCTGGTGCGGGGCAAGAGCGGCATGGTGCCGACCGAGCGCGGCCGCGAACTGCTGGCGCTGGCCGAACAGAGCCTGGCCGCGATGGACCGCATCGCCCGCCCGCCGCAGCAGTTCGATCCCGCCACCACCACGCGCACCTTCCACCTTGGCGCGCCGGACTACCTGGACGCCTTCTTCCTGCCCAATATCGTCGAGCGCGTGCGCCGGCTGGCACCGGGCGCCAAGCTGTTCGTGCACCCGATGACATCGTCGTCCGACTTCCTCGAAGACCTGGAGCAGGGACAGCTCGATATCGTGGTCGGCAACTGGCTGTCGCCGCCCGAGCACCTCCATATCTCGCCGCTGTTCGACGACGAAGTGGTGTGCATGCTGGGCGCGCAGCATCCGCTGGCGCGCAAGGGCCTGACGCTCAAGCACTACCTCGAGATGCCGCATCTGGCGCCGGCCCCGTATGCGTCGATGCAGCGCAGCATGATCGATCAGGCGCTGGCCGAGCAGGGCTACAAGCGCAATATCCAGGTCACGCTGCCTTACTTCGGGCTGGTGCCGTATGTGCTGATGAAGACCGACATGGTCTTCACCACCGGCCGCCAGTTCGCGGCGCACTACGCGCAGTACCTGCCGATCCGGATGGTGCCGTCGCCGGTATCGTTCCCGCGCATGCGCTTCTACCAGCTATGGCATGAGCGCTGCCATGCGGCGCCGGATGTGATGTGGATGCGGCGGATGATTGCGGAGGTTGCGGCGGATTTGCCGCAGTTGCCGCGGTTGGAGGCGGAAGCTGGGTGAAGGCCGGCGCGGGGATGGTTTTTATCTCGTTCGGAGATGCCTGGGGCACGCAGATGCTGACAAGCCTCTCTAACGCCCGCGATGTGGCCCATATACCTCCTCCCAGGCGTGCAAGTGGAAAGGCGCCCGCTATGCCAAAGCGCTACCTCCAGTCGGAGGCGGGCTTGTCCGGATGGATGGCCGGCTATTATCAGGTAACAATACTTCCTGATCCTGTCTTATGGCTGGAGAATAAGGTCGCAGCGACTATAGGGCGAGAATAAAAATACTAAAATGATAAATGTTGAAACTTGAAATTGTCACGCTTAAAGACAAGCGGTAAATTGACCTCCGACTGTGGACATTTAATCTGATAATTTTGTTGAGAGGTCATTGAATGCTAGAGGTGCGCACCTCTCAACGCGGTGAGACGCTGATCACCATTCAGGAGGTGCGTCACCTGGCAGGGATTTTCCCGTCCGCGCTTGATGTGGAGGTGCATCGCGATGATGAGAAATTTTGGATAGTCAGATTCCGCATGGGGCAAAAGGAATACATACTGTCCACCGTCCGAGGCGCAGTCAGACGATGGCGCCAGCTTGATCCCGTTGTGGATTTTCTGTGCGCGCATCATCGAGATTTCCGCAGAGTGCGTATTCACTCGGCACTAAGAGTGCTGTCCCCTGACCCCGGGCCTGAACGGACTTTTGTGCTGGAGTGGGAAGCCGCTGAGCTGAAGTCAGCCGATTGAGCACGTCACGCTACGCTGTGTCCTTCATTCAGTGCTCTGCATCTCGAGCGTCATGGGCTTTCGAGATTAGCCCTCTGTCCAAAAGCCGTTCAACGGCCGCCGTGACCGTTTCGCGGTCAGGTATGCAGTCGCCAATGGATGCCTGAATGTCAGCAAGTGAGCTGAAATGCTTGTATGACAGCGCGTCCAGTATCCGGTACTCGGCGTCGCTGATGTTGTACTGCCGACCCAACGCGCTGATTTTGCGTGCCGTGTCTTTTCCATCCATGGGGGCGACGACGGAGAAGCTGTACGGCAGCCGCCGATACGAGTCTGCAGCACCGACACGATTCAGCGTTGGAAACGAGGGGGCAATCCGGTTCGCTGCGTAATTCGTATAGTAGGCCCTCAGAAACTCGCGCAGAGTATCCTCTGAAGTAACCTTGCCGAAAAAGGTCGAGCACTCAGCGGCCAATGCGGCTAAATCGTCGCTGGCCATCCTGATATCTCGGAACGGCGGACCGTACTGATGTTGCTGCATTAGCCAGCAGAGAAACTCGGAGATGGTGGGGTAGACGATGCTGACTGTAACGTGCAGGCTCGGTTCGTCGAGGGCCACCACGTCATGCCAGGTTCCCTTCGGTACGAACATGATGTCGCCTTCCTGCAGAAGCATGGTCTCAGCCCGATCGCCAGCGCCGGGGTCACGCAGGTTTTCAACTGTCGCCCTGCTGGAGGAGCCCGCAGTGCGGAAGAAGTGCCAGTGCTTGCGGCCGTTGAACTGAATCACGATAACATCATGATCGTCATGATGGGCGCCAAAGCCAGAGGTCGAGCCAAACGAGAAGTACGCATTGGCTGACGACTGCGCATCGAACCTGGCGCGTATAGTCGTAGTGAGCGCCTCGATTCTTGGAATCAGTTCATTGGTGGCTTCCAGTACGCCGGTAACACCAAGGCCCATCAGCCGGTGCAGTTCATTGATGGAGAGGAAGTCCGTGGGGCGGCCGAACTGATCACGTGCTTGCCGAAAGGCAAGCTTATTCGAGGTGCTGAAATCGTCCGCCTGCGACAGGCGGAGGCGATCATTTGTGATCCTATGGGTTGAGAGCAAATGATTGAGATGGCGCCAGGAGAATACGGATTGGAGATAGGCAGCGTCAGTCCGGCCTTTCCACAGCCGCCGTTGCATGTAACTCAACATGAACGCTTCTGAATCCAGGATTCTCTCTGCGAGGCTTTGTGGGTTCATGACAGCTCCTAGTGTCTGATCTCGACAACAACCCGTTGCTTACTGAGATTCTCGAGCATCTCGTCAACAACTTGCTTGTTGCTGGCATCCAGGTTTGCGTCCCACTCGTCCAGCAGCAGGTATCTTGCTTCGGGATGGCTGGCGATTTCCATTAGCTGGGCAACGGTGCGCTGACCTGTCGATTGCGTGCCTGACGCAGAACGCCAATGGAGCTTGCCGTGGTGGCTGGGTACCAACAAGGCATCGCAGGACAAGGCCTTCTTAAGTACATGTAGCAGCGTGGACTTTCCAGATCCGTTGGCGCCGCGGATCGTGAAGCGTCCCTTGCTACTGTTGCGAATCGCTTCTACGACGGGTTCATAGTGGTGAACCGGTGAGCCGTTGATCGAGATCGAGCTGCAAGGTGTGTCAGGCACGCGCCCAGGTTCCGTGAGGCTGCGCTCGGCGTCCATCAATACTTGGATCCGAGCGCTCACCGCTGTGAAATCGAGCAGCCGATACACCAGGGCGCTGAGCGAATTCAGAATGTGAAAGATTCGCGTCAGACTCACGAAGACCGCGGCAATCAATGCCGGTTCAGTGGTCCTGCTGTAAACCGCGCCGACCATCAGGTAGATGGTGGGGGTCAGTGATATGAAGGCGAGCGCAAGGTTGCCGCCTTGCTTTGCCAGTTGCAATTTGTTCGAGCACTTGTAGTAGCGCGACGCGAGTTCATCCCGGTGGCTCCTCCATAAATCGAAGTTGTATTGGTTCCCGAGCACTGAGTTATCCCAGATATGCGAAAGGGTTTCGCTATAGGCGATGAAACAGGCTTCTGTCCGAGTCGACAGGCTATGTACGCTACGTCGCAGGAGAAGGATCAATGCAGCGGCAGCAAGAATGCTAACGGTATAGCCAAGGGCCAAGTTACCCGGAAGGAGAAGTGACAGCACGAGCATGCTCAGGGCGCTATTCAGGATCAGACTGGCGAAATCATGGATGAACGTCAGGTAATCCCTCAGCGCAACGAAAGAATTCCGGGAGTAGACTGATTCGATCGTTTCTCTCAGCGCAATGTTGCGATGATGCTCGGTAAGGGCATAGGTGGATTCTGGCAGGTGCTCCGAAAACGCACGATGGGCACGATTGATCCATAGCTGCAGCGTCAGCAATGACGCACAACCAGGTAGATAAGGCAGAAGCATTGCCGCGAGGTAAGCTGATAGGTATGGGGTGAAATCCCCTCCGGCCTGGAAGATTTCAATTAGTCGCGTTAGGAAATAGGACGAAGCTGCAATGACGCTTTGATGGACAATGACAAGCCCCAATGTCCATGCTGCGGCGGGATGCAGGAAGATGTCCCTCCACTGAAATGGTCGCGGCGTCATCGGGTCTCGGTTGTGTTAAGAATCATGAGACATGGCGCTCAGTGCGTCTTGTTGACAGTGGAACCAGTAGATAGTCTTTCGCTGATTTCCCTCAGGTTCTCAAGGATCTCGCATGCGCGATCCTGGAAGACCCGGTCCGAGGTCGGTTTGCGCGTGACTGCTTCCATCGATGCAATTGATTCGCATACTTGCCGGTGCAGTGCGGGTGTAGGGGGATGGATGGAGGGACGCACCGGATGTCCCAGCAGTTCTTGCCGCAGCAGAAGAATTTCGGTGGCAACTACAGCGCTATGCAGAACTTTGTCTAGCGGGCGAGGTACATGCAGGATGGCGGATGTGGCCCATGTACTCCGCTCGACGATTAGCTGGTAATCGTAGTGAGAGTGCGTGAGTTCATCGATGAACATGGTTTGGTGTGTCAGTTCATGTACCAGGAGTTCGATCACGTCATGCAACGTATGGTGAATGCGTGGATTGGCCCAGATCACGCCCAGTGCGGCGGACGTGGAACCCGCTTTGGCGATGCCGGACGGCAGAATGAAGACGTCCGTGACCACCGTGTCAAACAGAACCCGATGCTCGGGTGAATACAGGGCCAGTTCTTGCAGGGCTCGTTCAAGCAGCGCATGCTTTTCGGGTGCCTCGGGGTCTTCGCTCTTCTCTATGACAATGGATTGGGCCTTGTCGTCTAGCAGGGAGTCATTCACGAACAGCGGGCGAAAGCGATTGGCTTCGTCGGGGTCTGTCACGATCCTGGTTGTCCCGACCGCGCCAGCGGGGTGACGGCGCTGAGTGCGCTCTATGAAACAACGGTAACCAGCCTGGAGATCGCGCAGTGACTTGAGGGATCGTGCTGAGGACAGGCCTTCGGTGCCGATCAGCGTGACCAGGTTGCTGATTTGTTGCTGGGTTCCGGATTGGAGGATCATGGCGAAGCTCCTGGCGTGCGTGCACGGCGCTCAGCGAGGAGCGCCGTGTGGTGATGGGATCAGGCCTGATCTTCGTAGGCGATCATGTTCAAGGGTTGATTCATATTCCAGGCGCGGCCCTGAATCTGCCGCTCTGCTTCCTGTACAGCCACAATGGTGTCTTGCTCCGTGATGGCTTCCGCGGAAGACTGGACGATCGAATTGAAGTCGGTTTGTTGCATGGTAGCTCCTTTTGATAAAAGGCCATCTTGTCGATGGAAGGCCCAGAAATGGTGCTGTGTCCGATAGCGCTGAAAATCGCTATAGGAAGATTCCTACCGCAAATTCAAGTGCTTCCGCTTTGCGCACCCCTCGATGGCGCGACATCCGGATCTCCAAGGAAATGGGGGAGTCAGAATATCGCTGGAATGAGAATAGGAATAGCCTGGTGTTTTTTCAATGCGTTGGATTGATTTTGTTAGATAATGGGGATTTGAAAATCAACTTCCGAATCTGTTGAGCAAATCAGGATATTGCTCGATCTCGGCCGTCCTCGAATGCGAGTTTCATCGCGGCCGGGGTGGTCGTGTGCTGTCCGAGGGCTTGCGTGGGATTCCCCGTGGAGGACCAGACGAAAGGAGGAGGGCGAATCGTCAAAAAGCGACGCGGCCGGATCATGTTCCGGCGCAAGGCTGGGTAGCGCGCCCTGCCTAATAGGGGCGCGCGTATTCCGGTTAAATGGGGAGCAGGTTAGCAGTCAAGGTCGCGCTGCCACGATACTACGCCGCTCATCTTCTGTTGTAGCTTGGATGGAACAACTGTTCGCCTCCCACCTTGTAGCTCTCAATCGCATCCTGCCCCTCAGTCGAAGTTATCCACTCCACCAGCTTCATCGCATCCTTGTAGTTGATCCCCGGATGCTTCGCCGGGTTGACCGCGATGATCCCGTACGGATTGAACATCTTCGGATCGCCTTCGATCGCGATGGCCAGGCCGGTCCTGGCGCGATAGGCGCCATAGGTAGCGCGGTCTGACAGCGTATAGGCCGGCATCTGCGCCGCCATCGTCAGCACCTCGCCCATGCCCAGGCCGGCGTTGACGTACCACGGCTGGCCCCTGGGTTCGATGCCCAGTTGCTTCCAGTAAGCCTTCTCCATCACGTCGGTGCCGGAGTTGTCGCCGCGCGAGATGAACTTGCTGCCGCTGTCGGCCAGCTTGCGGAAACCCGCCAGCACGTCCTTGCCACCCTTGATGCCGGCGGGATCGCTGGCGGGGCCGACCACGATGAAGTCGTTGTACATCACGTCGCGCCGGTTCACGCCGTAGCCGGCGGCGATGAAGGCGTCTTCCATCTTGCGGGCGTGGACCAGCAGCACGTCGACGTCGCCCATCTCGCCCATCTTCATGGCCTTGCCCGAGCCGACCGCAATCACCTTCACGGTGACGCCGGTCTTCTTCTCAAAGCGCGGCAGCAGGGACTTCAGCAGGCCGGAGTTCTCGGTACTGGTGGTAGTGGCCAGCTTCAGCGCTCCGGCATGGGCTGTCGACAGCAAGGCCAGGCAGGCGATGGCCGTGGCGCGGCACAGGTGATGAGGCAGGCGATGGGCGACCTTGGGCGACATCCTGTGGCTCCTTTCTATTATGCTTCTTTGGACATAATTGCCTTTCTCTCCGGGGTTCAGGGAGAATGCGGCAAACTACACAAAACAGGGTCATTCATTGTCATCCAGTCGAATTCCCAAAGTAAATATGCAAGGGGGAACATATGACGTTCCGCTTTGATTTATTTCCCGTGATCGCCGCGGACGACAATCCGCGCGCCAACGGCAAGGTATTCCAGCTCCTGAAGGCGGTGCGCGAGACCGGCTCGCTGCACCGTGCTGCGCGGGAGATTGGCCTGTCGTATCGCCACGCCTGGGGTGTGATGCGCGCCTGGGAGGAAATGCTCGGGCGCAGCATGCTGGACATGGAGCGCGGCCGCGGCGCCGACGCGTTTCGGCGAGCGCCTGCTGCGCGCCGAGCTGCGGCTGCGCGAGTCGCTCGAGCCGGCGGTGCAGAAGGCGATGGCGGAGTTCATTGCCGAGCTCGACGACGCCCAGCAGCCGCAGTCGTGCGTGCATTTCACCGGCAGCCATGACCCGGCGGTGGAGGTGCTGGCTGCCGCGCTGGGCCAGGCCGACACGCCGCTGCGGCTCGACACCGTGTTCTGCGGCAGCGTGGAAGGGCTGATCCGCCTGCAGGAACGGCAGTCGGAGCTGGCCGGCTTCTATGTCTCGCCGGTGCGGACCGCCGGATCGGTGGCGCATGTGACGCTGCGCAAGTGGCTGCGGCCCGCCGCGGTGCGGCTGCTGCGGCTGGCATGGCGCGAGCAGGGGCTGATCGTCGCGCCCGAGGTGGCGCGGAGGCCTATTACCTGGCGCTGCGCAAGAATGACCAGACCGCGGGCTGGATGGCGGCGCTGCTGGCGCTGCTTGCCGATCCCGCCTTTGCCCGGCGCATCGAGGCACTGCCCGGTTACACCATGGCCGAGCCGGCTGGCGTCCTGACGCCGCAGGAGGCGTTGCCGTGGTTTGGGCCGGACGGCAAGGAAGAGAGCTGAGGCGCGCCGCCGCGCCGCCTGCCCGGTCCGTATTACACTCCTTGCGAGGGCGCCCCGCGTTGGCGCCCGCCCCTTGCAAGGAGCGCCATGCTGGAAACCGCCGCGCTGGCCGCGGGCATGTCCTGGGCCAGCGGTTTTCGCCTCTACCTCGCCGTGCTGGCCGCCGGCGTGCTGGCACGCCTGGGCTGGCTGGAGCTGCCGCCCGGGCTGCAGGCGCTGGCGTCGTGGTGGGTCATCGGCGTGGCGGCGGTGCTGGCCGTGGCCGAATTCGTCGCCGACAAGGTGCCGGGCTTCGATTCGGTCTGGGACGGCATCCATACCTTTGTGCGCATTCCCGCCGGCGCGATCCTGGCGGCCGCGGCCTTTGGCGAGCTCGACCCGCAGTGGGTGGTCGCCGCCGGGCTGATCGGCGGCACGCTGGCCGGCACCGCGCATGCAGCCAAGGCCGGCTCGCGCGCGCTGATCAACCTGTCGCCGGAACCGTTCTCGAACTGGGCTGCCTCATTCACCGAGGACCTGACCGCGACCGGCAGCCTGCTGCTGGCTTTCTTCCTGCCGGTGGTGTTCCTGGTTTTGCTGGCAGTGTTCCTGCTGGTCGCGATCTGGCTGATTCCCAAACTGTGGCGCGGCGTGCGCCGGCTGCATGCGAGCCTGCGCGCCAGGACCGAACGACCCGATACCTTGCCCGGCGGGCGCTGACTGCCCCGCCGGCTTTTCCCGACTGACCCGAGGCGCACCCCCGCCAAGATCCAAGAACCGAACAAACCGATGCCCCCCGAGTCCGCCATCGCCCCGACC
>NZ_JBEFLI010000092.1:0-23824 GCF_040578825.1 Cupriavidus necator | reverse complement strand
CTTCTGCCGTGGAACGTCGCCGCTCAACCGGCGTTGCAAGCCTAAAGCAGCACCATTCCTGTCTCGTCGTCAACCACGGTGCTGGCGATCCGCTTACCCTCGTCTTCAATAACCAGAATCTTCAATGCCCGTGCCCCCCGACTGGTTGGTCGTGATCGCGCTTGCTCAACTCTCGCGCGCCGTTGCTGGCCAAATATTGCGCCGCAGACTCGAAGTGGGTGGATGCATCGGACTGCCGGCAAGGCACCAACTCGCACTGTATTGTGATGTGCGTGATGGGATTCGCCAGCTGTTCCCGGATGCTTGGCAGAATCGTCGACGGGCTTAGGTAGTATGGTAGTGTGAACACGCCCTTCTAGTACTACTGTGTTAAAAAATAAGGCATTATTCGCTTGTCTTCAAGTGAGTTATGAGGAAAGCGATGGCAAGCTCTGCAAAGCGGTTCGAGGAGTACGTGTCTCTGATGGCCCAGTCCCTTGGACACGCTGACCGTGTCGAGCCGTTTCGTGGTTACTGCTCGGGATTGATGCTGCCGGTCAAGCGTAAGAGCGTTGAGCCCATGGCGGCGCATTTGTCGCCAGACCGGGTGCGTTCGGAACACCAACGTCTGCATCATTTCGTGGCCGATGCGCCGTGGTCGGACCAAGCGGTGCTTGATGCGGTGCGCAGCGGCGTGCTTGAGCAAGTTAGCCAGCGCGCGGGCCCGCCTGAGGCGCTGATTATTGACGATACCGGCTTTCCGAAGAAGGGTAAGCACTCGGTGGGGGTCGCTCGGCAGTATTGCGGCCAATTGGGTAAGCAGGACAACTGCCAGGTCGCAGTCAGCGTCTCTCTCGCCAATGAACACTTCAGTCTGCCGGTGCGCTACCAACTGTATTTGCCGCAAAGCTGGGCAGATGACCCGCAACGGCGTGAGCGTGCCAAAGTGCCCGAGGCACTTGAGTTCGTCACCAAGCCGATGCTCGCGCTGCAATTGCTTGAGACCCTCGGTGAAGCGGAATCGCTGCCCGAACTGGTTCTGGCTGACGCTGGTTACGGGGTGAGCACGGAGTTCCGCGAGCAACTCACGGCGATGGGCTTCACCTATGTGGTCGGGGTGACTGGGGCAGTGAGCCTGCAGTCGCAAGCGCTGGCGCCGCTGCAAGCAAAGGAGTTGGCCATGCAATTGCCGTCGCGGCGCTTTCGCACCGTCACGTGGCGCGAAGGAACCAACTGCGCCTTGTCGTCGCGTTTTGCGGCAATGCGGGTGCATTGCGCCTCCCGCGCAGCCGGGCCAGGCGAGGCCAGCGCGCAGCAATGGTTGCTCATCGAGTGGCCCAAGGAAGAAGTCGAGCCGACCAAGTACTTCCTCAGTACGTTGCCGGCGGATACACCAATCAAGGAACTCGTGCGATGCGCAAAATTGCGCTGGCGTATTGAGCGCGATTACCAGGAGCTCAAGCAGGAACTCGGCTTGGGGCATTTCGAGGGACGTGGCTGGCGCGGCTTTCACCACCACGCGACGCTGTGCATAGCGGCCTACGGTTTTCTCGTCACCGAACGCCTGGTGGCGCAAAAAAAAACTCCAGATCATCGGTTACTCGGCGAGGTGTCTTCCTTACCCGAAGGCTTCCGGCCCCGGGGCGCCCCTGCGTAAGCAGCGACATGTGGCGGATTCCATCACCACGTTGCGATTGGAGCTTGCCGCCGCGCTACTTGCTTGCCTTGAACGGTGCCCGTGCTGCGGCCGGAAAACCGAGTAGTTGTTAACACAGTAGTACTAGTCTGACAGTACACCTTGTCAAGGATGCCCAGGTGGATGCCGAACGGTAGCACCAGGCCGACCGCGGCGTTGACGTCGGTCAGGTTAAACTTGCCGCCGGGCTCCTCGACATCCATGCCGTCCTGAATGGGCGGGTAGTGCACGCGGGTGCCGATGCCGCGCTCGCGCAGCGCCTCCATGACCAGACATGCTGCCGTATGCCGAACGCATCGGGCGCGGCATCGTCACGCTGCCGCTGTTCCCCGCGATGCAAGCCACCGATGTCGAGCGGGTCTGCGCAATCCTCAGCGAAACATGCAAACGTCTCTCCAAATGAGCTCGGTCCAAGTCTCGGTCGTCATTCCGGTCTACAACGAAGAAGACGGGCTGCAAGCCCTGTTTCGCCTTGATCCATGGGAATACGATCGCGAGATGTACAAGCGCAGAAACGAAGTTGAGCGCCTGTTTCGGCGCCTCAAAGGCTTTCGTCGCATCTTTTCCCGGTTCGACAAGCTGGACGTGATGTTTCATCGCATTCATCAATTTCGCGCTCATCGTGCGTGTGCGCGAATCGATGTCGACGAACACCGGCCGCGCGCCGACTGCCAGCACCACGTTGGCGGTGGCGACCCAGGTGATCGGCGTGGTGATGACTTCATCGCCGGCGCCGATAGCGGCAATGCGCAGCGCGATCTCCATGGTCGCGGAGCCATTGGCGAAGGTGCGCACCGGGCGGCCGCCGAAAAGGTCTGACAGCGCGGCCTCGAAGGCCTGCATCCTGGGGCCGGAGGTGATCCAGCCAGAGGCCAGCACCTTGCCGACTTCGGCAATGGCGGCGGCGTCGATGTCGGGCCGGACGAATGGCAGGAACTGGGGAGCGGATGCGGTCATGGCAGGACGTTGCGATGCGGTCGGTGTCGGATCAGGTGAGGGGCGCGGGCAGTTGCGTCAGGAGCGGGCGATCAGGAAAACGCCAGCCAGTATCAGCAGGATGCCGGCCACGCGCCAAGGGGCCGATCATCTCGCCGAAAGCCACCAGGCGGCCAGCGCATTGACGACATAGCCGAGCGAGAGCATCGGGTAGGTAATCGACACGTCCACGCGCGAGAGCCCCACGATCCACACGCCCACGCTGACCACGTACAGCGTCAGCCCGGCCAGCACCGGCCAGCACCGGCCACTGGTTCAGCACGCGCAGAGCCGTGAGGAGCAGGGTGCCGCGGTCCAGCGTGATGGCGCCGATGGCATTGACGCCAGCCTTGAGCAGCAGTTGCGCCGCCGCATTGAGCAGCACGCCGCTCAGGATGAACGCGAAGGTGGAAAGCGTCATGGCGCTGCGTAGTGCAGGAGTTGCAGGAGTTGCAGGAGTTGCAGGAGTTTCAGGTTACTGTCCTGGGGGTTGCGTCTGCGGGCCATTGCCCGGCAGCGCGAAATTGGCGACCGCCACGCGCCTGCGGTCGCCTGCGATCCGGTGCATCGGCACGCCGCGCGCCGCCAGGGCGTCATAGGTGCCGGGCGACATGATTGCCACCGCGCGCTGGCCGTCCTGCCAGCGCGCGACAAAGCCGTCGACGGTCGGGATCCACTTCTGCGGTTCCTGGCCGATGCCGAATTCCAGCTCGTCCTTGTGCGCGACCATGATGGTGGTGCGGCGCAGGTAGAACGGCAGCGTGTGATCCAGCATGCCCACGCTGTAGAGCGGCATGTCCGGTGCCAGCACGGCGTTGATGGCGGGCACCAGGTCCACGCCGGAGCTGGGCCGGCCCATGGCCTCGTGGCCGCGCAGCGCCACCGTGACGCAGACGAACATCGCCAGCGCATAGGCCACCACGCTGGGGAACACCCCGCGCGTGCGCAACAGCCGACACGCTAGCAAGGCGCCGGCCAGCATCACGGCAAAGGCGATGCCGATCCACAGTGCGAATTCGCGATAGACCGTATTGGGCGTGCCGGGCTTGTCCATCATGCCGACGAACGGGCATGCCAGCAGCCCGACCACGCCCAGCGCGATCATGGCATTGACCTGCCAGCGCCACGTGCGTTCCGTCACCGTGTCCAGTGCCACGCCGGCCAGCAGCGCCAGCGCGGGGAAGATCGGCACGATATAGCCGGGCAGCTTGGAGCCAGACAGGCTGAAGAAGACAAAGATCGCCACGGCCCACAGCGCTGCCAGCAGGGCGGGCTGGAATGGCCGCGGCGAGGTGCCGCGATCGACCCCGGCGCGCTCGCGCACGGCCTGCCACATTTGCGGAACCAGGCCCAGCCAGGGCAGGAAACCGGCCAGCAGCAGGGGCACGAAGTACCAGATCGCGCCTTCGCGCTGGTGCACGTTCGAGGTGTAGCGTTGCCAGTGCTCGTGGATAAAGAAGAAACGCAGGAATTCCGGGTTGCGCTCTGACACCAGCCAGAACCACGGCACCGTCACCACCAGCATCGCGACGATGCCGCCCGGCAGATGCAGGCGGCGCCACAGGCCGAAGTCGCGCGTCACCAGCGTGTAGACCACCAGCACCAGCCCCGGCAGCGCCAGCCCGACCAGCGCCTTGACCAGCACGGCCACGCCCATCGCCGCCCAGCAGGCCAGCATCCAGTTGCGGCGTTCGGCGCGGCTGGCATCCGGGTGCTGCGCAAGCAGCATGAAGGCCAGCACGCACGCCATGGCGCCGGCCAGCGTCATGTCCAGCGAGTTGAAGTGGCCGGCGATATTCCACATCGGCGCAGAAACCAGCACCAACCCCGTCAGTACCGCCACGCGCCGGCCGTACCAGCGTGCCGCGGCCAGCATCGACACGCCCAGCCCCAGGATGCCGGACAGCGCCACGCACAGCCGCGCCTGCCAGTCGCCCACGCCGAACAGCGTGTAGGCCAGCGTGGTCACCCACAGGTGGAATGGCGGTTTCTCGAAATACTTGAGTTCGTGGTAGCGGATCGTCACCCAGTCGCCGGTAGCGAACATCTCGCGGGCAATCTCGGCGTAGCGGCCTTCATCGGAGCGCAGCAGGTGGCGCATATCGAGGGTGCCAAACCAGACCAGCAGGATCAGCAGGCTGATCAGTACGACGGTGCCGGTGGCGGTCCCGACGGATGGCACGGCAACCCGCGAGGTCGGCGAACTACGAATAGATCTCCTGGAAAAGCACGACGGATCCATCGTGCTTCAGCTCGAAGTGCCAGACGCCCGAGCGCGGCAGCGCCACGCTGCGCTTGGGTCCAGTCCGTACGACTGCCACGTCTGACCGCCCACCCCGGCAGCCGCCTTGCGCTCCAGCGCAAAGTAGGCTGCCCGCAGGCGGTCGACTGCGTAGATGTGATGCATCAGGGTGGTGAACTTCGCACCCGGTCGGCCTTTGGCCGTCTGTCGTATGCCGTCGAGCGCCGTTCCCATGTCATATGCCCGCCCCAATCTGCGGGACATGCGCGCTGCGACCGCATTGCCCTTGGCCTGCCGAAGCTCTCTACGAAGATGGGTCAGTGCCTGGCGCTCGGCAGTGCTCAGGCCATCGTGACGTTTACCGGCGTCACGGTCGGCCTGTGCGACCCAGTTGTAGATGGTCTGGGCAGTGGGTTCGAATTCCTTGGCCAGGTCTTCCGGCGTCCGGCCGGCATGGACCAGGTCAATCATTTGCTGCCGGAAAGCAGCGGCATACGGCACTCGAGTCTTGGCCATGATGGGTACCCCCCCTACGGTTCAAGATAGCGGGTGTCAAAAAAAAGGGTCAACTCCATGCACCCTTGCGGGTACACACGCATGACTCGGGGCCGCCGTGGCTGGCTAGACCTTCAACGTATGACTCTTTCATTCACAACACTTTGCCGGTTTTGACCGGCGCACAGGATCGACATGCCAGCTTTACCCGCCAAACCTTACGCTGCCGAACTGCAGCGGCAACTACGCACCCTGCTCGGCCACGAGCAGATCGTCATGCAGGCCTACGGGCGTCATCTGCTGATCAAACGTCTGGACGACGAGGAGCCGACGGTGGTGGCTCGGCTGACCGAGCTCGGCCGCAATCGCTATGCCGCGGTGGCGGCGATGTCCAAATTGCTTTCGGCGACTTCGATCGCTTGCTTAGTCGTTTGCTGCACGGTGTCGCACAGCGTGGTGGTGGCGCTCACCGCCGATTGCCAAGCGGCCACGGCGGCCTCGGAGCCGGCCGGGGCGCTTTTCGTGGCGCTGTCGATGACGTCTTGCATCCTGCGCTTGTTCGCTTCATATTGCGCTTCGGCGACTTTCGCGAACTCGGCTCGTGTGGCGGAAGTGATCTCAACCCATTGACGGCGGTACGCCTGTGCCTTCTCGGTCGCTGGCTGCCAAAGGCTGGCTTGCAGCGCCAGCAGCTCCTGTATGTCCTTGGCGTCGAACGCTCTCTGGATGTTGTCCTGGGTTTCCGCCACGGTCGCTTTTATCGTCTGCAGATTCAGTTCAGCCAGCTTCTCGAAGGCGGCGATGGTCTTGTTCGTCAAACCAAACAACAGGTCGAGGTTGGCGGCTTGCAGGGCCGAAAGCTGTTCGTTGGGCAACGTAGGCATGATGAATTCCTGAGGTTGAACCCGCCGGCATCTGTGCGAGCATCGTGACGCCACACTGGCGAGACTGGGTTATGGGGATTGGCTCGGCACCTCACGCCCCCCCGGCGAGTCGAGGCGTGCCGCCAGCTGGAAGAACTGTGGCCAACGGCGCCGCCACGGACAGGTAGGAGATGCGGTGTGGGCGAGGCAGCGCCTTAGCGAAACCGCCCGACGGCTTTCAGTAGGGAATCGCCGCGCGAGGTGAGGCGAGGACACGCGAGACCGGAAGGCGGCCGGTTTTCCAGCGTGACAAGTTGATGCGCTAGCAGCGTGTCAATAGCCACGGGATCCAGTTCCTCCGGATTCGGGACTTCCTTGACCAGAATGAGTGCGGCAATCTCATGAGGACTCAGCATGTTAGTCTCCTGCGTCGTTTTAGTCTGCGAGAAAGCGCAATCACTGTGGCCGCACCGAGCGCTTGGCTCATGCGGCGAAGTGCGCTGCCTCTGCGAGGTCCTTGGCCACCGGGCGCGTACCGTGCGCGCCGGGAAAATTCATTCAATACCGCCCTATACGAATTATCAAGGCGTGACATGAATTTTTCAAGACAGTCTTCGGCAGATTGACGTCCACGTGCGCGTAGCAGATCGCCTTGCATCTTCCAGACTGTCCTGCATTCACTGAGCCAGGCACACCAATATCGAGCAGGACCTTCCGCGTCATCATCGCGAACAGCTGGCTGGCCAGGCCGGTCCGTGCAGTGTGAGTTGTTCCAGTGGGCGGGCGAGTCTCCAGCGGATGGCGCTCGCCGGGATCAAGGACGTGATACCGCCGATTGTGCCGGCTGGCAACGGGAACGCGAGGTCGGGACCGGCACTGTCGCGCAACCGGCGCATTGGTGGTCATGGCGGACGACCTCCAGGGCGCGCTTTGTCATTCGGATTTCGTAGTCCTCACCATCGATTGGTAGAAAAACGAAGGTACGGTAAAGGGTGCGCGGAAGATGTGATGCATAGACGCTGACGCGAACCTTGTATCCTGCTTCAATCCAGACCTCGCGAACAAACGACTTCGGCTCCATCGTTCTCTGGCCATCCATGTCAAGCGCAAATGCTGCAGCCACGGCGTTTTCGGTCGTCGGCGCCGGTTCTGCTGAACCGGCGCGGGCAACCGGAATCAAGTCAAACCGCGATAACGTTCTACAGCTGGGCTCACGGCCGATATCGACGCCCGCAAACCTTGCGTCGGGTGCCAAGCCTTCCACCGATATTCGAGCGCGGGCACGCGGGCTGTCAGTGGGCTGCACAAACGGTACGCAGGCCGCACTGCTCAATGCAAACAATGCCACTACTCCGAGACATCTCATTTTCGGCTCCGTAGGTCCATGAATCGATACCAAATGGGTCCAGCTACTATCAACCGAGAGACCGAGAGACCGAGAGAAGCAAAGGGTAGGACGCGGGAATCAATGGATACGCACCACGTGCTGAATTTCACTCATGAATATCCAGCCCGCATCGGGTTGCCCAGTGGCTGCGGCCTTTGCAATGGCATCAGTCAGAATAGCGGCCACGTCGTCAGCGCATACGAGTTCGAGCTTATATTCTGCGATAACGGCTTCAGCAAGCTCCATCGAATAGTGTTGCTGCGTGGGATCCCCACTCGCGAGCGGCCGCTGCACCTTGGACACCGTGATGTTGTGGCACCCATTTTCGGAGTTACTCATGTCACAGTGACCGGAGTCTTTCAACGCCTCTATGACGTTGGCGATACGGTGTTGTCGAATGAATGCCTTGATCTCTTTCATTGGTATTCCCCTCGCAGCGGTTCCATTGCGGAGCAGTACACAGTGTGTTGTCAGGTCGAATCACGTTTGCGTTCCGCGCGACTTGCCACCCACTCGTACATGAGCGGCAACAGCAAGAGCGTGAGCGCTGTGGATGTGATGAGGCCACCCACAACTACGGTCGCCAAAGGTCGCTGAACCTCCGCTCCCACCCCTTGCGAAAGCAGCATGGGCACCAGACCGAGTATTGCCACTGAGGCTGTCATTAAGACCGGGCGCAGACGCAGCGTCGCTCCTTGGCGCACCGCCTCGCGGATCGACAGGCCCTGGCGGCGCTGATCGTTTAGAAAAGAGACCAATACAATGCCGTTCAGCATTGCCACGCCAAAGACGGCGATGAATCCAATGGCGGACGGCACAGAGACGTACTGGCCCGTCAATGCCAACCCGAAGACACCGCCGATCACGGCGAACGGCACGTTAGCAATGATGAGGGTGGCGTGGGTAAGCGAATTGAATGC
Organism: Cupriavidus necator; assembly: GCF_040578825.1. Classification (GTDB taxonomy): domain Bacteria; phylum Pseudomonadota; class Gammaproteobacteria; order Burkholderiales; family Burkholderiaceae; genus Cupriavidus; species Cupriavidus necator_E. Next base: position 15,267 of record NZ_JBEFLI010000092.1, on the reverse strand, counting down.
CGTATACAGCAGCAGAAAGATGAGGCCGATGGTGAGCGGCACGATTAGCACCAGCCGCGCCATAGCGCGCTGCTGATTCTCAAAAGCACCACCCCATTCGATCCAGTAGCCCTCGGGGAGCTTGACTTGGCCTCGGATCTTTGCTTCGGCTTCACGCACGAAGCCGTCCACGTCGCGGCCCTTTACGTCCATCTGCAACACGGCGTAGCGCTGCAGTTGCTCACGGCGCACGAATGTGTATCCCTCGTCCATTTCCACCGTCGCGACTCGCGACAGCGGCACGAGCGCCCCGGCCCGGGTGCGCAGCGGTATGTCGCTAATTGCCTGCCGGCTGTCGCGATATGCACCATCGAGTCTGACCTGAATGTCGAAGCGACGCACCCCATCGATGAGGGTGCTAACCGCCTTGCCCCCTATGCCGGCCTGAACGACTTCCAAGATATCATCGGCGTTGATGCCGAAGCGCGCTGCTGCTTCCCGGTTGACCTTTACTACAAGTTGAGGCTTACCTTTGTTGGCTTCCAGCGAGAGATCGGCGACTCCGGCAACAGCCCCGAGCACAGGCTTGATCTGAGCCGCCAAACGGTCAAGCACGGGGAGGTCGGACCCGTAGAGTTTGAGCGCGAGCGTGGCGCGAACACCGGAGATCAATTCCTCAACCCGCATCTGGATTGGTTGGGTATTTGCAAGTACCACGGTGGGCAGGGCGCGCTCAAGTGTTTCCTTCATTCGATCAGAGAGCTCTGGCATCGAAATCTTTTCCTGCCATTGCTCCGGCGGTTTCACATCCACCAGTACCTCCATGTAGTTGGCGTCGTTAGTCTCCCCCTTCTCTGCCCGACCAATGGTGGCTAAGACCGACTTCGTCTGGGGAAAATGCTGCTTGAGCACCACATTCATGGTCTGGGAGATGCGCACCGATTCCTCCAGCGAGGTCGAAGGGATGCCAGTCACCCGGAACATGATGGTGCCCTCCTGCAGGGTAGGCATGAACTCTTTGCCGAGAAATGGGAACACAGCCAGCGCCGCGGCTAACAGCAACAGGGCGGCGGCAAACACCTTTTTCTTGTTTTCCAGCGCGCGCTCGAGCAGGGGTAGATAAGCTGCCTTGACCCAGCGCACCAAGACGGTGTCTCTTTCCGCCTTGGGTTTCAGAATCAGCGCCGAGAGCACCGGAATCAGGGTTAGCGTGAGGATCAGCGAGCCGACCATGGCAAAGGTAATGGTGAGTGCCATTGGCTTAAAGAGCTTGCCTTCCAGCCCGGTGAGGGAGAAAAGGGGCAAAAACACCACGATGATGATGAGGATGGCGAAGGCGATGGGATTGATCACCTCGCGCGCCGCTTCAAGGATGACATGGGTGCGGTTCACGGCCGTTCCGGCTTGATGCGAGAGCAACCGGAAACCGTTTTCCACCATCACTACCGCGCCATCAACCATCATGCCAATGCCAATAGCCAAGCCAGCCAGTGACATCAGATTGGCGGACAGGCCGAACTGCTGCATCAGCAGGAATGCCATGAGCATAGCCAGGGGAAGAGCGAGGATCACTACCAGGGCCGAGCGCACTTCGCCAAGAAATAGGAACAACACAATTGCCACCAGAATCGAGCCTTCGATCAAGGCGCTCTCAGCGGTCTTCAGGGCCTTCTTGACGAGGTCCGTGCGGTCGTAAACCGGATTCAGCGTAACCCCGTTAGGGAGTGCCTGCTGAGCAAGCTGAAGCTTCTGCTTCACTGCATCCACGACTTGCTTTGCGTTTTCGTGGATGCGGGCGAGTGCAATTCCGAGCGCGACCTCCCGGCCGTCTCGGGTAACTGCGCCAAAGCGGACGGCGGGGCCTTCCTTTACCTCCGCCACTTCATGCAGGTGAATCGGAATTCCCTCCCGCTCGGCGACGACGATATTGCCAATGTCCGTCGTATTGGCAACTAGCCCCAGGCCGCGCACTAGATACTGCTCTTGGCCAAGATTCACATACTGTCCGCCGACTTGCCGGTTATTTGCCGCGAGAGCCTCCATGACGGCCTTGTAACTCAGACTGTACTTGATGAGCTTTTGGGGATTGATCAAGACTTGATATTGCTTCTCTTGGCCGCCCCACGTCGTCACATCATCCACACCCGGAGCCGTACGCAGCATAAGGCGTACGCTCCAGTCATGCAGGGTGCGCAGATCCATTGCCGAGAGTTTCTCGTCGGCCGACTCAATCGTGTACCAGAACACTTGGCCGAGTCCGGAACTGTTCGGTCCCAAGGTTGGTTCGCCATAGTCCGTCGGTATGCGCTCGCGCGCCTCCTGCAGCTTTTCGCCGACGAGCCGTCGGACAAAATATATGTCCAGGTCGTCCTTGAAATAGACGCCGACATATGACAGCCCGAAGAGCGACACCGAGCGAATCTGCTCGACACCTGGTAAGCCGGCCATGGTAGTCTCGATCGGGGCAGTCAGAAGCTTTTCCACATCCTCCGCAGCCAGTCCCGGCGACTCTGTGTAGACATTCACCTGGTTCGGCGTGACATCGGGAAAGGCGTCCACCGGCATCGTCAACCAGGCTCGCACGCCGAGGAAAACGACCACGGCGAACCCCACCAACACGAGCACCTTGTAGCGAAGCGACAGATCGACGAGTTGGCTCAGCATGGCGGCCTCCTAGTGGCCTTCGCCCAACTGGGCCTTCATCAGGCGCGCCTTGAGAGAAAAGGTCCCCTCCGTCACCACCCTGTCGCCCACTGCGAGCCCCTTCTTGAGCATGACGCGCCCGCGTAGTTTTTCACCCAGTTCCACCGCGCGGGGCTCAAAGCTGCCGCTGCTCTCCTCGATAAAGACCGTAAGTTGGCCCTGCATCAAGACCACTGCCTCCTCGGGCAGCAAAAGGGCTTTTTGGCGCTTGCCGCCGCTTGTTTGAATGGCGGCCGTAGCGAACATTTCGGGCTTGAGATGCCCGTCTGAATTGGTCACTTCCACCCGAGCCTGGACAGTCCGGGTTTCCTTGTCGACGACGGCCGCGATGTAGGTGAGTCGACCCTGAAAGGCTTCGTCGGGATAGGCAGCGACGGTGACAATGGCCGGCGCACCGAGTTGGACTCGGCTGAGATCCTTTTCGAACAGGTTAGCCTCGATCCACAACCGGGAAAGGTCCGCCACGACGAAAAGCTGTTTGTCCGGCTGCGCCAACTCGCCTAAGATGGCGTGCTTTTCAATGACCGTTCCCGTGACGGGAGATAACAACGGGAACGTGGAGACCGCCCTGCCATCGGCCGATGGCGCCTGACTCACGCCCAGCATGCGCAGACGGTCGGCAGCGGCGGCGAATGCTGCCTTCGATTTTTCGTATTCGGCATGAGCGCGTATGTGGTCCTTCTTGGCGATAATCTGCTCGCCGTACAGCAGCTCCGCCCGTTCGAAGTCGGCTTTGGCCACCGCTTGGACCGTCTTGGCTTGAAGATAGGCCGAATGCGCTTCGCCGACTTCTAGGCTGTCGAGCACTGCGAGCGTCTGGCCAGTTCGCACCGCATCGCCCAGATTGGCCTGGACTTTGACGATACGCCCGGTTACTCGCGGCGCCACGTGGGCGATGCGATCCTGATTGGGACGAATCGTTGCGGTCACCGTCAATTGTTCGCTGACTTCCTCTTCCCTCAACACCGCCGTCTTGATACCTGCCGAGCGGATTTCGTCAGCGCTGAGCTTGAGTTTTCGCCCCCCGCTGCTCTGTACGTCAGGGGAAGCGGCGCTACCTTGAGCCGATCGCGGGCCGCTCTGCTGGGAAGTCGAAGCTTCCTGCGTCGAAGGGTCGTCGCGACCGCACCCGGTCAAGACCAGTACCGACAACCCGGCGGCGACGATGCCGAATCGTTGCAATAGAACGAGGACTTTCATGCTTGAGCCTTCGAGGCAGAGATTCCTCAAGTAGTTCTTGCTGCTATAGCTCGACTGGAGGCTTCATTACGGCCCTACCCAGCCTGCCGTCTGTTCTAGCTCGGTCATGGCCTCCAGCACCTCGCGACGGGTGTGCAGCACCTGCCGCGTCGCAAGCCCAAGTTGCGTGACGCTGATCTCCCCAGCCCGGTAAGCTGCCGTGGACAGACGCTGGTCTTCCCGCAGGGTTGCAGAACAAGTTCTCCAGCCTGCTGACCCGCTTGTGCACACCTCCCCCACTGCTGCCATAGCGTCATGACGCTTGCGCGTGTATCGCGGATGGCGGTCTGCCTTTCAACTGGGCGTGAGTGAGCTCTGTGCCACCTCGCCTGATGCCTGCTGCATTGCGGCGAAGCAGCGGCAGCGGTAGCGAGACGCTTAAGGCAACAATTCGCTCGCGTCCCCGAACTGGACCTTCGCGGCCGGCAAAGAGACTTACGGTGACGTCCGGATAGACAGCGGCGCGCTCCAGGCCAAGCCGACTGCGGGCTGCTTGTTCCCGAAGGTCGAACGCGCGCAGTCGTGGCCGGTTGGAGGCCAGCGCAAAAAGGTGTTCAAGGGAGTATGGGGACGGGCCATTGGCGAAAAGAGAACCTTCAACCTCCGGAAGCGCCTTCGCCTGCAATTGCAGCATCGCAGCGATCTCGGCACGGGCGCGCAGAAGCTGCTCTCGCGCTACTTCCAATTTGTTAATGGCGCGCCCCAGTTCCACCTCGGCAAGGTTGTGATCAAGCTTCTTGTCTTCGCCAGCTACGAACCGTGTCTTTGCAATGCTGACATTCTCTGGAATCAGGGTGACTAGTTCCTGTTCCATGGCAACGCGAGCTTGCAAGCTCAGCACGCGAACGAACCGCTTCTCCACTTCGGCCCGCACCAGCCACCAAGCTTCTTCCGCGGATTCCTGAATCGCCGCCAGATCTTGTTTGGCAGCCGCCCGGCGGTATCCTTGTTGGCCTGCAATCTCAATCTGCTGACTGACTTGTGCCCGCCATTCGCGCTGGGTGTCGTCGCCGACACTGGGGTTGGGAACCATGCGCCGCAAGCCGTTCGCGCTCACGTGAGGATTGTTCCAGAGCAGGCCCCGGCTATCGGTGACTTGCCCCTGCGCTGCTGCAAGGCTGGCTTGTGCCGCCTTGAGCGTTGGATTGGCGTCTTCGGCGATTTGCCAAGCCTGTTCCACAGTAAGGGGAAGTTCGATAGCGAAAATGCCCTGGGCAGCCACCAATAGAACGAGTGCGGCGACAATGCAGGTCAGCCGGTGCAACCAAGCAGGGTTCGAGAGCATGTTTTGTCGAAATCGCCGATTGATTCGAAAGACCGCAATGACACCGAAAATGAAGCCGGAGAATGCCGTTGCCTGGCGGCTCAGAAAGGTACCTGCTCAGCGCAGCCTGCCTGCGGATACCGTTCGCGAATGCAACCTAGACGGGTAGACCGCGCCCGGCGCGCCAACGGCGATTCGTGGCTCGCACTTCCTTCGCGGACCAATTAGGCAAATCGGTCCTAGTCTCTGTGAAGATTAGTCCTCAACGGTGGAGGAGGCAACTTCTGCATGGGCGGCGATGACCTGGGCGGTCGAAATCGGATAGGGGCGAAAAAATATGCTGAACAAGTAGACACAGTAGCTCGAACTAGGCGCCACATCGCGACGCGCCACCACCATGGGTAGATAGGCAGCACCCGGAGAAGTCGATATGGGGGACATGCCGAACCGCCGCTTCTAGAAAAGCATTTCGCCTGCGCTATTAGCGGCTTGCCCGTGGACAAATGACATTCCGCGACCAATAATTCTTACAGAGTCGCATCAAGAAGGGGGCATAGCCATGAAACAAATCATCGCAATTATTCCTCCGCATCGCCTGGAAAGCGTTGAGACTGCCCTACATGAAGCCAGTCACTTGCCCGGCTTCACCTGGTTTCGTGTGCATGGCCATCCGAGGGGAACCGGCCCCCATCACGCTTTCACCGGCGCTGAGTGGAATCCCGACGCACACAATCAAGTCGCGGTAATGATGTTCTGCGCTGATGAGGACTCGGATATCATCATCAACGCCCTTCGCCTGGCGGCCTATACCGGTAATCGCCATGATGGGCTAATCGCCGTTGTAAACGTCGAAAGTATTCTTCGGATCCGGACTGGTGAGCACGGTGATGCTGCTGTTTGAAGGCGAGGCCGATAACCCGCGGGGTGATTCCGATGTTTACGAAGATTGCAGGCTCATTACTTCTTCGCAATGAAGTGACCTACTCGCCGACAACGCAGCAGTCGCCAGCGGATTGCAAAATTGCCATGAATCTGCAATTCGTTCGTAATGAGTCAAATGAACTACCGGTTCAGCGGCTCTGGCAGCGTAACAACAAACGGTGAGTCGATTCTCTTCAACTCGAAGGAGGAAAGATGAAAAGGCATTGGTTGCTCGCGGGAGTGAGCGCTGCCAACGCACTGCTGTCGGGGGCCGCTATGGCCCACGACGATGTGGGCCCCGTGATCGGGGCGCCAAGCGTAGTGGTCGGCGTTCCGCCGTCTGCGCCGCCACCTCCAATCTATGTTGCTCCGCCATCGCTGTATGAGCCGGCACCCGTCTACTACGGCCCGCCGCCGGTGCTGGTTCGTCCTCGCGTATATTTTGGGCCGCCCCGCTATCAGGGCTACCCGCCGCGGCGTGACTACGGACCGCCCCCAGGTCACGCGCGTGGCGCCGGAATCGGGCATGGAAGTCGCTGATGATACGCCGCAGGCGACGGCAGAGAATCAAGAATACGCCTCATTCTCTCATGCGCTTCCAAGGGCGGCGCCATAGCCGCCAGGGTGCCATTCATTACCGCAGAGCAACGCCTGCTTTAGTGACCGCGAGCCCCGTAAGCGGCATGGTGACGACCACGGTCTGGCTCATGTCGGCGATGTTCGCTTCCGTGCTGCGGCTTGCCATGCGACTCGCGCAGCGCAGGGCCATGCCCATATGCAGGGTGCGCGTCTTGCGCCACCGCAACCGCGGGCATGATATGCACCGTCCCAGGAGCCGGTGCACGGCGATGTCCGTCCTGCGTATAGCCATGTGTCTGCGCACTGGCGTTGGTGAAGCCTATGGCTAGCGCCGCGCCAAAAAGGATTGGAAGCTTCGTCACGTATCTCTCCTTGCGTATTGGGGAAAGGAGCATACGACTTAAGCATCCCACTGAGTACCGGTACTCCTAAACAATTGTTAGCGCTTGTAACGGTTCTCCTCGTGACGACCCGAACGGCAGTATTTTGGTGCGGCCAGCGCCATCATCGGCCTGAAACCCCCAAGGGCCGCGGATCGGCGCCAACGCGGCGGGAATCGATATCGGCGCATCGGGCCACTGGGGTCGCAGTACCCCGCTAGTCACTGACGGTCCCGTGCGCGAGTTCGGCGTGAATTGTTACGTCCCGCGCAATCTGAGGTTTGGGGAGGGCCGTTTATCCCGCGAACGGCTGGGGCGATTTTCTGAACATCTGCGCAATCAGCGCGAGACGCAACGGACATAAGGAAGGCCAGTACTGCTCTGATATCGCGTGATGTTTTCCAGGCGCCACACGACAACCGTCGGGCATTACGAGTCTGTAATGACGTTGTAATCCTTGCTCCATCCAACGCACATATCGTTGAACTGCGCTTTACCTTGCTCTCGACAAATGGTCCTCTCATGAATAGCGTCGTCGTCTGCTCAGCCGCCTTGACTTGCGTCATGACAACGCCTGCGACGGGGATCCCGATGAGCAACGAGATTCTCGCTGCAAAGAGGGTTGTAATTCTCGGGGCGACGTGCGATGCCACTGCATCGGATGAGTACCTCCTTGCATTGGCCGCGAACCCACGCCATCGCCTCGTCAAGCACCCCCCGAAGCAAAAATCTTCAGCGAGCGCCGGCGAGCCGTCCGCAGTGGGCGCTTCCTCGCCAGCCCCCTCCCCCAAAAAGCCCGCCAATTAGTGCCCCGAGTTGCACCAAGGGCGCATTTCCTGGTGGAGCTTCTGTTTCCCGCGTATAACCCGGCCACCGGAGAAGTGAGAGGTGGCGGCGGAAAGTCGGACAGTCGGCTAATACCTCGGCGGCGATCCACTCGCGGTGCAGCGCTTCGTTTTCCAGCACCGGCGCTATCTGGGAACTGTGCGTGCTCTCCCATATGGTGAATGAGCTGCGCTCCGGCGACCTATGCGTGGTGGGCTCCGATGCCTTTGCCGACTACCGGGTGTACTTACTGCCTTGGCGGGAATGCGAGCGGCGCCTGCCGGAGTACTGCGCAAAGCTGGACATGCCGGCCAACGCTAAGGACTTCGTGGCCCAACTGCGCCAGTGGCTCTCCGACACCGCACGCACACTGGATAGCAGTTTTCCCGACAAGCGCCAGCATGTCACCATCGGCCAGGGCGGCGAGCCGGTGCTCAAGCGTACCGTCGCCCGCGAGATCCCGGCGAGCGCGGTGGCGCTGCAGCAGGCGCTGATCCGGCGCATGCCCACGCGCAACCTGCTCGACGTGCTGGCGAATATCGAGCACTGGACTCACTTCACGCGGCACTTTGGCCCGCTGTCGGGTAGCGACCCGAAGATCCGCAATGCCGCCGAGCGGTATCTGCTGACCATCTTCGCCATGGGCTGCAACCTGGGTCCCACCCAGGCCGCCCGGCACATGGGCGAGCGGGTCACGCCGTACATGATGTCTTTCGTCAACCGCAGGCACCTGAATCTGGAGCGGCTCGAAACCGCACAACGGGAACTGATTGAGCTGTATCTGCGGCTCGACCTGCCCAAGCACTGGGGCGACGGTAAGACTGTGGCGGCAGACGGCACGCAGTACGACTTCTACGACAACAACCTGCTGGCCGGCTATCACTTCCGTTACCGCAAGATGGGCGCGGTGGCCTATCGGCATGTGGCCGACAACTACATCGCGGTGTTCCTCCATTTCATTCCGCCCGGCGTGTGGGAAGCTCTACGTGATCGAGGGGCTGCGTTGACCATTTGCCGCTTTGGCCTAGGGAAAACTCCTCGTCCAGCGATGCAGGCCGGCGGCAGGCGCGGCCTTGATAGTAGCTATGTGCGTAGGCTCAGCTGCAGTATTTCCTCTGGTCCACCACCGTCGCCGGGCACACGTCAGCGCCAGTGGTAAAGGTCTCGACCACGTCAGCCTCCTCGGGCTGTTGCCCCATAATGAGTCGGTGCGCGAACATACCCTTACCGCGTTGTTCGCCGCTGTCAATGTAATACACATCCAGGCTCGCGCCGTAGCAAAGCGGGCCTACGCCCGACAACGCCATAATGTCGCGGACCTGGCAGAGTGCCTCGAAAAAATCCGAAGCCATCAGATCAATGACTTGATCACGATAGATGGCACGCAAACGACAGACGTCAGACTCTTCGCTCGCCTCGAACCGGATCAGTTCGTCCGGTGCGCCGCCACCGAGCGGAACGATAAGGGTAGGCATGGCAAGGGATTCCAAGATTGACGGCCTCACCGCATTAAAGTGGGACCATTGCGAATAATAATCGCGTTGCTCTGCCAGAGTGGCCGGAGTGATCGGGGCCTCGCAGCCAAATGCATCCGAAGGAACGATATGCGAGAACCGGAATCTCTATAGCCTCTAGGCGTCTGCGCGCGCAACCATCGTCACCAGCGGATCGCTGGTGCTTCCGTACAACTATTCTAGGAACGCCTCCGCCGCTGTCGGCATGAAGGTGCCTGTGACGTGGACGACAGGCCGCAAGGCGCTGACCGGGTGCGCCAGGCCACGCTGGCCAGACTTCTCGTCCTGCCGCTCGACCATCGCGCGAAAAACCGCGGCCACGGCGGCAACCTCCAGCGTGTGTTCGCCATCGATCGCCAGCGGACGGACGTCGCGCCGGCGCTGCCATTCAAGCACCGCCGGCAGCCCATCGGCACCACGCGGCCCATGGTCGCGCCGACCTCCGGATCGAAGAACGGGGCCACCAGTTGCTTGAGCAGGCCCACCGGCGGCAGGTAGTCGGCATCGAACACGACAATGATGTCGCTGGCGACGGCGTCGCTCGCATCCTTGAGCGCGGCGGCCTTGCCGGGCTTGCCGCCGGTGCGGTGGAACGGGGTGATGCGTCCCGGGTACTGCCGCACGAAGTCGTCGATGATCTCGCGCGTGCGGTCGCAGGAGCGGTCGTTGACGGGCATGATGGTGAGCCGGTCGACAGGATAGTCCGCGTGCAGCAGGCACGTCAGCGAACCGGCGATCACCGCCTCTTCATTATGCGCCGCGACCAGCACGGTCAGGGTGGGCCAGTCCGCGATATCAATGTCCAGGTAAGGGTGGCGTTGCGTGCCGAACAGCCGGTTCAGCGTGAACAGGTAATGGCGCACGGCATAGAACAGCACCAGGCCGATGATCACCATGAGCATGACGGTCAGCGGCGGCACGATAGCCTTCGCTTCCGGCAGTTCCGCAGCCTTTAGCGGCGGCGGCGGCTTCGGCCACGCGCGCGGGCGCAATGTCGGCTCCGTCACGACATCGCTTTCCAGCGTGTCCGGCCGCACCATCGCAACGTCAACGGCCGCGCTGGCCGGCGCGGCGGCGTGCTTCACGGTTTCTGACAGGAGCTTGGGGACGGCTTCGGCAGCACCGGCTGCGGTGGCGAAGGCCTCTGCGCGCCGGGAGGTTTCCGCGGCCGCAGTCTCGGGGACGGGCATGGAGAATACCAGCATCCCACTGAGCGACAAGAACGCGCTATACGCCAGATGCATGCTCGACGACCCCTGCAAATGAATGTGGTGGCGTGGCGCCGCTGCCGCGCTCGCCGTGCAGCGAGCGCGGCCGGCCCCTGCGTGTTACTTCTTGCCGCTGGTGAACCCCAGCGAAGCGCCTCCCTGCGATGTCACGATCCAGTTGTTGGTATCCCATGTCACCAGCCCCAGCCCTTGCGTCACCACCGGCTGCGTGTATGCCGTCCTTGGCAGCACCCATGCCATGTCGGTCAGGTCGCTCGGATGGCTGGCCTGGAAGCTCCAGGCGTTGCCGGTATCGGTGGCACTCCAGGTGACCTGCTGGCGCCGCTGGCCGAACTGCGCCAGCGTGTCCATCGTGTACCAGTTGAACAGTCCGCTTGCCTTCACGTTGTCCGCCTTGTTGAATATGACGTTGAGCGTCTTCGGGTATTGGATAGCGCCCACCGGGTGCATGTAGATCAGCCGGCTGGTGCGGTTCTTCGCCACGAAATCGATGAGCTGCCGGTACCAGGTGTTGATGTCGGCCACGGGCACGGTGAATTCCTCGAACTCCTCGAAGGTCGCGTACTGCCCGAACGGCATCACCGGGAAGGCGCGGATGGTCTCGTTGCTCCGCACCCCGTCGCGATAGCTGCGCGTCGGCGCCATCCCGGTATGGCCGAGGAAGTAGTAGCCGGTGTTGCCGTTGGCTTCGGCCCAGTTGAGCGACCACTGCGGCGTATTGCCTTGCGGCGCGGCGTACTCGACCGCGGCGCGTCCAGTCACGCCTTCCACGCTCTGCTTGTTCAGCACCAGGTACTGTTCGAAGGTGGACTGGTTGGTCTCGCTGGCGTTGGCACCCCAGTAGTCGTGGATCCATCCGCCATGACTGCCGATCTTGTGCCCCTTCGATTGCAGGGACAGCATCAGATTCTTTGCCGCGGTGTTCTGCGACAGGTTGATGCCCTTGGCGTCGCCGAAGTTGATCTGGTCAGGGCCCGCAGTCACGGAAATGGAGAACGGGCTATTGCTATTGTCGAAGGTGCCCCAGGTATTCATCTCCACCGCGGGCGCGATCTGGTCGCCGGCGCAGAAGTGCCAGTTCAGCACCAGCCCGCCACGCGCCTTGGGCTGTGCGGACAGCCGCGCCGTCTTCATCAGGTTGCCGCCGAAGTAGCGCAGGAAGCCGTGCATCAGCATGCCGTCGGTCTGTCCCTTCAGGTAGGCGAGCGGCAGGTTGACGAACAGCACGCTGCCTGAGCCGAAGTTGCGCAGCCCTGCCACCAGCCCGAAGTTCGGAGACGTGATCAGCGCGGAGCCGGTATAGGTGCCCTGCGTGACGAAGCTCGGATAGATCAGGAAGCCATAGACGTAGCCCGAGATACCTTCGATGGGAGGGGTCGTGCTCGCGTCCCACACCATCGACTTGCCCGGCGGCACCTGCAGCGTCCTTAGCGTGGTGCCCAGCGCGGTGATCGGCCCCACGCCGATCATGTTGCCGAGCAACTGGTCATAGAGCACATAGTCGACGCCGGCGAGATTGCTGAGCCGGCTCTTCTGCGGTGCGTAGAAGCCGGTGGGGGTCAGCGCGCCGAAGTCGTAGACCAGCATCAGCTTGCCGCCCTGGCTGGTGTAGGTCTCCAGCGCCGCGATCAGCGCATCGCTGGCGTTCACGTGCACCTGGTCCGGCAGGATCACGCCCGAGAACTGCGCGGGGGTCGTGCCTTGCTGGAACTGGGTGTCGGTGATGACGGTCATCTTCAGGCCTTCTTCCTGGGCGCCATCGAGCCAGGCCGACACGCGCGGATCGGGAAGTGAGAAGCCGTCCGGCACCAGCAGTGCGATCTGGTTGGTGGCGGCGTGCGAGATGGCCGGCAAAGCGAGCACCAGTGCCAGGCATAGCTGGAGCACCAGGACGCTGCTTCGCCGCAGCAGTGAATAGGATTGGTAGAGCACGGTCTTCTCCCAGCGCGATGACTACAAGTGGCCTCGGCATGCAAAACGCCGCGGCGCATCGACGTACGCGAGCATGCAGAGCCCGTCAGTCCGGTTCGGCTCCAGGCGCCGGCGCGAGCGTGTATGTGCCCGCCTTCACCTTGGCTCCGGCCTTGAGCTTCTTGGGCTTCTTCGCCTTCAGCTCATCCTTGAGAGCCTTGAGGGCTGCCTTGTTCTTGCCCTTCTCCGCCTCGTACGCAAAGTCGATCTGGAAGCTGTGGTCATAGCCCAGCAACCCGCCGGGATCCAGCGGACTCGCCGGGAGATAGAGCGGAGTCTCGGCCGCCACCGCGGCGGCTTCCTGGGTCAGTGCGGCATGGGCGGGTGCCGAGGCAAGGGAGGCGGTGAAGAGCACCGCTGTTGCCGCTGCCGCTAACCGTGTCATACGTGAGCGCTTCATTGACTTGCTCCTGCTAAGCGCGGATTGCCGGGCACGTAGCAGCCCTTGCGCCGATCCGCTGTTGTCATTGATGCTGCTGGTTCCTTTCGTCCTGTCGTCCTGTCCTCGACTACGCCGGCATCGGCCGACTCGGCGCCGCATTCCCCATACGGGTCTGGTCGTTCGGCCTGCAACGCAACGACAATGCGTTCGCTGGCGCGGCCGTCGCCGAACGGGAACGGGTTGTGGGCGCGCGACATGCAGGCGTACTCCTCGGGGTCGTTCAGCAACCGCTCCGCGGCGGCGAGAAGGCGTTCCGGGTCGGTGCCCACCAGCCGCGCCGTGCCGGCGGCGACGGCTTCCGGCCGCTCGGTGGTTTCTCGCGTCACCAGGACCGGCTTGCCCAGGGCGGGCGCCTCCTCCTGGATGCCGCCGGAATCGGTGACGATCAGGTAGGCGCGCGACATCAGGAACACAAAGGGCAGATAGTCCTGCGGCTCGATCAGGTGGATGTTGGGGTGCCCGCTCAGGATCGCCTGCACGGACGCCTGCACATGCGGGTTGAGATGCACCGGGTAGGCGATCTGGATATCCGCATTGCGGTCCGCCAGCATGCGCAGCGCCGTGAACAGGCGCTCGAACGGCGTACCGAAGTTCTCGCGCCGGTGGCCGGTCACCAGCACCAGCCGCCGCGACTCGTCCAGGAAGGGATACTGGGCGCTCAGCTGGCACCGCATCTGCGCATCGGCATCCAGCCGGGCCTTGACCTGCAGCAGGGCATCGATGCCGGTGTTGCCGGTCAGGCTGATGCGAGCCGGATCGACGCCTTCGCGCAGCAGCGTTTCCTGTGCCTGCTGTGTTGGCGCGAAATGCCAGGACGCCATCACGTCGGTCACGCGCCGGTTCATTTCTTCCGGCCAGGGGGCGTTGAGATTGCCGGTCCGCAGTCCCGCTTCGACGTGTCCGATGGCTACGTTGCGGTAAAAGCCTGCGAGGGTGGCGGCCAGCGTGGTGGTGGTGGTATCGCCGTGGACCAGCATGGCATCGGGCAGGAACCGATCCAGCACGGAGTGAACGCCCGAGAGCACACGCTTGGTTATGTCGGACAGGCTCTGGCCGTGGCTGATGACGTTGAGGTCGAAGTCCGGCACGATCTCGAACAGCCGCAGTACCTGGTCGAGCATCTGCCGGTGCTGGCCGGTGACGCAGACTCGCAGGTCGAAGTTGCCTGACTCCCTGAGCCGATGAATCAGCGGTGCCATCTTGATGGCCTCAGGGCGGGTCCCGAATACAGCCAGAACGTTCTTCGGCATGTCGGCCTCTCTCGTCTTGCCAAGGGGGTCTTGCCGGCGCGTTGGCTGGCGACTGCTTGCGATCGCCTGATCCCTACGTTCCTGCAGGAAGGGCGCCGTGGCTTGTGTCAGCCAACCTGAGCATGATCAGCGCTTTGTGATGTCAGGACGTGCACACCACAACGGAGGAGAGCGATGCTTGTGCCATCACTCGGTAGCCCGTTGAATTCATTGCGAATTCTTCTATGTCGCCAAGAGCATGAGCTGACCTCCGGCGCTAGCGCGGTTGCAGCGTTGTTACTGAATCCGCCACGCGCATCGGGATTTCGATCTCAACGCGTAGTCAATGCTGCACCGCACAGCGCCTTACCTCTTGGATAAGTGGCATTGCAGGCGGCGGGCGCCAAGGACGAGGGGCTATGTCGGGTATCGGAGGCCCGGGCCGGGAGTGCACCAGGCTTGTTGCGGCTTGGCCGGGCGGGATATCGGGGACAGGATGAGGGCGGTGGGAAGGGTCGGCGACAAATGGCTCGGATTAAACCGGCGGCCTAGGACAAAGGGTGGATGGACGAGGGGAAGGCCATATGCAGTCGCGTCTGAAACTCATTCATTTGGATGAGCCCGGTAGGAATGAGGCTGGCTGGCTGTGCCGTTGCAAGAATGAAACATCCTGCAGATCAGTGTTAAATTTAACTAACAATATCGATAAAAATGCAAATTTGTGGCGTTGTATGGGAACAAACAAACTGCGACTGACTATTTTTGTCAGAAAGTCCAGAAATGAGAGAAAGCCGCCGCGCCCTGGCGTTGCGCCCGCGCTTACCGCTGCCCGGCGCGGCTTTGCCTCAATCCAGCCGGATGTTGTAAAAGCTAGGTGCGCTTAAATTCGCGCTTACGAAAAACTGGTCCGAACCCCACGGATCGCTCGCGACCAGGTTCCAAGCATCACATCCTCGTCGATGCAAATGGCGTCCCCATCAGTGCAATCCTGA
>NZ_JBEFLI010000091.1:0-23950 GCF_040578825.1 Cupriavidus necator | reverse complement strand
AGACCATCTGGCAAGGACTGCAGCGAGTGATGGATTTCGCCGCCGGCCTCAGGTACGCACGAGAACTGGGTGACTGACTTGTGTGTAATCAAATGGGCTGAACCCACACTGCGCGCGGCGGCGCACGTAGCCATGCACGACGGCTTCGACAGTTCAATGTATCGGCCTTGCGTTGGGCGTCGCACCCAGTGCCATTGCGGGCGCAGTACCGGCTTCGGATAATTTTCCGGACCCGCGCAACGATGGCGTATTCACTCTGGAACTCTCCATGAGGCATATGGATCAGGAAACCCTCTGCTGGCTGCAGCGCATTCTCGCGGAGCGCTTCGGCCATGACTTTCAGTTGCAAGGGACTGACGCGCGCTTTGTCCGCGTGAGCCTTGCCGGATCCGGCCACGGCTCGATCGAGATTGCCGCGGACCCTGGCACCTTCAGGCGCGCGGACTCGGCACTCGCCTTCACGACCTGGGATGCGCTTGCCGAAGGCTGGCAGCCGGTCCTGCCCGGGCCCTTGCCGGCGCCAGGCCTGGCGCGCGCGCCGTCGCCGCTGATCGAGGCGAGTCCAAGCGGCCATCGGCTTCACTATGACATCCTGGGCCTGTGCTACTGGATGTTGTCGCGCCAGGAGGAGGTCGGCCGCACCGACCTCGACCACTACCAACGCTTTCCGGCCAGCGCCTCGCATGCCTGCAGGCATGGCTATCTGGAGCGGCCGGTCGTGGATGAGTGGCTGCATATCCTTGGCCAGGTGATCACCCGCCAATGGCCCGGACTGCAGCTGAGGCAGTTGCGCGCCAGCATGAAGGTGTCGCATGACGTGGATGTGCCCAGCCGCTATGGTTTTGGTTCGGCGGCGAGAATGGTCCGCCGCATGGCCGGCGACATACTGATACGCCGCGACGTGAAGAGCGTGCTGCAGGCCCCGGCCATACGGATCAGGACGCGGACCGCGCTGCATCCGACCGACCGGGTCAATACCTTCGACTGGATCATGGATGTTTCCGAGCGTCATGGGCTGGTCAGCGCCTTCTATTTCATCTGCGGCCGCACCGATCCCGGCAAGGATGCCGACTACGAGCCCGAGCATCCCGCCATCCGCGCACTGATGCAGCGCATCCATGCCCGCGGCCACGAAATCGGCCTGCACCCGAGCTTCAATACCTATCGGGCCCCGGCCGCGGTCCAGGCGGAGGCAGAGCGGCTGCGGCGGATATGCGACGAGGAGAAGATCGAACAGGACGTGTGGGGCGGCCGCATGCACTACCTGCGCTGGGAGCACCCGACCACCATGCTGGGCTGGGAGCAGGCGGGCATGACCTACGACAGCACGCTCAGCTACGCCGACCATGCGGGATTCCGCTGCGGAACCTGCTTCGAGTACCCGGCCTTCGATCCGGTCGCAGGAAAAGCCCTGAACTTGCGCATCCGCCCGCTGATCGCGATGGAAGGCACCCTCATCGGCTATATGGGGCTGGGAACCGGCGAGGCAGCCTGGAAGAAATTCCGCGAACTGAAGGACGCCTGCAAGGCAGTGAACGGTTGCTTCACGATGTTGTGGCATAACTCTTCGCTGGGCAATGCCGATGAGCGCGAGCTGTACCAGGCGGTGATCGCCCACTGACACGCCGCCGCATCGGCACGCCGCGGTCCCGCCTGCGGCTTCGTCCTTCAGCGCGCGCCGTGACGGCGAACCAGCGTCGGCCAGAACATCAGCTCGGCAAGCATGCGCCTGCTGTCGCCGTGCTGTCCGCCAAGGCCCGGGTAATGCGCCGCAATGAAATCCCGGTCTTCTTCGCGCGCCGACTGCGTCAGTTCGTACAAGCGCGCCCCCAGCGCATGCAGTCCTGGCCATGTCGCAAAGCCACCAGTGGGGAAGGATTCCACCAGGCCGTAGGGCGGAAAGCCCTCCGCGCAATTGCCGGTGCCGTTGTCGTAGTTCACCCGATACCAGCCATTGGCGCCGCTGAAATAGTTGGTGAACAGCGGGCGCGCCCGGTCCTGGTTCCACACGTGAACCCGCATCTGGCGCGCAAAGGCCCCTATCGTGTCCTGCGAGGGCAAGCCCGCCGGGGCGATGCCGAAGACTTGCGCCATCGCTGCGCGATTGCGCTCGATGGCATCAAAGACATGCACCAGCCGCCGCGCGTGGCTGATGTCCCAGCCGATGTTGGCGACCGGCGCGAAGCGTTCTGCATGGATATGCGTCTGCACCGTGAACACCTGGGGCCTGGCCGGATCGCGCTTGCATGCCACCGGCTTGTCGCGCCCGGTGTAGCCCGCGTACCGGTTGTCGTCATAGAGCCGCCAGAATCCCGCGTCGAGGTCGGCCACCGTGACGCTCTTGCCGGCCTTGCCCTCCGCGTGGGGAAGCACCTGTACGGTGATACGCGCCGCCAGCAGGCGCAACAGCAAGTCCAGGTGCGCCTTCATCGCGGCGAAGCCGGCCTCGTCCACGCCCGCCGCCAGGGCAAGCCGGGGCCGCGTGGCCAGCATGCCGGCCAGGTCTGCGTAGATCGCGATCTGCCACAGATCCCGGTCGGTCAGGAACAACCTGGACGAGCTGTCCTTCACATCCTCCGGCCTGGCGGCGATCCGCTTGCGCAACGCGTCCTGCGCCGCGGGCGCGTTCCAGCGCTCAAGGTGCTCGCGCGCGATGCGCGCGGTCTGCTCGACGAAATCGCCGGGAACCGCGGTCCGGACGGCGCGGCTCATGCCATTGGCAAGGCTGCTGGCGAAGGCGAGGAACTGGGTGCTGTTAAGCATCACCTCCGTATTGCGCAGCCGGATGCTGTGGCTGCACTCGGGACCACCGCGGCATATCCATGCGCGTCCTGGCTGGTTGCCGGGCGCCGGTGCCAGTTGCGCGTAGGTGCTGCCGACCAGCCCGGCGAGCTGGGCCTGCCGGGCGATCCGCTGGCAACGTTGTGCCATGGCCAGCAAGTTGTGAAAGTAGATCTCGAAATGGTATAGCGCGTAGGTGTCGCCTTCCGTCACCAGCCGTTGCGCGATCAGCTGCTGTTGCACGAAGGCGAGGCCGCCTTCGTCCCAGCGGCGCCAGACAGCGCCCTCCAGCGTGCCACCGCAGTCCATCGCCGCGGGCGTCGCGCCGGCGGATTGCGCCTGCGCCGCCGGTACGGTACAGGCCAGCAGTCCGGCCACACCAAGGGCGGCCAGCACTGCTGGCGCAAGACGGCGGCGGGCGTATCTCTGGTCCGGCCTCATGCCAGCCCCTCCTGGTCCGGGCGCAGGCCCTTCGCTTCCTTTGCGGGCCGGCTATCGGGACCGCATGAGCTGATACAGGGAAAGCATCCTGGATGGTGTCTTCGAAATCAGGAAATAGGGTCTCTGGACAGCACCGAACCCCCGGAAGAAACGTTCCACCGATTCCAACATGGAACCTGAAAAATCATAGATCCGGGTTACCGTCGAGGCGAACCGGATCGTCTCCCATATGCAGTAGCTGCCGGCCCCGGTATTGGGCGGCATGTCCCGGTTTGCGCCCCCCATCAGGCCGTAGGCGCTCTGCGCATCCCATACCAGATAAGCGCTGTAGTGAGGCCGTCCGAGCTCGTCCTCGACGATGAATATCTTGCGCTGCCCGCGCTCCTTGCAGGCGGCATCGATTCGCCTGGCGACGGCGTCGGAATAGCCTCGCCGCCATTTCGGGTCGGTGCCGACATTGCGGTTCAGCGGCAGGAATTCATCAATACTGTCGGCGTCGCGTACGCGCAGATTGAAGCGATCCGTCGCTTTGCGGATGTCCTGTTTCACCGTGGGCTGCAGGGCGCTCCAGAGCTTTGCCTCGTCACTGAGGTCCGGCAGCACGTAGGTATATCGCGTGGTCTGCCGGTAGCCTTTCCAGAAGAAAGGCAGCCAGTTGGTATCGGTGTAATGCCAGGCCTGCACGAAATGATCGAACCTGGGCAATTGCTCGATCAGGCTGGTCATCAGCTCTTTCTGCTGGCTCAGCAGTTTTGTCGGCTTTGCGTCCTTGCACGCCAGCCATGGACCCAATCCATGGCCGGCGGGAGGCTGGGTCAGAATGACAAAACCGTATTTGGTTTTCTTGACATAGGGCATTGCCGCGATCACCTTCCCTGCCCGCTCCACCAGGACAGCACTCCACCCGTCAGCCCCGACCGTGGCGTCCAGCCACCAGGCCTGGCTGGAGAACGGGATTGAGCGCTCAGTGTCGCAGAGCTCCCTGTATTTTTGCTGATTGATGTCCATATGCCTCAGTCATCGATGAATAGCCATTGTCGATGTACGGGTCTTGCCTTATCCGCAGACTAGTGGATCCCTGGCAGGCCCGACATTATGCAAAAGGCGATCAGCCGTCGGACGGACGGTGTCGTTCGGAGCGAGGCGCCTGGATTGGCGTGAGCCATTCCTGCTTCATGGCCGCGCTCCCCTGCCGGTCAGTGGTGCTGTGCCCGCGCGCCTGCGTTTGTCCAGTGCGCATGCTGTTGCGCCCCATGCCAGCGCGAAAATCGGGTCATTGACGGATTTGGCGGTAGCCGCCAGCGTCACCGCATAGAGGCTGAACGCCAGCGCCAGCGCCACCTGCGGATCCCCCGCGTAGCCCTTCCTGGCGAGCCGGGCCGACTGCACCAGGGCATAGCCCAGCAGCAGTACGAAGCCCAGGAAGCCCACCAGCCCGTAGCTGACCCAGGCGGAAAGCGCGTTGTGGGCATAGCTCCCCATCTCGCCGATGTACATCTGCGAGGCATAGCTGCCGAGCAGCGGATGCTCCCCGATGGTCTTGATGGCATAGCGCAGCAATTCGCTTCTTGCCTGATAGGAAGTGGATTCCTTGATCTCCAGAAGCTGCAGGATGCGCGAGCTGCCTTCGAAGACCTGGAAACTGATCGCCACATAGGCGACGCTGACAATGCCCAGCGGAAGCCAGATCAGCGTGGTACGGGATGCGCCTTCCCGGACCCCGAAAAGAATGGCGGCCACCACGAGGAATGCCATGAACTCGGTCCGCGCCCCCAGCAGGAACAATAGCGGTACCGTGACCACTGCAATCAGCGCGGCACGCCAGCCACGGTTCAGTGCGAGCAGCACCAGTGCGACAACGGTGGCAGAACGGGCCAACCCCTGATAGCCAGAAACCCGCACGGCATCACCGGCGATCCGCTCGGCATCGTAGAACTGCCCATCCGAGTGCGATGCAGCGATCACCAGGAAGTAAAGCAGCGAAAGAGACAGGGTCCAGCGCAGCCACTTCTCGTTCAGGTCGAGGCCTCGTACCGCCAGATAGACCACCAGCCACAGGAAGAGCGTGCTGAGGTTGTACATATAAAAGGCGAAGGACGCCTGCACGCCCGTACCCAACAGAAAATGCAGGCTCGACCATGCCGTGACAAAAAGCAGATACACCACGAAAGCCTGGTCGATGAACAACGTGCGCTCGCGCCCCACCATCAGCGCAATGAAGCTGAGCAGGACCAGCGGGACGCCGAGCGCCACCGACATGGGACCGAAAAAGCCGCCCAGCACCGGCGGAAAGAAGGCGCCGGCCACCGCGGTGTGATAGAAAAAGTAGCCCGGAAAGAGCGTGACGAAGACTACGCTGGCGCAGAATGTGAGGTGGCTATGCTTCATGATGGCCCTGCTGCCTGCCCTGTTAACCGTCATTTCGGACGGAAATCCCCATCGCCACCGCATGACGCCGCGGGCACGCGTGGGACGCCCTGCACGGACTGCCTGCGTATTTCACGCCAGCATCCGGTCGTAGAAATGCAGCAGCTTGTCTTGCTCCCTCGCCCAGTTGTATTTGCTGACCACCGCGCGGCGGCCGTTCTCGCCCATGCGGCGCGCCTCATGCGGGTGCGTCACAAGGTGGTCGACGGCATCGGCGATCGCTTTCGGATCCAGCGGGTCCACGCAGATGCCGCTGTCGCTTTCCTCGACGATCTGGCGCCAGAGCGGAAAATTGGAGGCGATGGGCGGGATCCCCGCTGCCATGTACTCGAACATCTTCACCGGCAACGCATCGAGGAAATTGATAATCGGGTGGAGCGTCACCAGGCCAGCCACCGACCGCGCCAGCACCGTCCGCACCCCGGCCCGGTCGAGATACCCGAGATCGTTGACGCGGGACCAGCCGTTGGCCGCCCTGACCTCTGACTCCAGCGCCTGGTCGCCGAACCGGCCAGCCAGGTTCAGCCGCGCCGGGGACTGCATCAACTCCAGCGCCGTGACGGTCTCGCGGATACCGCGGCTTGCGCTGATGCCGCCGAGATAGCAGATTTCCGCGCCTTTTGCTTCCCAGTCCACGGGACCCCCGAGTTCGCCCAGGATGGGGAAATTGTTGATGTCGACCGTGCGCGGATTGACTGGCAGGAACTGGTCCCGGATATAGGGCGTGGCCGCCACGATGCCGTCGAATTTGCGACAGGCGCGCTTCTCGTAGAGGGAAAAGGCACCCGCCAGCGCCCGTAACCGCCGCGGCCCCAGGTAGGGCTTGGTGAGCAATTGCTTGGGCACATCCTCATGCGAGTCATAGATGACGCGCTTACCCATCCGCTTCAGTCTCAGGCCAACGGGAATCAGCTCGGGGTCATGCAGGTGGTAGAGATCGGCATCTAGCATGATCGCCCGCTGCAGCACGCGCGCGGTGGTCCTGACAACGCGGTTCACGCGCCCCGGCAAGTTGCCGACATCGGCGATGGAAACCCCATCGCGGCGTTCATCGCCATTGCCGTCGGCCACCACCAGCGAGACCCGATAGCCGTTGGCCGCCAGGCTGCGGCACAGCTTGAGGAAGATGCGATCATCGTAGCGGGGATGAACCGATGTGAGGTGGGCTACGTTAGGAATCTGCACTTGTCACTCCGCACTTCTTGTATCCATCGTTGTCGCACTTTCATGCCTGGGCGGTTTCGGGGCGCTTCGCGCCCAGCGTGCGCCGCATCCAGACCGCCGAAAGCGCCAGGAAGTAAATCGCGCTGGCAAGGGAGCGCCAGTCGGGTGCGCCGCTGAACAGCAGTATCGACGGCAGCGCCAGGGCGCAGAAAATGAGGATCTGCCTCGCATCGTGCGCCAGCATGGCCCTGAGCCCTACCCCCACGCGCGACATGAACAGGGTCAGCATCCCGAGATAGGCAACGGCGCTCACCACCGAGAACACGGCAATGCTCGGATCCGCCGGGACACTGAAGCCGTAGCACAAGGCCAGCGTGGCAAGACGAACGGCGAAGGTGCTGAACTGCGCGGTCAGTTCCATCTTCTGCAGCTCCATCACATCGGGCAGGCAGGACAGCGGCGAGAACTGGAACTGGAAATAGACCCAGGGTGCCATCCAGCGCGCATAGTGGCCGGCCATGCGCCAGTTCTCACCGAAGACGGCGGCGAACAGGTCGGGCCCGGCGCAGATCAGCAGCACCAGCGCCGGGATACCGGCGCTGGCCAGCTTGCGGCGCAGCGCCTCGGCCGCCTCGGGCAGGCGCCCGGCGCGCAGCGCGGCCGGGGCCTGGGCGAAGAAGACGCTGCCGATCGCGGCGCCGATCAGCGTGATCGGCGCCGACACCATGCGCAGCGCAAAGGCAAAGTGGCCGACCACGGCAGCGCCGAACAACGCCGAGAAGATCAGCGGCACCAGGTGCACGCCCGCCACATTGAAGGTGGCCGTCCAGGTGGAGAACAGCGGAAA
The DNA here is from genome assembly GCF_040578825.1 of Cupriavidus necator. Lineage (GTDB taxonomy): Bacteria > Pseudomonadota > Gammaproteobacteria > Burkholderiales > Burkholderiaceae > Cupriavidus > Cupriavidus necator_E. Next base: position 16,290 of record NZ_JBEFLI010000091.1, on the reverse strand, counting down.
GTCCTTGTAGCGGCGCGCAAGGGCAACGATCCGCACCAGCCTGATGTTGCCGCACCCCCGGCGCCGGATTTCCCGGACCGCCCAGAACAGCCCGCCGGTGCCATGGCCGATCACCGTTCCGCCCATCAAGGCCAGGGCACCGAGTCCGTGGCCTGCCAGCTGGACCGCGTTCGCGATCACGGACCGCAGCAGCCGGGCCTGTGCCAGCTGGCCGAAGTACTGCTGCCTGACCATCCATCTCTCGATCACCGTGAAGAGGCCGGCCGAAGCCACGCCGAAGGGAAGCAGCCAGAGCGTGCTGGCGTCGACGGACCAGTTCAGGGCCAGGATCAGCGAATCGCCGAACAGCAACACGCCGAGCATGCATAGCGCGGTCGTGGCCGCAATGCACAGCAGGCACAGGGCCACCAGGTTCTCGGCATCGCGATCGCTGGCGGGCAGCGCGATCGACAGGTCGTAGCGCAGGCAGGCGACTACGCCAAAGAATGCCAGCAGGCCGGCAAAGACCGCCACGGCGCCAAAATCCTGCGGCGTATAGAGGCGCGTCAGGATCGGCGCCACTGCCAGCGTGAGTACCTGGGCGGCGGCCTGGCCGCTGACCAGCACGCCGACACCCCGGCCCGCACCGGGCCTGGCCGCCGTGTCCGGCTCCGTGGCAAGTGCTTGCTTGTTCAAGGCACCACTCGCTCTGGCTGGCGCATGACAAGTTGCAGGATGGCCGAGCAGATGGCCTGCTGGCTGGCCCGGTCGAGATAAGGATGCATCGGCAGGCTCAACACCTGCTGCGCCAATGCATCGCCGACCGGCAGGTGGGCCTGGCTGGCGGCCACTGCGGGCTGCCGGTTCAGCGGCAGCGGATAGTGCACAACGGTGGGTATCCCGGCGGCCTTGAGCTGGTCCTGCACGGCATCGCGATCGGGGACGCGGATCGTGTACTGCGCATACACGCTGCGGTTGTGCGGTTCGACATGCGGCGTGGCCACCAGCCCGCCGTGGCGGAACAGTTCGTCATACCGCGCGGCGACTTGCTGGCGCAACGCCACCTCCTCGTCGAAGATCGACAGCTTCGCCAGCAGGATGGCCGCCTGCAACGTATCCAGCCGGCTGTTCACGCCCACCCGCACATGGTGGTAGCGCCGGTCCTGGCCGTGACGGGCGATCTGGCGCATCGTCCGGGCCAGTTCGTCGTCGTTGGTGAAGATCGCCCCGCCGTCGCCGTAGCAGCCCAGCGGCTTGCTGGGGAAGAAGCTGGTACAGGCGATGGTCGACAGATTGCAGCTGCTGCGGCCCTTGTAGGAGGCGCCGAAGCTCTGCGCGGCGTCCTCGATGACCGGGATGCCGTGGCGCGCGGCAATGGCGTTGATGGCGTCGAAGTCGGCGCACTGGCCATACAGGCTGACCGGGACGATGGCCCTGGTGCGGCTGGTGACAGCGGCTTCGAGCGCCGCCGGATCCAGGTTACAGGTGCGCGGATCCACGTCCGCATAGACTGGCTTCGCGCCCAGCAGCGCGACGGTCTCGGCGGTGGCGATGTAGGTAAAGCCGGGCATGATGACCTCATCGCCGGCGCCGATGCCCAGCGCCATCTGCGCAATCTGCAGCGCGTCCGTACCGTTGGCGCAGCTGATGCAATGCCGCGCGCCGGTATAGTCCGCCAGCCGCTGCTCCAGTTCCTCGACCTCCGGGCCCAGGATGTACTGACCGTGCGCGAGCACCCGCTCGATGCCGGCATTGATCCTGAACTTGATGCGGGCTTGCTGGGCTTTGAGGTCGATAAACTCGATCATGGCGGGTTCCCCTGCGGACGGCATTCGGGCAGGCCTGGCACGGCCTCAACAGCGGCCACAGACAGCGGCCTCAGGCAACAGCCTTGCGCAGCGTGGCGCCATCCAGCACGTAGCGTTGCCCGCTATGCGGGCAGACGGCCTCGCCCTCGCCGCGCACCGGCAGGTCGAGCTGCTCGCCGAATTCACTCATCCAGCCGATCTGGCGGGCGGGCACGCCCACCATCAGCGCGTAGGCCGGCACATTCTTGTTGACGACGGCGCCGGCGCCGACGAAGGCGTATTCGCCGATCGTGACGCCGCAGACGATGGTGCAGTTGGCGCCCAGCGTCGCGCCGCGCTTCACCAGCGTGTCGCGGTACTCGTTCTTGCGCTCGATCAGCGAGCGCGGGTTATAGACATTGGTGAACACCATGCTGGGGCCGCAGAAGACGCCATCTTCCAGCGTGACGTTGTCGTATACGGAGACGTTGTTCTGCACCTTGACGTTGTCACCGATGACGACACGGTTGCCGATAAACACGTTCTGGCCGAGCGAGCATTGCCTGCCGATGCGCGCGCCGGCGCAGACATGGACGAAATGCCAGACGCGCGATTCCGGGCCGATCTGCGCGCCTTCGTCGACGATGGCGGAGGGATGAATCTGGCATGTCATCATCAGGACCTCAGGCAAGCAGTGGCTGCAGGAAAGGGTGGCCTTCATCGTCGCGGGGTGCCACCGCGCGTGCCGAGCGGATCGTGTTGACCGTCTCCACGCAGTGGCGCGCGTCGTCCAGTCCGTAGCCCCGGCCCGCGAGTATCTCGCGGTAGCTGACCGTGTGCAGGTCGGTAAAGCCTTCCGAGAACTCGATCCCGGCGCCGTCCACGGTGATCGAGCGATAGGTCGGCTTCCGGCCCTTCACCGCGGCGGGCAGGTCGCCGGCATCGATGGAGAGGAACCAGCGCACGCGCGCATTCTCGTACTCGAGGTAGCCCGACGCCTTCTCGTCCGCGCTGTGGTGCACCACATTGCGCTGCAGCCTGCCGAAGATGAAGTGCAGCATGTCGTAGAAATGCACGCCGATATTCGTGGCCAGGCCGAACGATCTGCGCGGGTCGCCCTTCCAGCTCTCCATATACCACTTGCCGCGCGAGGTGATGTAGGTCAGCTCGACCTCGTGCTTGTGCCCGTTGCGCTCGCGCGCAACCTTGTCCTTCAGGTCGAGGATGGCCTGGTGGTGGCGCAGCTGCAGGATGTTGAACACGCGCCTGCCAGTCTCTCGTTCCACCAGGGCCAGTTCATCGAGCAACTCGGGCGTGGGGACCAGCGGCTTCTCGCAGATCACATCGCAACCCAGGCGCAGGCCGGCCGAGACATGCGGCTGGTGCAGGTAGTTCGGCGAACAGATGGCGACGTAGTCCAGCGCCGCGGCTGGCTCGCGCCGCAGGCGCCAGGCATGGTCATAGAAGCGCTCGAACTCGGTGAAGAACTCGCTCTGCGGCGAGATGCTGTCGATGATGCCCACCGAATCATTGATGTCGTAGGCCGACACCAGCGCGTTGCCGGTATCCCTGATGGCGGTCATGTGGCGTGGCGCAATATAGCCGGCCGCGCCGATCAGTGCGAATCGTTTCACGAACGCTCCCCTGTGCTCAGGCCTTGACGATATTCGCCTGCGGCGCGCGATACCTGCCGCGGCTGTCGACCAGCAGCTTCGCATGCTGGCGGATCAGCAGGTAGTCGAAGCTGTCGTGGTCGGTGGCCAGCACCACGGCGTCGAAGGCGCCGAGCGATTCGCCGTCGACCGGCACGCTCGACAGATCGAAATGGTGTTCGCGCATCTTGGGAAACACCGGAACGTGCGGATCGCTGTAGGCAACCGTCGCACCACGGGCGCGGACCAGTTCCATGATCTCGACAGCGGGCGACTCGCGCATGTCATCGACATTCTTCTTGTAGGCAATGCCCAGCACCAGCACCCGGCAGCCCTTGAGCGCCTTGCCCTGCTGGTTCAGCCCCTCCATCAGCCGGCCGACCACATAGTCCGGCATGGCCTTGTTGACTTCGCCCGACAATTCGATGAAGCGGGTATGCAAGCCGTACTCGCGGGCCTTCCAGGTCAGGTAGAAGGGATCGATGGGAATGCAGTGCCCGCCCAGGCCCGGCCCCGGGTAGTACGGGGTGAAGCCGAATGGCTTGGTGGAAGCGGCATCGACCACTTCGAAGATATCGATCCCCATCCGCGTGGCCACGATTTTCATTTCGTTGACCAGGCCGATGTTGACGGCGCGATGGATGTTCTCGAGCAGCTTGGTCATCTCGGCCGCCTTGGTCGAGCTGACCGGCACCACGCGGTCGATCGCCGCTTCATACAGCGCCATGCCGACCTCGCGGCAGACCGGTGTCTGGCCGCCGACGATCTTGGGAATGCTGCGGGTCTCGAACTTGCCGTTGCCCGGATCTTCGCGCTCCGGCGAGTAAACCAGGAAGATATTGCTGCCGACCTCCAGCCCGCCCTCTTCCACGCGCGGCAGCAATTCCTCCTCCGTCGTGCCGGGGTAGGTGGTGCTCTCCAGCGACACGACCTGTCCGGGGCGCAGGTACTTCTTGATCGCGTCCACCGTATTGATGACAAAACTCATATCGGGTTCGCGATACTTGTTCAGCGGCGTCGGCACGCACAGGATGAGGGCGTCGCACTCCCCTGCGCGCTCGAAATCCGTGGTCGCTTCGAAGCCGGTCTCGCGGGCCCGCGCGATGCTGCGAGCGGGAATATGCTCGATATAGCTGTGGCCGGCGTTGAGCTTGCGAACCTTGCTCTCGTCGATGTCGATGCCCAGCACGCGGAACCCGATGGCACAGTAGCGCAACATCAGGGGCAGCCCGACATAACCCAGGCCGACGATGCCGATAATGGATTCCCTGTTCTTGATCCGGTTGATGAGGTCTTTGGCGATTGGGCTCGACATGGTGGGACTGCCTTGTTGTGGTGAGTTCGAAGAGGCAGAGCAGGTCCGACTGGCAACGCAGTGACCGCGCCGGACGGATGATCTGTGCTCCGATTGTAGGGGCGTCCCGACAGCCGGAAACGTGGCCATTGTTGTGGCGCACACATATCGTCAGGGACACGGGTAACGCAGCGAGACTGACGATTACCCTTTGCAATCAATGTGCGTGGGCGCACCGATGCCGCAGGCATCGCTTCCTAGGATGCTGGTATCGGGGACCTGTGAACAGAGGGGTATAGCGCCAGCCATCGTCACAGGAGAGGAACATGAAAGCAGCCAACATGCATGACAACGTTCCGGATACCTGGGACGACGGCGGCAAACCGGTCGACCTGACCTCCTGTGTCGATGTGCTGGTGCGCTACCGCACGACCTTTCTCGCCGTGGCCGGCATGGTCATCTGTATCGGGTTGGTCCATGCATTCCTCGCCGAACCCGTCTATCGCACCGACATCATGGTGCAGGTGGAAGACACCGATGGCAACCGCGCCGGCGCGCTGGCGGCCAGCATCTTGCCGGTATTCGACGCAAAGCCGGCTGCGAGTGCGGAGATTGAACTGCTGCGGTCGCGGATGGTGGTAAGCAAGGCGGTCGACAACCTGCACCTCGATATCGAGGCCACGGCACGCTATTTCCCGTTGATCGGCCGCGGCATCGCCGCCTTCAATCCCGGCTTGTCCGAACCCGGCCTGTTCGGCTGGGGCGGCTTCGCGTGGGGCAAGGAGTCGGTCAGCGTGTCCCGGCTCGAAGTACCGCCGCAGAGGGAGGGAAGCAGCATCTACCTGACCGCGCTGGGCGGCAATCAGTACCGAATCAGCCTTGACGGCGACGATGCCAGGGGGACCGGCACCGTCGGCTTGCCACTAACGCTTGCTACCGCACGCGGAACGGTGCATCTGCTGGTCAGCCGGCTCGATGGCCGCGCCGGCAGCCGGTTTGTGCTGCGCCGCCTGCCGCGCGCCACCGCCATTGCCGCGCTGCAAGAACAGCTGATGATCTCCGAACGCGGCAAGCAGAGCGGCGTGATCGCCGTCTCCCTGCAAGGGCGCTCACCGACACTGGCCGCGGCCATCCTCAACGAGATCGCCAGCGCGTATGTCGACCAGAACGTTCGACGCAAGGCCGCCGAAGCGGAGACATCGCTCACCTTCCTGGAGCAGCAGTTGCCCCAGCTGCGCCAGCAGGTCGAGGCAGCCGAAACCCGCTACAACGCGATGCGCGGCCAGCGCGGCACCATCGACCTGAGCGAGGAATCCAGGCTGATCCTGGCGCAGTCGGTGCAGCTCCAGACCCGGCTGCAGGAGCTGCGCCAGCAGCGGCAGGAGCTGGCCGCGCGCTTCACTGGCAACCACCCCCCACTGGCGACCATCGATGGCCAGATCGCCAGCCTGAACGCACAGCTCAATGGTGTCACCCAGCGCATCCGGAAACTGCCCGACGTCGAGCAGAACGTGCTGCGCCTGCTGCGCGACGTCAAGGTCGGTACGGAGATGCTGCAGTCCGTGCTCAAAGACATGCAGCGGCTCAGGCTAATCCAGGCCAGCAAGGTCGGCACCGCGCGCCTGGTCGATCCCGCCGACGTGCCGGTCCATCCGCAGAGTCCCAACCGCCGCTTGCTCGCCGGCCTGTCCGTGGTACTCGGCCTGCTGGCGGGCATGCTGGTAACCATCGTGCGCCACGCGCTGGTCGGGGGCTTCGTCGACGCCGACGAGGTGGAGCGGCACACAGGCATGATCGTCTATTCGACTATCCGCTTCAGCCCGCAGCAGGCGCAGTTGCAGTCCTCGGGCAAGGACGAGGCCGGACTGCTGGCGTGCCTGCAGCCTGATGACCCTGCCATGGAGAGCCTGCGTACCTTCCGCACCGCGCTGCAGTTCGCGCTGGCTGGCAGCGACAATCGCGTAGTGGTGATCAGCGGCCCGTCACCTGGCGTCGGCAAGTCCTTTATCTGTGCGAACTTTGCCGCCATCGCCGCCAGCGGACGCCGCGTGGTGCTGATCGATGCCGACCTGCACCGCGGTGGCCTGCATCATCGCTTCGCCCTGCCGCGCAGCCCCGGCCTGACCGACGTGCTGACGGGCACGCCGCTGGACCAGGCACTGCGGTGCCAGGTGGCGCCGGGGCTGGATTTCATCGCGACCGGCACGGAGGCACCGAACGTGGCCGACATCCTGCAGACCCCCCGCATGGACGCCCTGCTCGAAGCACTGCGTTCGCGCTATGACCTGGTCCTGATCGACACGCCCCCTGTGCTGGCCGTCGCCACCGCCGGCATACTCGCCGGCAAGGCCGGCGCCGTGTTCCTGGTGGCGCGTGCGGAAACGACCACCGTGGGCGAACTGCTGGCCGCCCAACGGGCGCTGCGCCAGGCGGGTGCCGAGGTCAAGGGCGTGCTGTTCAACGGGCTCAACGTCGAAGGCCGCTGGTACCGCTCGCACTATCACTACGGCAAGTACCGCTACCTCGGCCAGTACGGCTGCACGGCGAAGCGGGCCTGAGCGCAAGGCGCGCCCGGAACGCCGTCGCGGGAGCCATCACCGCGACCGGCGCTTGCTCAGGGATTGCGCAGCGAACGCAGGAACAGGTAGGTCAGCAGTATGCGTGAGGGGGTCTTCTGGATAAAGAAGTAAGGCTGCTGCCTGGCGCCGAAGGCCCGGAAGAAGCGCTCGACCGGCTCCAGCATCGACCCTTCGAAGTCAAACGTGCGCGCCACGCCCGAGGCAAAGCGAATGGCCTCCCACATGCACAGGCTGGTCGCGCCGCTGGTGCGCAGCGTCGGGTCCGAGCCGCCCATCAGGTAATAGGCGACTTGCCCGTTCCAGACCAGATAGACGCCTGCATGACGGCGGCCCGTTTTATCCACGGCAATGAAGATCTTGCGGACCCCTCGCGCCGCGCATGCAGCGTCAAGGCGGCGCACGTAGTCGTCGGTATATGGCAACCGCATGCGTTGCCGGGTGAAGACCTGCCGGTTCAGCTGGAGGAACTCGTCGATCCCAAGGTCGTCGCGCACCTGCAGACCATGGCGGGAGCCCGCCTTACGGATTTCGGCCCGGATGTTGTGCTGCATGCCATGCCAGAGCGCTTCCGTATCCGACAGGTCATCAAGCACGTACGTGTACTTGGTGGTCTGGCGGAATCCCTTCCAGGCAAAGGGCAGCCAGTTGGTCTGGCCGGGATCCCAGTGCTGCTGGAAATGGTCGAACCGCGGCAGCCGCGCAATCAGTTCGTCCATCAACTCCTTCTGCTGGCCGAGCACCCTCGCCGGCTTTCCGTCCATCGGTGCCAGCCACGGCCCGGCCATCTTGGCCAGCCCTGGCTGGGCAATCACGGAGAACCCGTACATGCGCCGGAGGGCATAAGGCAGGCTTGCGACCACCTGGCCACCGCGCTCCACCACGGCAGCGCCCCAGTGGGCGGGTCCGGCGGTGGCGTCCAGCCACCACGCCTGGCTGAACAGCGGAATACTGGCGGTATTGCAGTGCTGGCGGTACTGGCGTTGCGCCGCATCGCCCCCGACGTCGATGTCAGGGATCTGCCTGACGGAAGGAGCGGGCCCGAGCGCGGCTGGCGCCTCAGGACCGGCATGGTGGGCAGGATCCCCTTGACGGCCGGGGTTGGCAGTCGGCCGGGCAGGCTTGGTCGCGGCATCGGCAATCACATTCGACATGCTCATCGCTTTGTTCCATGCCGTTAGCCGGCTGTTGCTCATCCCCTGCGGGCGATCCGCCTGCCGGGTGCCACCGCGTGCGCAGCGAACGCATGCCATGACAGCGAACAGATCTGGCCAATGGCGCGCGATATGGCACAGATTCTATGGCCTTTGCCGTGGCGTCCGGGCGGGTAACGGGTGCGGAAGCGTGGCTTGCCGCACCAAGCTGCGGCCCGCTTGCGGGAGAGGAGTGCGTTTGCCAGCGGCGGCGGCTTGCGTCAGGCATCCTGAGCGCGCCAAAGGCCTCGGCTCTTGGCGCGGTTTTTTCCTTGCGCGCCGTTAGCCGGATCGCACTGGCATCCGTTGCGGCTCACACCACCATTCCGGCTTCCGGAGCCGGCTTGCGCTCCAGCAATGCCGCGAGTTTGCGCAAGGCCTGTGTCAGCTGCGTCCGGTCCTGGGCACCACCTAACGAAATGCGGATGGCATTCGGCGGATTGTGGCCTTCCCAGAAAGCATCGGAAGGCGTCACCCGCAGGTCTTCCGCCAAAGCCGCTTTGGTGAGCTGATGCGTGGACCATTGCTCTGGCAGCCGGTGCCATGCGTGAATTGCACTGGGGGGCAATTGTCCGATTCCGCTCAAGAACCGGTCGGCCATTGCGCATCGCGCGATGGCCTCCGCACGGATGCCGTCGAGTAGTTGATGTGCAGACCCGTCATGTATCCATTGCGTAGCCAGCGCTGCCGTGACTGGCGCCGACATCAGACTAAAGGCGCGCAGCGAAGCGAGCAGGTCATCGCCGCGCCTTCCCGCTGGTAGCAGCACATACGCCGTGCGCAACCCGGGGCTCAGCGTCTTGGATAGCGTTGAAACGTAGTACGTCCGCGTCGGCGCAAAATGCGCCAGCGGCGGCGGAGCCCCGGGCGTCAGCAGCCAGTAGGGATCGTCTTCCAGCAACGTCAGGTCTGATTTTTCCGCAATCCGGGCGATCTCCGCCCTGCGCGAAGCGGGCATGGTATGCGTGGTCGGGTTTTGCGCCGTCGGATTCAGGTACGCCAGCGTCGCGCCCTCGGCGATCGCGGCTTCCAGCGCGTCGGGCATCATCCCGTCCGCGTCGCACTTCGCAACGACGACGCGCCGGCCCAGCATGGCCGCTGCGGCACGGATGCCCGGGTAAGCCAGCGGCTCCATCACGATCGCCTCGCCGGGACGAGTGCGGGTGAGGATCAACGCGGCAAGCGCCGTCTGTGCGCCGGGACAAACCACGAGCCGTTCGGTGTCGATGTGTCCGAATACCTGCGCCAGCCACAGCGCACCGGCCGCACGGTCGGATGCGCTGCCGCCACCCAGTTGATAGGTCATCAGCAAATGCGGATCGCTGCGCAACAGCACCTGCGACAAGCCGCGCCGCAACAAATCCTGGAAGTCGAGCCCCTCCGGCGGCGGCGGGACGTTCATGCTCATGTCGACGATCCGGGCGAGCTCGGCCCGGGGTGCGGCAACGAAGGTCCCCAGTGCGCCCCGGGCCGATCAGTTGGCGCCGCTTCGACTCGGTATAGGCGCGTGTCACGGTCGTCAGATCCACACCCAGCGCATTGGCCAGGCTGCGCTGCGGTGGCACCCGGTCTCCGGCGACCAGGCGCCCGTCAGCAATCGCCCGCTCGATGTACTCGACGATTTGCAGGTACCTGGCGCCGCCGGTGCGGGTGATCTTTAAATCCCAAACCGGGTCAACCGCGCTTGGTTGTATGGGTTCCATGGCTGAAAAAGTCGCGCATGTATGGGTTTTGTCTTGCTATAGCATGCCAGACATCATCACGAGAATCCATACAACCGTTGCGCGGGCGTGTCTTTGAACCCACGCGGAGGCCCTGCGGCGCTAAACAACGCGCACAGGAAATCCCGATGAGCGGATGCCTCGGTGATGCGTAACCCAAGGTGTCCGAAATGCGCAAACCTATTGCCGGGCCGGCAAACAAGAACCGACACGGCCCGCTTCCCCGCAAGTCCTTAAATGTGTCATCCCGCCTCGCGGCGCTTTTGCTGACAGCAGTCGGCAGTGCGCTGCTGGGCGGCTGCAATCTCGAGCTGCTAACGCCAAAGGGCAGCGTCGGCGAACAGGAGAAATCGCTGATCCTGATCTCGCTGTTCGTCATGCTGATGGTCGTCATTCCGGTGATCGTGCTGACGCTATGGTTCGCCTGGCGCTACCGCGAGACCAACACCAGCGCCACCTATGCCCCCAAATGGGCGCACTCGACCAAAATCGAGATCGTGGTCTGGGGCATTCCCTGCGTGATCGTGGCCAGCCTGGCAGTGCTGATCTGGGACTCGACGCACAAGCTCGATCCCTATCGGCCGCTGGAATCCCAGGTCAAGCCGGTCCAGGTCGACGTGATCGCCCTGAACTGGAAATGGCTTTTCATTTATCCCGAGTACGGCGTCGCGTCGCTCAACCAGCTTGCAATTCCCGTCGGCACGCCGATCAATTTCCGGATCACCGCGGAATCGATGATGAATTCGTTCTTCATTCCGCAGTTGGGCAGCATGGTCTATGCCATGGCGGGAATGCAGACGCGGCTGCACCTGATCGCCGATCAGCCCGGCACCTATCTTGGTCAGTCCGCCGCCTACAGCGGCCCCGGCTTCTCGGACATGCATTTCAAGACCCTGGCAACCTCGCGCGAGGCGTTCGATGCCTGGATCCAGTCTGCCCGCGCTTCGGCCCAGGCGCTTGACCTGAAGACCTACCGCACGCTGGAACAGCCCAGCAGCAAGGACCCGGTCGCGCTCTACGCCACCGTCGCGCCGAAGCTGTTCGAGCAGGTCGTCGACAAATACATGCAGGCGGGCGGCCAGGTCTGCCTCGCGGAATCCCCCGAATCTCTGCAGGCCTTCCAGCGCGTGCCGACGGCGCCTGCTGGCCGCATGGAGCAATAAGAAGATGTTTGGAAAACTCAACCTCGACGCCATCCCCCTTCATGAGCCGATCATCATGGGGACACTGGCCGTCGTGATCGTGCTGGGCGCCGCACTGACGGGCGCCGTCACGTACTACGGCAAGTGGCAGTACCTGTGGAAGGAATGGATCTGCTCCGTCGACCACAAGAAGATCGGCGTGATGTACATCATCCTGGCGCTGGTGATGCTGCTGCGCGGCTTTGCCGACGCCATCATGATGCGCGCGCAGCAGGCGATCGCCTATGGCGATGCCGCGGGATACCTGCCGCCGCACCACTACGACCAGATCTTCACCGCCCACGGCGTGATCATGATCTTCTTCGTGGCCACGCCGCTGGTGCTGGGCCTGATGAACGTGATCGTGCCACTGCAGATCGGCGCGCGCGACGTCGCCTTTCCGTTTGTCAACTCGCTGAGCTTCTGGATGTCGGCGATGGGCGCGGTATTGGTGATGCTGTCGATGTTCGTCGGCGATTTCGCTGCCACCGGCTGGGTCGCGTACCCGCCGTTGTCCGAGCTCGGCTACAGCCCGACGCCCGGCGTTGACTACTACATCTGGTCTCTGCAGATATCGGGGCTTGGCACCACGCTGACGGGCATCAACTTCATCGTCACCATCCTGCGCATGCGCGCGCCGGGCCTGAACCTGATGAAGATGCCGGTCTTCACCTGGACTGCGCTGATCACCAACATCCTGATCGTTGCGATCTTCCCGGTACTGACCGCCACGCTCGCCCTGCTCACCGCCGACCGCTATCTCGGCATGCACTTCTTTACCAATGAGCTCGGCGGCAACGCCATGATGTACGTGAACCTGATCTGGATCTGGGGCCATCCGGAGGTCTACGTGCTGATCCTGCCGGCGTTCGGCGCCTTCTCCGAGATCATTGCCACGTTCCCGCGCAAACCGCTGTTCGGCTACAAGTCGATGGTGTACGCCACCTCGTCGATCGGCGTGCTGTCGTTCTTTGTCTGGCTGCACCACTTCTTCACCATGGGCTCGGGCGCGAACGTCAATGCCTTCTTCGGCATCATGACCTCGATCATCTCGATCCCGACCGGGGTGAAGCTGTTCAACTGGCTGTTCACCATGTACCGGGGCCGGATCCGCTTCCACACCTCGACCATGTGGACCATCGGCTTTATGGTGACCTTTGCCGTCGGTGGCATGACCGGCGTGCTGCTCGCGGTGCCGGGCGCCGACTTCGTGCTGCACAACAGCCTGTTCCTGGTGGCGCATTTCCATAACGTGATCATTGGCGGCGTGCTGTTCGGCTGCCTGGCTGCAATTAGCTTCTGGTTCCCCAAGGTGTTCGGCTTCAGGCTGAACGAGTTCTGGGGCAAGGTCTCCTTCTGGTGCTGGCTGACCGGCTTCTTCCTGGCCTTTATGCCGCTGTACGTGCTCGGCTTCAAGGGAATGACCCGGCGCATGAACCACTATGCCAACGTCGACTGGCACCCTTACCTGGTGGTGGCGCTGGTTGGCGCGTTCGTGATCGGTGCCGGCATCCTGGCGATGATGGTGCAACTGGCCGTCAGCATCCGCGACCGCAAGCAGAACCGCGACCTGACCGGCGACCCGTGGGATGGCCGCAGCCTGGAGTGGTCGACCGCGTCGCCCGCGCCGTTCTACAACTTCGCGCACGTGCCGCATATCACCTCGCTGGAACAGCACTGGGACGACAAGGAGGCGGGCCGCGCCTGGCGGGAGCCTGCGCGCTACGAGGACATCCACATGCCCCGTAATACCGCGGCAGGCTTCATCGTGTCCGCATTCGGGCTGTTGCTGTGCTTTGCGCTGGTCTGGCACATGTGGCTGATTGCCGCGATTGGGCTGATCGGCGCGATCGCGACCTTCATCCTGCGCAGCTATGACCGCGACGTGGACTACTACGTGCCGGCCGCCGAAGTGGAGCGGATCGAACGCGCGCGCTATGCACAACTGCAGGAAGCTGCCTGACACTATGAATCCGACCCTATCCCCTACCCTGCGCCACGCGGTGTCCGAGGAGGCACACACCCTGGCACACCACTCATCGCACCACCCAGCGCACCAGCATCATGAGGCCGGCTCGCATACCCCGCTGGGATTCTGGCTCTACCTGATGAGCGACTGCCTGATCTTCGCAGTGCTGTTCGCCACCTTCGGCGTGCTGTCCGCGAACACCGCCGGAGGCCCCGGCGGGCGGCAGTTGTTCGAGCTGCCGTTCGTGTTCGCCGAAACCATGGTGCTGCTGCTGAGCAGCTATACCTTCGGCCTGGCCATGCTCAGGCAGGACGCCAAGGCCGCGACGCGGATGATTCGCTGGCTGACGGTGACGTTCCTGCTCGGGGTGCTGTTCATCGTCATCGAGGTCTACGAGTTCGCCCATCTGCTGCATGAAGGCGCGGGTCCCGGCGTCAGCGCCTATCTGTCGGCCTTCTTCACGCTGGTCGGCACGCACGGGCTGCATGTCACGTCCGGCCTGCTCTGGCTCGCCGTGATGATCCACCAGGTCCGGCATTTCGGGCTGGACGACGTCGTGCGCCGCCGGCTGGCGTGCCTCAGCCTGTTCTGGCACTTCCTGGACCTGGTCTGGATCTGCGTCTTCACCTTCGTCTACCTGCGGGAGTTTGCATGAAGCCGTCCCATCTTCATTCCGTCCACGCGGACGAGGCGGCCGTGCATGGCAGCGTGCTCGGCTACACCATCGGGCTGCTGCTGTCGGTCGCGCTGACCGTGGCGTCGTTCGCCGCCGTGATGGCAGGCGCCCTGCAGACCCAAGCCGCGATCGCGCTGATTGTGGGCCTTTGCGTCGCCCAGTTGCTGGTGCAGCTCGTGTATTTCCTGCATCTCGGCACCGGTCCCGGCCAGCGTGGCAACACCGCCATCTTTGCCTGCACCGGCTTCCTGATCGTCATCGTCGTAGCCGGGTCACTGTGGGTGATGCACAACGCCGATCTCAACATGATGCCGACCGACATGTCCATCGAACGGGCACGGGCAAAGGACTAGCGCTCGCGCGCAAGGAGGCTTACCACCATGTACATCTATGACGCCATTGACCAGCAGCTCGTCGACGAGCGCGTCGTGCAGTTTGCCGGCCAGACGCGCCGCTTCCTGACCGGCGAACTCAGCGAGGAAGAGTTCCGCGTGCTGCGGCTGCAGAACGGCCTGTATATCCAGCGTCATGCGCCCATGCTGCGCGTGGCCATTCCCTATGGCATGCTGTCGTCACGCCAGTTGCGCAAGCTGGCGGAGATCGCGCGCCGCTGGGATCGCGGCTACGGGCATTTCAGCACGCGGCAGAACCTGCAGTTCAACTGGCCCCGGCTGGAGGATGCACCCGCCATCCTCGCGGAGCTGGCCACGGTCCAGATGCATGCCATCCAGACCAGCGGCAACTGCATCCGCAGTACCACCACCGACCACTTTGCCGGCATCGCCCCCGACGAACTGGTGAATCCGCTGGTGTGGTGCGAGATCGTCAGGCAATGGTCGATTCTGCATCCGGAATTCGCGTTCCTGCCGCGCAAATTCAAGATCGCCATCAGCGGCGCGAAGACGGACCGGGCCGCGGTCGGCGTTCATGACATCGGGCTGCAGGCGGTCGAGCAGGACGGCCAGACCGGCTTCAAGGTCTGGGTTGGCGGCGGCATGGGACGCACCCCGATGGTCGGCAAGCTGATCAACCCTTTCATCCACTGGCAAGACCTGCTGACCTACCTGCAGGCCACGCTGCGGGTCTATAATCTGCACGGCCGGCGCGACAACAAATACAAGGCACGCATCAAGATCCTGGTGAAAGACCTGACCCCCGAGGTCTTCCGAGCGCAGGTGGAAGAACAGTGGCAACGCATACGCGGCGGCCCGGACACCGTATCCGAAGCGTTCGTCGCGTCGATCGCGGCGCGCTTCACTACGCCCCCTTATGACCCCGCCGCCGCGGACGAACCGGATGCAGCGGCCGAACTGGCCGGGACCGACCGAGCCTTCCGTCGCTGGCTGAAAAGCAATGTGCATCCGCACCGGGTGCCCGGCTACGCGGCCGTCACGGCATCGCTGAAGGCAACCGGCCAGGCGCCCGGCGATATCACCGCCGCACAGATGGACATCATGGCCGACCTGGCCGAGCGCCACGGCTTTGGTGAACTGCGCGTGTCCCATGAGCAGAACCTGATCCTTGCCGACGTACGTCGCAGCGGCCTCCACGCCTTGTGGCAGGGACTGGACGCCGCGGGGCTGGCCACGCCAAACATCGGCATGATCACCAACATCATCGCCTGCCCCGGCGGGGATTTCTGCTCGCTGGCCAATGCGGTTTCGATCCCTCTGGCGCAGGCCATCCAGGAACGCTTCGACGATCTCGACCATGTGCATGACATCGGCGAGCTGGACCTGAACATCTCGGGCTGCATCAATTCCTGCGGGCATCACCATATCGGCCACATCGGCATCCTGGGCGTCGACAAGGCCGGCGAGGCCTGGTACCAGATCACCATCGGTGGCCGGCAGAACGGCGGCGACGGGCAGGACCGCACGGATGGCGCAGCGGCCGGCGGCGCGGCCATCGGCCGCATCATCGGGCCGTCCTTCGCCCAGGAGGAGGTTCCGGATGTGGTGGAACGGCTGATCGAGACTTATCTGTCGCATCGGGACAGCGAAGCCGAGCGCTTTGTCGACGTGGTCGGCCGCATCGGCATCGAACCATTCCAACGCGCCGTGTACCCGGAGGCCAATACCAGCACACGCCGGGCGCGGCAGGAGACGGCGAATGCCTGAGCATGACTCTCTCGTCGTCGTACCAGCGGGGCTTTGACATCCTCTCCTCCCTAAAGGGAGGAGATTCCCTCTGCAGGCGATCGATGTCCCGATCGGGCAAGGATATTTAGCGCAGCGTTCACATCGCGATCATGTACAGCAC
>NZ_JBEFLI010000090.1:0-24249 GCF_040578825.1 Cupriavidus necator | reverse complement strand
GCAACCCCTCATGCCTGGTGACCATAGCGAGTTGGAACCACCCCTTCCCATCCCGAACAGGTCCGTGAAACGACTCCGCGCCGATGATAGTGCGGATTACCCGTGTGAAAGTAGGTCATCGCCAGGCTCTTATACCGCAGAACCCCAGCCCACAAAGGCTGGGGTTTTTGCTTTTTGGGCGCTCGAAACGATCGGGCCCCTCACAGTAACCTCCTTCCGTTGTTTTCGCGCTGCATCGCGGGTCGGCCGGCATTCCGGCACCGCACGGCTTCTGCTATGTTCGACACCCAAGTGCCCGCACGCGGCACGACGTCGTTTGCAACAGCAATAGCCAGGCCTTAGCCGAGAGAGCAGGGCCGGTTTCGGGTTTCGAGGGGTTACATGACGGCCAAGGTGTTTCGGCTGGTTTTCACTGGCGCCGCCGGCGCGCTGCTGCTGGCAGGATGCGCATCCACTCCTCCCGTTTCAGCGGTACCCACTGGCGAGCCGGCCATTGCGGCTGCCAGTGCTTCGGCGGTCGATTGCCAGGCCTTCGCCGAACGGATGGCCGCATACGCGGCGGCCCAGGCCGTTGCCGAACCGCGGGCCGTCCCGGTGGTCGACGCGCTTGCCACAGCCAATGCCCGCGCTGCCGAAGCGGACGCCGGTGAAGATGGCGCCGACGCCGACGCCGACGCCGACGCCGACGCCGACGCCGACGCCGACGCCGACGCAGCGCCGCTGCCTACCCTCGCCACGCTGCCGCTGTTCTCCGCCGCGCCGCGCCGCGGCCAGCTTCCCGGCGGCTGGCAACCGTGGACCATCAACCGAAACAAGACCCCGACCCGCTATTCGATGGTCGAGGTCGACCAGCGCGTGGTCGTCCATGCGCAGGCCGAAAGTTCGGCCTCCGGCCTCTACGTGCCGCTGCGCGACCGCGATGCCGGCATGCTGCGCTGGACCTGGAAGACCAGCGGCATCATCCGCAACGCTGACAACAGCCACGGTCCGCGCGAGGATTCGCCGCTGCGCCTGTTCGTTGCCTTCGATGGCGACAAGGGCGGCCTGCCGCTGAAAGACCAGTTGATGTACGAGATGGCCCGGCTGACCACCGGCCGAGAAATGCCTTACGCCACGCTGATGTACATCTGGGGCGGCAAGCGTCCCGAAGGCTCGGTGGTGGCGAATCCGCACACTGACCGTGTGCGCATGATCGTGGTAGATAGCGGCATGAAGCACGCCAATGAGTGGCGATGCCATGAGCGCGACCTGCGCGCCGACTACCGCAAGGCGTTCGGCAGCGATCCGGGCCGCGTCATCGCGGTCGGCATCATGACCGATACCGACAACACCAAGAGCAAGGTGGAGTCCTGGTACGGGGATATTGCGCTGGACTGAAGCCAGCGCCCCGGCACAACCAACAGTCAGCCGCCGACCGGCTCAGCCAGCGCCAGTACCGCGAACGAGGCCAGCCAGTGCGTGGACACGTAATGGCCTTCGACCGCCTGCGCGAGCGAAGCGTCGATATGGTCCGACCACGCGCGGATCGCCAGCGGCCGCAGCGCCTCGGGCAGCGATGGCTCCAGCAAGCGCCAGCACCACGCACGCGACAGGTTGAGGCCGTCCAGGTGCGAGGTCTTGGGATCGGTGCGGTTGGCGACTTCCACCGGCGTCAGCCAGTTGGCCAGCTCCGCCTGCCCCGGCACGAACAGTTCCCACCATTCCGCAAACGCGCAACCGTCCATGACGGCGTGCATCAGCACGGCTTCGGTCATGCCGCCGGACAGGAACTCATCGCCGCCCGGTTCATAGCGCGCCGGATACTTCCGATCATGTGCGAACCAGCGGTGGGCGCGCCGCACGATGGCGCGGCGCAGCGCGGGATCCTGCTGCACCCGCGCATAGGCCAGCGCCATCACCAGCGCGAAGGCGCTGTTGAAGTGCGTGCCGGTGCGCACCGGGAAATCGGCGACATCCAGGAATTCGGCCAGTTGGCGCGCAAGGTGCGAGGCCAGCGGCGCGCAGGCAGAGGCCCAGCTCGCCGCCTGCGCATCTTGCTGCGACAACGCCAGCAGCTCCGCCTGCAGCTTCAGCACCCAGCCCCAGCCATACGGGCGCTCGAAAGTGCGCGATGCGGGCCGATGGAAATAGTCGAGCTCGACCGCGATATTCTGCGGCCGCAATTGCGCATCGAGCGTCTCGCGGATGCGCGGCGCTTCCTCCAGGTCCGGAAACAGCGCCAGCAGCCGCACCAGCAGCCAGTGCATATGCACGCTGGAATGCCAGTCATAGCTGCCGCAAAACACGGGATGCCAGGTCGCAGGCTCGGCCACGTCGCCGGGACCGGCCATCATGTGATCCAGCTTGTAAGGATAGCGGCGCAGGACATTGTCCAGTGCCACGCGCGCAAAGCTGCGCGCCGTCTCGCGATCCAGCGCCGAGCGGCCCATCGCAGAAGCTCCCCAGTTATCGTCGTTTATTGTCGTTATCGGTGACCCGCTGTCACGCAGGCGCCAGCCACTTCTCCACCAGCCGCACGAAGAAGGTCGAGCCGACTGGCAGCAACTCATCGTTGAAATCGTAGCTCGGGTTGTGCAGCATGCAGGGCCCCATGCCGTGTCCCGATTCGCGGTGCGCACCGTCGCCGTTGCCGAGGAACAGGTAGCAGCCGGGCTTGTGCTGCAGCATGAAGGAGAAATCCTCGGCACCCATGGTGGGCTCGACATTGCTGTCGACATTGGCCGCACCGACCAGCTCCGCCGCCACTGACGTGGCAAAGCCGGTCTCCGCTTCGCTGTTGATGGTGGGCGGATAGTTGCGGTGGAATTCGTATTCGATGGTGCAGTCGAATGCCGTCGCCACCGCGCGCGCCACCTCTTCCATGCGCCGTTCGATCAGGTCGAGCACCGGCACCGTGAACGTGCGCACCGTGCCGCCGATCCAGGCCTGGTCCGGCACGATATTGGTGGCGTCGCCGGCGTGGAACTGGGTAACGGAGATCACCGCGGTATCGATGGGGCGCTTGTTGCGCGTAATGATGCCTTGCAGCGCCGACACGATCTGCGCCGCGGTAAAGACCGGGTCGTTGCCGTTATGCGGCATTGCCGCATGCGCGCCCTTGCCGCGCACGACGATGCGAAACTCGTTGCTCGATGCCATCAGCGGGCCCGCGCGCGTGCCGAAAGCGCCGACCGGCATGCCCGGCCAGTTGTGCAGGCCGAACACCGCATCGCACGGGAAGCGCTCGAACAGCCCGTCCTTGATCATCTCGCGCGCGCCGCCGCCACCTTCCTCGGCTGGCTGGAAGATCAGGTGCACTGTGCCGTCGAAGGGCTTGTGCTGCGCCAGGTGGCGCGCCGCGCCGAGCAGCATCGCGGTGTGGCCATCATGGCCGCAGGCGTGCATCTTGCCCGCATGCTGCGAGCGGTGGCCGAAGGTGTTGGCTTCCTGCAGCGGCAGCGCGTCCATATCGGCGCGCAGGCCGATGGTGCGCCCGCTGTTGCCATTGCGGATCACTCCGACCAGGCCGGTGGTGCCCAGGCCGCGATGCACTTCGATGCCCCACGACTCCAGGTTGCGCGCGACCACATCGGCGGTGCGTTGTTCCTCGAAGCAGAGTTCCGGGTGGGCGTGAATGTCGCGGCGGATCGCCTGGATTTCGGCTTGCGCCTGAAGGATTTCGGGAATGAGCTTCATGGTGGCGGGGCTACGCGACGTTGGCGTTCGTTGGCGTTGGATACCCCGATCATACGATGCCCTCTCGCAAAGCGCCAAAATGCGGCGATTTCTGCGCCGCTGCCGGTTTGGCGCGGTGCAATATGCCACGCGGGTGGGTTTCCCCGCATTGCGGCGGCATGTGCACTGCTGGAACAGTTCATGCTTGAAGTGCCCGGCCGGCAATTTCATCGTTTTGCGTCTGCGCCACCGCACCAAAACGCAGCGCCAGCCGCGTGACCCGCGGCCTGGCGCCTTGCCGATCCTAACGTCTGCTTCACTTCCTACAGGGAGAATTGCGCGATGTCCCTTCGCACGTTCAAGAAGGCAATTGGTGCTGTCGCGGTGACCGGGGCCCTTGGCCTCGCATTCGCCGGCACCGCCCAGGCAGCGGACCTCAAACTGGCCATGAGTTCTCCGCCGACCTCGATGGATCCGCACTTCTACAACCTGTTCTCCAATATCAACGTGTCGGAGCACGTGTTCGATTCGCTGACCAAGATGGACCCGGACAGCCGCATCATCCCGGGCCTGGCCGAGTCCTGGAAGCTGGTCAACAACCTGACCTGGGAATTCAAGATCCGCAAGGGCGTGAAGTTCCACGACGGCTCGGAACTGACCACCGAAGACATCGTCTGGTCGCTCGACCGCCCCGCCACGATCCAGAACAGCCCCGGCAAGTTCGACGTCTACACCAAGGCGATCATCAACAAGAAGGTGATCGACAAGTACACCATCCAGCTCACCACCAACCAGCCGTATCCGCTGATGCTGAACGACCTCACGTCGATCTTCATCGTGCAGAAAAAGGCCACGCAGGGACTGAGCTCCGACGATTTCGCGCAAGGCAAGGGCATGATCGGCACCGGCCCGTTCAAGTTCGTCAGCTATGCGCGCGACGACCGGGTCGAGCTGGTGCGCAACGACAACTACTGGGGCCCGAAGCCAGCCTGGGAGAAGGTGACGCTGCGCTTTATCCCGAATCCGGCCACGCGCCTGGCGGCGCTGCTGTCGGGCGACGTGCAGGCGATCGAGAACGTGCCCACGCCCGACCTGCCCAAGGTGCGCAAGGATCCCAAGCTGTCGTTCTTCTCCAAGATCTCGCACCGCGTGATCTACCTGTTCTTCGATGCCAAGCGCGACAAGTCGCCCTATGTCACGACGAAGGAAGGCGCGCCGATGGACAAGAATCCGCTGAAGGATGCGCGCGTGCGCAACGCCATCAGCATGGCCATCAACCGGCAGGGCATCAAGGACCGGCTGATGGAAGGCCTGTCCGAGCCGACCAACAACCTGGTGCCGCCCACGCTGTTCGGCTACAACCCCAACCTGAAGACGGTCAAGTACGACCCCGAGGGCGCCAAGAAGCTGCTGGCCGACGCGGGCTACCCGAACGGCTTCGGCGTGACGCTGCATACGCCCAACAACCGCTACGTCAACGACGAGAAGATCGCGCAGACCATCGCGCAGAACCTGACCCGCATCGGCATCGCCACCAAGGTGGAGGGCATGCCGATGGCGACGTACTCGTCCAAGGGCATCAAGCACGAGTGGTCGTTCGGGCTGCTGGGCTGGGGCGCACAGACGGGCGAGGTCAGTTCTCCGCTGCGCGCGCTGCTGGCGTGCGAAGACAGCAAGAAGGGCTTCGGCACCACCAACTGGGGCGAGTACTGCAACCCCAAGATGGACACGGTGCTGGAGAAGGCACTGTCTACCGTGGATGACGGCGAGCGCTCCAAGCTGCTGCAGGAAGCCACCGCGATCGCGATCAACGATGGCGGTATCATCCCGATCCACCAGCAGGTCACCACCTGGGCCACGCAGAAGGGCATCGTGTACGTGCCGCGTACCGACGAGCGCACCTACGCGCATAACTTCAAGCCCCAGTAAGCTACGGGTGCCGGCTACCTGCTGGCGACGTTAGCGGTGCCGCGTACGGCTGCCGCGCCATCCCCGGGAAGCGCTCTCGCGCTGCCCAGGGATGGTGGCGCGCGTTCCTGCGCGAAAGGATAGTGGTTTCAATATGCTGGTCTTTATCATCCGGCGCCTGATGCAGAGCGTGGTCGTGCTCTTTGTCATGTCACTGCTGGTTTTCCTCGGCGTCTTTGCCATCGGCAATCCCGTCGACATCCTGATCAACCCGCAGGCCGACCAGGAGGACATCAAGCGCACCATCGCGGCGCTTGGTCTGGACAAGCCGCTGTGGGAGCAGTACTGGGTGTTCCTGCAGAACGCGCTGCAAGGCAATCTGGGCACCTCGTTCGCACATGGCACCCCGGCACTCAAGCTGATCTTCGAGCGCATGCCCGCCACCATGGAGCTGGCCATCTGCGCCATCCTGCTGGCGATCGTGCTGGGCATCCCGCTGGGCCTGTGGGCCGGGCTGCGGCCCAACGGCGTGGCCGGCAAGTCGATCATGACGGTGTCGATCCTGGGCTTCTCGCTGCCTACCTTCTGGGTCGGGCTGATGCTGATCATGGTGTTCGCGGTGCAGCTCGGCTGGCTGCCGTCCAACGGGCGCGGCGAGACCGTGCGCGTGCTCGGCATCCCGCTCAGCTTCCTGACCACCGACGGCATCCGCCACCTGATCCTGCCGGCGGTGACGCTGTCGCTGCTCAATATCGCCATGGTGATCCGGCTCACGCGCGCCGGCACGCAGGAGGCGATGCTGCAGGACTACGTCAAGTTCGCGCGCGCCAAGGGGTTGTCCAATACCCGCATCGTCGGCGTGCATGTGCTGAAGAACATCCTGATCCCGATCGTCACGGTGATCGCGCTGCAGTTCGGCTCGATCATCGCCTTTGCGATCGTGACCGAGACCATCTTCGCCTGGCCCGGCATGGGCAAGCTCATCATCGACTCGATCCAGTTGCTGGACCGGCCGGTGATCGTCGCCTACCTGATGGTGATCGTGACGCTGTTTATCCTGATCAACCTGGTGGTGGACATCATCTACAGCATGCTGGATCCCCGCGTGCGCATTGCCGACAACAAGGGCTGAGCCATGACTGCCGTATCTGTCGAACAACCGGACCCGACGCCGAACGACGCGCCGGGCCTGCCCGGTGCTCCCGCCGCGGCGCGCGAGCAATCGCCGTGGCGGCGCTTTGCCGCTGAGTTCTTCTCGAGCAAGATCGCCGTGGCCGGGCTGGCCACGCTGGTAACCATCATCCTGATCGCGATCTTCGCGCCGTGGCTCGCGCCGCAGAACCCGTACGACCTCGCCACGCTGGACGTGCTCGACGCGCGCCTGGCGCCGGGGGAGCAGGCCGGCAACGGCATGACCTTTTTGCTGGGGTCGGACGAGCAGGGCCGCGACATCCTGTCGGCGGTGATGTACGGGCTGCGCATCAGCATCGGCGTGGGCGTGGTCAGCACCGTGATCGCGCTGCTGCTGGGCGCCACGCTCGGGCTGCTGGCCGGCTTCCTGGGCGGGCGCACCGAGGCCTTCATCATGCGCGTGGCCGACCTGCAGCTGTCGTTCCCGCCGATCCTGCTGGCGCTGATCCTGCTGGCGTTCCTGCGCCCGGGGCTGGGCAATATCGTGATCGCGCTGGTGGCGGTGCAGTGGGCCTATTACGCGCGCACCACGCGCAGCGCGGCGCTGGTCGAGCGGCGCAAGGAATATATCGAGGCCGCCACCTGCCTGGGGCTGCCGCCGGCGCGCATCATGTTCCGCCACCTGCTGCCCAACTGCCTGCCGCCGCTGATCGTGATCGCGGCGCTGCAGGTGGCTTCGGCGATCACGCTGGAGGCGACGCTGTCCTTCCTCGGGCTGGGCGTGCCGGTCACCGAGCCGTCGCTGGGCTCGCTGATCTCCAAC
The DNA here is from genome assembly GCF_040578825.1 of Cupriavidus necator. GTDB lineage: Bacteria > Pseudomonadota > Gammaproteobacteria > Burkholderiales > Burkholderiaceae > Cupriavidus > Cupriavidus necator_E. The sequence continues at coordinate 16,733 of NZ_JBEFLI010000090.1, read as the reverse complement.
GGCCAGCAGTACATGCTGTCGGGCAAATACTGGATCAGCTTCTTCCCGGGCATCGCGCTGGTGGTCACCATCGTCGCGATGAACCTGGTGGCCGACCAGTTGCGCGACGTGCTGAACCCGCGCCTGCAGACGCAATAAGGAGGGAGCGGAACATGGCACAGCCGACACTGGTGGTCGAACACCTGAAGACGCATTTCTACACACGCGGCGGCATCGCCAAGGCCGTCGACGACGTGTCCTTCTCAGTGGGCCGCGGCGAGATCATGGGGCTGGTGGGCGAGTCCGGTTCGGGCAAGTCCATGACCGGCTATTCGATCATGGGGCTGATCGACGCGCCCGGCAAGATCGTCGACGGGCGCATCGCGCTGACCAGCCGCGACGGCGTCACGCGCGACCTGCGTGCGCTGACGCCGGCGCAACAGCGCGACGTGCGCGGCAACCGCATCGCGATGATCTTCCAGGACCCGATGATGACGCTGAACCCGGTCCTGCGCATCGACACGCAGATGATCGAAGCGGTGCTGGCGCACGAGAACGTGGGCAAGGCGGTGGCGCGCGAGCGCGCGCGCAATGCGCTGGCGCGGGTCGGCATCCCGTCGCCGGACGAGCGCCTGCAGGCCTATCCGCACCAGTTCTCGGGCGGCATGCGCCAGCGCGTGGCGATCGCCATCGCGCTGCTGAACAAGCCCGACCTGATCATTGCCGACGAACCTACCACGGCGCTGGACGTCACCATCCAGGGCCAGATCCTGTACGAGATGCAGACGCTGTGCCGCGAATCGGGCACCGCGCTGATCTGGATCACGCACGACCTGTCGGTAGTGGCGGGACTGGCCGATACCGTGTGCGTGATGTACGCGGGCAAGATCGTGGAAGCGGGCAATGTGCGCCAGGTGCTGGAGCATCCGGAGCATCCCTACACACACGGGCTGATCGGCTCGGCGCCGTCACGCAATCCGCGCGGCACGCCGCTGCGGCAGATCCCCGGCATGACGCCGTCGCTGCTGAACCTGCCAGGCGGCTGTTCCTTCCGCGAGCGCTGCCCTTACGCGACCGCCGTCTGCAAGACCGAGCCGCCGCTTGAAACCGCCGGTGACGGCCGACGCCTGCGCTGCTTCCATCCGGTGCTGGCCAACCAGGAGGCGGCATGAGCGCGACTGAACTGCAATCCCGACCGATGTCGAATCCTGCCGCTGAGGAGAAAACCACGCCGCCCGCGCCAATCCTGGAGCTGCTCGGCGTGTCCAAGCGCTTCGTCAAATCGCTCGACGCCGCGGCGCGCATCGCCAACCTGTTCGGCGCCCATGCGCGCGAAGAGGTGGTGCATGCGGTCGATCGCGTCGACCTGAGCATCCAGGCCGGCGAAGTGGTGGGCCTGGTGGGCGAGTCTGGCTGCGGCAAATCCACGCTGGGCCGCATGGCGGTGGGCCTGCATTCGCTGACGGAGGGCGAGCGCTACTGGCGGGGCATCAACCTCGACCACCTGCCGCCGGACAAGCGCCGCGAAAAGCAGCTTGCGATCCAGATGATCTTCCAGGACCCGTACGCCTCGCTCAATCCGCGGCTGCGCGTGCTGGATATCGTCGGCGAGGCGCCGGTGGTACATGGCATGGTCGAACGGTCGGCGCAGAAGGGGTATGTCGAAGACATGCTGGTGCGCGTCGGCATGGACCCGACCGTGCTGCGGCGCTTCCCGCACCAGTTCTCCGGCGGGCAGCGCGCGCGCATCGGCATTGCGCGGGCGCTGGCGGTCAAGCCGGAATTCCTGGTCTGCGACGAGTCGGTGGCGGCGCTGGACGTGTCGATCCAGGCCCAGGTGCTGAACCTGTTCATGCGGCTGCGCGAAGAGCTGAACCTGACCTACCTGTTCATCAGCCATGACCTGGGCGTGGTCAAGCACATCAGCGACCGCGTGGTGATCATGTACCTGGGACGGGTGGTGGAGTCGGCGCCGACCGAGGACGTATTTGCCGCGCCCAATCATCCTTATACGCAGGCACTGCTGGCGGAGGCGCCCAAGCTGGAGGTCGCGCGCAAGACCTATGTGGCGATCCGCGGCGAGATCCCGTCGCCGCTGAATCCGCCATCGGGCTGCCATTTCCATCCGCGTTGCCCGTATGCGATGCCGCGTTGCCGGGAGGAGCAGCCGATGTTGAAGGAGATTGCGCCGATGCGGTTTTCGGCGTGTCATTTGAATGACATGAAGTAGGGCGTTTCAACTCGCGCTGGTTTTCTCCCCTCTCCCATTGATGGGAGAGGGGAGCAAACACCAGGTCAGGTTGAGCGCGTCAGCGAATCACCTGTCCCTTCGAATTAATAATCGTCATCTCTACAAACTTCGACCCCACGTGGTTCTCCGGCGTGAAGTTGACGATAAACCCGCCCAGGTCATAGCTGCGCATCGATTCCAGCGCCGTCACCAGCTTTTCGCGGGTCAGGTCCTTCCCCGCGCGGCGCAAGCCTTCGGTAAAAGCCTTGGCGGCGACGAAGCCCTCGATGCTGGCGTAATCGAAGTCATGGGGCTTGCCGGCGGCCTGCAACAGGCGCAGGTATTCGCGCACCACCGGCAGCGTCGCATTGCCCGGATGCGGCATCACCTGCGAGATGACCACGCCGCTGCCCTTGGCACCGACCTCGTTGGCCAGCGCCTGCGTGCCGACGAACGAGACGTTGTAGAACTGGCCGTTGTAGCCGCGGCGCAGCGCTTCCTTGACGAAGGCGCCGGCCGTGCGGTACGCGCTGATCATCACCACGGCGTCGGGATTCGCCTTCATCACGCCCTGCATGGCGTCGCCGATCTCCATCGTGTTGCGCACCACGCCCTCGCGCGAGACCAGCTGCACGCCGCTGTCGGCCGCGGTCTTCAGCGCGCGTTCCAGTTCCTCCAGCTCGGCCTTGCCGTAGGCATCGTCGTTGTAGACCACGGCCACCCGTTTCAGGCCGGTGGTCTGGATCTGGCGCAGGATCGCCGTGGCTTCCTCGTTGTAGCCGGCGCGGACGTGGAAGACGTAGCGGTTGCGCGGCTCGCGCACCGAGCGCGCGCCGGTGTACGGGCCAAAGAAGGGCACCTTCGCCTGGATCGCCAGCGGCAGCGCGGCCTGGCTGGTGGGTGTGCCGACGTAGCCGAACAGGGCGAAGACGCGGGCTTCCTCGATCAGCTTCTTCGTGTTCCTGGCCGCCGGCTCCGGCTCGTAGTAGTCGTCCAGCGCCTCGAGCCGGATCTTGCGCCCGTAGATGCCGCCCTGCTGGTTGATGTGATCGAAATACAGCCGTGCACCCGCGTTCATCTGCTTGCCGAGGGAAGCAGCGGGCCCGGTCAACGCGGCCGATTGTCCCAGCAGGATGGTGTCGGCGGTGACGCCGCTTTCGGCTGTGGCGGCACTTGCCGCCGTGTTGGCGAAGGCGGCGCCGGATGCGCCGCCCGTGCCGATGGCGCACGCCACCAGCAGGCCGGCAAGCCGGCCATTGACCCCGGATCGGAAAGACATAAACCCCCGCAAAATTTGTGGTTCGGTTACCCGTGTGATTACCCGTTCGCCGCTGTTGGCCGGTCTGCGCCGGCGTGGTGCGGCAGGGCGCGCCGGCACATCATAATCGAATACAATCGGGCCGAGATACTCCCCGCCATCGCCCCGCACGGACGGGGACGCGCCGCCCCGCCGGCGCGGCGCAAGCCCCATACCACGCCGGCCTGCGCCAGTCCCTCCTGTTCCGTACAATCGAACAAAACGACCGCCCCGGAGATCCCATGGCTTCCCGCATTGTCCGCGCCGCCTGCCCGCATGACTGCCCAGACACCTGTGCCTTGCTCGTCACCGTCGAGGACGGCCGTGCCGTCAAGGTCGCGGGCGATCCCGACCACCCGGGCACCCAGGGCGTGCTGTGCACCAAGGTGTCGCGCTATACAGAGCGCACCTACCATCCGGACCGGCTGCTGACGCCGATGAAGCGCGTCGGCAAGAAAGGCGAAGGCAAGTTCGCGCCCATCTCATGGGACGAGGCGCTCGATACCATCGCCACCCGCCTGCAGGCGATCGCCGCGCGTGATCCGCAAGCCATTGTGCCGTACAGCTACGCCGGCACCATGGGCCTGGTGCAGGGCGAGAGCATGGCCGCGCGCTTCTTCCACAAGCTCGGTGCGTCGCGGCTCGATCGCACCATCTGTGCCAGCGCCGGCGCTACCGCGCTGCGCTACACCTATGGCGCCAGCGTCGGCATGGACATGGAGCACGTGGCCGATGCCCGGCTGGTGATCATCTGGGGCGGCAACCCAATCGCCTCGAACCTGCATTTCTGGACGCGCGCGCAGGAGGCCAAGCGGCGCGGCGCCACGCTGGTGGCGATCGACCCGTACCGCTCGCTGACCGCCGAGAAGTGCCACCGCCATATCGCGCCGATGCCCGGTACCGATGGCGCGCTGGCGCTGGCGATGATCCATGTGCTGATCCGCGACGACCTGCTCGACCACGACTACATCGAGCGCCACACCGTGGGCTTCGAGGCGCTGCGCGAGCGCGCGCAGGCTTACAGTCCGGAACGTGCCGCCGGGATCTGCGGCATTCCGGTCGAGGACATCGAATGGCTGGCCGGCCTCTACGGCAAGCTGGCGGTGCGCGAGCGCCAGCCGGTGGCGATCCGGTTGAACTACGGCATGCAGCGGGTACATGGCGGCGGCCAGGCGGTGCGCGCGGTGGCGTGCCTGCCGTCGCTGGTCGGTGCGTGGCGCGATGCAGCGGGCGGACTGCAGCTATCGACCTCGGGCTTCTTCCCGGTCAACGAAGCCGCGCTGCAACGCCCGGACTTGCTGCCGGGCTGGCCGACGACGCTGCCGCGCATCGTCAATATGAGCACCATCGGCGATGCGCTGCTGGATCCCGCCAGGGACGGCGCGCCGCGCATCGAAGCCGTGGTGGTCTACAACAGCAACCCGGTCGCGGTGGCGCCGCAATCGGGCAAGGTGGCCGAAGGGTTCGCGCGTGAAGACCTGTTCACGGTGGTGCTGGAGCACTTCCGTACCGACACCGCCGATTACGCCGACATCCTGCTGCCGGCCACCACGCAGCTCGAGCACACCGACATTCACAAGGCCTACGGCCACACCTATTTCCTCGCCAACAACGCCGCGGTGGCACCGATGGGCGAGGCGCTGCCAAACACCGATATCTTCCGCCGGCTGGCGCAGCGCATGGGCTTCAATGACCCGTGCTTTGCCGACAGCGACGAGGCCATCGCCGCGCAGGCCATCATCCCGGGCGATGCGCGCGCCGCCGGCATTACGTGGGAATCGCTGAAGGAGCAGGGCTGGCAGAAGCTGGCTTTGCCGGCGGCGCCGTTCGCCAACGGCGGCTTCCCGACGGCCACCGGCAAATGCCAGTTCTATTCGGAGCCGATGCTGCGCGACGGCCTCGACCCGCTGCCCGACTACGTGCCGCAGTACGAGGCCCCGTTGACCGCGCCGGCGCTGGCGGCGCGCTATCCGCTGGCGATGATCTCGCCGCCGGCGCGCAACTTCCTCAACAGCTCCTTCGTCAACGTCGACAGCCTGCGCGCCACCGAGGGCGAGCCGCACCTGGACATCCACCCGGCCGACGCCGCCGAGCGCGGCATCGTCCACGGCGCGATGGTGCGCGCCTTCAACGACCGCGGCAGCATGGTGGCGCGCGCCCGCGTCACCGACCGCGCCCGGCGCGGGCTGGTGGTGGGGCTGTCGATCTGGTGGAAGAAGCTCGCATCGGACGGCAAGAACGCCAACGAGCTGACCAGCCAGCGCCTGACCGACCTCGGCCGCGCGCCGGTGTTTTATGACTGCCTGGTGCAGGTCGAACCCTGCACGGAAGGGGCAGTGCTGACGGCATGAGGTGGGGCATGAAGCCGCGGCCCGGCCGCCGGCGCGGGGCGGCAATCCTGGCGGCGACGGGGGTGGCGGCACTGGCCCTGCTGACGGCCGGCTGCGATACCGTGGGCTACTACGCGCAGTCCATCGGCGGCCACCTCGGCGTGATGGCGCAGGCGCAGTCGCTGAACGACGCCATCGCCAGCGCGCGCGACGCCAACGACGCGCGCCTGGCGCAGCGGCTGGCGCTGGCAGGACGCATCCGCGACTTTGCCTCGCGCGAGCTGAAGCTGCCCGACAACGGCAGCTACCGCCGCTACGCCAACCTGCATCGGCCCTACGTGGTGTGGAGCGTGTTTGCCACACCCGAGCTGTCGATGGAGCTGCGCAAGTGGTGCTTCCCCATCGTCGGCTGCATCAGCTATCGCGGCTACTACGCGCAGTCCGATGCCGAGCAGTACGCGCGGAGCCTGCGCCGCAACGGCTACGAGGCCTATGTGGCCGGCATCCCCGCGTATTCAACGCTGGGCTATTTCGACGATCCGCTGCTCAACACCTTCGTCTACCTGCCCGAAGGCGAGCTGGCACGGCTGATCTTCCACGAGCTGGCGCACCAGGTGGTCTACGTGCGCAACGACACCGCCTTCAACGAATCCTTCGCCACCGCGGTAGAGGCGGCGGGCGTGGAGCGCTGGCTGGCCGAGGACGCCTCGGAGGACGCGCGCGCCAGCTATCGCCAGTACGATGCGCGGCGCCAGCAGTTCCGCGCGCTGCTGCTCGCCACCCGCGACCGGCTGGCGGCGCTGTACCTGACGCCGCTGGACGACACCGCCAAGCGCGAGGAGAAGGCCCGGATCTTCGCCGACCTGCGCGCGCAATACGCGCGGCTGAAGACGGAGTGGGGCGGCTACACCGGCTATGACCGCTGGTTCGACCAGCAACTGACCAACGCCCACCTTGCGGCGGTGGCTACCTATCAGCAATGGGTGCCGGCCTTTACCGCGCTGCTGGTCCAGTGCGGCGGCGACTGGCGCCGCTTCTATGCCGAGGCCGGCCGCATCGGCGCGCTGCCCGCGGCGCAGCGCGAGGCCGCGCTGCGCCGGCTGGCACCGCCAGCGACGCGCGTCGATACGCTGACCGCGGGCGGCAAGGCGGCCGAGGCTAACTGAGCCGGCTGGTCCAGGTGCCTCAGGTGCCTCAGGTGCCTCAGGTGCCTCAGGTGCCTGCGGGCCGCTTCATCCGGCATGCCGAGGGCAGGTCCAGCGCTTTGGCCGGCGTGGTGCTGTTGAGCCGGAAGCCGTACTGCGTGCCTTCCGCACCGACCTTCACCGTCTTGCCGTCGACCGGTGCCACCGTCGATACCACTTGCGGCAGCAGCAACTGGTGGTCGCTCTTGCGCATCGCCACCTCGCCCAGCGCGGTGCGCATCTGCAGGCCCTCCAGCGCAAAGGCGACCCTGGTCGGATCGTCGCTGCCGGCGCGCCGGATCGCCTCGCTGACAAGCTGCACCGACACCAGCACGCGCGGCGCGAAGTACTCGCCCGCCGCGGTCTGCCTGGCGCGCGTGGCCAGCGGCGCCAGCACCGGGTCGTCGCCATTGGGCAGCCACTCGGACACCCAGGTGAGTTTCCCGGTCTTCGCCTGCGACACGGCCAGTACCGTACCGGGCGCGCCGCCGCCGCTGTGGTTCAGGTAGCGCACGTCATAGCCGATATCGCCGGCGGCCTTGATCAGCAGGCTCAGGTCCTGGCCCCAGTTGCCGGTGACCACGGTGTCGGCGCCGCTCGCCTTGATCTTGCCGATATAGGGCGCGAAGTCCTTGACCTTGCCCAGCGGGTGCAGCGTCTCGCCGACGATCTTCGTGTCGGGACGCGCGCTGGTGATCATCTGCTGGCCAAGCGCCGCCCAGACACGGCCATGCGCATAGTCCTGGTTCAGCAGGTAGAGCTTGTGGATGTCCTTCTGCTCGCGCGTGAAGTCCGCCAGCGCACGCATCTTCATCGCGGTATTGGCTTCGGTGGCGAAATGCCAGAAGCTGCAGCGCGCGCCGGTCAGGTCCGGGTCGATCGATGCGTAGTTGACGATCAGGATGCGCTTGTCGGGATTGCGCTCGTTGTGGCGTGTCGCGGCTTCCACCAGCGCGGTCACCACCGACGAGCCCGAGCCGCCGGTGAACACGACTTTGGCGCCGGCATCGATCGCGCTTTGCAGCGCCGACAGGCTGTCCTGCGCCGACAGCTTGTTGTCGTAGCTGATCAGCTCGTACTTGCGCCCCAGCACGCCGCCCTGCGCGTTGGCGTCGTCGAGCGCGAACTTCAGGTTGGCCTGGAAGATTTCGCCGACGTTGGCCAGCGGCCCGGAGAGCTGGTCGATAAAGGCGACCTTGATCGGGGCGTTGGTGGCTTGCGCGGCTGCCGCGGCCGGTGCGAGGGCAATCAGCGCGGCGGCCGCGAGCGTGGCCAGTGGACGAAGCTTGCGAGTCTTGCAGACGGTGCGGTGCATCAGGTGTCTCCTCCTGTCGGTATGCTGCGTCTAATGGTCGGGCCCCGGGCGGCGTCGTGCGCGCCGCTTACCAGGTGTCGATAAAACGTCGCTGCGATTCGTGCCGGCGCCCCAGGCTGCCGGGCGGCACCGATGCCAGTCCGCGCAGCAGCCAGCGGCGCGTGTCGGTTGGGTCGATGACGGCGTCGATCTCCAGGTGGCTTGCCATATTGAGGGCGCGGCCGCGCTGGTAGGCGGCATCGACCATGCGCGCGAACAGCGCCTCGCGCTCGTCGGGATCGGCCACCGCTTCCAGTTCCTTGCGAAAGCCGAGCCGGATCGAGCCCTCGATCCCCATCGCGCCGAACTCGCCGCTGGGCCACGCCGCGGTAAAGAAGGGCGCGGCGAAGCTGCCCCCCGCCATCGCCTGCGCGCCCAGCCCGTAGCCCTTGCGCAGCACCACCGTGAAGAACGGCACGCGCAGCGCGCCGGCGGTGACGAACAGGCGCGACACATGCCGCACCGTTGCGCTCTTCTCCGCCTGCGGCCCCACCATAAAGCCCGGGGTGTCGCACAGCGACACGACCGGCAGGCCGTGCGCATCGCATAGCTGCATGAAGCGCGCGGCCTTGTCGGCGGCGGGGCTGTCGATGGCGCCGCCGAGGTGGCGCGGATTGTTGGCGATGCAGCCGAAGGCGCGGCCCTCGATCCGGATCAGTGCGGTGATGATGCCGGTGCCGAACGCGGCGCGCAGTTCCAGCACCGAACCGCTGTCGGCCAGCGCCGCGATCACCGCGCGCATGTCGTAGCTGCGCAGGCGGTTCTCGGGAATGGCGTGGCGCAGGTGGCGCGGATCTTCGGCGTGCCAGTCGTCCACATCGCCCTGGAAATAGGACAGGTAGCGCTGCGCCGCGTCGACCGCTGCCTGTTCGTCATCGACCAGCACGTCGATCACGCCGTTGGGTCCCTGTACGCTGACCGGACCGACTTCCTCCGGCGCATAGACCCCGAGTCCGCCGCCTTCGATCATCGCCGGACCGCCCATGCCGATGGTCGCGCTGCGCGTGGCGATGATCACGTCGGCGCAGCCCAGCAGCGCGGCGTTGCCGGCAAAGCAGCGGCCCGACACGATGCCCACCAGCGGTACCTGGCCCGATAACCGCGCGAACTGGATAAACGAGGTGCAGTCCAGCCCGGCCACCACCGGCATATCGGTATCGCCGGGCCGTCCGCCGCCGCCTTCGGCGAACAGCACCACGGGCACCTGCCACTGCCGCGCCAGCGCCAGCATCCGGTCCAGCTTCTTGTGGCCGTAGAAGCCTTGCGTGCCGGCCAGCACGGTGTAGTCATAGGCAAGCACCATGCAGCGTGTGTCGGCCTCGGGGAAGCGCGCCGCGTTGACGGTGCCGATGCCGGTGACGATGCCGTCGGCGGGGGTCGAGCGGACCAGGTCGTCGACGCTGCGGCGCTGCCGTTGCGCCGCGATGGCAAGCGCGCCGTATTCGATAAAGGAGCCGTCGTCGCAGAGCTGCGCGATATTCTCGCGCGCGGTGCGGCCGCCTTGCGCGTGCCGCTTTGCGACGGCCTGCGCGCGCGCGGCGTCGTGGCCGAGGGCCTGGCGCTCCAGCGCTTCGAGCAGGTCGGCGCGGATATGGCCGAGGTCGGCGGCCGCCGCGACCTCGGCGGCATGGCCGGCGTCGTCGCCGGGTGCCAGCACCACCACCGGGGCGCCGGCGCGCAGCGCCGCGCCCGCGGCGGCGAGCACCCGCAGCACGATGCCGGCGGCGGGCGCTTCCAGCGGGTGCTCCATCTTCATCGCCTCGATGATGGCCAGCGGCTGGCCGCGCCGCACGGTGTCGCCTTCGCGCACGTGGATCGCGGCGAGCGCGCCGTCCATCGGCGCGGCCACGGCGACGCCGTCGGCAGGGATGTCGGCCAGCGCCTGGTCGTCATCGATCTGCATCTCCGCGGCAAGGGCCGGCGGCGCATGCAGCGCCGGATGGTCGCCGTCGGTGCCGGCCAGCGCAGCCAGGGTTTGATCCAGGTATTGCGTGTGCACCGCGTTGCGCCGCACATCGTCCAGTTGCAGCAGGTCCTGCAGCAGCCGGCGGTTGGTGTCGATGCCTTCGATGCGGAATTCGCACAGCGCGCGGTAGGCGACCGCCAGCGCGCGCGCATAGTCGCCGCCGGGTTCGTGCACGATCAGCTTGGCGAGCAGCGAATCGAAGCGCGGGTTGGCTGTCATGCCGGCAAAGCCGGCGCTGTCGACGCGCACGCCGGGGCCGTTGGGCGGCTCGAACGCGGTCAGCGTGCCGCTGGCGGGGCGCAGCTGGCCGTGCGCGTCGAGATGCTCGGCATTGATGCGCAACTGCACCGCGACGCCGCGAGCGGCGGGTGCCTGCCCGAGCCCGAGGTCGGCCAGGCGCGCACCCGCTGCAATCGCAAGCTGGGTCTGCACCAGGTCGACGCCCGTCACCATCTCTGTGACCGTATGCTCGACCTGCAGCCGGGGGTTGGCCTCCATGAACCAGAACGACGGCCCGGCGCTGCCGCCGTCCTCTACCAGAAACTCGAAGGTACCCAGGCCGCGATAGGCAGCGGCGCGCGCGAGCGTGGCGGCGGCCTCGGCCAGCCGCGCGCGCAGCGCGTCATCGAGCGACGGGCTGGGCGCGATCTCAACCAGCTTCTGGTGGCGCCGCTGCAGGCTGCATTCGCGTTCGCCCAGCGTCAGCACGCGGCCGTCGGCATCGGCCACCACCTGGATCTCGATATGACGCGGCGCGTTGACGATGCGCTCGACGTAGACCGCGCCGTTGCCGAATGCGGCGGTCGCCTCCGAGACGCAGCGCGCATAGGCTTCATCGATCTCATTGGCGTGGCGCACGGCCCGCATGCCACGCCCGCCGCCCCCGGCGAGCGCCTTGATCATCATGCCGGCGTGGCCTTGCAGGCTGTCGAAGAAGGCATGCGCCTGCGCCAGCGTGGTCGGGCCGGTGCTGCCGGGCACGACCGGCACGCCGTGTTCGCGCGCCAGCGCGCGGGCGCGGGCCTTGTCGCCGAACAGGCGCAGCACGTCCGGCGCCGGGCCCGCGAAGACCAGATCCGCTTCCAGGCACGCCTGCGCAAAGTCGGCGTTCTCGGACAGGAAGCCGTAGCCCGGATGCACCATGCCGCAACCTGCGCGGCGCGCGGCGTCGACCATGGCACCGATGTCGAGGTAGGCGCGCGGGCCGGTGCCGGGCAGCGCGATGGCGGCGTCGGCCTTGCGCACATGCAGCGCATCGCGGTCGTCCTCGCTGTAGACCGCGACAGTAGGCATGCCCATCGCGGCGGCGGCGCGCGCGATGCGGATGGCGATTTCGCCGCGATTGGCGATCAGCAGCTTGTCAGCATTCATGATGAGGGGGCGACGAAGCCATCGGGTTGCTGCCCTCTCCCGCATGCGGGAGAGGGACCGGGGGAGAGGGCGGGCGTGTCGTAAGCTGCAGCGTCAGTCAGCCTGCTCAGCCAACACCACCAGATCCTGCTTGCGCACCTTCCCGGTAGCCGTCAGCGGCAGCGCCTCGACAATGCGCACTTCCGGCACCTTGTAGACCGCCATGCTGGCGCGGCACCACGCCGCCAGCCCGGCTTCATCGACCGTGCCCGCGGCCTCCGGCTTGAGCAGGATGAAAGCCACCGGCACCTGGCCGCGGCCTTCGTCGCTGCGCCCGACCACCGCCGAGCCCAGGATCGCCGGATGCTGGCCGAACATCGCTTCGATCTCGGCCGGGAACACGCTCATGCCGTTGACCTTGAGCATCTCCTTGCGGCGCCCCAGATAGTGGATGTAGCCGTGCTCGTCGATCAGCCCGATATCGCCGGTATGGAACCAGCCGCCGCGCAGCGATTCACGCGTGGCGTCGGGCTTGTTCCAGTAGCCCTTGAGCAGCGTCGGCGTGCGCACGCACAGTTCGCCCTCGCTGCCGACAGGCAGCAGCGCCCCGGTGCCGAAGTCGCACACCTTGAATTCGGTGCCGGGCACCGGCAGGCCGACAAAGACCGGCTGCGCGCGCAGGTCCAGGTCGTCGTCCTGCATGCCGTAGGTGAAGGTGTTGCAGGTCTGGGTCTCGGTCATGCCCCAGGCGCTTTCGGCGATGGTCGAGCCGGTCAGCGCCTGCCAGCGGCGGCGATAGTCCAGGTTCAGCTTTTTGACGAAGGACGACACGCCGACATGGCGCAGCGAGCGCAGGTCGTATTCGCCCACGCGCGGGTGGTCCATCACCTCGACCGCGCTGTCGACCAGCATCGACGCATTGGTGACGCGGTAGCGCTGCACCGCCGCCATGAAGGTCTGCGCGTCCCAGCGCGCCAGCAGCACCAGCGGGATGCCGAAGAAGGCGGGGAAGATCAGGCACAGGTTCTCGCCGGCGATCCAGAACTCGGGGAAGAAGCCCAGCATCACGGTGTCGTCCTGCACCGGCACTGCCACCGCGCCGAACGCGGCGGCCATGTCGACCATATCGCCCTGGGTATGGATGCAGCCCTTGGGCAGGCCGGTGGTGCCGCCGGTGTAGTTGAGCGCGGCGGGGCCGTCGATGGCGGGCACGGTGCTCGGCGCGGGGGCGTTGCAGGCGGCAATGGCCGGCAGCAGGTCGATAGCGCGGTCTGCGGGCTCGGGCGCGTGGCGCGGTGCCTGCACCATCGGCGGCAGCGGCAGCGTGGGTTCGGCCGGTACCACGTCGGCAAAGCTGGTGACGAACAGCAGTGCGAGCGGGTCGGCATCGCCCAGCTCTGCGCGGGTATCGGCCACCAGCGGCAGAAGCTGGTCCAGCGCCACCAGCGCGCGCGGCATGGCGTCGCGCAACGCGTGCAGCAGTTCGGCGCGCTGCGACAGCGGGCTGACCGGCACGTACACCGCGCCCAGCTTCAGGATGCCGAAGAACACCACGTGGAACTGCGGGCAGTTGGGCAGCAGCACCGCCACGCGGTCGCCGGGGCCGATGCCGCTGGCGGCCAGCAGCGCCGCGCAGCGGTCGCTCTGCGCATCGAGTTCGGCGTAGCTGGTCTGGTGGCCGTAGAAGATCACCGCCGCCTGCCCTGGGCGCGTGCGGGCCCAATGGCGCAGCATCTCCGACAACGGGATGCGGCCCAGCGGGTATTGCGGCTCGCGCGGCGCGCCGGGCGGCCAGGCGGCCTGCCAGCGGCGGTGCAGGTCGGCCAGGTAGCTGGCCTCGTCGATCGGTGCGCCCGCGGGCGCGGCCTGCGTTGCGGTCTGCTCCATCCGTGCGGTCTCCTCGCGGTGTTCAGCGCAACGGGGCACAGGCGCGGATCGCGTGCGCTCCGGCGTTGCGGCTGTCTTGACTCGTAAGGCGCTGGCGTACGACTTTATATACCGCGCGGTATATGATCGTAGGCGGATCCGCCATAGGCGTCAATCCGTCCGAAGCCTTATGGGATACATGTGGGGCGATACGAGGCGGGCAGGGATGGCGTGCCGATGCTGTCATGCGAGAATTGCATCATGTCTATCGCTACAAGATCCGTACACCAGCCCGCCTTGCAGGCCGCCCCCGCGCTGAACGCAGCGCCGCAGCCCGAGAAGGCGCGTCCGCATATCGCCGAGCGCCAGGAAGCGCGCCGCCGCCAGATCCTCGATACCGCCGCGCAGCTCTTCTACACCAAGGGCTATCCCGGCATGACCATGAACGACCTGTGCCGCGCGCTGGGCGTGACCAAGCCGGCGGTCTACTACTACTTCACCGACAAATACGAGATCTTCGACATCCTGTGCCGCGAGTCGGCGCAGACCTGCCTGCCCGTGATCCGCGAGACCGCAGACCCGTCGCTGCCGGTGCGCGGGCGGCTGCATGCCTGCCTGCTCGAAATGGCGCGCCGCTGCGTGGCCTGCCACGTGCCAGCGACGCTGAGCTTTCGCGATAACCAGTACCTGCGCCCGGAGACCGTGGCGTGGCTCGACAGCATGGCGCGCGATTTCTATCGCGACCTGTACGCCCTACTGGAAGAGGGCAAGCGAGAGGGCGTATTTGCCTTCGGCGATGCGCGCGTGACCGCGCATGCGATCGGCAGCGTGGTCGGCTTCATGTACACCTGGCACGAGCCCGGCCGCATGGACCCGGAGGCGCTCGCGAAGGAACTGGCGACCAACATGATGAAGCTGGTGTTGCCCTGCGGTGGGTGAACGTACACCGCTTAAGGGTTATCCCCCTGCTACCGCCCGATCGGTGGCGCATAATGCCCGTCAGGGGCGCTGCGTTGTGATCCAACGCCCCGAGGACTTCGTCTAAGTTGTTGTTTTAACCGGGGCGCACGTTTAGCATCTCGGCAAAATCGAACGACCATTCAGAAATTCAGGAGACGGTGCTATGGAAAGACTTTGGCTGAAACACTACCCGGCCGGCGTTCCCGCCGAGATCGATGCCAGCCAGTTTCGCTCGCTAGCCGCGCTGCTCGAGGCGTCTTTCCGTACCTACGCCGACCGCAAGGCCTTCGTCTGCATGGACAAGGCGATCACCTACGGCGAGCTGGACCAGCTGTCGACGTACTTCGCCGCATGGCTGCAGTCGCGCGGGCTGCGTCCCGGTACGCGCGTGGCGATCATGATGCCGAACGTGCTGCAGTACCCGGTGGTGCTGGCCGCGGTGCTGCGCGCCGGCTTCGTGGTGGTCAACGTCAACCCGCTCTACACCCCGCGCGAGCTCGAGCACCAGCTCAAGGACAGCGGCGCCGAGGCGATCGTGATCCTGGAGAACTTTGCCGCCACGCTGCAGCAGGTGCTGGCGCGGACCCCGGTCAAGCACGTGGTGGTCGCGAGCATGGGCGACATGCTGGGCGGCCTGAAGGGCGCGATCGTCAATTTCGTGGTGCGCAACGTCAAGAAGATGGTGCCCGCGTGGGAGCTGCCCAACTGCGTGCGCTTCAACAGCGTGCTGGCCGAGGGCCGCAAGCTGACGCTGCAGCCCGCCACCACCGGTCCGGAGGATATCGCCTTCCTGCAGTACACCGGCGGCACCACCGGCGTATCGAAGGGCGCGGTGCTGCTGCACCGTAATGTGGTCGCCAACGTGCTGCAGTCCGAGGCGTGGATGCAGCCGGCGCTGGCCAAGGGCGGGCATATCGACCAGGTCATCACCATCACCGCGCTGCCGCTGTACCACATCTTCGCGCTGACGGTCTGCTGCCTGCTGGGCATGCGCAGCGGCGGCATGAGCGTGCTGATCCCGAATCCGCGCGATATCCCGGGCTTTATCAAGGAACTGCAGAAGTACAGGTTCAACATGTTCCCGGCAGTCAACACGCTGTACAACGCGCTGCTGAACAACCCGGAAATCGGCAAGGTCGATTTCTCCGGGCTGCGCGTGGCCAACGGCGGCGGCATGGCGGTGCAGGAGGCGGTGGCCAAGAAGTGGCTGGCCAAGACCGGCTGCCCGATCATCGAAGGCTACGGCCTGTCAGAGACTTCGCCGTCGGCCACCTGCAACCCGACCGACACCGACGCGTTCTCGGGCACCATCGGCATGCCGCTGCCGTCGACCGAAGTGGTGATCCGCGACGACGACGGCAAGGACGTGCCGCTGGGCCAGCCGGGCGAGATCTGCATCCGCGGCCCGCAGGTGATGGCCGGCTACTGGAACCGCCCGGACGAGACCGCCAAGGTCATGACCCCGGACGGCTTCTTCAAGACCGGTGATATCGGCGTGATGGACGAGCGCGGCTACACCAGGATTGTCGACCGCAAGAAGGACATGATCCTGGTGTCGGGCTTCAACGTGTACCCGAACGAGGTCGAAGGCGTGGTGGCCGAATGCCCGGGCGTGCTGGAAGTGGCGGCCGTGGGCGTGCCCGACACGCACTCGGGCGAGGTGGTCAAGCTGTTCGTGGTCAAGAAGGACCCGGCGCTGACCGAGGCCGACGTGATTGAGTTCTGCAAGGAGCGGCTGACGGGGTACAAGCGGCCGAAGTATGTGGAGTTTCGTACCGAGCTGCCGAAGACTAACGTCGGCAAGATCCTGCGCCGCGAACTGCGCGACAGCCGCAAGGCGGCGTGAGTTTTTAGTGCACGCCAGATGAAGCCAACGGTTTTGGGCCCCGGCCCCTCTCCCGCTAGCGGGAGAGGGGAGCACACCAGCAGCATGCACAGGCTCGCACCTCAGCACTCATTCGACGGCGCCAGCCGCGGCTCCGGGCTCCCGTCCAGATAAATCACCCGCACGCACGCCCCCGGTTCCACGCCCGGCAACGCCGGCGCATTGGCCGCCACGATTGCACCGTCCATGGTCCGCACCTTGTACTGGAACAGGTCCATCTGCTGCACCGGCGCAGGACGGCTGAACAACCGGGTCAGGTCGAACGCAAAGCCCACACCCACCCCGCCACCCCTGCCCCCGCTCGCGGCCCCCCCGCCCACGCTGGTGCCGCC
>NZ_JBEFLI010000008.1:0-134947 GCF_040578825.1 Cupriavidus necator | reverse complement strand
GCGCGCATGCAGCACGGCGGCGAGGCGGTCGGCACGGTCGAGCAGTTCGCCGTAGCGCAGCGTCTGCGCGCCGCAGACCACGGCGACGGCATCGGGCTGGGCCGCCGCGTGGCGGGCGATGCGGGCGTGCGCCGGCAGGCCGTCGTCGGCAGGGGCAACACCATGGCCCAGCACCAGCAGGCTGTCGCGTTCGGCGTCGTCGAGCAAGTCGACGGCATCGAGCGCTTGCGCCGGGGCTTCGGCAAGCTGGCACAGCAGCCGGACATAGTGGCGCGCGAGCCGGGCGACCGTGTCGGCGTCGAACAGCTCCGCGGCGTAGTGGAAGCAGGCGTGGATGCGTCCGTCGGTGTCCTCACGCGTATCGAGCGTCAGTTCCAGCGCCGTGGTGCGCTCGCCAACGGGCGCGCTTTCGAGCTCCAGGCCCGGCAGCGCAACGCGTACGGCGCGGTCGCCGCGCCGGTGGTTGTGCACCACCTGGAACAGCGGGTGGTAGCTCATGCTGCGCTCGGGCTGCAGCGCTTCCACCAGTTGCTCGAACGGCAGGTCCTGGTGTGCCTGCGCGCCCAGCACGGCCTCGCGGATCGCCTCGAGCAGCGCGGACAGCGGCGCGCGACCGTCGAGGCGCCCGCGCACGATCTGCGTGTTGACGAACAGGCCCACCACGCGTTCGGTCTCGATGCGGTTGCGGCCCGCTACAGGCACGCCCACGCAGATGTCGCGGCTGCCCGTGTAGCGGTACAGCAGCGCGTGGTAGCCGGCCAGCAACGCCATGAACAGCGTGGCGCCGCAGGACCGCGCGCGTTCGCGCAGCGCGCGGGCGAGCGGATCGGGAATGTCGATCTCGCAGCGTTGCGCGTGAAAGGCGGCGGCTGCGGGACGCGGGCGGTCGGTCGGCAGTGCCAGCACGCCCGGTGCGCCGGCCAGGGCATCGCGCCACCATGCAAGCTGCCGCGCCTGCTCGCCGGCCTCGAGCCAGTTGCGCTGCCAGGCCGCATAGTCGGTGTAGCCGATCGGCGTGCCAGATTCGGGCAGGGACTGGTTCAGCAATTGCGCGCGGTAGGCCGCGGCCAGTTCGTCGATCAGCAACTGCATCGACCAGCCGTCCGACACGATATGGTGCATGGCCAGCACCAGCCGATGCTGCTGTGCGCCGAGCCGCAGCAGGTGCACGCGCAGCAGCGGCGCGCTGCCGAGATCGAACGGCGCTTGCGCGATCGCGGCGGCACGCGCATCAGCGGCGGCCAGGTGTGCGCAGAGGTCGGTCAGCGGCAATTCGATCGCGACCTGCGGGCGCACGTGCTGGCGCACCTTGCCATCGGCGTCGGCGACAAACGCGGTGCGCAGCGCTTCGTGGCGTTGCGCCAGCGTGGCGAACGCCGCGCCAAGCGCCGCGACATCGAGCGTGCCGCGCAGTTCGACGCTGCTGCTGATATGGTAGGCGGCGCTATCGGGCTCGAAGCGGTGCAGGAACCACTGCCGCTGCTGGGCGTACGACAGCGGCGCGTCATAGCCTGCTGCCGCATCGGGACGCGGCAACGCGGGAATCGGCAACTGCGAGAATGCGATGCCTTGCCCGGCCATCTTGTCGAGAAAGGCGCGGCGCTGGGCCGGCGCCAGCGTGGCAAAGCGCGCGGCCAGCCGGGCCGCGGTGTTGGCTTCGATCATCAGACTGACTCCAGGGTATTGGCGAACGCTTCCAGTTCCAGCAGGGCGGCTTCGTCGGCATGGCGTTGCTGCGCGGGCAGCGCCGCAGCGAGCTCGGCCAGCGTGGTGGCGCCGAACAGCAGCGCCAGCGGCACCTCGATGCCGAGTTCGGCCTGGATGCGGGACAGGAGCTGGACGGCCAGCAGCGAGTGGCCGCCCAGTGCGAAGAAGTTGTCATGGCGGCCCACGGCGGGCACCTGCAGCAGGTCTTGCCAGATCCGGGCGAGCCGTGTTTCAAGCTCACCTTGCGGGGCTTCGCTGCCCGCGTTTGCGGTGGCCGCGGCGGCGTCGGGCTGTGGCAGCGCGCGGCGGTCGAGCTTGCCGTTGGCGGTCAGCGGCAACGCGTCGAGCAACACGATGGCGGCGGGCACCATAGGGGAAGGCAGCACGGCCGCCAACGCGCGGCGCAGATCGTCGGGGTCGGCCTGGCGGCCGGCTTGCGGGACCGCGTAGCCGACCAGTTGCATGCCACCTGGGGCGGGCACGGCCACCACGGCGGCCTGGCGCACTGCCGGCAGCGCCGCAAGCTGGGCCGCCACCTCATCGGGCTCCACGCGGAAGCCGCGGATCTTGACCTGGTCGTCGCTGCGGCCCAGGTACTCGAATGCGCCGTCGGCGCGGCGGCGCACGCGGTCACCGGTGCGGTAGAGACGGCCGCCGTCCTGCGCGAACGGGTCCGGCACGAAGCGGTCCGCCGTCAGCGCGGCACGGCCGAGATACCCGCGCGCGAGTCCCGGCCCGCCGAGATACAGCTCGCCGGCCACGCCCTCGGGCAGCGGGCAAAGTCCGGCGTCCAGCACGTATGCGGTCGTGTCGGCCAGGGGCTGCCCGAGCGGCAGTCCCGCACCTGCCTGCGGCATATTGCCCGCCACGTGCACCAGCACGCCGACCGTGGTCTCGCTCGGGCCATAGTGATTGACGAGCCGGCAGGCCGGCCGTGCTTCGTGGAGGCGCGCGCGCAGCGCCGCGTCGGTGGCTTCGCCGCCGAGCAGGAGCGTATGCGCAGGCAGCACGTCAGACGCATTCGCACCGGCCGCTGCCGCGCCGTCGAGCAGTGCCCTTAGGTGGCTCGGTACGATCTTGAGCACGTCGACGCGATGCGCCGCCATGTAGCGCGCGAAGGCCACGGCATCGAAGACACAGCGGCGCTCGGGCAAGTGCAGCGTGGCCCCGCTGGCCAGCGCGCCGAACAGCACGGTATGGCCGAGGTCCGCCGCGGGCGTCGACACCATCGCCATGCGCAGGCCCTGCGGCAGTGCCAGTGGCGACAGCACGCCTTGCAGATAGTGGGCCAGCGCCCCGTGCGAGATGCCCACGCCCTTCGGGCGTCCGGTGGACCCGGAGGTGTAGATCACATAGGCCAGGTGGTGCGGATGCAGTGCCGGAGCGGGATTGGCATGCTCGCCTTCATACAGTCCTTGCCGGGCCAGGTCGATCACGGGCACCGTCGGCAAGAACGCGGAAACGGTCCCCGGTCGCCGGGCCAGCAGCAATGCCACGCCGCTGTCCTCGACCAGGTAGGCAAGGCGGTCGGCCGGGTAGTCGGGGTCGAACGGCACATAGGCGCCGCCCGCCTTGAGGATGGCCAGCAACGCCACCACCAACTCCGCCGAGCGTTCTGCCAGCACCCCGACGCGTACGTCCGGCCCGACGCCGCGCGCAACCAGTTGCCGTGCGAGGGCGTTGGCGCGGCGATTGAGTTCCCGGTAGCCATACTGCTCGCCGTCGGCGGCCAGCGCCACGGCATCCGGCGTGGCTGCCGCATGCGCCTCGAAGCGGCGGTGTGCCAGTTGCGGCGCCGGTGTGCGCCTGCGTTCCGCGCATGCCGGATCCCGGGCAGGCGGTACCAGCCCGAGCTGGCCCAGGGGCCGGGCCGCATCGGCAGCCATCTGGCGCAGCACGGCGAACAGGCTCTGCGCCAGTTGCTGCGCCTGCGGCTCGGCCAGCACGGCGCGGTCGAAGCGGCAGGTCAGGCGCAGCGTATCGGTGTGGGCAAACACCAGCGTCAGCGGATAGTTGGTCTCGGCGCGGTTGCGCACGTCCGAGAACGCCAGCCCGGCTGGCGCGCGGCGCAGCGCGGTGTCGACCGGGTAGTTCTCGAACACGACGATCGAGTCGAACAGCGCCTGTCCTCCCTGGCCGGCCCAGCGCTGGATGTCGTAGAGCGGTGCGTGCTCATGCTCGCGCGCGGCGAGGTTGAGCGCCTGCACGTCGCGCAGCCAGTCGCCGACCGGTTGCTGCGGCCGCGGCGACGCGATCACCGGCAGCGTGTTGATGAACAGCCCTAGCATCTGCTGCGCAGCCGGCAGCTCCGCCGGGCGCCCGGCAACGGTGGCGCCGAACGCCACGCAAGACTGTCCGGTGCAGCGCTGCAGCAGCAACAGCCAGGCGGCCTGTACCAGCGTGTTCAGCGTGACCTTCTGCGCGCGGGCGAAGGTGGCGAGCGTGGCGGTTTCGGCGGCATCGAGCCAGTGGTGTTGCTCGGTGTGACCCTGGCCGCCGGCGGGCACGGGCAGCGCGGCCAGCAGGCGCGTGGGCGCGCCGAGCGGCTGCAACTGGCCTTTCCAGAAGGCTTCGCTGGCACCGTGGTCGCGCGACTGCAGCCAGCCGATGTAGTCGGCAAAGCGGCTGCCGCTGGCGGGCAGGGTTTCGCCGGCATAGTGGCGCAGCACTTCGCCCAGCAACATGGCCGTGCTCCAGCCATCGAGCAACAGGTGGTGGACGGTCCAGACCAGGTGGTGGCGGTTCGCGCCGGTGCGCAGCAGCGCCAGCCGCATCAGCGGCGGGCGTTCGAGGTCGAAGCGCTGGGCCAGTTGGTCCGCCGCGAAGCGGTCCAGCCCGGCATCGTCCCGGCCGGTCCAGTCTTCGGCGATCACGGGCAGCCGGACTTCGCGCGCCACCCACTGCAGCGGCTGCTCGCCGCGATGGAGGAAGCCGCAGCGCAGGCTGTCATGGCGCGCCAGCGCCGCCTGCCACGCGGCGGTAAAGCGCGCCGGGTCGAGGCCGTCGATGTCGACGCGTAGCTGGTTGGTGTAGGCCGTATAGGCGCTGCCCTCAGGCGCAAGCATGCAGTGGAACAGCATGCCGGCCTGCATCGGCGACAGCGGGTAGAGATCGTGGACCTGCGCCGGATCGAGGTTCAGCGCGTCGAGACTGGCCTGCGTGAGCCGCGCCAGCGGGAAGTCGGCGGGCGAGAAGCCGGTGGCGCCTGAGGTGCAGTGGCTGATCACCGCTTCGAGTTCGGTGCGCAAGGCATCGGCCAGTTGCCGGATCGTTGCTGCGCGGTGTCGCGCGCGGCTGAAGGCGAGCGTGAGCCGAAGCTGTCCGTCGACTACCTGTCCGCTGACGGACACTGGGTGCGACAGCGGCGCGGCCGGGTCCTGGCTGGCGCCGGTGGCAGCATCGGACAGCCGCCACGGCGCATCGTCGGCAAAGCTGGCGTCCAGCTGGCCGAGGTAGTTGAACACGACTTGGGGCCTGGGTACCGCCGCCAGCGCTGCCTGTTGCGCCGGCGTGCCGAAGCGGCGCAGCAAGCCGAAGCCGATGCCGTCGCCCGGGACCGCGCGCAGGTGTTCCTTGACCGCCTTGATCGCGGCATCCAGCGGGCCGCTGCCGTCGAGCGCGACCGGAAACATGGTCGTGAACCAGCCGACGGTGCGGCTCAGGTCGAGTGTGTCGTCGACGCCGGCGACGCGGCCGTGGCTTTCGAGGTCGACGAGGACCTGGGGCCGGCCCGTCCAGCCGGACAACGCCCGGGCCAGCGCGGTCAGCAACAGGTCGTTGACACGCGTGCGGTAGGCCGCCGGGGCGCGTTGCAGCAGCGCGTGCGTCTGGTCGGCAGGCAGGGTCAGCGTGACGCTGTCGCGTGCGGCTAGGGTAAGGGCGCCAGCCGGATCGCCATGGGGCAGGCTCGCCTCCACATGATCGAGTGCCTGCCAGTGGGCCAGTTCGGTACCGCGTTGCGCAACGTTGGCGCGCACCGCTTCGGACCATTCCTGGTACGAAGCGGTGCGTGCGGGCAAAGCGACCGGTGCGCCTGCCGTCCGCTGCCGGTACGCCGTCAACAGGTCTTCCACCAGCACCCGCCACGACACCCCATCGACAACGAGGTGGTGGATCACCAGCAATAGTTGCCACCGTTTGCCGGATTGCAGCGCGACGGCACGCAGCAGCGGACCGCCGGTGATATCCAGGCTGCGCTGGGCGGCCTCGCAGTGGGCCAGGCGTTCGGCTTCCGAGCTGAACTGGCGCACCGACAGCAAGTCTGCCGCAGCGGGCGCATCGGTATAGCGCTGCAACCAGGTGCCTTCCGCAAATGCGAAGCGCATCCGCAGCGCATCGTGATGCGCTACCACCTCGGCAAGCGCAGCGGCCAGCGTCCGGACATCGGGTGCCTCCCGGCAATCAAGCAGCACCGACTGGTTCCAGTGGTTGCGCTGCGCCATCGGCATATCGAAGAAGTCGGCCTGGATCGGCAGCAGCGGCACGGCGCCGGTGGGTGCGGCATTGTCAGTGATGGCGTCCTGCGCCAGCGGCACGGCGACGGCCGCGAGCTCGGCCAGCGTCTGGCGCTCGAACAACTGGCGCGGCGTCAGCTGCCATCCCGCCGCGCGGGCGCGCGCGACGATCTGCAGGCTCAGGATCGAATCGCCGCCGAGCTCGAAGAAGTTGTCGGCACGGCCCACGCGCGGCAGGCCGAGTACCTCGGTCCAGATCGCTGCGAGCGCGGCTTCGGCCTCACCCTCGGGCGCGACAAATGCCTGCGCGCTGTCGAACGCCGGCGCGGGCAGGGCGCGGCGATCGAGCTTGCCGTTCGTCGTCAGCGGCAGCGCGTCGACGACGACAAAGGCAGCGGGAACCATGTGCTCGGGCAGTTCGGCAGCGAGCCCCGTACGCAGCGCGGCGATATCGACCGTAGCGCCGCCGATGGGCACGACATATGCCGTCAGCCGCGCCCCGGACAGCCCGTCGACCGCCAGCACGGCCGCGTTTCCGACACCGGGCTGCGCCAGCATGCGCGCCTCGATCTCGCCCGGCTCGATACGGAAGCCGCGGATCTTGAGCTGCTGGTCGATGCGGCCCAGGTATTCGAGCTGGCCGTCAGGCAGCCAGCGGGCCAGGTCACCGGTGCGATAGAGCCGCGCGCCGTCGTCGGCGAACGGATCGGGCACAAAGCGCTCGGCGGTCAGGCCGGCACGATTCAGGTAGCCTCTGGCCAGGCCATCGCCCGCGATATAGAGCTCGCCCGGCACACCGGGCGCGACGGGATTCAGCCCGGGATCCAGCACACGGACGCCCAGGTCCGGAATGCGCTCGCCGATCGGGCTGCGCGCGCGGCTCGCCGGGTCAAGGTCCGCGCGCGTGATCGGGCGGTACGTCACATGCACCGTGGTCTCGGTGATGCCGTACATATTGGTCAGTTGCGGCGCGGCATCGCCGAAATGGTCGATCCAGGGCCGCAGCGCCTGCGGATCGAGCGCCTCGCCGCCGAAGATCACATGGCGCAGCGCCAGCGGCGCGGTGTAGAGCTCGGGTTGGGCCAGCAGCGCACGGAAGGCTGACGGCGTCTGGTTCAGCACCGTGACGCGCTCGCGCCGCAGCAGCGCGATGAATTCCTGCGGCGCGCGGCTGACGTGGAACGGGACGATCACAAGCTGGCCGCCGTGGCACAGCGCGCCGAAGATCTCCCACACCGAGAAGTCAAAGGCGTAGGAGTGGAACAGGGTCCAGACATCGTCCGGACCAAAGCCGAACCAGTGCTGCGTGGCTGCCAGCAGGCGCGACAGGTTGCCGTGCTGGAGCTGCGCGCCCTTCGGCCGGCCGGTGGAGCCCGAGGTGTAGATCACGTAGGCCAGATGCTCGGCGCCAACGGCGACGGCCGGCGGATCGTCCGGCCAGGGGCCATCGTCCTGCGGAGCATCGAGCATCAGCACGGGCAAGTCATCGCGCCGCGGCAGCAGCTCGCGCAGCGCGGGCTGCGTCAGCAACGCGGCAATGCCGCTGTCCTGGAACAGATAGGCCAGGCGCTCGGCGGGATAGGCGGGGTCGAAGGGGACATAGGCGCCGCCGGCCTTCAGGATGGCCAGCAGCCCGACGAGCATCTCGGGCGAGCGCTCTGCCGCAATGCCGACGCGCACCTCGGGGCCCGCGCCGAGGGCGATCAGCCGATGCGCGAGCCGGTTCGCGCGCCGCTCGAGTTCGCCATAGGTGAGCGCGATGTCGCCGTAGCGCAGCGCGATCGCGTCCGGCCGTTGCGCGGCATGGCGCTCGATCATGCGGTGAGCCGGTTCGGCCGCGGCAAAACGCTGCGCCGGCCGGCCAGCCGCCTGCTGGTGCGCGAGCGTGGCGTGGTCGCCGGCATCGAGCAGTGGCGTTGCCGTCGGCGGCAGGTCCGGCTGGCGCAGCAGCCCGGCCAGTTGCGTGACGTAGTGGCGCAGCAGGCGCTGCGCGCAGGCCCCGTCGAACAGCGTGCAGTCGTACTCCAGGTACAGCGTCATGCCGTCGGCGCGGGCTGCCACGTCGAGGATCAGGTCGAACTTGGCGCCGGTCTGGCGGGCTTCCACCGCTTCGGCGTGCAGGCCCGGCAGCGACAGCGTCGCGGGCTCTGCCGCGGTGCGCAGGTTGAACATGACCTGGAACAGCGGGCTGCGGCCGGCGTCGCGCGGCACGTGCATGCTGTCGAGCAGCGCCTCGAACGGCAGCTCGGCGTGGCGCAGCGCGCCCAGTGCGTCGGTGCGCAGTTGTTCGCACAGCGCGCGGCCGGTGATGCCGGGCGCCATGCGGGACCGGTAGACATGGGTGTTGGCGAAGAACCCCACCACGTCGTCCAGCCCGTCATCGTCGCGGCCCGCGTGCGGGACGCCGACGGCGAAATCCTCCTGGCCGGCATAGCGGCTCAGCAGCGCCTGCCACGCGGCGAGCAGCGCGACGAAGGGGGTGCAGCGCTGTGCCGCGCAGAAGCCCCGCAGGGCGCTGACGAGCGGCGCGGGCAGCGTGGTATCGACGCGTTGAGCCAGGCGCTTGCCTTGCGCGCCGTGCGGGCGGTCCGTCGGTAGCTGCAGCGCCGGCACGTGGCTCCCCAGCTGGCGCTGCCACCAGTCGCGTTGGGCATCGAGCGCACCGCTGGCCAGGCGCTGGCGCTGGCTGCTGGCATGGGTGGCGAAGGTGGCGCCGGGCGAGGGCAGTTGCACGTCGGCGCCGGACAGGGCCTGTGCATAGGCGGTGCCGAGGTCCCGCGCAATCACGGCATTCGACACGGCGTCGGACACGATGTGATGCAGCGACAGCAGCAGCACGTGGTCATCGGCGGCGCGGGTCAGCAGCGTCGCGCGCAGCAGCGGCGCCCGGGCAAGATCGAACGGCCGCGCGGCTTCGGCATCGATACTGGCCTGCAGCGCTTCGGCGCCGGTGGCGAGCGGCGCTTCGGCGAGCGCAAACGCGGGCGCGGCATCGACAACCTGCCGTGGCAGCGCGCCGGGTGCGGCGTCATCGGCGACGAAGCGGGTGCGCAACGCCGGGTGGCGCGCGATCACGGCCCGCAGTGCGCCTTCCAGCGCGGCGCGGTCGAGCGCGCCGCGCAGCACGAAGGCACGGGTCTGGTTGTAGGCGGTGCTATCGGGCTCGTACTGCAGCAGGAACCAGAGCCGTTGCTGCGCAAACGACAGCGGCGCGTCGGCGCTGCCGCCCGGAGCGGCAGCTGGTTCGGCGTCCTGCTCAAGCAGCAGCGCCAGCAGCGCAGCCTGCCGGGCAGAGGTCGAGGATTGCGTCATGAATGCGTTCCAGAGGAAAGGCTTTACGCGGGGGCAGTGGTGGAGGCGGCGGTGGCACGCAGCGCGGCGCGCGCCTCGGGCGACATGGCGGCGAGCTGGCGTTGCAGGCCGGCCAGGGTTTCGAGGCCATCGGGGTCGGCGCTGCCGGCCCGCAACGCGTGGGCCAGCGCGGCGGCATTGGGGGCGTCGAAGACGACGGCGGGCGCGATGTCGAGCTTGAGCAGCTTGCGGATGCGCGCGACCAGCTTGATCACCAGCAGCGAATGGCCGCCCGCTTCAAACAGGTCTTCCTGCACGGTCAGGCGCGGCGAACCCAGCAGGTCGCGTAGCTGGTCGAGCAGCAGCGCTTCCAGTTCGGTCGCCGGATCGCGCGCCGTTTCGCCCGGTGCGGTCGGCGCTGAAGCGGCGCTTTGCGCGAGCGCACGGCGATCGACCTTGCCGTTCGGCAGGCGCGGCAGTTGCGTGACGGCGAACCACAGCGCCGGGATCATCGGCTCGGGCAGCCGCCCGGCCAGCGCCTGGCGCAGCCGGTTGGGGGGCGCCGCGGACATCGGCACGGCGGCCGGATCGGCGGGGACCAGCCAGGCCGCAAGCCGGGCAGTGCCGCCGTCCTGCATGAGCGGCATTACCACGGCGTGGCGCACGCCCGGCAGCGTCGCCAGCACGTGTTCGATCTCGCCGCATTCGATGCGGAAGCCGCGCACTTTCACCTGGCTGTCGGCACGCCCGATCAGCTCGATGCCGCCCTGCGGCAGGTAGCGCGCGAGATCGCCGCTGCGATAGAGGCGCTGGCCCGGGCGTTCGGGATGCGCGACGAAGACGTCCGTGCCGCCGGCGGCTCCCAGATACCCGGAGCACAACTGCGCGCCGCCGAGGAACAGCTCGCCGGTTTCGCCAGCGGAGGCCAGATGGCCGGCCGCGTTACGGACCTTCGCCTCGCAATTGGCCAGCACCTGCGTCAGCGGCAGCGCAGGATCAGCGAGGTCCGCGCCACGGCCAGCGTCGTGAACGAGGATGCCGACGGTGGTCTCGGTGGGGCCGTAATGGTTGCAGAGGCGGACTTCGGGGGCGCGCTCGCGCAGTCGGGCCAGCAAGGCCGGCGACGCGGCTTCGCCGCCGAGCACGATGGTGGCGTGCGGCGGCAGCGGCAGTGCAGACGCGTCGCCGTCGATCAGCGCATCGAGGTGCGAGGGCACGATCTTCAGGCAGTCCACCTGTTCGCGCGCCAGGAACGCGGCGAACGCAGACGCCTGCTGCATGTCGGTGTCGTCGGCCACGCACAGGCAGGCACCGTGCCACAGCGCGCCGAACAGCGTCGTGTTGCCGAGGTCGGCCGCTACCGTGGAGGTCAGCGCGAAGCGCTGGCAACGGTCGAGCTGTAGCGCCTGCCCCGATGCCGCCGCGTAGTTGAGCAACTGGCCATGCGTGATGGCCACGCCCTTGGGCGTGCCTGTCGAGCCGGAGGTGTAGAGCACGTAGGCCGCCTGCGTGGCGTCGGCTTCAGGCAGCGTCGCGGTGGCAACGGTAGCGGCGCCGGGCAGCGCCGCGATGTCGGCGTGCGGCGGCTGGCCGCCGGCAGCGGGCAGATGGCTGGCGTCAGTCAGGACCAGCGTGGCACCGGCGTCAGCCAGGATCTGGGCGCGGCGTGGCGCCGGCCACGCGGGATCGAGCGGCAGGTACGGGGCCCCCGCGCGCATCACCGCCAGCAGCGCTATGACGAGATCGCCCGAGCGTGGCAACAGCAGGCCCACCGGCTGTCCGGGCCGCAGGCCCAGTGCGGGAAGCTGGCTGGCCAGCGCGTCGACGCGGCGCGCCAGTGCGGCGTAGCTCAGTTGCACGCCGGCCGCCGACAGCGCTGGAGCATGCGGGCGTTCGCGCCCCCATTGGGCCAGCCGTTGCGGCAGCATCTGCGTGCCGGTGTGCAGCGCCGGCGCGTGCATCGCATCGGCGCGTGCGATATCGGCGGGCGTCGCCAGCGGCAGCGCGCCCACTGCCGTGGCGGCGTGGGTGCGCAGCGTTTGCAGCAGCGTTCGGTACTGGTCCAGCAGGCAGGCCATCGCGTCGGCGCGATAGTGGGAGGCGGCATAGTGCAGCGCCAGCCGGCGTGGCCGCCCAGCGTCGTCGATATGCACCTGCATGGCCAGCTCGAAGCCTGGCAGCAGCGCTTCCGCCGCACTGCCGTGCCATTGCAGGCCGCCATGCTGCAACACCGTCAGCGACGGCCCGCTGGCGCAGAAGCCGATGCGGCCTGGTGCGCCGGCCGCGGCATCGGCCGGGCAATGCTCGCGCCAGTCGAGGTGCTGCTGGAGCTGCGCGCAGAATTGTGCGAGCCAGTCCGCGAACGGCGCGGCCGCGTCGGGCTGCACTGCGACTGGCAACACGGCCTCGTAGCGGCCCACGGCACCGGCCAGTACATCGAACTCGTCGCGGCAATTGTGCTGCCACCCGGCACAAAAACTGCCCGTGGGATCGAGCCGCGCCAGCAGCAGCCACCATGCGGCCTGCAGCGTGTGCGACAGCGGCTGTCCGAGCTGCGCGGCCCAGTCGGCCAGTGCGGCGGCTTCATCCGCAGGCAGATCGACGCCTTGCGCCGTCAGCGCCCCGGATGCGGCCGCGCCGGTCCGGCGCCACGGCAGCCGGGGCGCGTCGAGCGCGGCGAGCCGGTCGCGCACGGCTTGCCAGTAGTCGCGGCCGGCGTCGGTGTTTTCCTGCGCCAGGCCGGCGGTCCAGTCGAGATAGTCGGCATAGGACAGCGGGGGCTCGCCGGCCGGGACTGCGTCGTCGGCATAGGCCTGTGCCAGTTCGTGCAGCAGCGTGACCAGGCTGGGGCCATCGGCTGCCAGCGGATGGGCGGCCAGCGTCAGTTGCGCGCGGTCGGCGCCGAGCGGCTGCAGCGCGGCGCGCAGCGCTGGCCCTTCCGCGCCGGCCGCCACATCCGCAACCGACCACCCGGGCAGCGCGCCGGCAAACTGCTGGCGCAGGCCGCGCAGCCCATCGACGCGGCCGAAGGCCAGGCCCGTGGCCGGATGGCGTTCGGCCACGCGGGACAGCGCCTGCCGCAGGCGCGCGGCGTCGAGCGGGCCTTCGATGATGGCCGACAGCGTCACCGGCGTAACCGCATGCGCTTCCAGTGCGCGTTGCTCGCGGCCCAGCGCCTGGGCGTGTCCGGCGAAATCGGAAACGATGGCTTGCATCGCGTCAGCCCTCCAGTGCGGCGGGGGTCGCCAGCGTATCGTCCGGTGCCACCGTGCCCGCATCGAGCGGCGGCAGGTCCTTGCGCTCGAACATGTCGCCCATCGCCACCACGATCTTGCGCGGCCCCTGGTACGGATCGCGCGCGTGGGCGGCCAGCATGTTGTCGAGCATCACCACGTCGCCCTGGCGCCAGTCGAACCGCACCGCGCAGGCTTCATACAGTTCCCCGACCAGGCGCATCACGTCACCGCCGATCTGGCTGCCGTCGCCAAAGGTCACCTGGCGGGGCATGCGCTGCGGGCCGACGATCTCCAGCAGGTCGGCGCGGACTTCGGGGTCCAGGCAGGCGGTGTGGTGCAGTTGCACCTGGTTGAAGAAGCTGCGTTCGCCGGTGACAGGGTGCGCGATCACAGCAGGGCAGTGTTCGCGCGTCTGCAGCGTATCGGCGTCCAGCCACGCGAACCCGGTGCCGGAGGCACGCAGCCGCGCCTCGACCTCGTCGCGCGACCCGGTCTTGAAGAAGTCGCGCCAGCTCACGTCGAGCTTGTCGTTGAAGGTGCGCACATAGCGCAGGCCCTTGCGCTCGAACTGTTCGGCCAGCTCGCGCGGCAGCCGGCGATACAGCTCGCGGCAATCGACGATCGGCGTGGCGCCGCCCACCGGCGACGGCAGCTCGCAGAAGAACCACTGCTTGCGGGGCCAGCGCGGCAGGTGGGCGCTCTCGTTGTGGAACAGGATCATCTCGCGCTCGGGATACGGCGTGGAGCGGTAGGTATTGCGGCCGCCTTCCTTCTTAGGCAGGTCGCCGTAGGCGCCGTAGAGGCCGGGTTCGATCGATTCGGCAAACTGCTCGAACTCCTGCGGCGTGCGCAATCCGAAGCCGCGCAGCAGGATGCCGCCGTGGCGGCACAGCGTCGCCTCGATGTCGTCACGGTGGGCCAGTGCCCACGCGACTGGGTCGAGATCAGCCGCGGCCGGCTCCATCACGATCGGGAACGTTTGGCCCGGCGCGAGGAACGAGGTTCGTACCAACGGGCCGGCCGGCGTCTCGCCGGCGGCGCGCCGTGGCCGCCGGGCGAGCTTGCCGAGTTTGTCGAGCTTGCTGGGGCGGAGCGCTGGGCTGGAAGTCATGGCGGGCTTGTCTGGAGCGGGTTCGCAAAGGCCGGCGGGCACGTCGAAGCCGGCCAGCGCACGGCTGGGGTCGGCTACCGCCTGCGCCAGCACGGCACCGTAGGCAGCGGCGATGCGCTGGACCGTGGCGTGCGGGAACAGCGCCGTGGCAAAGACCCATTCGGCGCGCAGGCCGTCCGGGTGGGGATCGAGGAAGACAGCCAGATCGAACTTGGCCGCATGCACCGGCGTGGGCATGCGCTCGGCGCGCAGGCCTTCGAACTGAAGCACACTGTCCGGCGCGTTCTGCAGCACGAACAGCACCTGCACCAGCGGATGCCAGGCGCGCTCGCGCGGCACGCCCGCGACTTCGACGATGCGGTCGTACGGCAGCGCCTGGTGGTCGAAGGCGGCCAGCGTGCGCGCACGTACCTGGTCGAGCAGGTCGGCGAAGCGCAGTTCCGCGTGGCATTGCGCGCGCAGCGGCAGCACGTTGACGAAGAAGCCGATCAGGCCTTCGAGTTCGCGACGGGTGCGGCCCGCCACATCGATGCCGACCAGCTGGTCCTTGGCGCCGCCGAGGCGGTGCAGCAGCAGGTGGAAGGCCGCCAGCAGCACCATGTAGCGCGTGGCGCCGTGAGCGCGTGCCAGGTCGTCGGCTTGCGCCAGCAGCGTGGCGGGCAGTTGGCTGTAGCAGGCCGCGGCTGCGCTCGACGCCACCGGCGGCCGGCGGTTCGGCGTGGCCAGCGTGGGCAGGCGTGGGGCATCCTGCAGTGCCGTGCGCCAGTAAGCGGCTTCAGCCTCGCGCTGAGCATCGTGCTCCGCGGCCTGCTGGTGGACGGCGTAGTCGGCGTACTGGATCGGCAGCGGCGGCAGGTCGGGTGCGACGCCGGTCCGGGCGGCGTTGTAGCCGGCGGCGAGCGCATCGAGCAGGATGCCGATGGACCAGCCATCGCCGACGATATGGTGCAGGGTCAGCAGCAACGCGTGGTCGTCGGCGGACAGCCGCACCAGGCGTGCACGGAGCAGCGGCGCGCGCGCCAGGTCGAACGGTTCGCGTGCCTGGCCTTCGGCCAGCTCCTGCAGCGCGGCGTCGCGTTGCGCGGGGCTCAGGCCGGAGAGGTCGCTGAGCGGCACGTCGACGCTAAGCGCGGCCTCGATGCGGGCGTAAGGCGTGCCGTTGGCATCGGCGGGATAGACGGTGCGCAGGATTTCGTGGCGAGCGACCAGGGCGTTGAGGCTGGCGCGCATGGCAGCGATATCAAGCTGCCCGCGCAGGCGCAGCCCGCCCGCCATGTTGTAGGTCCAGCGGTCGGCGTCGGCGGCGATGCGGTCGGTCAGCCACAGGCGCTGCTGCGCCGGTGCCAGCCCCATCGGTTGCGAGCGCGGCACCGCGGCGATCGGCGCTTCCGCGGCAAGAACCTGCAGGCCGTCGAGCGCGGCGGCACAGGCTGTCAGCGTCGGATGCTCGAACACCAGCCGCATGGGTACGGCCGCGCCGTATTGCTCGCGCAGGCGTGCCACCAGCCTGGCCGCTGTCAGCGAACTGCCGCCGCTGGCGAAGAAGTGCGCGTTTCTCTCGGCCGGAGCATCGCCCAGCAGTTCCCGCCAGAGCGCCGCCAGCGCGATTTCCGTTTTGCCGCGCGGCGCGTCGGCTGCGGCCGGCTCGATGCCGGCGGCGGCCGTGCCGCCACGCGTGAAGGCGCCGTGTGCCCAGACCGCGCACGCATCGAGGCTGTCGTCGCGCCATCCCGCGCGGCATGCGCTGCGCTGCAGCTTGCCGCTGGTCGTCTTCGGCAGGCCACCGGGGTTCAGCAGCAGCGCCACGGCAAGCGGTTCGCCACAGGCGTTGCCGACGGCCTGCGCCAGCGCCTGCACCAGCGCCACGTGGCCCATGCGCTTCTGTTCGGGACGCGAGATTTCCACGGCGACGCCGATGGCCTCGCCGTCGGGACCGTCGACCGGGAAGGCCGCCACGCGGCCGCGGCGCGCGGCGGGCATCTGGTCTTCCACGGCGCGTTCGATGTCCTGCGGATAGAGGTTCTGGCCGCGCACGATGATCTGGTCCTTGCGCCGCCCGGCGATATAGAGCTGTCCGTTATGCTGCAGGCCGAGGTCGCCGGTGCGCAGCCAGCGCCTGTCGCCCGGTCCTGCATCGGCCCCGAAGGTTGCAGCCGTGGCCGCGGCATTGCGCCAGTAGCCGCGGGCAGCGCTTGGGCCGGCAATCTCGATCTCGCCGATGCCGCCGTCTGGCAGCGCACCGCCGTTGGCATCGACGATGCGGATCGCATGGCCGGCGCGCGGGAAGCCGCAGCCGACCAGTTCCACGCCGGCCGGCGCGGGTGCGCCGTGGCCGCGCGCCAAAGCACAGGCATCGAACTGCGTGCTGCGCATGCCGTCGCCACGTTCGCCGCCCGTTGCGAACAGCGTGGCTTCGGCCAGGCCATAGCAGGGGTACAGCGCCTGCTCGCGGAAGCCGACCGGCGCAAACCGTTCGACAAACGCGCGCAGCGTATCGGCGCGCACCGGCTCGGCGCCGGAGAACGCGACCTCCCAGCGCGACAGGTCGAGGCCGTCGAGATGGCTGTCGCGGACGCGTTCGACGCAGAGCCGGAACGCGAAGTCGGGCCCGCCCGACAGCGTGCCGCGGTGCCGGCTGATGGCCTGCAGCCAGCGCACCGGGCGCTCCAGGAAAAACTGCGGAGACATCAGCGCCACCGGGATGCCGCTGTGGATGGGCTGCAGCAGGCCGCCGATCAGCCCCATGTCGTGATAGAGCGGCAGCCAGCTCACCATCAGGTCGCCGGGTTGCACGCGCATGCCCGCTGCGATGGCGGCCTCGTTCGCCATGACGTTGCCATGGCTGACCATGACCCCCTTGGGCGAGGCGGTGGAGCCGGAGGTGTATTGCAGGAAGGCCAGCGTTCCCGCCAGCGCAGGGTAGGGCTGCCAGTCTTGCGGTGCACGTGGCCGGGCGGTATCGGCCGGTACCACGATCGCGCGCGGGGCGATGGCGGCCAGCGCGTCAGGGTGGGCCGATGCCTGCGCGCTGGTCGTCAGCAACAGCGCCGGGTCGGCATCGCTGGCGATGGCGCGCAGGCGCGCCACCTGTGCCGAGCGCACGGCGCCGGGCTCGAAGGCCGGGACCGCGATCAGCCCGGCGTACAGGCAGGCGAAGAACGCGGTGACGTAGTCGATGCCGCTGTCCATCAGCAACAGCGCGCGGGCACCGGGCCCGGCCTGCGTGGCAAGGTGCGCGGCCAGTGCGCGCACGCGCGCATCGAGCGCGGCGTAGTCGTAGCGCGTTTCGCCGCTGGCGTCGATGGTGACCAGCGCCGTGTCGGTGCCGCGCTGCGCGGCCAGGCGGCCGAGGTGGGCCACCAGCGTGGCCGGTACGTTCGGATCGGACTGCATGCTTGGATCGGCTTTCCAGGAAGACGGTTGACGTAGGCGGTTGCGTTGAATCGTGCGCTGCGGCGAGTCAGGCCGGCAGCGGCGTGGCGGATACCAGTGGCGTGCCCAGGCAGGCGAGCAGCCGGTCCACCACGTCGGCCTGGCTGTCGTGCAGGAAGAAGTGGCCGCCGGCGAACCAGTCGAGTGTGTGGCCGGCCTGGGTTTCGATGGCCCACGCGTGCAGGTCGGCCGGCGCAATCGCGTCGTCGTGGCCCGCGAACACGTGCAGCGGCACCCGCAGCGGCGTAGCGTCGCCGCGCCGGAAGCTCTCGCAGACGCGATAGTCGGCACCGAGCACATCGAGGGTCAGGCGCAGCAGCTCGGCATCGGCGAACACGGCCTCGGGCGTGCCGCCGTGCTTGCGCAGATCGGCGATCAGCGCCGCATCGCCACGCAGCCCCGCCAGCCGCAGCGGATCGCGCCGGCTCGGGGCGGCGCAGCCCGATACCAGCAGCCGCTGCGGCAAGGCCCAGGCACGCTGGCGCAGCAGGTGGCAGATACGCCAGCCGAGCAGGCCGCCCATGCTGTGCCCGAACAGTGCGTAAGGCGTGCCGGGATCGGCCAGGTGACGGCACAAGGCATCGGTCATTTCGCCGGCCAGCGCCTCGAAATCCCGCAGCAGCGGCTCATCGAGCCGGGCACCGCGGCCCGGCGGCTCGAGCGGAACCAGCTCGATCCCGGCCGGCAACAGGCGCCGCCAGCGCAGATACGCCGTGGCGCTGGCGCCTGCATAGGGCAGGCAGAACAATTGCAGCGCAGGCATGGTCAGGCGTCCGCCCGCGCTTGCGCCTCCATAAACCGGCGCAGGCTCAGCGGCCGCATATCGACCCAGGTGCGCTCGATATAGTCCAGGCAGGCCTGCCGGTCGCCGCTGAAGCCGGCAGCGCGCCAGCCGCCCGGCACAGGCTTGTAGTCAGGCCAGAGCGAATACTGCTCTTCATGATTGACGAGGACCAGGAAGGTCGCGTCAGTGCGGTCGAAACTCATGGTGGGCTCCGTTCGGTGCTGGGTGGTAGCTGGCGCCATGGACTTGGCGCGCATCACCCAGTTGGACGAAGCGGGAGCGGGAA
Source organism: Cupriavidus necator (assembly GCF_040578825.1). Lineage (GTDB taxonomy): Bacteria > Pseudomonadota > Gammaproteobacteria > Burkholderiales > Burkholderiaceae > Cupriavidus > Cupriavidus necator_E. The sequence goes on along the minus strand of NZ_JBEFLI010000008.1, from coordinate 116,646 downwards.
TATTTAAGCGGGCGTGGGGAGTTTGCAGGGGACGGGAGCGGCTTTTTATACGCCTTGCGGGTCTCGATAACCCTGGTTTTGAAGCAGGCGCATAAAAAATCCGCCGTGTGCCGGGCAAGGCTTACAAATATCGGTAGGTCTTACGCTCCATGTCTTCCTTCGTACTCTTGATGCAGTAGCGAGGGCTTTTGCGGCACGTCAACGGCGCCTATGTCGCTCGCACATGCGTCTGGTGATCGATGGCGGAATGCCTTCGAGGGCGATGGGGAAACGCGCGGAGGGTCCTTGTCCGGTCCCATCGGTCAGCGTCAACGTCGGGGCGAAGAAATACCACCGGCGGCACTGGAAAACTCACAGGCGGCTTCCCTCGGGCTACCCATTCTCAACGCACCGGCTCAGGAGGCGTTTCCACGCCGACGCCATGAACATGGACCATCTTGCCGCCCAGCCACCCGGAAATCACGAGCAGGCCGATGGCGACCGCGGACAGCAGGACGGGCATGGCACCGCCTTCGCGTATGCGCAGCCATGCATTGATGACATAGAGCGCGACAACGGTCAGGTTGATTCCCATATGGATCAAGGCAATGCGCTTGATGCCGCTGGGCAGGGAAATGAGGTCGATCAGGCCGGGAAGGGCAGCAAGCAGGGCGCCTACGATGCCACCCACCATGCTGTAGAAGGCAACGACTGCCCAGTCAGGGCTCGTGCCGCCGAAATATCGGATCAGGTCACAGGCGAAGGAGAAGACCCAGAGACCGATGGGGATGGTGATAAGCATCGGATGGATGGGGTGCTTCGCAATACTGGCGGGGGTGCGCATGACGACTCTCCTCAACAAGCGACAATTGGACAGCAGCAAGAGCTATACCGGTATAAGCCATTGCGAGCCGATTCCAGACGAATGTGGCTGATGTGGGAGTGGCGAACAGCTAAGCGGACTTGCAAATAGCGCCGTCAGGCGAACGGTCGATATGCCGGGAGCACCATGGGTAAGAAACAAAAAATGCCGGGCGTGAGCTGTTCAGCTGGACAGGAGCAGGTACAGCGCACCCAACACGACGAGGCCCGCCCCAATCATCAGGTAGTAGCGGACACCATGCAGCGGTTGCCCTCGGTGACCAGGCTGGTGGAAAAGGAATCGCATGATGACGAGATCTGTGAGCCGATACCTTATGGTAGACCCTTATGCCTGACAGCGCAGCTTCACCTTGACGACTTGCCGTTCCCGTCGTTGAAGGTGCAAATCCCCTCTGACGGAGGGATGTTCCGCAACCACAACCGGGAAGTAAGGCGCGCGAGCCAACCGCGCAACTCATCTGCGCCAATGTCCTGAAACTTGCCGCAGAGAACCAGGGCGAGATCTGACTGAAGCGTCCCCAGCATGGCTGCAGCCTCCGACAAGGAAATGCCCGAGGCTCTCATGCATGCCGTCATGTCCTTGACGATTTCCGCCTTTAACGGAATGTCCTCGGCATCCGCGAAGCCAAGCAGCGCGTAGACATTGGTCGTCCCATACTCGAATCGAAACACGTGGACCTCCCCTCTTGTTGTTCTTGAACATGGCCCCGGGGCGTCGATGCGCCGATTTTGTGCCGCCGAGGGCAGGATTATTGGTGCCTACCTTCGATAAGACAATGGGGGAAACACTAAGAGGTTTATGGCTACAAGAGGTCCGCAGATGCAACGGATTTCATCACCTCGTAACAAGGGGCTGGAGTCGGAGTTTGATGTGGTCGCAACCTGCGCTGTGCAGGCCGACCGCCGACCGATGCGATTCAGCGACCGCGCCGTGGCGCCATCGCCCCGAACACACCGTCACGCAACACCAGCCCATGCAGCAGTGCCGCGGCCAAGTGCAGCAGCACGACCGCGAACAGTGCAAAAGCCAGCCACGTATGCAGTGCACGCAGCAGCGCGAAAAGGCGCACGTCGACCGGCAGGATCGGCGGCAGTTGAATCGCACCAGCCATCGTGACCGGATTGCCGCCGGCGGACAGCATGCCCCAGCCAAGCAGCGGTATCGCCAGCATCAGCGCATACAGCGCAAGGTGCGAGGCTTTGGCAATGGCGCGCTGCACAGGCGGCATGGCGGGTGGCAACGGCGGGCTGCCGTGGCGCAGCCGCACGGCAATGCGCACGATCGCCAGCACCAGCAACGCGATACCCAGCGGGCGATGCAGCGCGACCAGCGTGCCGTGGCCGCGCGACAGCGTGGCGACCATGGCCACGCCGATGAAGAGCATGGCCAGCAGCAGTACGGCCATCGACCAGTGCAGCAGCTTCTGCACGGAAGTGAACGACGTCGGGGAGGAACGATGCATGGGATTCAGCCTCAATCTGTTCTGGAGACGCGGTGCCGGCTCAGCGCGCGCCGAGCGCGACCTCGCGCGTGCGGCGCTGGTGCGACAGCGCATAGGCGGCCGAGCGCGCCGCCAGCAGCGGATCGGCGGACGGGGCGATGCCGGCCGGCAGGATGGTCGGGTCGAAATTGATGTCGCGGCAGGCGCCATCGTCCTGTGCGTGGGCGCGTTCGACCACCAGCGTGCCGGCATCGACCTGGCGCCGCCCTGCGGGCCAGGCCTGCGTGGCATCGTCGGTTGGATCCCCGGGCGCTGCCAGCGTCAACAGCAGGTGCCAGCGCAGCGGGCCCGACGCCAGTCGTTGCGACAGTTCGTCGGCAAGGCGGGACGGCACGCCCTTGTCGACGTCGGACAACGGCGCATAGGGCTGCTCCGGCCGCATGGTCCAGCGCACTGCGTGCCGCTGTCCCTTCGTGTCGACCAGGTAGAAAGCGTTGATGCTGTGGTAGCTGCCATTGGCGTAGCTGGACGATGGCGGATGCTGCTTCAGCCAGGCCTGCAAGGCCTGCGCGGCGGGATTAGCGGCAAGGAAGGCCTTCATCCTGGCCGGGTCTGGCTTGCCGGTGGCGGGATCGGGCTGCGCCGCCTTGAGCTGCCGGTAGAACTGTTCCGGCGTGCGGACCGCGAACATCGGCGTGGAATTCATGCCGGTGCGCCATTGCTGGCCGTCGGCCTGCGTGAACTGCAGCGCCATGCTGCGGATCGGCACGCTGCCGTCCGGCGCCGTGGGATTGCCGCCCGGGATCGCCAGCCGGCCGATGACCGGCGTGCGGCCCGGCGCGAACACCGCGGCCTTCGACAACGATGCCGCCGCGCCATTGCTGTCGAAATAGCCGGCGATGCAGACCCCCTTGGCATGGTTGCGGCGGAATCCGGGGTGCTGGCCGGCATTGTGCTGGAACTGGTCGATGACGGTCTGCGCAGTCAGCCGCTGCGGCGTCAGCCAGCCGGCGGCATAGGCAAAGCCGCCGGCCAGGGCGGCGACCACGGCGCCGATCGCGGCGAGTCGGCACGGCACGCACACGCGTGGCTGGCCTGGAGATGCGGTGGCAGGCAAGGCGGGCTCCCGATGGAAATGGACTTATCGGGGTAAACACGCGACACCGTCGGACTATTCCACGAAGCCGCAAAAAAACGTAACAGGTAGGCGGCGTGTCGGAGCGCCTTGATCCGCCGTTTCCTCACCGGCTCGGTCATACGCCCGGCAGACCGGGCTATCCGCACGCGAGCATGGCCCGGCGAGCACCACCGTGGCCCACAGCCCCAGCGACAGCAGCCCGGCACGCCGCCATGGCGCGCATCCGAATGCCGGCGCGACGCCAGATGCAGCACCACCGCATTGAGGGCGGCGGGCCCGAACTCGCCGAACTGGACTTTGCCAGGACGCTGGCGGCAGTGCGCGCGCCGGCCTCGCCCGGCCGCTGGACGCTCGACCTGGCGCCGATCAAAGGGGAAGGGAAGAAGAGAAGGGCAGGGAAGGCAGAGAGCGTGGACCGGCCCGAGCCTCCCCCTGCATCGACGAACCGGAACCCCGGCTCGTGATGCAGCGCAGGAGGGTCGGCGCCGGCCGCTCAGGTAAACAGGGTCATGGCCTTGCCGAGGGTCGACCAGATTCCCGCTCCCAGCGGGATGAGCACGTAGGCCCAGAACGCGAGCAGCAGCAAGGTCTTGCTGAAAATGCGGTGGTTGTGCATGGGTGGGTTTCCTGTGGGTCGGGTAGCAGGCATTCAGGCGGGACTGGCCGCTTCGCGCAGGTGATGCCGCGCATGCACCGGCCGGATCAGCAGGTTGCAGACGAAACCCGCCACCAGAAGGCCTGCCATGATATGCAGGGTATCGACGTAGACCTCTGAGCGGGGCACGCCCAGCGCCAGCGTGTGCTCGCGGATGTAGTTCACCAGCGCCGGCCCCGCGATGCCCGCTGCGGCCCACGCGGTCAGCAGGCGGCCGTGGATGCCACCGACGTAGGCGGTGCCGAACAGGTCGGCCAGGTAGGCGGGAATCGTGCTGAAGCCGCCGCCATACATGGTCAGGATCAGGAAATAGCACGCCACGAACAGGGCCACGTTGCCGGACGCGCCCACGGCCGGCACGGCCAGGTAGAGCGCGGCGCCGCAGGCGAAGAAGATGGCATAGGTCGCCTTGCGCCCGAAGTAGTCGCTGGCGGAGCTCCACAGGAAGCGCCCGGTCATGTTGCCGATGCTGAGCAGCCCGACAAAGCCGGCCGCCGCGGCCGCGGTGATGCTGCCCTTGAAGGTTTCCTGGATCATCACCGCCGCCTGCCCCAGCACGCCGATGCCGGCCGTGATGTTCAGGAACAGGACCAGCCAGAGCAGGTAGAACTGCGGCGTCTTCAGCGCCTGGTCGATATGCACGTTGGCGTGCGTCACCATCCTGCCCGGCCTGGCGGTGGAAACGTAGCCCGGTGGCGCCCAGCCCGGGGCGGGAATGCGGATGGCCAGCGCGCCAAGCGACATCGAGATGAAGTAGACCACGCCCATGACGAGAAAGGCCTGCGCCACGCCCGCGCTGGTGGCGCTCTTGAAATGGTTCATCAGCGCGACCGATAACGGCGCGCCGATCATCGCACCGCCGCCGAAGCCCATGATCGCCAGCCCGCTCGCCATGCCGCGGCGGTCCGGGAACCAGCGGATCAGCGTGGAGACCGGCGAAACGTAGCCCAGCCCGAGCCCGATCCCGCCCAGCACGCCGTACCCCAGGTACAGCAGCCAGATCTGGTGCAGCCAGATGCCGAGCGCCGATATCAGGAACCCGCCGCCGAAGCAGCACGCCGCCGTGAACATGGTGCGCCGGGGACCGACCTTCTCGAGCCACTTGCCGGCAAAGGCGGCCGAGATGCCGAGGAAGAAGATCGCCAGAGAGAACACCCAGCCCAGCGTGGTCAGCTGCCAGTCGCCCGGCACGGACCGCGTGACGCCGAGGATCCGGGTCAGCGGTTCGTTGAAGACCGAGAAGGCGTAGGCCTGGCCGATGCAAAGATGCACCGCCAGCGCTGCAGGCGGCACCATCCAGCGGTTGAAGCCCGGGCCGGCGATGATGGCCTCCTTGGAGAAGGGCGATGGCCGCGATGGCACTCGCGACGGATGTCGCGGCGCGTGTTGCGACGGCGTTTGCGCTTGCGCGGGATATGGCATGAACTTGTCTCCTACCTGGAAGTGGCAGCCTCTTTTTTTCGTCGGAAGCGATGGGCTGGGAGCGCGTCGTCGAGCAAGGGCTATGCCCAGGGGTCGATTCCGTTTATCGTCAACGGCTTGCAGCACGTGGCCCGGGCAACGAGGCGAGGCCATGGACAAAATGTCCAGGGAGCGGCCCGGTGCGCGGGCCAAACTGTCCATCTCCGGCCGCGGCAGCGGCGGCTGGCTCGGTTTACTCCCGATACAGCCGGTCAGCGTACAGTCGCTAGACTGGGCTGTTGCCCAGACCAGGCGTCAATAATCAAAGTGATGAGCGAACGACAAAGCAACGCAGCCGAATCCGACAACTGGCAGCGCCGCACGATCCTGGTGGTGGACGACGAGGCCGGCATGCGTTCGTTCCTGTCCCGGGCGCTCGAAGGCAAGGTGGCCAGCGTGGTGACGGCCGACAGCGCCGAAGCGGGCGCCGCGCTGCTGGAGCAACGCCATGTCGACCTGATCCTGCTGGATGTGGCGCTGCCGGGGGCCAGCGGAGTGGAGTGGCTCAAGGCGCTGCGCGCGGCCGGCAACCCCGCCGATGTCATCCTGATGACCGCTTTTGCCGACATGGACACGGCGATTGCCGCGCTGCGCTCCGGGGCAGCGGACTTTATCGTCAAGCCGTTCCGCGTCGACCAGATGCTCAACGCCATCCGGCGCTGCTTCGACCGGACCCGGCTCGCGCGCGAGAACTACATCCTGCGCCGCGAGCTGGACAAGTACACCATCCACAAGGACTTTATCGGCGAGTCGGAAGCCATGAAGAAGGTGATGGCGCTGGTGGCGCGGGTGGCACCGATGCCGTCGACGGTGCTGGTGACGGGCGAGTCCGGCACCGGCAAGGAAGTGGTGGCGCGCGAGCTGCATCGGCTCAGCGGGCGGCAGGGCCAGTTCGTGCCGCTGAACTGCGGCGCGATGGCGCCCGAGATCGTCGAAAGCGAATTGTTCGGCCACGCCAGGGGCGCCTTCACCGGCGCGGCCGGGGCACGCCACGGCCTGTTCCTCTACGCCGACGGCGGCACGCTGTTCCTGGACGAGATCTCGGAGCTGCCGCTGCCGATGCAGGCCAAGCTGTTGCGCGTCATCGAGGACCGGCGCATCCGGCCGCTCGGGACCGAGCGCGAGATCGCCGTGGACGTGCGCATCGTCGCGGCCTGCAACCGCAACCTGGCCAGCGAGATTTCCGCCGGCCGCTTCCGCCAGGACCTGTACTACCGGCTCGACGTAGTGTCCGTCGCGATCCCGCCGTTGCGCACGCGGCCAGAAGACATCGTGCCGCTGGCCGAGCATTTCTCGGAGCAGTTGTCCGCTCAGCTCGGACTGCCGATGGTGCCGCTGTCGCCTTCGCTGGCGCGCCTGCTCAGAGACTACGACTGGCCAGGCAACGCGCGCGAACTGCGCAACCTGGTGGAGCGGGCGTTGATCCTGGGCGAATACCCGGTCGAACTGCTGGCACAGCCAGCCGATGCGGCGCAGCCCGGCCTGCCGGAAGCGGTCCGCGAGGGCGCGGCCACGCCCGCTGACGACGCCACGCTGCTGGAAACGGTGGAACGCCGACACATCCTGCAGGTGCTGGCGGCGGAGGGCGGCAACCGGGTCGAAGCCGCGCGCCGGCTCGGCATCTCGCGCCGCACGCTGGACCGGAAGTGCCTGCAGTGGGGCCTGCATCCTTGAGCGCCGCCACGCTGCTGCGCCGCTATCGCGCCTCGCTGCGCGCCAAGCTCGTGTCCATCGTCATCGCGCCCTTGCTGGTGGCGCTGGTGGCACTGTTGCTGCTGATGGCGCTATGGGGCAATCGCGTGTTCCAGGCGCTGCTGACATACAAGGTCAACAGCGACCTGCTGGTCGCCCATGAGTACTTCGAGCATATGGTCGGCGGCGTGGAAGACCGGATCCTGCAGGAGGCCAGGTCGCATGCGCTGGTGAATGGGCTTGGCCCTGGCGACGCCATGCCCGCCATCCTGGCCGAAGCGCGGCGCGCGCACGGATTCGATTTCCTGCAGTTGCTCGATACGCAAGGACGGCTGCTCGCCGCCGCGCCGGCAGGCGCCGCGGGGGCGGACTACGCCGCCTGGCGCGTGGTGGCCAGCGCCGCGGCCGGCCGCGCGGACGCCGCCACGGACGCATGGTCCGCCGCGCAACTGGCTGCCGTCTCGGCCGACCTTGCCCGGCGCGCACAGGTGACGCTGCGCCCCACCGCCAACGCGGCGCCGACCGACAGGACCCGGGAAACCCGCGGCATGGTGGTGCACGCGGCGGCGCCGGTGTTCGATGAAGCGGGCGCACTGGTGGGGATCCTGCACGGCGGCACGCTGCTGAACCACAACCTCGGCTTCATCGACACGATCAACGCGCTGGTCTACCAGCCGGAATCCCTGCCCCGCGGCAGCCAGGGCACGGCCACGCTGTTCCTGGACGACACGCGCATTGCCACCAACGTGCGGCTGTTCCATGGCGAGCGCGCGCTGGGAACACGGGTCTCGCGCGAGGTGCGCGACAAGGTGCTGCTGCGTGGCGAAAAATGGCTGGACCTGGCCTTTGTGGTCAACGACCGGTACATGAGCGCCTATGAGCCGATCGCGGACAGCCGCGGCCAGCGCATCGGCATGCTGTACGTGGGCTACCTGGCCAGGCCGATCAGCCAGGCCAGGGACCTGGCGCTGGGCGTGCTGGTGGGATTGTTCCTGTTGCTGGCCGTGGCGGGGGCTTTGTTCTCCCTGTTCTGGGCCAGGCGCGTGTTCGCGCCGATGACGCGGATGGTCGGCACCATGCACGCGCTCAAGGCCGGCAATGCCGAGGCACGGGTAGGCCCGGTGGGCAGCGAGGATGAGCTGGGCCAGCTCGCCGGCCAGTTCGACCAGTTGCTGTCGGACCTGCAGCAGCGCAATGCCGAACTCAGGGACTGGGCGGACTCGCTCGATCGCAAGGTGGCCGAACGCACGCGCGAGCTGGAGGATGCCAACGCCGTGCTGCGGGCTACCCGGCAGCAGTTGATCACGTCGGAGAAGCTGGCGGTCGCGGGGCAGCTTACGGCGGGCGTGGCCCATGAGATCAACAATCCGATCGCGGTGATCCAGGGCAACCTTGACGTGGCCCGCCAGATCCTCGGCCCGGCGGCGGAACCGGTCCGGCACGAGCTCCGGCTGATCGACGAGCAGGTGCGGCGCATCTACCTGCTGACCAACCGGCTGCTGCAGTTCATCCGGCCGGAGGAGTTCGCCGGCAATATGGAGCGGCTGGACGTGGGCGAAGTCGCGGCCGGTTGCCTGGACCTGGTCCGGCACCTGATGAAGGGGCCGGAGATCCGGATCGAGCAGGACTGGCAGGCCACGCGCCGCGTGCGCATCAGCCGTGGCGAGCTGCAGCAGGTGGTGGTCAACCTGCTGACCAATGCCATCCACGCCATGCCGCAGGGCGGCACGCTCACGCTGGCTACGCGCGACTGGGACGGGCTCGGCGTGACGCTGCATGTGCGCGACACTGGCCGCGGCATCCGCGCAGAAGACCTGCCCAATCTGTTCAATCCGTTCTTCACCACCAAGAAGCAGATGGGAACCGGCCTCGGCTTGTCGATCAGCTATGCGCTGGTGGAGCGCTATGGCGGCCGCATCACCGTGGAGAGCACGGTGGGGCAGGGCGCCGAATTCATCGTCTGGCTGCGCGCAGACGGGGCGCCGGCGCAGTCCGGGGACGACACCCGGAATATCCGATACTGATCGACAACGAAGGCGTGGATTACCTGCGCCTGGTCCTGAGCCGGGTGTCTCCCGAAGCCGAGCCGCGAATGATGAAATAAGCCTCCATCTCTCCCCGCTTGGAACTATCCGAACCCCAGCATTCGCCCCGCCAGCACAACGGTAGCCCACAGCCCGAGGGACAGCAGCCCGGCAAACCTGCCATGGCCTGCATCCGACTGCCGGCGCGACGCCAGATGCAGCACCACCGCATTGAGGGCGGCGGCACCGATCAGCGCCAGCTTGGCCGCAAACCACGGATTCGACAGATACTCCCGCGCCGCCGGAGCAAACAGCAGCAGGCCGGTCTTGGCGTGAACGGTGGTCGCGATCATGCTGGCACCGCTGGTGTCCCGATCCATTGTTTCCGAATCGGCTCGGTCATACGCGCTCGAGAAATTCCGCGATCACCTGATTGACCGTATCAGGATGGGTGAGGGGACCCATATGCCCCAGATTTTCAAATTCCACCAGTTCCACCCGGGGCAGTGCGGTGGCAAGGAGCCGCGCCACCCCATGCGCCGATGGCGGCGAGCGCTTGCCGACCATGTAGAGCACCGGAACGTCAAGGGAACGGAATGCCTGCAGGGGTGTGGGCTCCGTAAACAGCGCATGCGCCCATCTGCGGACATTCGTCACCGATGCGGCTATCGGCGGCTTGCGTGCTTCGGGGGTCTGCTTCCAGGCGCCGGACCCCATCCAATAGTCGATAAAGCGCTCGGCGGCGGCGTCCTGGTTCCCTGCGTCAAGGGCGGCGCCCGCGCCAGCGACGGTATCGCGGATGCCATCCGCGTCATTCGGCGCAGGCGTCTGCGCGTCAACCAGCGCAAACAGCGTTGGCTCGTACAGGGCCAGCGCGCGCACGCGGCCAGGATGCGCCAGGGCTGCGATCAGTGCGACGGCGGCTCCGTATGAGTGGCCGACGAACGCCAACGATGAGCCAGCCCGCCTGACCACCGGCTCGATCAGCGCGGCTTCGTCCCGCAGGCAAATGACCCGGTCGGATGGCCAGTGTGGGCCCTTGCCGGAGTCATACGAATCCGGCGCCAGCACGTGGAACTTTGGTGCGAGCTGTTCCATCAGCGCACGCCATTGCCCGGAGTTGCCGGCATTCGAATGGATGCACACGACCCCGGGCCCGGCGCCCGTCTCGCGAAAGAATGGTTCGGATTGGGGCATGCCTGTTGTCGGCGTGGTATTCACGGTTACCTCGGGTCCGGCAGCAACATCGAAAGTCTGCTGCGGCAGCAGCGGGGATGTCGAGAGAAATGAATGCATGGCAGTCTCCTCAAGCGGGTTGGCGGATCTGGCTGGCAGCGGCAGGCACGGGGCGTACCTCACGGATCGGCAAGTGAAGGGCGGCGGCAAACAGACAAAAGACGATGTCCGCCAGCCACATCCAGTCGTAGCTTCGGGTTGCCTCGAACGCCTTTCCGCCGAGCCAGGCGCCGAGGAAGCCGCCGATCTGGTGCGACAGCATGACGATGCCGAAAAGCGTGGCGAGATAGCGGGTGCCCCGCAGCTTTGCGACCAGGCCGATGGTCGGCGGGACGGTCGAGAGGTATGTGAAGCCGAGGCCGGCGGCGAACAGGGCGAAGGTCACCGGCGTCTTCGGGGCAAGAAAGAACGCGAAGATCACCACCGCCCGCGCCAGGTAGAGGGCAGCCAGCGCGTATTTCATGGAGACCGTCTGGATGGCCTTGCCGATCGACAGGCTGCCCAGGATGTTGAACAGCCCTATGATCGACAGTGACCAGGCGCTGACTGTGGCGGGCATTCCACAAAGCGCTACCACCCCAGGCAGATGCGTCGAGATAAAAGCGACGTGGAATCCGCAGGCGAAGAAGCCGGCGTTGAGCAACAGGAAGCCGGGATCGTTGAGCGCCCCGCGCAATGCCACCCCCATCGTGCCGCCGCTGGCAACACCGGCAACGGCGGGCGCCGGCGCCGCGCGCGTGACGATCATGATGGCCGGGATCGCGGCCAGTCCCGCCATGCCGAGGAGCACCATGGCCTGCTGCCAGCCGGTGGTCCCGATCAGCAACTGGGTGAGGGGCAGGATGGTGAACTGGCCGACCGATCCGCCCGCATTGACGATGCCGCTCGCCACCGCGCGCTTCGCCTCGGGGATCAGGCGATTCGCTGCCGACATCAGCATTGCCGGGCCGATCGCGCCAGCGCCGGCCGCGCCCGCCACGCCGATCAGCAGCATCAGCATGAAGGCATTGTTCGAGACCGGCGTCCCGGCGATTGCCGCGGCAAACAGGACGGCGCCGCCAATCATCACCCGGCGCGGCCCCCAGCGGTCCGCGACCGCGCCTGCCACCGGCTGCGCCACGCCCCACATGAGCTGTGAGACGCCGAAGGCAAGGCTGACCGTGGCGTAGCCGACGCCGGTATGCGAATTGAGTAAGCTGAGGAAGAGCGGCTGCGCCTGGCGCAGGCCGAGCCCGAGTGCGAAGACCGCTCCGGCGGCCAGGGCGATGGCCAGATGACTGCGGCTGCGCACGTGCACGGTGGTGTCCATGACTGCTTCTCCTTTTCCGTCCGTTCCAGGTGGTTCCGGTCCCGATCTTTTGCCGCGCGCGTGGTAGGCGGCGTGGGAATTGCCGTGGAATCAGACCGGCCGCGCGAAAGCGGCATCCCTGCGGTGCAGATCCAGATGCTTGGGCCGCTGCGCATCCGGCAGCATGGCGTTGCCGTGTCGCTGCCTGCGTCCAGGAAGGTCCGCGCGCTCCTCGGCTACCTGGCGCTTGCACCACGCCCGGTCTCGCGCAGCCATCTGTGCGAGTTGTTGTGGGAGATGCCCAACGATCCACGCGGCGAACTACGCTGGTGCCTCAGCCGGATCCGGAAACTCGTCGACTCGGGCGATCGGCAGCGGCTGAAGACCAGCGCGGACACGATCTGGCTCGATCTCGCCGATGGCTTCGTCGATGCGCTCGAGATCGCGCATGCGTTCGAGGCAGGCGTCACGGCACTGAGTCCGGAGCGGCAAAGAAGCCTGGCGATGCTGTTCGAAGGGGATTTCCTGGACGGTCTGGAGCTGGCCCGCTGCCCGGTGTTCAGCGCGTGGCTGACCGCGCAACGGCGGCGCTTGCGGGCTTGTCATACCGCGCTGCTGGAGCATCTGGCGACAAGTGCTGCCGGGGAAGAGACCTTTGGGTACCTGGACAAGTGGCGCGAGCTGGCGCCCTTCGACCAGCACGTCCACGCGACCATTCTGGCCACGCTCGCCCGGCATGGCCGCCTGCGCGAAGGGGAGGAGCATGTGGCGGCGACTGTGAAGCTGTTCGAGGCCGAAGGCCTCGACAGCCGGCCGATCCGCAACGCCTGGCGGGCGGCCGTGACAGCGACGGTCGTCGCGTTCGAAGACCGCGCACAGGTCGCTGGCGTCAACCAGGTCGCCCAGCTCGGCCCGGCGATGCCCCGGCACGGCTCCATCGCGATCATGCCGTTCGTCGATCCTTCCACCCAGGCCTACGCCCGCGGCGGCGCGGCCGATGCGCTGGCGCATGATGTCATCACGCGGCTCGCCAAGCTGCGCAGCCTGTTTGTCATTGCGCAGGGGACGGTGTACGCACTGCATGAGCGGCACGTCGGCGCGGAAGAAGCTGGCCGCACGCTGAATGTCGACTACGTCGTGGGCGGAACGGTAAGCACGCGCAACGGGCGCCTCACGGTGACGGTGGAGCTCGCCGAGACGCGCAGCGCCCGCATCGTCTGGGCCGATACCTTCCACCACAAGCTGGACGACGCATTCCTCGTGCTGGAGGAGGTGGGCAACCGCATCGTCGCTTCCGTCGCCAGCGAGATCGAGACGCTCGAGCGCAACCGTGCCATCCTCAAGCCGCCGAGCTCCCTCGATGCATGGGAGGCCTATCATTGCGGCCTGTGGCATATGTACCGGTATCGCAGGGAAGACAACGAGATGGCCCGCCACTTTTTCCAGACTGCGCTGCGGCTCGATCCGACCTTCTCGCGCGCCTATGCCGGACTGTCGTTCACGCATTTCCAGGACGCGTTCCAGAACTGGAAGCAGCGGGACGAGCGCGGCCCGAAAATCGACAAGGCCTATGACGCCGCGGCGCAGGGCCTGATGGTCGACGACCGCGACCCGGCGGTGCACTGGGCGATGGGTCGTGCGCTCTGGCTACGGGGCCGCCCAGAAGAGTCCGTGGCCGAGCTTGAGCAGTCCATCGATCTCAGCCCGAACTTCGCGCTGGGCCACTACAATCTTTCATTCGTCCGCTCGATTTCCGGCGACCCGCAGGCTGCCATCGTTTCATCGGACCTCTCACGCCAGTTGAGTCCTTTCGATCCGATGCTGTTTGGCATGCTCGCCACGCGCGCGATGGCGCTGGTCCGTCTCGGACGCTTCGACGAAGCCGCGGGCTGGGCCGTCAAGGCAGCCGCGCGGCCCAATGCGTTCCCGCACATCCACGCGATTGCGGCCTGCTGCCTCGCGCTGGCCGGCTCGCTGGACCAGGCGCGCGCCGAGGCCGCCACCATCCGCAAGATCGCCCCTGCCTACAGCCTTGCCGATTTCCTGATGAGCTTCCCATTCGATCCGGAAGGCGAGGCCCTGTTCCGTGAAGGCGCGCGGCGGATCGGGATGGGGTGAGCGGGATCAGGTGGGTTGCCCCCACCCTGTTGCAGGAAGCGCCTGGCACGAAAATTTCGCGAGCGAGGCCCATGTTTACCCTTGCAATCGCCCCGTCGATAGTCCACAGCCTGCCAAACAGACACCCTACTTAAGGAGGGTGTCCTGGCCGCGATAATTAGCGCACGTCTGACCCGGCTTGCTATAGATTGTTAAGACATAAAAAACGGCCCGCTGAATGGTCGCGCCGTTGAAAAAGTGCCTTTTTCGCAGTAGTCGTTGGCGCTGGCCGCTCAGCCACAGGGCCGCCGCCATACCGGGGGGAGATGATCTTGGGCCAGACGCTTGCGCGCTTGCTGCGCCTGCTTGGACGCCTTGGGTCGCGCACCATCACGGCGGGCACCTTGCTGCTTGGCGTGCTGACGACGGCCGTCGTCTACGCGTTCTGCACCGACCTGCTGGAAAAGGATGTCCGCCTGCGTTTCGAGAACGATACCGGCGACGTCATCCAGCAGATCGATACACGGATCCGGCTCTATACCGACGTACTGGTGACCATGCAGGCGCTGTTCGGCGCCAGCGACCATGTCTCGCGCGGCGAGTTTCGCGATTTCGTCAGCGGGCTGAACCTGCCGCAGCGCTATCCCGGTTTCCAGACACTGAACTACGCGCCCTATGTGCCGGCGGCCGAGCTCGATGCGTTTATCGCCGGGCAGCGCAGCGATCCGATCCTGCGCGATGCGGGCGTGACGTTCAACGTCCGTCCCCCTGGCCAGCGCCCCGGCCACTTCGTGCTGACCTATGTCGAGCCGCTCGCCATGAACCTGGCATCGATCGGCGTCGACATGGGCGCAGAGCCACGCCGCCTGGCGGCGCTGGAACGGGCGCGCGACACCGGCAAGTCCGTCAGCAGCGGCCGGCTGATCTTCAGCGAGGCAAAGAACCCGCATGTGGGCATCGCGCTGCGCCTGCCGGTGTACCGCAAGGTGCCGAACCTGGATTCCGTGCAAGCGCGCCGCGGCGCCTATATCGGCTCGGTCGGGGCGGGCATCCGCGTGGACGATCTGCTGAAAGACCTGGTCAGCAGCGACAACCTGCGCCGCATCCGGTTTCGCGTGTATGACGCCGGCGACTTCGCCGAGGCCGCGGTTCCTCCCTCCGCCGCCAACCTGCTGTATGACAGTGTGACCGGCCTGCCGGCGCGGGGACGCGGCCGGGGCGCGGACGCCAGCAGCGTCCATGCCAGTGGCGCGCGTGGCGCGGCGACACTGGCGCACGGCCAGAAGGGCGCGGACGCCGAGCAGAATGACCTGACCAGGAGCGTGGTGCGGGATTTCGGCGGACGGCGCTGGGTGATCGCATTTGACGCCGATGCCAACGCCATCAGTGGTCCGCAGCGCTACCTGCCGGCGCTGGTGGTGATTTCCGGCGCAATCATCAGCGTGCTGCTGGGCTGGCTTGCCTACGCGTTGTCGAGTTCGCGGGCGCGCGCCGTGGCCGTGGCCGAGCAGATGACGCACAGCCTGCGCGACAGCCAGGCGGCGCTCGCCGAGGCACAGCAGATCGCTCACGTCGGCGACTGGCGTATCGATTTGGGCAGGGACATCGCGCACTTTTCCCGGGAAATGGTGCGCCTGCTGGGCTGGCGCGGCGACAAACCGACGCCCGAAGCGCTGTTCCAGGCGATCGACCCCGGCCATCGCGCCGTGCTGCAGGAAAAGATGCGTGCCGCGCTGCAGGATGGCCAGCCGTTCGAGCTTGAGTGCCCGTACCGGTCGCGGCGCGGACGCCGGGGCTGGCTGCACCTGATCGGCCATGCGCATGGGGCGCACGACAGCGCCGTGCTGCGCGGCACCGCGCAGGACATCAGCCAGCGCAAGTGCGCCGAGCAGGCCAGGGCGCAGGAACACCAGATTGCGCTGCATCTGGCTACCGCCACCAGCGAGATCGAGGTGCTCGAGGAGATCGTCCACACGCTGCTTGAAGGCATGGACTGGGAGGCAGGTGCCTTCTGGCCCGGCGACGACAGCCAGGGACTGAAGCTGCCGCCGGTCTACCTGGCCCGCGTCAAGGCGCTGGAGCCGTGGCTCGCCGCACGCCCCGCATTGCCCGCCGGTGCCGCGGTGTTGCAGGCGCCGCAATGGTTTGCAAACCGCAACGCGATCGCCCGGCATGCGCAAGCCAGGTGGCTCAGCGCGGGCGGCATTCGCACGGTGTTCGCTTTTCCGCTGAGCCGGGGCCATGTGACGCTCGGCGTGGTCGAGCTCTATTCCCGTGCCAGGCGCAGCCCCGATACGCATGCGCTGGCGATGGCGAGCGGCGTTGCCAACCAGACCGGGCATTTCCTGCTGCGGCGCCAGGCCGAGGAAAACCTGCGCTTTATCGCCAATCACGATGCCCTGACCGGGCTGCCCAACCGGCTGATGTTCAAGGCCGAGTTCGAGAAGGCGCTCACGCGGGCCCGCACGGGCGACCAGACCCTGCATGTCATTTTCGTCGACCTGGATGAGTTCAAGGTCGTGAACGACACGATCGGCCACAACGCCGGCGACATCGTGCTGCGCGAGATGGCCGACCGGCTGCGCGCGAGCCTGGACGATGTGGACCTGATTACCCGCTTCGGCGGCGATGAATTCGTCGTGCTGCTCGACCCCAAGGGCGACTCGACAATCCTTGGCCGGACCATCGCCAGGATCCAGGCCGCGCTCGCGCCTGGCTTCGTCGTCAACGAATCGGAACTGCGGATGACGGCAAGCATCGGCATCAGTTCCTTCCCCGAGGACGGCAACGACTGGCAGACCCTGCTCAAGCATGCCGACCTGGCCATGTACGGCGCCAAGCAGCTCGGCAAGAACGGCTACCAGTTCTACTGCCGCGGCATGAGCGCGTCCCTGCAGAAGCGCATCGACATGGAGTCGCACCTGCACCGCGCACTGGAGCAGAACGAATTCGTCCTCTACTACCAGCCGCGCATTGCGCTTGCGTCCGGCGAGTGCACGGCGGTCGAGGCCCTGATCCGCTGGAACCATCCGGAACTCGGCATGGTCATGCCCGGGGATTTCATTCCCTTCGCGGAGCAGAGCGGCGCCATTGTCGAGATCGGCGCGTGGGCGCTGCGCGAGGCGTGCCGCCAGAATGCCGCATGGCGCGCCGAGGGACTGCAGCCGGTGCGGGTCTCGGTCAATCTTTCAGCACGGCAGTTTGCCGACAAGTCGCTCAGGCTGACCATCATCGACGCCCTGCGGCAAGCGGGCCTGCCGGGCAGCCTGCTGGAGCTGGAGCTCACCGAGAGCATGGTCATGCGCGATGCCGAACAGGCATCGAGCTGGCTCTCGCGTTTGAAGCGCACGGGCGTCCGGCTGGCGATCGACGACTTCGGCACGGGCTATTCCTCGCTTGCCTACCTGAGCCGCTTCCCCATCGATACGGTCAAGATCGACCGCAGCTTCGTCCGCTACGTACCGGAAAGCCGCAGCGACACGCAGATTACCAGCGCGGTGATCGGGCTCGGCCACCGCCTGGGCCTGGAAGTCGTCGCCGAAGGCGTGGAGAACGAGGCGCAGCTCGAGTTCCTGCGCCGCGAGGGCTGCGACGAAGTCCAGGGTTACTACTTCAGCCATCCGCTGCCGCCGGCGAAGATCACTGCCTTCCTCGCCAGCCGCATGGAGAATGGCCCCACTTTCGAGCCGGGGCCGCTACCAATGCGCGCCTGACTGCCGGCAATCCGGCGCGCGCCTATGCAAGTGCAATAAGAGGCAGTCCAATAAAAAATGGGAGCATGAATCATGCAGGACCGAACTGTTGACACCATGTGGCACGCCATCGACGCCCTCGACTTTTCCAGGATGAAGGCCAAGCTGCTGCACCAGAAGCATGTGCACTGGACCCCGGAAGCGCTGGAGCACGCGGAGAGCGGCTACCGGCATTTCCTCAAGCTGGCCGCGAAGTATCCGGACACGCCCGCCGTCCCCAGCGAACAGGTGGATGCCTTCTGGCATGCCCATATCCTGGATACCCGGCGCTATGCCGCCGATTGCGAGCGCATCTTCGGCTATGTGCTTCACCACGACCCGTACGTTGGCATCGATGGGCCGGAAGACGAGGCCCGCCTGCTGGCAATGGCCGCGCAGAGCGATGCGCTGAGCGTGCGCGAGTTCGGCAGTCCGCTGACCTCTGCCGCATATTGTGCTCGGGCAGGTGCTGACGCGCCTGCGTACTGTGCGCGCTCGGCCAGGGCTGAGGATGCTGCGTACTGCGCGCGCTCGGCCAGGGCGGAGGATGCTGCGTACTGTGCGCGCTCGGCCAGGGCGGAAGATGCTGCGTACTGTGCGCGCTCGGCCAAGGCGGAGGATGCCGCGTACTGTGCGCGCTCGGCCAAGGTTGAGGATGCCGCGTACTGTGCGCGCTCGGCAAAGGCTGAGGATGCTGCGTATTGTGCGCGCTCGGCCAAGGTGGAGGATGCCGCGTACTGTGCGCGCTCGGCAAAGGCTGAGGATGCTGCGTATTGTGCGCGCTCGGCAAAGGCGGAGGATGCCGCGTACTGTGCACGCTCTGCCAGGGCGGAAGACGCCGCGTACTGCGCGCGCTCGGCCAAGGCAGAGGAACCTGCATACTGTGCACGCTCTGCCAGGGCGGCCGACGCCGCGTACTGCGCGCGCTCGGCGAGGGCGGAAGACGCCGCGTACTGCGCGCGCTCGGCCAGGGCGGAAGACCCCGCGTACTGCGCACGCTCGGCCAAAGCCCCCGACCCCGCATACTGCGCGCGCGCAGCCGCGGCTGAAGTCGCCGGCCGGCCCCCCTCAGGTGCGGCCAGGCCGGCCTATTGCGCCCTGACGTCGCCTCCCGCGGCCTGCTGAAGGCCAGGACTTGCCGGCCGGGCGGGCACCCTCAGGCTCGCCATGTCGCCCGCGCCGGCATGTTCCGTTGCAACGCGATGCAAACGCCGCGCATCTCGATCAATGACCGAGGCGCCGAAGCGGGTGGGTTCTCGGGCCGGGTCGCCGGGGAGGTGCATCAGTCCGGCCCTGCGTCTACAACACGCGCCCGAACCACCACAGCGACAGCAGCCCCGCGCAAGTCGCCAGCAGCGCCCCGAGCGCGGCGAAGAACGCGGTGATTTCGACCTGGCTGCGCTTGTCGAACGCCAGCCGCGCGTTGAGCGCGCGGTACACCTTCTTCAACTGGGCGGCATCCTCCAGGCGAAAGTACTCGGCCGCGGTGGCGTCGGCGACCTGCTTCAACACCTTCTCGTCCAGCCTGACGCGGGCCGACCAGCCGTCGGCCGAGAGCACGACGCCCTGGGGCGTGCCGACGCCCACGGTATAGATGCGCACGCCATGCGCGGCGGCAAGCTGCGCCGCCTGCAAGGCGCCGGGGCCGGCATTGCTTTCACCGTCGGAGAACAGCACGATCGCACCGGCGGAATAGGAGCCGGGCGTCACGGTGTCGCCGCTGTCGGAGAGGTCCGGCTGCTTCGGCGGCGTGGGCTCTTCGTTCATCAGGCGCTCGGCATCGGAGGCCGTCTGCGGCAGCAGGGTCGTCAGCGCAATCAGCAACCCGTTGCCCAGCGCGGTGCCGCCTTGCGGTTGCAGGCGGTCGATCGCCATGGCCACATCTTCCTTCCTGCGGCTGGGCGCCTGCGCCACAGCCGCCGTGCCGGCCAGCGCGACCACCCCGACGCTGACGCCCGCGGGCTGGGCGTCCAGCAGGACCTTGGCTGCCTGTTGCGCGGCGCGGATACGGGTGGGCTGGACATCCTGCGCGCGCATGCTGCCCGACAGGTCGATGACCAGGATCACGGTCTCGATGCGCGAGGGCAGCATCATCACGGCCTGCGGACGGGCGATGGCGAAGACCAGTGCGGCCAGGGCCAGCAGCGCCAGCGCGGGGCAGACGTGGCGGCGCCAGTTCGCGCGGCCCTGGATGGCGAGGCCGACGGTCTTCAGGGCGGGATAGTGCACCGTCGCGCGCCGCCGGCGCGCATCCAGCCACAGGTAAGCGGCGCCCAGCATCAGGACGACCGCGAACAACCACAGCATGCCGGGCCACAGGAAGCTGAAGACGGGCAACCGGCTGATCGCATCCATCATGCTGCCCCCTCCCTGGTGGCCCCTTCAGCGGCGCCTTTTGTGGCGCCTGCCGCGGCGCCTTTTGCGGCCCCTTGCCGGCGCCGGCGCTGGCTGGCGAATTGCAGCAGCGCCAGGTCCAGCCGGGCATAGGTCGACAGCGTCAGGCACGCCACGCCGGCCCGCGCGAAGCCCTGGCGCAGCTCGGCCTCGCGCGCCTCGGCGGCGGCGGCGAAGCGTTTGCGGAAGGCGGGGTCATGCGTGTCGACGACCATCTGCTCTCCGCTTTCGGCATCCTGCAGCACGACCATGCCGAGGTCGGGCAAGGCCAGCTCCAGGGGATCGACCAGCCGCACGGCGACGACTTCATGACGCCGGGCCAGCATGCCGAGCGACGCCTGCCACCCCGGGGCGCTGATAAAGTCCGAGACGACGAACAGCACCGACCGTCGCTTCGCGACAACCCGTGCGCGCTCCAGCAGGTCGCGCAACCGGGTCTCGCCCGGCGACGCCGCGGGCGTGGCATGCATGCGGTCGAGCAGGTGCAGCAAGTGACGGCGCCCCGCGCGCGCCGGTATCACGGATGCGCCCAGGTCTGCCGCCCCGCCGTAGAGCAGAGCGCCGACCCGGTTGCCATAGCGCGTCAGCAGCAGCGCCATGACGGTGGTGAAGTCGCTCAGCAGGTCGCGCTTGCGCACGGTGCCGGAACCGAAGTCGACCGACCCGCTCAGGTCCAGCAGGAACCAGACGCCGACCTCGCGGTCCTCCTGGTACTCACGCACGTGCGGCGTCTGCAGCCGCGCCGTCACGTTCCAGTCGATGTGCCGCACGTCGTCGCCGGGGTGGTATTCGCGCAAGTCGGCAAGGTCGAGCCCGAAGCCGCGAAACAGCGTGCGGTAGTCGCCCTGCAGCAGGCCGTCGAGGCGGCGCACCACCGTCCATTCCAGGCGGCGCAGCAGGGCGTCGGTCTGGCTGGCGCCGACACGGGCAAGCGCCGCGCCGGCGGGAGCGGTGTCGGCTGCGGCTTCGGGGCCGCGCCGGCCCCTAGCCCGCAGCCGCCCGAACATGGGATTCCAGCGGACGCTCGGGCGCCGGCAGCGCCGCGACGATACGGGCAATGAGCTGGTCGGGCGTCGCGCCATCGGACATGGCCTCGTAGGAGAGCACCAGGCGGTGGCGCAATACGTCAGGCACGAGGTCGATCACATCTTCGGGCAGCGCATAGTCCCGGGCGCGCAGGAACGCCAGCGCGCGCGCGCCTTCGACCAGGCCGATGGTGGCGCGGGGGCTGGCGCCGAAGGAAACATAGCGGTCCAGGTCGGCCAGGCCGTAGCTGCCTGGTTTGCGGGTCGCCGCCACCACGCGCACCGCGTACTGGACCAGGCTTGGATCCACATAGACCTTGCGGCACGCTTCCTGCAGGCCGGTCAGGTGCTCCGGCGTGGCGATGGGGGTCACGGAGATGCGGGGGCCGGTGACGCGGTTGACGATGACGACTTCCTCCTCCTCGCTGGGATAGCCCACCAGCACCTTCATCATGAAGCGGTCGACCTGCGCCTCCGGCAGCGGATAGGTGCCTTCGGTCTCGATCGGATTCTGCGTGGCCATGACGAGGAAGGGCGCGGGCACCCGATGAGTTTCGCCGGCGATGGTGACCTGCTTTTCCTGCATGACTTCCAGCAAGGCGCTCTGCACCTTGGCCGGCGCGCGGTTGATTTCGTCGGCCAGCAGCAGGTTGGCGAACACCGGTCCCCGCACGGTGGAGAACTCGCCCGTGCCCTGGTTATACATGCGGGTGCCGATCAGGTCGGCCGGCAGCAGGTCTGGCGTGAACTGGATGCGCTTGAAGGAGCCGCTCATGGTCCTGGCCAGCGTGTTGACGGTCAGCGTCTTGGCCAGGCCCGGCACGCCTTCCACCAGCAAGTGGCCACCGGCCAGGATGGCCACCAGTACCCGTTCGAGAAAGTGGTCCTGTCCCACCACCACGCGCTTGACCTCATACAACAGGCGTTCCATCAGCTCGGCGTTGTCCACCGCAACTCTGGCTTGGTCGTTCATAGGCCCCCGCAGCTAGAAAGGAGAAGATCCGACGGAAACACCGGCACTTTCGATCGTGATGGCAAAGCCAATGCCGAGGAAGGTGCCGCTCTTGTTGGGGTTGAGGATGGCGGTGACGATCCCGATCACCTCGCCATCCATATTCACCAGCGGCCCGCCGGAGTTGCCCGGATTGGCCGCGGCGTCGAACTGGATGAGCTTGTCCAGGTCCTGCTTGTGATCGGGCGAAACGAACCTGCGGTCGAGTCCGGACACCACGCCGGCAGACACCGACGGGCCGATGCCGAACGGAAAGCCGACCGCGACGACTTCGGTGCCGGGCACGAGATCGCGGCTGGAACCGAGCGTCGCCGCCGGCAGGTCGTCGGGAATGGACTTGGGCTGGAGGACGGCAAGGTCTTTCTCCGGGATCGCCTGCAGCACCGTGGCCTCGGACTTGTGACCGTCGTGGAACCTGACTTCCAGGCGCCGGGCGCCGGCGATGACGTGGTAGCTGGTGAGGATCACGCCGCGCTCGGTCACGACCACGCCAGAACCGACGTGTGGACCTTCGGACTTGGCCGCGGGCTGCTCCTTGTCGCCGGCACGGTCGCCGCCATCCCCCGCCCAACGCGACGAGCTGGCCGGCGGCGAGGTGTCGGGGCGGGTGGCAGAGGGATCACGCCTGGCCTCGGGCGCGGACGCCGCTTCGGCGATCTTTTCCACTGGCGGGAAACTGCGGATTTCCACGACCGACTCGCGCACCGCCTCGGCCGCGCGGGCCGTGCGCGACGGCAGGCTCTTGGTTTCCAGCGTATGCAGCACCGCGGCGTCGATGTCCGCCTGCGTGAGGGCGCGCCGCGCGGGCTGCAACAGCCACGCCGAGCCCACACCGGCAGCCAGAACCAGCACAACCGCCACCGAGACCCATCCGTAGATCGCCACCCGTTTCATCGCAGCCCCCGAGGTCCCGTCCCGCCGTGGAAAATACAGTACCATCCTCTTACCCACGCGCCAAGGAGCAGGGCATGCAGTTTCTCTGGCCGCAGATGCTCTGGCTGCTGCTCGCGGTCCCACTGCTGGCAGCCGCATACCTGTATCTGATCGCGCGGCGCAAGAAGGCCGCCTTGCTCTATGCAAGCCTTGCATTGCCGCGCGCCGCGCTGGGTCCGGGACAACGTCTGCGGCGCCACATCCCGCCGCTGCTGTTCCTGTTCGCGCTGACCGCCGCCCTGCTGGCATGTGCCCGCCCCAGCGCCACCGTGACCCTGCCGGCCGACACCGTCACGCTGGTACTGGCGATGGACACCTCCCGCAGCATGGAGGCGACCGACGTGCCTCCCACACGGATCGGCGCCGCCCAGCAGGCCGCCCGCGACCTCGTCGTGGGGCTGCCGGCCAGGGTGCGGCTGGGCATCGTGTCCTTCGCCGCCACCGCGACCGTGGTGCTGCCTCCCACCGACAACCGGCAGGACATGCTCGACGCGCTGGACCGCTTCCAGCTCCAGCGCGGCACGGCGACCGGCAGCGGACTGTTCCAGGCGCTGGCAGTGCTGTTTCCCGACGATGGCATCGACCTGGAGGCGATCCTGTTCGGCAGCGTGTCGGGCCGTTCCGGGCGCGGCACATCGCTGGACGAGGCCGCCGCGGCCGATGCCGCCCGCAAGCGGGAGCAGGAGCGCGAAGCGGCGCAGCCGGGCTCGTACCCGCACGGTGCCGTGATCCTGCTCAGCGATGGCCGCCGTACCACCGGCCCGGACCCGATGGAGGCCGCGCGCATGGCCGCCCAGCGCGGCGTGCGCGTCTATACCGTGGGCTTCGGTTCGCCGCAGGGGAGCGCGGCAGAGTCGAGCCTGTCCTACTACATGCAGCTCGATGAACCCGCGTTGCGCGCGGTGGCGTCGATGACGGGCGGCGAGTACTTCCATGCAGGCTCGGCCGCCGACCTGAGCCAGGTGTATCGGCAGCTCAGCGCGCGCTTTGCGCTCGAGCGCAGGGAAACCGAGGTGAGTGCCTTGTTTTCCGCTGCCTCGGTGCTGCTGCTGGTGGCGGCGTGCGGACTCTCGCTGTTGTGGTTCCGGCGGTGACCACCGCGCCGAAGCGCAGGGGACGTCACGCCGCTTGCCGCAGCCGGCCCGGTAGCGCGCAACGAGCCGCGCAACGGGCCGCGCAACAGGCCCTGTCAGCGCGCCGGCCCGCGTTCCAGGATCTTGTACAAGTGCGACCGCGAGATCCGCAATTGCTCCGCGGCGCGCTTCTTGTTGCCGCCATGGCGCGCGATGGCGTCGACCACGGCTGCATAGGCAAGCTCGCTCATGCCGGCACCGGCTTCGGCCCCTACCCCCGCCGCTGGTGCCGTTGGTGAGGGCGAAGGCATGCCGGCCTCGTCGATCTGGGCGGGCGGATACGCCTGCACCACTGGATTCGCGCCTGATCCGCTTTCCATGCTCACCGGCCCGCGTGCGGCTTCCCCACGTGCAAAATCCGCCACGCGCAATCTGCGGCCATCGCAGAACACCAGCGCTTCCTCGATGCGCTGGCGCAACTGGCGCACATTGCCGGGCCAGGGCTGGCCGGCCAGGTGCCGCGCCACATCGTGATCGACTTCAGGCACCGGCACCGCATTGCGCGCGCAGAACGCGCTGACGAAGTGCTGCAGCAGGGCCGGGATATCTTCGCGCCGCTGGCGCAGCGCGGGAATGCGCAGCACCACGCCGCTAAGCCGGTAGAACAGGTCCAGGCGGAAGCGCCCGGCGTCGACCAGGGCGGGAATGTCGCGATTGGTGGCGGAGATCAGGCGGAAATCCACACGCTGCGCGCGGCGGCTGCCAAGGCGCTCGACCATGTGGTCCTCCAGCACCCGCAACAGCTTGACCTGCATCTCCATGGGGATGTCCGCCACCTCGTCCAGGAATACGGTGCCGCCGGCGGCCTGTTCCAGCTTGCCGGCCTGTCCCTGGCGCCGGCTTCCGGTAAAGGCGCCGGGTGCATGGCCGAACAGCTCGGATTCGATCAGCGTGGCGGGCAGGGCGGCAAGGTTGAGACTGACCAGCGGCCTGTCGCCGCCCGGCTCCTGGCCCGCATGATGGATGGCGCGGGCCACCAGTTCCTTGCCGGTGCCGCTTTCGCCCAGGACCAGCACGGGCACGTCAAGCGGTGCCACGGTCTGGATCTCGCGGCGCAGGCGCTGCATCGGCGCGCTTTCGCCGATGAGCGCCAGCAGGGGCTGGCTTTCCCGCAAGCCGTCCAGTTCGCGCTGGTAACGCGCCACCTGCGTGCGCAGCGCGGTCAGCTCCTTGTGCATGCGCACCAGCGCTTCCGGTCCCTTGAACAGGATCTGGCCGATGGCCCCGACCACATGGTCGTCCTGGCGGATCGGGATGCGGTTGACCACGCGGGTGACGCCGTTCATCTCCTGCAACTGCCCGATCTCCGCCTTGCCGGTCGCGACGACCTGCGGCAGCCGTGAATTCGGGATGACGTCGGCGGCGGGGCTGCCGGTGCCCGCGCCGGCTTCGAGGCCCAGGAATTTCTCGTGCACCGGGCTGATAAAGCGCAGCAGGCCCTGCCGGTCCACCACCGTGATGGCCTGGTACGGGTCGGTCAGGAAGTGGTCGAGGATGGCGCCGGCAAAGGGCACCGTGCCAACGAAGTCGAACAGCACGGTTTGCGTGTCGACACGATGCAGCAGGATCAGCTGGTGGCTGCCGTCTTCCAGGCACAGGCCGATGTAGCGGCGATCGCCGGCCGCGACTGGAAAAAGCCTGCGCCCCTTGACCACGTCCGTGGCGTGCTTGCAGGCGTTTTGCGCCGCCTCGGCGATAGCGGGGTCTGCACAGACCCCCACCATGGCGATTTTGCCGGCGGGAGAGAGCACTACGGCACCCAGCGCAGGCATGCCGGCCGCGCCTTGCGGTGTTGTTGCTGAGGACACTGCTTGTCTCCATGCGTGTCCGTCAAGCGGACACATGCTGTCGTTATCGCGGACATGGTAAGCGGGCGCCGGAAATTCCTCAATCAATTCAATGGGGTTGCAAGTGTCCTCAGGGTGGCATGGGTCGTGCGGTATGGGAAACAACAACCTGAATCCGTCGACACCGGCAGAAGAGTCCTGAATGATGACCTGGCAACCCGAAATCGATGAACTGGCCTACCGCAGGCGGCTCGCCGCCCGCATGGGGGGTGAAGACAAAGTGGAGCGCCACAAGGCGGCCGGCAAGCTCACCGTACGCGAGCGCATCGATCAGATTGCCGATGCCGGCTCGTTCCGCGAGGTCGGCGGGCTGACCGGCAGCGGCCGCTATGACAGCAACGGGCGGCTGGTGGACCTGGTGCCGTCGAACCTAGTGATGGGCCGGGCCCAGGTGGGCGGGCGGCCGGTGGTGCTGGTGGGGGACGACTTCACCGTGCGCGGCGGTGCCAATGACGGTGCGGTGGGCGACAAGCTGGTCCACGCCGAGAAGATGGCGCACGATCTGCGCCTGCCGATGATCCGGCTGGTCGACGGCACCGGCGGTGGCGGCTCGGTGCGCAATATCGAGATCAAGGGCCACACCCTGATCCCCACCATGAAGGTCTGGCAGCACGTGGTGGAGAACATGTCCGTGGTGCCGGTGGTGTCGCTGGCACTGGGGTCCGTGGCGGGCATGGGCGCTGCCCGTGTGGCAGCCAGCCATTATTCGGTGATGGTGAGGGAGACTTCGCAGCTGTTCAATGAAGGTCCGCCCGTGGTGGCGCGCGTTGGCCAGAACCTGACCAAGAACGCGCTGGGCGGCAGCCAGATCCATACCCGCAACGGCGTGGTGGACGACGAGGTCGCCACCGAGCTGGAGGCCTTCGGGCGCGCACGCCGCTTCCTGTCCTACCTGCCGGGTTCCGTCCATGAACTGCCGCCGCGGATCGAGCCGGCCGACGATCCGGCGCGTCGCGACGAATGGTTGCTGTCGGCCATCCCGCGCGACACCCGTGCCACGTACGAGATCCGCCCGATCGTGCAGGCGCTGGTCGATGCCGATTCGTTCTTCGAGATCGGCATGAACTGGGGGTGCGCGCTTGTCACCGGCCTGGCCAGGCTCGATGGCTGGCCGGTGGCAGTGATCGCCAGTGATCCGGCCTTCCATGGCGGCGGCTGGGACAGCGCCAGCGCGGAGAAATTCACCCGTTTTGTCGACATGGCACAGGCCTTCCACCTGCCGGTGGTCAACCTTGTCGATATCGCGGGGTTCCAGATCGGGCTGGAAGCCGAGCAGGCGGGCACCATGCGCTACGGCGTGCGTGCGCTGGCGGCGGTCTACCAGACCACGGTGCCGTGGTGCTCGGTGATCCTGCGCCGCGCCTATGGCGTGGCGGCAGCCGGCCACCAGCATATGGGGCGGTTCAATTGCCGCTATGCCTGGCCATCGGCCAACTGGGGCTCGCTGCCGATCGAAGGCGGACTGGAGGTTGCCTACAAGGCCGAGATCGAAGGCGCCGACGATCCGGTGCAGAAGCACGCCGAGATCGAGCAGCGGGTGCGCAGCCTGACCTCGCCGTTTCGCAGCGCCGAGGCGTTCGTCATCGAAGACATCATCGATCCGCGCGACACGCGCACGCTGCTGTGCGAGTTCGCCAACCTGGCGGCACCGCTGCGCGAAACCGGCATCAGCCGCTTTGGCATCCGGCCCTGATCACTGTGCAGCCCACAGCATTGACTTAATAAAACGAAGGAGACATCCATTGAAAAAGCTGTTGATCGCCAATCGAGGGGAGATCGCGTTGCGCGTCCAACGCGCCGCGCGCGACATGGATATCCGCACGGTCGCGGTCTATTCGCAGGACGACGTCAGTTCGCGGCATCGCCTGCTGGCGGACGAGGCGCTTGCGCTCGACGGGGCCGGGCCGCCGGCGTACATCGACATTGCCGGCATCATTGCCGCGGCGAAGGCTTCCGGTTGCGATGCCATCCATCCAGGCTATGGCTTCCTGAGCGAGCGTGCCGATTTTGCCCAGGCGTGCATTGACGCCGGTATCACGTTCGTCGGCCCCACCGTGGCACAGCTGGCGCTGTTCGGGGACAAGGGCAGTGCGCTGCGGCTGGCGGCGGAGTGCGATGTCCCCACCATGCCGGCAACGCGAGGCGGGGCATCGGTCGAAGAAATCGCCAGCTTCTTCGAAGCGCAAGGCGATGCCGGCATCGTCATCAAGGCCGTTGGCGGCGGAGGCGGCCGCGGCATGCGCGTGGTGCGGCGGCGCGAGGACCTGGCGGAGGCTTACGCGCGCTGCCGCTCCGAGGCGGGTTCCGCGTTTGGCATCGATGCCCTGTACGCCGAGCGGCTGGTCAGCCGGGCGCGCCATATCGAAGTGCAGATTGCCGGCGACGGGGCGCGGGTGATCGCGCTTGGCGAGCGTGACTGCACCTTGCAGCGCCGCTTCCAGAAGCTGGTGGAGATCGCTCCCAGCCCGGTGCTGCGCCCGGCGCTGCGCGAGCAGATCATCAGGGCCGCGCTGAAACTGGCGCGCCGCGTCAACTACCTGAGCCTGGGTACCTTCGAGTTCCTGGTAGAGGAAACGGCGTCTGGTGAGCAGCAGGATTTTGTCTTCATCGAAGCCAATCCCCGCTTGCAGGTCGAGCACACCATCACGGAACAAGTCACCGGCGTCGACCTTGTCGCGCTGCAGCTCGGGCTGGCAGCAGGGCAGACCCTCAGTGACCTTGGCCTCAACCACGCTTCGCCGCCGCAACCGAAGGGATACGCCATCCAGGTCCGTGTGAACGCGGAAACGACCGATGCGCAAGGCCTTGCGCGCCCGGCCCAGGGGCGCCTCGAATGCTTCGATCCGCCGTCGGGTCCGGACGTTCGCGTCGACACGCACGGCTACACCGGCTATGCGCCGTCGCCCAACTTTGACACGCTGCTGGCAAAGCTGGTTGTCACCAGCGCCGCGCCCGGGTTCGAGGGGGCGGTGCGGCGCCTGCAGCGTAGCCTCGCGGAATTCCGGATCGTCGGGGTGCCGACCAACCTTGACCTGTTGCGGGCCCTCGCGCAGCGCGCCGATTTCCTCAGCCAGCAGGTGCACACACGGCACTTCGAAGCGATTTTCCCGGAGCTGATTGCCTGCGCGGCGGAGATCGCAAGGGCCGAGCGCGCGCAGGCATCCCTGCCTGGCGCCGCGACGCCCGCGGCCGCTGTGCTCGCGCCGCGCCTGGCGGACGCCGAAGAGGCCGTCAGTGAGGGGGCGGTAGCGATCCGCGCGCCACTGACCGGACGGGTGGTCGAGATTGCAGTGAATGTGGGCGATATCGTCCAGCCGGGCAAGACGGTTGCGGTGCTCGACGCCATGAAGATGGAACACGCGGTAACGGCTGAATGCGGCGGCCGCGTCATCGACCTGCGGCTGCAGGCAGGCGCGCTGGCGCCGGAAGGCCAGATCCTGATGGTGCTGGAGCAGGCCGAGGCCAGCGGCGAGTCAGCGGATGTCGTCGGGGATGCCGACCCGCATGCGATCCGTGCCGACCTGCAGCGCGTGCTCGACCGGCATGCCTGGCTGTATGACGACGCGCGCCCCGATGCGGTGGCAAAGCGCCGCTCGCGCGGCCAGCGCACCGCGCGCGAGAACGTCGCGGACCTGTGCGATCCGGAGACCTTCGTCGAGTACGGCGCGCTTGCCGTCGCGGCGCAGGCCTCCCGCCGCAGCCGGCAAGACCTCATCGCCAACACTCCGGCGGATGGACTGATTACCGGCATCGGCGATATCAACGGCGAACTTGTCGGCAAGGACAAGGCGCGCAGTGCGGTGATGGCCTACGACGCCACGGTGCTGGCGGGAACGCAAGGCAAGCGCAACCACATCAAGACCGACCGCATCGTCGAAGTTGCGATGCGGGACGAGCTGCCGCTGGTGCTCTTTGCCGAAGGCGGTGGCGGGCGCCCGGGGGATGTGGATTTCCCCTCGGTGTCCGGCCTGTACCAGCCGTCGTTTGCCGCATTTGCCGATCTGAACGGGCATGTCCCGGTCGTCGGCATCGTGTCGGGCCGATGCTTTGCCGGCAACGCGGCTTTCCTGGGCTGCTGCGACGTGATCATTGCGGACAAGTCAGCGAATCTCGGCATGGCGGGGCCCGCCATGATCGAGGGCGGGGGCCTGGGGATCTTCCGCCCCGAAGACGTCGGTCCGGCTTCGGTGCAGTTTGCCAATGGGGTGGTCGATGTCCTCGTCGATGACGAAGCGCAGGCGGTCCAGGTGGCGAAGCACTACCTGTCGATGTTCCAGGGGCGCGTGGCGCACTGGACCGCACCGGATCCCCTCGACTTGCGCCATGTCGTGCCGGAGAACCGGCTGCGCGTGTACGACTCCCGCAAAGCCATCGAAGGGATCGCAGACGTCGGCAGCGTGCTGATGCTGCGCGCCGGCTTCGGCGCGGGCATACACACCGCACTCGCCCGCGTGGAGGGGCAGCCGGTGGGGATCATGGCCAACAACCCGCATCATCTCGGCGGTGCCATCGATGCCGACGCCGCGGACAAGGCGTCGCGCTTTATGCAGTTGTGCGACGCGCACGGACTGCCGCTCATCTCGCTGATCGACACGCCCGGGTTCATGGTCGGGCCGGAGGTCGAGGCGCGCGCGCAGGTGCGCCATGTGTCGCGCATGTTTCTCACGGCGGCCAAGCTGCGCGTTGCGCTGCTGGGCGTCACGCTGCGCAAGGGGTATGGCCTGGGCGCCATGGCGATGGCGGGAGGCGGCTTCCGCTCGGCGAATTTCGTCGTTTCGTGGCCGACCGGGGAATTCGGTCCGATGGGCCTGGAAGGCGCCGTCACGCTGGGCTTCAAGAAAGAACTGGAGGCGGTGCCCGACGGGCCGGAACGCAAGGCGCTGTTCGACCAGCTGGTTGGCCAGGCCTACGAGCGCGGCCACGCGATCAGCACGGCCGCCGCGGTGGAGATCGATGCCGTGATCGACCCTGCGCAGACGCGCAAGTGGATCGTCCAGGGGATCGCATCAGCCGACGTCCGGCGACGCAGAGCGCGCCGCCCGTTTGTCGATGCATGGTGAAGCCTGGCCCTGGATAGTCCATACACAAGAGGTTCCTATGACGATAAATGGTCCTGACGCGGCCCGGCTGGCGCTGCGCGGCCTGCGCGTGCTGGAGGTCGGCACTGGCCCGGCACTGGCGTATGCGGGCAAGTTATTCGCCGATTTCGGTGCCGAGGTCATCAAGGTGGAAAGCCCGGCGGGCGATGCCTGGCGGCAGATGCCGCCGATGGTCGGCGCTGCCGGCGCAGAGCCTGCTGAAAGCGCGCTCTTTGCGTGGCTCAGCACCAACAAGCGCAGCGTCACGGCGGATGGCAACAACCCGAAGGACATGACATGGCTGGCGCAACTGGCGCGAACCTGCGATGTCGTGCTCGATGCGCGAGCACTGACCGCAGGCATCCACGCCAGGCCGGTCTGGTCCGCTGGTACCGGCGATACCGGCGATACCGGCGATCCACACGAGCGCGAGCCGATCGAGGTCGTGCTGACCTGGTTCGGGGAGAGCGGCCCTTACAGCCAGTATGCCGGCGCGGAAGCCGTGTGCCGCAGCCTGGCCGGCGCCGTGCATGCCAGTGGCCCGGTTGACGGACCACCACACATGCCGCATGACGTGCAGACCGCCGTGGTGTTCGGGCTGATGGCGTTCTCGGCGGCTGTCGCGGGCCTGATCGGGGCGGCGGATGGCAGCCGCCGTTATGTGCTGAGCGCGCATGAGGCCATCCTGAGCGTGGTCGAAATGGAAGCCGGCATGGTCACGGACAAGCGCCACCCGCTTCGGCGTCTTGGCGTCAACCGGTTCTGTGGCACGCATCCGGCCGGCATCTACCAGACCGCGGCAGGGTGGATCGGCATCTTCACCCACACGCTGCCTCAGTGGAAAGCGCTGTGCGAGGCGATCGGGCATCCCGAGCTGGCCGACGACCCCCGCTTCGCCAACGGCCAGGAGCGCATGGCCCGTGCGGACGAGATCGACGCGCTGCTCGAACGCGCGTTCCTGACCCGGTCGGCCGGGCAGTGGTTCGAGATCCTCGGCGCGAAGAAGCACCCGACCGTCATCGTGCCGACGATGGAGGCGCTGCTCGGGCAGGACGTGCATCGGCAGCGTGGCGCGTTTGTCCCGGTGGTTGCGGCAGGCGCGACCTTCGAAGGCCCGGTGGTACCACTGCGCCTGGATGCGGCCGGGCCGTTGCCGGGTGGAACGGCGCCGGCGAAGGGCGCGCATGACGATCACTACCGGACCGCGGGCCTGGCGTACCGTCCTCGTCTGCAGCGCCAGCGGACTTCCACCGAGCAGTTGCCGCTGCAAGGGATCCGCGTTATCGACCTGACGATGGGTTGGGCCGGGCCGCTCGCCTCGCGGACATTGGCCGACTTTGGCGCGGAAGTCATCAAGGTTGAAAGCACCTGCTATCCCGACTGGTGGCGCGGTGCCAACTTCACGGAAGAGTTCTATCGGGAGCGGCTGTACGAGAAGAACTCGAACTTCAACCTGATGAACCGCAACAAGCTGGGGATCACGCTGGACCTGACGCGCCCCGAGGGGAGGCAGTTGCTGCTGCAGCTGGTCGAAGGCGCGGACGCGGTGATCGAGAACTACTCCGCCGAAGTCCTGCCGAGGCTGGGCCTGGACTACGCGGCACTGCGCGCCGTGAACAAACGATTGGTCATGGTCTCGATGCCGGCGTTCGGTCTCGGCAACGCATGGAGCAACACCCGCGCCTACGGCGGCACGCTGGAGCAGGCCAGCGGGCTGCCGCTGCATACCGGACACCCGGAGGGACCGCCGGCGATGACGTCATACGCCTATGGCGATCCGATTGGCGGCCTGAATGCAGGAGCCGCGATGTTGCTGGCGCTGTTCGAGCAGCAGGCCACCGGCGCGGGCCGACATGTGAACCTGTCGCAAGTGGAGGCGATGTTGCCGATGGCGGCGCCGTTCATCCTGGAGCAGTCTGTCAGCGGCACCGTCTCTGCACGCCAGGGCAATCGCCATCCGATGCATGCGCCGCACGGTTGCTTCCGCTGCGCGGGCGAAGACGCGTGGATCGTGCTGACAGTGACCGATGCGCACTGGCCTGCGCTGTGTCGTGTGCTCGACAGGGCGGACCTCGCCGCCGATACGCAGCTTGCGCGGGCTTCGGGCCGTCGTGCGCATCAGGACCGGATCGATGCGGCGATCTCCGCCTGGTGCGCGGAGCGGGATGCGGAAGCAGCGATGCGCCTGCTGCAACAGGCCGGCGTCGCCGCGGGCGCGGTGCGAACCATGGCGCAGGTCCTGCAGGATCCCCACCTGCGCGCGCGGGGATTCTGGCGCGACGTCGAGCGCGCCCACATCGGCAGCTACCCGGCCAGCACCGCCTGGTTCCGCACTGGCATCGACCCCATGCCGATCCGCAACGTCGCACCGACGCTGGGCGAACACAACGAGGAAGTGTTGGCTTGCGTGCTGGGACTGAGCGCAAAACAGATCGCGGACCTGGAACAACGCGGCATCACTGGCAAGACGGCGCAGCCCAGGCAATCGAGAGCGCTGCCGTAGCGCCGGCAGGTGTTTCGAACATGACTAGTACAAGAGGAGACGACATGAAGAGACTCAATTTTGCGACGCGCCGCGTTCCATCCGCGGGCATATTCAGGGTTGCCGCCGCGCTTGGCGTCCTGCTTTGCGCAATCTCCGGCCCGGCCGCGGCCCAGGAGGCGAACTGGCCAAGCCGGCCGGTCAGAATGATCGTTCCGTTCCCGGCAGGTTCATTCACCGACACCGCGGCACGCATTGTCTCGGACCACCTGAGCAAGTCCCTGGGCCAACCTGTGGTCGTGGAGAACAGGGCGGGCGCCAACGGACTGATCGGCGTGGCGGAGGCGGCGCGGGCGGCGCCGGATGGATATACCTTGCTGATGACGAACTCCAGCAGCATCACCATCAACCATCAGGTGTACAAGAAGAGCAACTACAAGCCGAAGGATTTCGCACCGGTCACGCTGGTGCTGGAGGCACCCTTTATCCTGGTAGCGAATCCTGAATGGTCGCGCAAGAACGCGGTAGGGTCGGTCACCGACCTGGTGCGCTTTTCCTCGCAACATCCTGGCAAGATCAGCTATGGCTCGGCAGGCCCGGGCAATATCGCGCATCTCAGCTTCGCCATGTTGAACAACCGGGCGAAGATCCAGACCACGCATATTCCGTACAAGTCGTCGGCGCAGGCGCAGCTGGCGGTGATCAGCGGCGAGCTGGAGACGGCATTCGATACGTGGACCGCGCTGCCTCACATCAAGGCAGGGAAGCTGAAACCGCTCGCGATCACCGCATCGAAGCGCATGCCACAGCTGCCTGAAGTCCCCACGCTCGAAGAGGCCGGCATCGCGCCGTTCAACGTGACGTTCTGGATCGGCATGCTGGCGCCGGCCGGCACGCCGCCGCAGATCGTCCAGCGCCTGCATGCCATCACGCGTGGCGTGCTGGATGACGGCAAGGCGCGCGCCGCGCTGGGCCAGCAGGGCGAGGTCGTCATGGTCGACTCCGCGAACTTCGCCAGGCGCATTGAGAAAGAGGACGCCGGCTGGGGCGCCGTGATCCAGCGCGAAGGCATCACGCTGGAGTGAACCCGTCCGGCAAGAGCCTGTAGACCGGTCCTGACCTGACCGGTCTCAGGCCACGCGCCGCCCGGGCAACAGCCCGGCATATTCCTTCCCCAGGAACGCGGCGGTGTGTTCGAGCAGGTAGGCGCGGCAGGACTCGCTGGCGGGTGACAGGCGCTTGCTTGCCATATGCGCGACATGCCAGACGCGCTCGATCGGCGTGCCCGTCACGTCGAGCAGCGCGATCTCGCCGGTGCGCAGTTCCAGCGACAGCGTGTGCAGCGACAGCAGGCTGATGCCCATGCCCGCCATCACCGCCTGCTTGATGGTCTCGTTGCTGCCCAGCGTGATGACCTTGGCCGGCGTGAACAGGTGGTCCCTGAACGTGAACTCCGCCACGGTGCGCGTACCCGAGCCGCTTTCGCGCAGCAGGAAAGTCTCGTGGCGCAGCTCGTGCAGGTCAAACCCCTTCTCGCCGCGCAGCGGGTGCCGCGGCGAGGCCACCACCACGTACGGATGCGCCGCGATGGGTTCCGACACGGCGTCCAGCTCGCGCGGCGGACGGCCCATCAGCGCAAGGTCGATCGCATTGTCCTGCAGCAGTTGCAGCAGCGTTTCGCGATTGCCTTCGGCGATGCGCAGCTCCACGCCCGGGTGCAGCGCCGTGAAGCCGGCGAGCAGCTTGGGCGCGAAGTACTTCGCCGTGCTGATCAGCCCGATCGTGATCGACCCCTGCTCGACATCCTTGACTGCCTGCAGCCCTTCCTCCGCATCCTTGACCTCGCCGAGGATGCGCGACGCATGGTGCAGCAGGCGATCGCCGGCCTCGGTCAGCCTGAGCTGCCCCTTGGTCCGCTCGAACAGCGCCAGGCCCGCCACGGATTCAAGCTGCTTGACCTGCATCGACACCGCCGGCTGGGTCAGGTGCAGCTCTTCGGCCGCGCGCACGAAGCTGGCGTGCCTGGCCACCGTGACGAAGATCTGCAACTGGCGAAGGGTCAGGGCGCGCAGAAAGGACATTGGGGCAATGAGGGCAGTGGGGGCAGTGGGGGGCGGCTGTTCAACGTTCACAGGCGGTGCGGCGCCGCCTGCACTTAAGGAATAGCTTATGTAAGGGCTAAGAATATCTGAATTTACCTTATGTGGGTCGGCTTATATCTTTCAACCACGCAGCCACGCCGCCAATCCACGCAAGGGAGACCAGCATGAACGCACCTGAGACGATCCAAGCCAAGCCGCGCAAGCGCTACGACGCCGGCGTCATGAAGTACAAGGAAATGGGGTACTGGGACGGCGACTACGAGCCCAAGGATACCGACCTGCTGGCGCTGTTCCGCATCACCCCGCAGGACGGCGTGGATCCGGTCGAGGCCGCTGCCGCGGTGGCCGGCGAGTCCTCCACCGCCACCTGGACCGTGGTGTGGACCGACCGCCTGACCGCCTGCGACATGTACCGCGCCAAGGCTTATCGGGTCGATCCGGTGCCCAACAACCCCGAGCAGTTCTTCTGCTACGTGGCCTATGACCTGTCGCTGTTCGAAGAAGGGTCGATCGCCAACCTGACCGCCTCGATCATCGGCAACGTCTTCAGCTTCAAGCCGATCAAGGCTGCGCGCCTGGAAGACATGCGCTTCCCGGTCGCCTACGTGAAGACCTTCGCCGGCCCGTCCACGGGCATCATCGTCGAGCGCGAACGGCTGGACAAGTTCGGCCGCCCGCTGCTGGGCGCCACTACCAAGCCCAAGCTCGGCCTGTCGGGGCGCAACTATGGGCGCGTGGTGTATGAGGGCCTGAAGGGCGGGCTGGATTTCATGAAGGACGACGAGAACATCAACTCGCAGCCGTTCATGCACTGGCGCGACCGCTTCCTGTTCGTGATGGATGCGGTCAACAAGGCCTCGGCCGCCACCGGCGAGGTCAAGGGCAGCTACCTCAACGTGACCGCCGGCACCATGGAAGAGATGTACCGGCGCGCCGAGTTCGCCAAATCGCTGGGCTCGGTCATCATCATGGTCGACCTGATCGTCGGCTGGACCTGCATCCAGTCCATGAGCAACTGGTGCCGCCAGAATGACATGATCCTGCACCTGCACCGCGCGGGCCATGGCACCTACACCCGGCAGAAGAACCATGGCGTGTCCTTCCGCGTGATTGCCAAATGGCTGCGGCTGGCGGGCGTGGACCATATGCATACGGGCACGGCGGTGGGCAAGCTCGAAGGCGACCCGCTTACCGTGCAGGGCTACTACAACGTGTGCCGCGACGCCTATACACGCACCGACCTGACGCGCGGGCTGTTCTTCGACCAGGACTGGGCTTCGCTGCGCAAGGTGATGCCGGTGGCTTCCGGCGGCATCCACGCCGGCCAGATGCACCAGCTGATCAGCCTCTTCGGCGACGACGTGGTGCTGCAGTTCGGCGGCGGCACCATCGGCCACCCGCAGGGCATCCAGGCCGGGGCCACCGCCAACCGCGTCGCGCTGGAAGCGATGGTGCTGGCGCGCAACGAAGGGCGCGACATCCTCAACGAAGGGCCGGAGATCCTGCGCGACGCCGCGCGCTGGTGCGGGCCGCTGCGGGCCGCGCTCGATACCTGGGGCGACATCACCTTCAACTACACGCCGACCGATACCTCGGACTTCGTGCCGACAGCGTCGGTGGCCTGACCCGGCCCCTGCGATCCCCTGCGATCCCCAGCGAACCCACAGAACGAGAGGACATCATGCGCATAACCCAAGGCACTTTCTCTTTCTTGCCCGACCTGACCGACGCACAGATCACCAGCCAGCTTGAGTACTGCCTGGACAAGGGCTGGGCGGTCGGCATCGAATACACCGACGACCCGCATCCGCGCAATACCTACTGGGAGATGTTCGGCCTGCCGATGTTCGACCTGCGCGATGCCGCCGGCATCCTGCAGGAGATCAACAGCGCGCGCAGCACCTTCCCCAACCACTACATCCGCGTCACCGCCTTCGATTCGACCCATACGGTGGAGTCGGTGGTGATGTCGTTCATCGTCAACCGTCCCGCCGAAGAGCCCGGCTTCCGGCTGGTGCGGCAGGAGGAGCCCGGCCGCACGATCCGCTACTCGGTCGAGAGCTACGCGGTGCAGGCGCGGCCCGAGGGCAGCCGCTACCGCAGCATCGACTGAGCCGCCGCGCAGCGCTGCCGGCAGCGATTTCCACGCTGTGCCATGCCACGGCTGCGTGCGCCGCCAGGCCGCGCGCCGGGGGATGCCGCGCGCCGGCTTTATCGAACCGATTGACCATGTTTCTCCCGGAGCCTGCCATGTCCGCACCCGAAACGACCGCAGTGCTGCAACCTCCTGCCGCCGATGCCGGACCGGTGGCCGGATCGCTGGCCGAGTCGCTGGCGAGCTCGGGCATCACCGAGCTGCTGGCCCAGCTCGACCGCGAGCTGATCGGGCTGGCGCCGGTGAAAGCGCGCATCCGCGATATCGCCGCGCTGCTGCTGGTGGACAAGCTGCGCGCCGCGCGCGGCTTCAGCGCGGGGGCGCCGAGCCTGCACATGTGCTTTACCGGCAATCCCGGCACCGGCAAGACCACCGTGGCCATGCGCATGGCGCAGATCCTGCACCAGCTGGGCTACGTGCGCCGCGGCCACTTGGTGGCGGTGACCCGCGATGACCTGGTCGGCCAGTACATCGGCCATACCGCGCCCAAGACCAAGGAGATCCTGAAGAAGGCCATGGGCGGGGTGCTCTTCATCGATGAGGCCTACTACCTCTACCGCCCGGAGAACGAGCGCGACTACGGCCAGGAGGCGATCGAGATCCTGCTGCAGGTCATGGAGAACAACCGCGAAGACCTGGTGGTGATCCTGGCCGGCTACAAGGACCGTATGGACCGCTTCTTCGAATCGAATCCGGGCATGTCCTCGCGCGTGGCCCACCATATCGACTTCCCCGACTACCAGCTCGACGCGCTGCGCCAGATCGCGGCACTGATGCTGGGCGAGATGCAGTACCGCTTCGACGATGAAAGCGCGGCCGTGTTTGCCGACTACCTGGCGCGGCGCATGGCGCAGCCGCATTTCGCCAATGCCCGCAGCGTGCGCAATGCGCTCGACCGCGCGCGGCTGCGCCATGCCTCGCGGCTGCTGGACGACGCCGGCGCGGTGGTCGACGACCAGACCCTGACCACCATCACGGCCGCCGACCTGCTGGCGAGCCGCGTGTTCGCGCAGGCGAAGGACAAGGAGTAAGCCATGCAAGCCTTGATCTTCGATGTCGACGGCACGCTTGCCGATACCGAGACGGCCCACCTGCAGGCGTTCAATGCCGCCTTTGCCGAAGCCGGCCTCGGCTGGTGCTGGGATGAAGCGCTCTACACGCGCCTGCTCAGGGTGGCCGGCGGCAAGGAGCGGCTGATGCATTACTGGCGCATGCTGGACCCCGAAGTCTCGGCAGAGGCCCGCGGCGCGAAGGTGAGGGAAACCATCGACGCCGTCCATGCCATCAAGACCCGCCACTATGCCGAGCGCGTCGGCAGCGGCCGGCTGCCGCTGCGGCCGGGCATTGCCCGCCTGATCGACGAAGCCCGCCGGTCCGGCATTCCCATCGCCATTGCCACCACCACCACGCCGGCCAACCTCGACGCGCTGCTGCGGGCGCCGCTGGGGGCAGGCTGGCGCGAGCGCTTCGCCGCCATCTGCGACGCGGGCACGACCGCGGTCAAGAAGCCGGCCCCGGATGTCTACCTCGCCGTGCTCGACCGGCTGGGCCTGGAGGGCACCGATTGCCTGGCCATCGAGGATTCTGAGAACGGCGTGCGCGCGGCGCAGGCGGCCGGCATCCCCACCGTGGTCACGCCCACCGCCTATACCGCGCAGGACCGTTTCGACGGCGCGCTGCTGGTACTGCCGCACCTGGGCGACCCGGAGCAGCCGCTTCCGCAGCTCCTGCCGGGCGCGGAACACCGCTGGGCGGACCTCGCCGCATTGCGCGCCTGGCATCGCGGCACATGGTTCGAGGCAGCCTGATATGCACGCCACCGACCAGCACATTGAACATGGCCAGGATCAGGGCAGCGATCAGGGCAGCGATCGCGGCACCAGCAACGGTGCGATCCGCCTGGCGCCCTCCATCCTGTCCGCCGACTTCGCGCGGCTGGGCGAGGAGGTGCGCGCGATCGAGGCAGCCGGCGCAGACCTGGTGCACTTCGACGTGATGGACAACCACTACGTGCCCAACCTGACCATCGGCCCGCTGGTGTGCGAAGCGATCCGGCCGCACGTGTCGATTCCCATCGACGTGCACCTGATGGTGGAGCCCGTCGACGCGCTGATCCCGCTGTTCGCCAGGGCGGGCGCCAGCATCATCAGCTTCCATCCGGAGGCGAGCCGCCATGTGGACCGCACCATCGGCCTGATCCGCGATCACGGCTGCAAGGCCGGCCTGGTGCTGAACCCGGCCACGCCGGCGGGCTGGCTGGACCATACGCTCGCCCAGCTCGACCTGGTGCTGCTGATGAGCGTCAATCCGGGCTTTGGCGGCCAGGCCTTTATCCCCGGCGTGCTGGACAAGCTGCGCCAGGTCCGCGCGCGCATCGACCGGCAGGCGGAGGCCGGCGGTCGGCCGGTGTGGCTGGAGATCGATGGCGGGGTCAAGGCCGACAACATCGCCGCGATCGCGCGCGCCGGTGCCGACACCTTCGTTGCCGGCAGCGCCGTGTTCGGCGCGCCGGATACCGACGGCGGCTACCGGGGCATCCTGCGCCGCCTGCGCGAGGCCGCGACCTTCACGTAGCCGGCCCCGGCGCGACAAAAGAATACACATCAAATCAAGGAGACCTGCCATGCCCGAAGTCCAGAGGATGACCCTGACGCAGTTCCTGATCGAGGAGCGCCGCCGCTTTCCGACCGCCAGCGGCGGCTTCAACGGCCTGATCCTGAACGTCGCCATGGCCTGCAAGGAGATTGCGCGCGCGGTCGCCTTCGGCGCGCTGGGAGACAGGCACGGCAGCGCCGCGGACGGAGAGCGGGGCGCCATCAACGTCCAGGGCGAAGTCCAGCAGAAGCTCGATGTGCTGAGCAACGCCGCCTTCGTGCGCGTCAACGAGTGGGCCGGGTACCTGGCGGGCATGGCCTCGGAGGAAATGGAGGCGCCTTACCAGATCCCCGAGCGCTACCCGCGCGGCAAATACCTGCTGCTGTTCGATCCGCTCGACGGCTCGTCCAATATCGACGTCAATGTCTCGGTCGGCAGCATCTTCTCGGTACTGCGCGCCCCGCAAGGCGCGGACGCGGTCACCGAACAGGACTTCCTGCAGCCCGGCACGGCCCAGGTGGCGGCCGGCTACGCGCTCTACGGCCCCACCACCATGCTCGTGCTGACGGTGGGCAATGGCGTCAACGGCTTTACCCTCGATCCCAACCTGGGGGAGTTCTTTCTTACGCATCCCAACCTGCGCGTGCCGGCCGACACCCACGAATTCGCCATCAACGCGTCGAACAGCCGCTTCTGGGAAGCACCGGTGCGGCAGTACATCACCGAATGCCTGGCCGGGCAAAGCGGGCCGCGCGGCAAGGACTTCAACATGCGCTGGATCGCCTCGATGGTGGCCGAGGCGCACCGCATCCTGATGCGGGGCGGCGTTTTCATGTACCCGCGCGATACCAAAGATCCCGCCAGGCCGGGACGGCTGCGCCTGCTCTACGAGGCCAACCCCATCGCCTTCCTGATGGAGCAGGCGGGCGGGCGCGCCAGCACCGGCCGCCAGCCGCTGATGTCGGTGGCGCCTGCCGCGCTGCACCAGCGCATCGGCGTGATCTTCGGCTCGCGCAATGAAGTGGAACGGATCGAGCGCTACCACACCGATCCCGCCGATCCCGAGCTTCCCAATCCCCTGTTCAACGAGCGCAGCCTGTTTCGCGTTTCCGCCTGAGGTGCCCGGCCATGTCAGAACGTTATCCCATCATCGCCATCACCGGCTCCTCGGGCGCCGGTACCACATCGGTGACCCGTACCTTCGAGAGCATCTTCCGCCGCGAGGGCGTGAAGTCTGTGGTGATCGAAGGCGACAGCTTCCACCGCTTCGACCGCGCCGAAATGAAGGTCAAGATGGCCGAGGCCGAGCGCACCGGCAATATGAACTTCAGCCACTTCGGTCCGGAGAACAACCTGTTCGCCGAGCTGGAGAACCTGTTCCGCTCCTATGCGGAATCCGGCACGGGCATGCGCCGGCACTACCTGCAT
This sequence comes from Cupriavidus necator, assembly GCF_040578825.1. Taxonomy (GTDB): domain Bacteria; phylum Pseudomonadota; class Gammaproteobacteria; order Burkholderiales; family Burkholderiaceae; genus Cupriavidus; species Cupriavidus necator_E. The sequence continues at coordinate 74,837 of NZ_JBEFLI010000008.1, read as the reverse complement.
AGCCCGGAGGAGGCCGCCCCGTTCGGGCAGGAGCCCGGTACCTTCACCGAGTGGGAGCCGTTGCCGCCCGACACCGACCTGCTGTTCTATGAAGGCCTGCATGGCGGCGTGGTCACCGACGAGGTCAATGTCGCCAGGTATCCGAACCTGCTGATCGGCGTGGTGCCCGTGATCAACCTGGAATGGATCCAGAAGCTCTGGCGCGACAAGAAGCAGCGTGGCTACTCCACCGAGGCGGTGACCGACACCATCCTGCGCCGCATGCCGGACTACGTGAACTACATCTGCCCCCAGTTCTCGCGCACGCATGTGAACTTCCAGCGGGTGCCGTGCGTGGACACGTCCAACCCCTTTATCTCGCGCGAAATTCCCGCGCCGGACGAAAGCATGGTGGTGATCCGCTTTGCCAACCCGAAGGGGATCGACTTCCAGTACCTGCTGAGCATGATCCACGACTCCTTCATGTCGCGCGCCAACACCATCGTGGTGCCGGGCGGCAAGATGGAACTGGCCATGCAGCTGATCTTCACGCCCTTCGTCCTGCGCATGATGGAGCGCCGCAAGCGCGCCGAGCTGTGACCCATTGCCGTTTGCGAGGACACCACTGATGAATGCACCCGAACGTATCGACTCCGCCGCGCGCTGCGCCAACGCGCTGCGCTTCCTGGCCGCCGACGCGGTGGAGCAGGCCAGATCCGGCCACCCTGGCGCGCCCATGGGCATGGCCGAGATGGCCGAAGTGCTGTGGCGCCGCCACCTGCGCCACAACCCCGCCAACCCGGCCTGGCCCGACCGTGACCGCTTCGTGCTGTCCAACGGCCATGCTTGCATGCTGCAGTACGCGCTGCTGCATCTCACCGGCTACGACCTGCCGATGTCGCAGCTGCGCCAGTTCCGCCAGCTGCACGCGGCCACGCCAGGCCATCCGGAGCTGGGCGTAACGCCGGGCGTGGAAACCACCACCGGGCCGCTGGGGCAGGGCCTGGCCAATGCCGTTGGCATGGCGCTGTCGGAGAAGCTGCTGGCCGCTAGCTTCAACCGGCCCGGCTTCGACATCGTCGACCACCACACCTATGTCTTCCTCGGCGATGGCTGCCTGATGGAGGGGCTCAGCCACGAAGCCTGCTCGCTGGCGGGCACGCTCGGGCTGGGCAAGCTGATCTGCCTGTACGACGACAACGGCATCTCCATCGACGGCAACGTCGCCGGCTGGTTTGCCGACGATACCCCGAAGCGCTTTGCCGCCTACGGCTGGCATGTGATTGCCGGCGTCGACGGCCACGATGCGCAGGCCATCGACGCCGCGCTGCACGCGGCCAGGGCCGAGCGCGAGCGGCCCACGCTGATCTGCTGCCGGACGGTGATCGGCAAGGGCGCGCCGGCCAAGGCAGGCGGGCACGATGTGCATGGCGCACCGCTGGGCGCGCAGGAAATCGCCGCCATGCGCGAGGCGCTGGGCTGGGAGACCGAGCCCTTCGTGGTGCCCCCGGACGTGGCTGACGCCTGGGACGCACGCGCACAGGGCGCCGCGCGCGAGGCCGAATGGGAGGCGCGCTTCGCCGGCTATCACGCCGCGCATCCGGAGCTGGCCGAGGAATTCCTGCGCCGCATCAACGGCCGCTTGCCGGAAGGCTTCGATGCGGAACTGATGGCGTTGCTGGACGCGCCCTCGGCACTGCAAGGCAAGATCGCCACGCGCAAGGCTTCGCAACTCTGCCTGGAGGCGCTGACGTCCGCCTTGCCCGAGCTGCTGGGCGGCTCGGCCGACCTGACCGGCTCCAACCTGACCAATGTCAAGGCCTCGGTCTGGGTCAACCACGCCGGGCACGGCAACTACGTGAGCTACGGCGTGCGCGAGTTTGGCATGGCCGCGGTCATGAACGGCGTGGCGCTGCATGGCGGGCTGATCCCCTACGGCGGCACCTTCATGACCTTCTCGGACTACTCGCGCAATGCCATCCGCATGGCGGCGCTGATGCGGCTGCGCGTGGTGCACGTGCTGACCCATGATTCCATCGGCCTCGGCGAGGACGGCCCCACCCACCAGCCGGTGGAGCACGCCGCCAGCCTGCGCCTGATCCCCAACAACCGGGTCTGGCGGCCCTGCGACGGCGCCGAGACCGCGTACGCCTGGCAGGCCGCGCTGCGGCGCGAGCACGGGCCCACGTGCCTGGTGCTGTCGCGGCAGGCGCTGACGCCGTTCGAGCGCGATGCGGCCCAGCGCGCCGGCATCGCGCGCGGCGGCTATGTGCTGCGCGATGTGGTGGCGCCGCGCGTGGTGCTGGTGGCGACAGGCTCCGAGGTGGAGATCGCGGTGCGCGCCGCGCAGGACCTGGCCGATGCCGGCATCGCGGCGCGCGTGGTGTCCATGCCCTGCGTCGAGCTGTTCTACGCGCAGGACGCGGCATACCGGGAGACGGTGCTGCCGCCAGGTTTGCCGCGCGTCAGCGTGGAGGCCGGCGCCACCTGGTTCTGGCGCGGCGTAGTGGGCGAGGAGGGCGTGGCGCTAGGCCTCGACAGCTTCGGCGAATCCGCGCCGGCCGAGGCGCTGTACCAGCACTTCGGCCTGACCCCGGCGCATGTCGCGGCGGCCGCGCGCGTGCTGCTGGAGGGGGCGTGATGGCTACCGTATCCATGCCTTGCACCGCGGTGCTGATCGACCTGGACGGTACGCTGGTCGATAGCGCGCCCGACATTGTCGAGGCCGCCAACCGCATGCTGGCCGAACTCGGCAGTCCGCCGCTGCCGTTCGATACCGTGGCCGGCTTTATCGGCCGTGGCGTGCCCAACCTGGTGCGGCGCGTGCTGGAGACCGCGCAGCTCGCGCCGCCGCGTGTGGACGCCATCGACGCCGCCGGTGCCGAGGCGATGTTCCATCGCCACTATGCCGACACCAACGGCCGCCTCGGCTCGGTATTCCCGGGCGTGGAAGCGGGTCTGGCAGCGCTCAGGCACCACGGCTACCGCCTTGCCTGCGTCACCAACAAGCCGCGCGCGCTGGCGGCGCCGCTGCTGGCGCTGACCGGACTGGCGGCGTACCTGGAAGTACTGGTGGCGGGCGATTCGATCGCGCAGATGAAACCGGACCCCGAGCCGCTGCGCCATGCCTGCCGCCTGCTCGACGTCGATCCGGCGCAGGGCGTGCTGGTGGGGGATTCGCCGGTCGACGTGGCGGCGGCGCGCGCGGCCGGCATGGCGGTCTGCCTGGTGCGCTATGGCTACGCCGGCCCCGGCGGGCCCGCGGCGCTGGGCGCTGACGCGCTGGTCGATTCGATGGAGGCATTGCCGGCGCTGCTCACGCCGGCGCGGCTGGCGCCGGCCGCCTGCCGCCACCTGAACCGGCCTCACCGAATCCCCATCGAGTAAAGGAGCTTCACCATGTCACTCATATCCTTGCGCCAGTTGCTGGACCACGCGGGAGCGTTCGGCTACGGCGTGCCGGCTTTCAACGTCAACAACCTGGAACAGATCCACGCCATCATGGAAGCGGCCGAGGAAACCGACAGCCCGGTCATCCTGCAGGCCTCGGCCGGGGCCCGCAAGTACGCCGGCGAGGCCTACCTGCGGCATATGGTGCTGGCCGCGGCCGAGACCCATCCGGACATCCCCATCGTGCTGCACCAGGACCACGGCTCCAGCCCGGCGATCTGCCAGGCCTCGATCCGCTCCGGTTTCACCAGCGTGATGATGGATGGCTCGCTGCGCGAAGACATGAAGACGCCGGCCGACTATGACTACAACGTCGACGTCACGCGGCGCGTGTGCGAGATGGCGCATGCGGTCGGCGTGTCGGTAGAGGGCGAACTGGGCTGCCTGGGCTCGCTCGAAACCGGCCAGGCTGGCGAAGAGGACGGCGTGGGGGCGGCGGGCACGCTGTCGCACGACATGATGCTGACCGACCCGGCGCAGGCGCGGGACTTTGTCGCCCGTACCGGCGTTGACGCGCTGGCCATTGCCATCGGCACCAGCCACGGCGCCTACAAGTTCTCGCGCCAGCCCACCGGCGACATTCTGGCGATGGACCGCATCCGCGAGATCCATGAGCAGGTTCCCGACACCCACCTGGTGATGCACGGCTCCAGCTCGGTGCCGCAGGAATGGCTGGACATCATCCGCCAGTACGGTGGCGACATCAAGGAAACCTATGGCGTGCCGGTCGAAGAAATCCAGCGTGGCATCCGCACCGGTGTGCGCAAGGTGAATATCGACACCGATATCCGCCTGGCCATGACCGGGGCGATCCGCAAGGCCCTGGCGGAGGACCGCAGCGAGTTCGATCCACGCAAGGCGCTGCTGGCGGCCAAGAAGGGGGCCAAGGGCGTGGTCAAGCTGCGCTTCGAGGCCTTCGGCTGCGCCGGGCAGGCCTCGCGGATCAAGCCGGTGGCGCTGGAGAAGCTGGCCGCGCGCTACCGTTGATCGGCAGGCGCCAGGTGGCTTTCTGGTTTCGTGCCCCGGCGCCATATCGGGGCAGGCTGGCGATGATGACCTACACTAAAAAAGCGTCTTTCGCGGGCTTCGGATGCCAAGTGACGGAAGCACCGGGGCTGGCAGTCGATTGCGGCGCGCGAATGACGATGGCTCAGGCAATACACCCGTCAGTTGTTGCCTGAATTCATCTGGAACTGATGTTCAATAAAGGGGGCATCATGTTGCAACCCAGTGAAATCCAGCAGCGCTTTACCCATCTGCAGCAAACCATCAGCGAGGCATCACGGACCTGCCACGCCGACTCGAGCATTCCACCAGACCTGATGAACTGGGTGGATGAGCTTGACAAGGAATGCCAGTCGGCAAAGAAGACCATGTCGTCCCAGGACGAAGACCGGATACGGCAGTGTGTCGATGACCTCGAACGGATAGGCGATCGTGCCGAGCGGGCTTGCCAACAGGCCGGCGGGCTCGACACCAAGGTGAAGGATGCAATCACCACGATGCATTCGGAGCTTTCTGACCTGAAGCGCCAGCTGCACTAACTTAAATGACGGCCCCGGCCTACCTGCCGGGGCTTTTTTTGCCTGGGATTGGATCCCGGCGCTTGCATGCCAGCTATTCCCGGCTCGGCACGCGCGTCGACGATTCGCCAAAGACCCAGCTCAGCGCCAGCCCTGCCGCGAGGGCGTCCTTGCGCCGCACCAATGGGCTGTTCTCGAACGTTGCACCGTCCAGCCGGTCATAGCGGACGAAGGCGCCAAACCAGAAATGCCGGAAGCGCTTGGACAGCGACGCCAGCGCCATGCTGCCCGAGTATCCGCCACGCGCCTCGTAGGCCGGCCGTGCCGCGGTCGCGAATTGCTCTTCGACGGAATAGAAATATTGGTTATAACGCGACGTCGAAAATAGCGGCCCCGCCATCAGTCCCAGGTTCCAGCCGGCCATGCCGCCCACGTTGGCGACGTCCAGGTTCAGGTGCGGCGAGAAGATCCAGCCGATCGCCTTTGGCGACGATTCCACCGTTACCGCCAGCCGTACCGGCAGCCGCAGGTCGAGGCGGGTGCGGTCGGCAGGGGAATGCCACAGCGTCACCGCCAGCGAAGGGCCGATTTCCACCGCGGTCTTCAGGTCGGGCATGCCGCTGCGGACTTCGTCGTTGCGGCTTTTCACGGGCAGCGAGATGCCGAGGCTCACGTTGAGTTCGACCCGGTCGCTGTCGAACAGCTTGCCGCGCACGCCGTTGCGGTCCGCGCGCAGGACCTCGCCCCGGTAGATGAAATACGGCACCGGAAACAGGTAGTTGGCGCGCTCGTCCGAGCCGCGATAGTGCGGCAGCGTGATGCCCCCCACGCCAAGGCCGGCTTCCCATAACGGCCGCTCGATGTCATCGAAATCCTGCGCCGCGCACGGCGTCCCGAACGCCGCGGCCGCGACCGCCAGGGCTCCGCAGCGCTTGCGGAACCTGATATCGGCCTTGGGCACGGGATGCTGAAGCCCGTGGCGGTTGTCGCGGCTCTTTTTCTTCTTGATGCGCATGCGCCTTATTCCTTGGTGAAGATTTCCAGAAGATGCTGGCTCGGATCCTCGAAATAGATCCTGCGGCCGCCATTGTCGGTGCTGACCTCGCCGGGGCGGTGGCGGTACGGGTCCGCCCAGTACGTCAGATTCCTCGCGCGGATGCGGGCGAAGCTCTGCTCGAATTCCGCGTCGCTGATCAGGAAGGCATAGTGCTGCAGGGCAACATCGCCGTCCGCGTCCATAAAGTCCAGCGTGACATCGTTGTCCAGCCGAACGGCAAGAAACGGACCGAACGGCACGGCGGCCGGGCGTCCGAGAATCTCGCAAAGAAAGTCCGCGGAAACCTTTTTGTCATGAGAAAAGACGATGGTGTGGTTGAGCTGGATGGCCATTTGGCAATCTCCGCAATCTCCGGGGGCGGGGCAAGGACCGGCGCGCAAGCCGGCCACCGGTTTGATTTCTGTCGCGTGGTCGCACTACATTGAAGAATAGGGGAAGCTTCACTTTCCCGCACCCCACTCAGGAAGCGCCGCATGCGACTAGCCGACTTCATCCTGCAAGACATGGAACCGATCCTGGCGCAGTGGGAAACCTTTGCCTCGACCATGCTGCCTTCGGCCGCCCACATGGATTCCACGGCGCTTCGCGACCACGCGCAGCAAATCCTGGAGGCCGTGGCGAAGGATTTGCGGACCTCGCAGACCAGCGAGGAGCAGTACGAGAAGTCGCTAGGGAGAAGCTCCAGGCCTCTCGATGCTCCGGAGACAGCGGCGCAAACCCATGCATGGCTGCGCGGATGCAGTGGCTTTACCGTCACCCAGCTGACTGCGGAGTACCGGGCGCTACGCGCCAGCGTGCTTCGCTTGTGGATCGCCGCCTGCGAGCCATCGGAGCCGCTCCTGGACGACGTTATCCGTTTCAATGAGGCCATTGACCAGGCGATTGCCGAATCGATCGGCTTTTTCAGTGCCCAGGCCGAGCAAGCGCGCAACCTGTTACTGGGGATGCTCGGGCACGATATGCGCAGCCCGCTCCAGACGATTCTCGTCACCGCGTCTTATCTGAGCGCCCTCAATGCCGGCGAAACGGTGTCGGAAGCGGCGACCCGGTTGATGCGCAGCGGCGCACGCATGCAGGCGCTGCTGGATGACCTGTGCGATTTCAATCGGACCAGGCTGGGGCTGGGGCTCAATATCCATCCCAGCCAGATCGATCTGGCGGCGCGCTTTGCGGACGAACTGGACCAGCTCCGTGCGGTTCATCCGGAGCGGCAAATCGGTCTCCATCTATATGGCGACCTGCAGGGCGTCTGGGATGGGCAGCGGCTGCAGCAAGTGCTTGGCAATCTTGTCCTGAATGCAATCAAGTACGGATCGCCGGACACCGCCATTGAGGTGGTGGCGACGGGCGAGGACGAGGAGGTGCGGTTCGAAGTCAGGAACCGGGGGCCGGCGCTGGACAGTTCGATGCTTGAATACATCTTCGACCCACTCAGGCGCGGGCCGGACCACGACAACCGTCATGGCGACGAACGAAGCCTCGGGCTCGGTTTGTACATTGCCAGCGAAATTGCCAAGGCACACGGCGGCGCGATCGAGGTCAGGTCCGACCAGGCGGAGACCACCTTCGCCGTGCGTTTGCCGAGAGCTTGCCGGCCGTAACCTGACGCTATCCCCGCAGCCATTCATGTATGCGCATGGCGCAGCCTGCGAGGCAGGGCGGGGCTGAATCGCGCGATCCGGTCCCATTCGCCGTAGCGGCCTTCGATCCGTCCCAACGGCAAGGACAGCCACACCAGCGCAACGCCAAGCAGCACTGACATCGCGGCGCCGATGCCGGTGTAGCCGTCGAGCATCCATGGCGCTGCCGCAAGCCATGCGCCGAAGCCGATATTGACCAGCCGCAGCGGACGCCCGACCTCGGCCCACGCCATGATGGAGAAGGTCACGACCAGCGACCCGACGATATGGTCATTGTCGGCCGCGGCACCGGAGGCATCGAACAGCAGGCGCGAACCCATCAGCGCGATGCCGATGGCGCCGCTGGCGAGCAATGTCCAGGGCAGGTTGACGCCGGAAAGCAGCATTTCACGCAGCACCGCGCCGGCGGGCGCCTCGAAGTTGTCCGAATAGTCGGCACTGCCGCCGGCCATGGTGTCGCCGCGCAGCAGCACGTACCACAACGGCTTGCCCTGCTGGCGCCGGTTCTTCAGGAACTGCAAGGTGGCCAGGATCTCGTCGAACGAATAGGGGATCTGCAGCAGCATCGCCAGCGCGCCGATCAGGCAGGCCGTGCACCAGGTGCCGAGCCACACCGGCTGGATGATGATGAAGAAGATGCTGACCACGCCCAGCGGCACGATCAGGATGCCGAACACCAGCACCAGCCACGGCATCGTGCGCCAGCGCCGCTTGTCGCCGATCACGCCGGTGATGATCTCCAGCACATAGACGGCCGCGCCCAGGCCGGCATCGGCCACTGGCCATGCCTCGGACACCGAGGAGGTGACGATGCGTTCCGTGCCGTCGCCGAAGAACGGATCCCATGCGGCGCCGATATGGCCAAGCTGGTAAGCCGCCAGATAGCGAGAGATAAACAGCCCCACGAACGCGAGCGCGATGATGGGCAGGCGGTTGGTCCATCCGGACGGACTATAGTCCCAGCCGGGCGGCGTATCCGGCCCGGATACGCGGGCGATCGGGCTGATGCCTGGCGCTGACGGGATCGCGACCGCGAACGCAATGACCAGCGCGCCGACCAGCGTAGCGTTGGCGTACGCTGCCGCGCTGGGCGTCCACAACAGCAGCGGCGCAAACAGCAGCCACAAGCCGAGCGCGGCCACGGCCCAGCGGGCCCAGCCGGCATCGCGCGACAGCGACAACAGCCCGAACAGCACGATCAGTGCGCCGGTCACGACATCGCTGAGGGTCATCCATGTGTCGGAGTAAGCGAGCCCGCGCCCGGTCGGCGTGAGCGGTTCAATGGCCTGCAGCCAGGTGTCGGCAACGCCAAGGACGAACGGGCTGCTGATCAGCCACAGCCCCAGCGCGACGTTGGCAAAGTGGCACCACAGCGTGCGCTGATGCTCGGAGCGGTCCAGCGCATGGTATTCGGCGATCGCAGCCGGACTCGGCGCGCCCTGGTCCGCGCTTTCTTCCAGCCACAGCGGCAGAGGAATCTTGTTGCGCTTGTACCATTGCGCCGGATCTTCGCGCAATTCGCCGATCATCAGCGGCAGGGAGCGGCGCAGGTTGTGTTGCGGATGCCAGTCAAGCAGGCGTTCGGCGCGTGAGATGTCGAGCTCGTAATGATCGTCGGCCAGCTCCACCATGAATGGCTTGATGAACGGCTCCGTGCCGCGGTCGATCGCATCCGGGATCACCGCCTCCGCCTTGTCCTGTAGCCATGCGCCCGTGGCGGCGACGGGCTTGGGGATTTGCCGCGTATCCCAGGGTTCGCCATGCGCCAGCCGCCCGATCAGGTTCTGCAACGCTTCATAGCTTTCAGTCACCGGCTCGCCGAGCAGAATCGCGGTCTCTTCCGGCAATTGCGCGCGCCGCTCGACGGCGGCGCGGAACGCCCGTGCCACGTCGTCCAGGTGCACACACGCCTGTCCGTGCGTCGCATCGCCGGGAAACAGCCTGCTCAACATCTGCCGCTCGTAAATGCGCTCGATCTGATAGGCGAGCGCAGGCAGTTCGCAGTTATCGGTATACACGCCGGCGATGCGCAGCGTCAGCGCGGGAATGCGTCCGCGCTCGGCCTGCACCATGCGCTCGGCCGCCAGCTTGGATTCCGGGTAGGCCCATGCCGGTTGCAACGGGGAATCTTCGTTGATGGGTTGCCCTGGCGCGCTCGGTGCATGGACCAGCATGGTGCTGGCATAGACAAACTGTTCGACCTCGAAGGCCTGCAAGGCGCGCAGCAGCCGCTGCGTGCCCTTGACGTTCACTTCCTCGTATTGCGGATCGGGTTCGCCGGAGAAGTCATAGAAGGCAGCGAGATGGATCACCGAGGCGATGCGCTCGCCGTACCCGGCGCGCAATTGCGCGAAAGCCTGCGCCAGCGATTCGTCGGATGTGATGTCCGCATCCAGGCAGTTATCGCCCCGGCAGGCGCGTTCGAAGCCCACGACCGTATATGCGTGCGACAGTTCGTCGGCGATCGCTTTACCAATCCGGCCTTCCGAACCGGTGATCAATACGACAGGTTTTTGCTCAGGCATGGTATCCCCTTGGCATGGCACGTCGTCCAACCAGGACGCAAGATGCGCACCCGAAGCGCTGAAGCATTGAAAACCGATACGCAGGTGCGGTATCCGATGGCTTCAGGTGGTTGCATGCAGCTTTTACAGCCGGCGGGGGTAATTTCTTCGGATTGCCGCCCCTGTCAGTGAAGCGTTCCATCCCGAAGCAGATCCAGCGCCACATCGACGATCATGTCCTCCTGGCCGCCTACCATCTTGCGGCGGCCCAGTTCGACCAGGATGTCTACGGTCTTCAGGCCGTACTTGGCGGCGGCGATTTCCGCGTGGCGCAGAAAGCTGGAATACACGCCGGCGTAGCCCAACGCAAGCGTTTCGCGGTCCACGCGCACCGGGCGGTCCTGGAGCGGACGGACCAGGTCGTCCGCGGCGTCCATCAGGCCATACAGGTCGCAGCCGTGTTTGCACCCCTGGCGTTCCGCCGCGGCAATCAATACCTCCAGCGGCGCGTTGCCCGCACCGGCGCCCATGCCGGCCAGACTTGCGTCAACGCGTGTGCAACCCTCCTCGAGCGCAATCAGCGAATTCGCAACGCCGAGACTCAGATTGTGATGCGCGTGGATGCCCGTTTCGGTCTTCGGATCCAGCACGTCCTGGAATGCCCGGAAGCGGTCGCGCACGTCGCTCATTCCCAGTGCGCCGCCCGAATCCACCACGTAGACGCAGGTCGCGCCGTAGCTTTCCATCAGCTTCGCTTGTGCCGCGAGATGCTGCGGCGTTGTCATGTGGCTCATCATCAGGAAGCCGACGGCGTCCATGCCGAGCTCGCGTGCGTATTCCAGGTGCTGGCGGGAAACGTCCGCCTCGGTGCAATGTGTCGCCACGCGGACCACGCGAGCGCCGGCGTCAAACGCATTGCGCAGATCGTGCGTGGTGCCGATGCCCGGCAGCAGCAGCGTCGCAATTGCCGCGTTGCGGACTGACTCCGCCGCGGCCGCAATCCACGCGACATCCGAGTGTGCGCCAAAGCCGTAGTTGAAACTCGAGCCTTCCAGGCCGTCGCCATGCGCGACCTCGATGCTGTCGACGCCGGCCCGATCCAATGCGGCGGCAATCGCTTTCACGTTGTCCAGGCTATACTGATGGCGTACGGCATGGCTGCCGTCGCGCAGCGTGACATCCGAGACGTAGATTCGCTTGGTGGGGTTCATTGTTTTCACTCCTTTGCGCCACGCGCGATGCCGGCGGCCATCCGGCGCCGCGCCATCAGATCCCCGCACGCCAGCGCCGCGGAGGTCATGATGTCCAGGTTTCCCGCATAGGCGGGGAGATAGTGGGCTGCGCCCTCGACCTCGAGGAATACCGAGGTCTTGAGCCCATGCCGCAGCCCAAGCCCCGGCACATTGATCGGCTTGTCCGCGGGAATGTCCTCAAACTGGACCGCCTGCTTCAGGCGGTAGCCGGGTACGTAAGACTGGACGGCTTTCACCATGCTGGCGATGCTTTGCTCCACGGCCGCGCGGTCGGCCTGTTCCGACAACACGAAGACCGTATCGCGCATGATCAATGGCGGCTCCGCCGGATTCAGCACGATGATGGCCTTGCCGCGCTCGGCGCCGCCAATCTGCTCGATCGCCTTGCGGGTGGTCTCGGTGAACTCGTCGATATTCGCGCGTGTGCCGGGTCCGGCGGACTTGCTCGCGATCGATGCAACGATCTCGGCGTAGTGGACCCTGGCGACGCGCGACACCGCCGCCACCATGGGAATCGTCGCCTGCCCGCCGCACGTCACCATGTTCATGTTCGGCGCATCCTCTTCCTCGAGATTGATCGCCGGAATGACATACGGACCGATCGCCGCGGGCGTGAGGTCGATCACCTGCACGCCTTCACGTTGCAGGACCTCGTTGTGGCGCGCGTGCGCGCTGGCGGAGGTGGCATCGAAGACGATATCGATATCGCGGAAGACATCGAGTCGAAGCAGACCTTCGATGCCGTCGGCGGTCGTGGCAACGCCGAGCCGGGATGCCCTTGCCAGGCCGTCCGACGCCGGATCGACGCCGACCATGGCGCCCATCTCCAGATGCTTGCTGTTGCGCATGACCTTGATCATCAGGTCGGTGCCGATATTGCCGGGCCCAATGATCGCAACCTTGACCTTGTGTTGCATGTCTGTCTCCATAAAACCCGGGCGGTCTCAGCCGCCGACGTGAAAGCCCGTCCGTCCAAGCCGCTCCATGTCGACGCAGACATACTGCCCCGGCGTGATCCACTCGGCGGGCGTCGCGCCACCGGCCATGACGATCCATCCGGCCTGCAGGGGCTCGTCGGCAAGCTCGGCCAGACGCGCGGCAGCGACCAGTGACCGCAGCGGGTGGCCGAGCAACGCGGCGGTGGATCCGACCTGCACCGTGCGCCCGTCGAGCGACAGCGTGAGGCCCAGGTTCGAGAAGTCCTGGTGCGGGTCCTGCCATGGTCCGATGACAAAGCCGCTTGACGAGGCGTTGTCGGCAATGACCTCGGGCAGCGAGAACCTGAAGTCCTGATAACGCGAATCGATGATTTCGAGCGCCGGCGCGATGGCCTCCACGGCAGCGAGCGCCTGCGCTGCAGTGACCTGCCCGCAAAGCGGCGCGCGCAGGACGAACGCCAGTTCGGGCTCGACACGCGGATGGATGAAGCGCGAGACATCGACTGTCGATCCTTCCTCGATGAGCATGCCGGAGGTCAGCCGTCCCCAGATCACGTCGGACAGGCCCATCTGCAGCATCTTGGCGCGGCTGGTAAAGCCCATCTTTACGCCAACGCGTTGTTCGCCGCGCGCGAGGCGGCATCGGATCGATGCACGCTGCACTTCGTAAGCTTCAGCGAGGGGCATGACTCCCTCGGGATCGAACTGCGCGACGGGCTGCGCGCGTTGCGCGGCTGCATCGAGAATGCGTGCGAAGTCGGAGTATTGGCTCATGCTGCCTCCCTGGCCGATGGCCCGAATACGGCCCTGACGGAGCCCAGTCCGCTGATGCGGGCTTCGAATATGTCGCCGGCGCGTACGGCGGCCATCGGGCCTAACGCCCCCGAAAGGACCACCGAGCCTGCCTTCAGCGGGGTGCCGAACGCGGCCATCGTGCGGGCCAGCCAAACGACGGCGTTCAGAGGATTGCCCAGGCATGCGGCGCCGGCACCGGTCGACACCGGGTCACCCGCGCGTTCCAGCACCATTCCGCACAGGCGCAGGTCGATTTCGCTCAGTTTTTTCGGCGAACTGCCGAGCACGAAAGCCGAGGAAGAAGCGTTGTCGGCGATGGTATCGGTGATGCCGATGTTCCAGTCTGCAATCCGGCTTCCCACGATTTCGAGCGCCGGCAGCGCGTATTCCACGGCGTTGAGGACGTCCAGTTGTCCGGGATGGTTCATCGTCAGGTCCCGTCCCAGCACGAACGCGATCTCGGCTTCGATCTTCGGCTGCGTCAGCGTCTCGAAAGGGATGGGCTCGCTATCGCCATAGCTCATGTCGTCGAACAGCATGCCGAAGTCCGGCTGATCGACGCCGAGCTGCTTTTGCACCGCGACGGAGGTGAGGCCGATCTTGCAACCCACCACGCGATGGCCCTCGCCACATTTCTGCACCGTGTTGAGACGCTGGATCGCGTAGGCAGATTCGATGGTGAGGTCCGGATAGGTTTCGCGTAACGGGGCGATGTACTCGCGCGTTTGCGCCGCTTGCCGCAAGGCGAGGGCGGCGGTTGCGATTTCGGTTGGCTTCACTCGGATACCTCCCGGGTGTCGGCGGGCTCATCCTTGGCGCGATCGCCCATGACCCAGTGCGCCGGTTCCACGGGCGTGGCGAAAACGCGGATCGATTCGAGCGGGGCCCCTAACGTTTCATGTACGGTCTGTGCAACGGCCTTGAGGCAGCGCTTCACGACGGCCTGATCGCGGCCGCTGACCAGCGAGATTTGAACGATTGGCATAGCGAATCTCCTGAGAGTGGAGGAAGTATTGCGGCGCGCTGCGATGCCGGTCCAATACCGTTTTCATGCCCGGTGATACCATTCCGGTATCGTGATTTCCGCAGGACAGCGAGGCGACAATGGACGTGCGTCAGATGCGTTACTTCCTGGCAGTGGCGGAGGAGCTCAACTTTGGCCGGGCCGCCGAGCGCTTGCACATGGCCCAGCCTCCGTTGACCAGGCAGATACGGGCGTTCGAGGGGCAGATCGGCGTGCGGCTGTTCGAGCGCGGCAATCGCGGCACGGAACTCACCGAGGCGGGCAAGCGGCTGCTGCAGGACGTCCCCAACATCCTGGCGCTGACCAGGCTGGCGGAAGAGCAGGCCAGGCTCGCGGGGGCGGGCATGCTCGGGCGGCTAGACGTGGGCATCTTCAGCGCGGGCATCCTCAACGTGATTCCCCGCCTGCTGGCCCGGTTTCATACCGCGCGGCCGGAAGTCCGGATCAGCCTTCACAACATGACGAAAAACGAGCAGATCGTTGCGCTGCGCGAGCGTCGTATCACCGTGGCGTTTAACCGCCTGGTGCCGGAAGAAGCAGACCTGGTTGTGGAACCGGTCCTGCGCGAGCCCTATCTGGTCGCCCTGTACGAGGGCCATGCACTGTGCCGCCGGAAGGCCATATCCATCGCCGATCTCGACAACGAGCCGATGATCCTTTACCCCAATATCCCGCTGCACGGTCTGGCGCAGGAGGTTGCGGAAGCGTTCCGGCTGGCAGGGGCCAGGCTGCGGGTCGAGCAGGAGGTTGAGGACGTGGTGACATGCATTGCGCTGGTCGCCAGCCGGTTTGGACTCGCGGTCACGACGGAGTCCGCAGCCAATCTCCGTTTGCCGGGGGTTGTGTACAAGCCCTTGCAAGATCCCAGGTTGCGCGACATCGAGCTGAGCTGTGTCTATCGCCGCGGGGACACGTCTGCCGTGCTGCAGGCCTTTCTCGGCATCGTGCGCGCCTACCGGAATGATCCTGGCGTCGTCGCGCCTTAGTGGCAGCCTATGCCGTCACCGCGGAGAAGAACGTCAAGGCTTCCTGCCCGATCGTTTCGATCAACGCTTCGGCTGCCGGGGAGAGCGAACTCGCGCCGCGGTGGATAAGGAACACTTCGCGCTCGATGACGGGATTGTCCAGCCGCTTCCAGGCGATCTTGCTCTGGTCGGCCAGCACGGTCGCGGAGCCTGGCACGATCGCCACGCCAAGGCCAGCCTTGACCAGGCCGATCAGCGTGCCGACGTAGGTCGCCTCGAAGACCGGTTCGCCGTCCAGGCCAGCGGCGATCAGTCCGCTGTCGGCGAGTTCCCTCAGCACGCTGCCACGGGGCAACGCCAGCAAGGGCATGTCCCGCAGATCGGCCCAGTTCAGTTGTGCCTTGCCAGCCAGGGGATGGCCGATGGGAAAGACCGCGGCGAGCGGTTCCCGGAACAGTACGGTGGCGTGCACACCATCGGGCGTCGAGCCGAATGTCCCGATGCCGACGTCCGCCGCAGAATTTGCCACCTGGGGCAGCACCTGGTCGGGTAGCGAGTCCTTGAGCAGCAGCTCGATGCCGGGGTAGCGCGATCGGAACGCGGCAATCACTCTCGGCACAAACGTGCTGGACAGAACCAGGGGCGCGGTCAGCACCACGCGGCCACGCCGCTTCGCTACCAGCTCGCCCACGTTCGTGACCACGTGGTTGAGGTCACCGAGAATACGTTCCGCCCCGGCAAAGAGATCGTGCCCGACCTCCGTCAGCGCCACCGAGCGTGTGGAGCGGTCCAGCAATTTGGCATTCAGGGTTTCCTCGAGATCCCGCACCAGCAGGCTCACACTCGACTGGGTCAGATGCATGGACTCCGCCGCCTTGGTAAAGCTGGCATAGCGCGCCACCAGCACCAGCGCCTGCAGCTGCTTTAGCGTCACATTCATTGGAAAACCCAATATATTGATAGGTATAAGTCGTTTGAATTATAGATGGCGCGGGTATTAAATGCTGGCAACGGGTGCCATGACACAGAAGGCATCCTGCACAGGAGACAGAAATGCTACGCCGTGACCTTCTCTGTGGTCTTGCCACGGCCCTTGCACTGGTTTGTCCGGCCGGTGCAATGGCGGAACAGGCCTTTCCCGATCGTCCCATCAAACTCACCGTCGGCTTCGCCGCGGGCAGCTCAACGGATGTCGTGTCGCGCATCGTGGCGAAACGCGCCGGGGAAATCCTCAAGCAGCCGGTGGTCGTCGACAACCGTCCCGGCGCGAGCAGTTCCGCGGCGGCCCGTGCCGTCGCCGCGTCGCCGCCTGACGGCTACACGCTGTTCGTCGTGACGGTGGCCAATGCCATCAACGCGAACTCGCGCGGCACCGTGGGGGTGGACCTGCCCAGATCGTTTGTCCCCATCACGCTCCTTGGCCGCGTGCCGAACGTGCTGGTCGTGCATCCATCCCTTAACGCCAGGTCCCTGCAGGACTTCATCTCCCTGGCGAAATCGAAGCCCGGTCAGCTGAGCTACGCGTCGTCTGGCATTGGCACCTCGCCGCACCTGGCAGCGCTGCTGTTCGACAAAGTCGCCGGCGTGGAAATGCTCCACGTTCCCTACAAGGGCAGCGCCGAAGCCATGACTGACCTGCTTGCCGGACGGGTCAATGTCATGTTCGCACCGGCATCGACCGTGATGCGCTACGTCAGCGACGGCAAGCTGACCGCGTTGGCCTCGGCCGGTGCGCATCGCTCGCCGGCAGCACCGAAGCTCGCAACGCTGGCTGAGCTCGGGCTTCGCAACTTCGAATCCTCCGTATGGTTCGGCGTCGTCGCGCCGGCAGGCACACCGGCTGCCGTGCAAACGAAACTGGTTGCGGCATTCCACGAAGCGCTCAAGTCAGAGGACGTGAAGTCGCAGCTGGGGACGCAAGGGTTCGAAGTGGAGGGCATGGCGCCGCAAGCCTTTGCGAAATACATGCTGCAGGAGACGGACAAATGGGGTCGCGTCATGAAGGACGCAGGCATCACCCTCAACTAAGCGCTCAACCAAGCGATCAACCAAGGAAGAGAGAGTAGCAATGGAAAAGCTCACAGCACTGGAGTGCCGGGAATTCATCAAGGTCGTGGTCGAAAAGGCCACCGAGATGCGGGTTCCCATCACCGTGGCGGTGGTTGGTCCGGAGGGCCACCTGATCGCGCTGGAACGAATGGACGATGCCGGCTTTATCACGCCGGACACCGCCAGGGCGAAGGCGTACACGGCCGCGGCTTTCCGCTCGATGAGCCCGCGCTTCCCGGATGGCCTGGTCATCCAGCAGTGGTTCAAGGAACGCAATCCCCAGATGCTGGCCAACGCATCGGTGTTCACCAACGGCCAGGTGGTGGCCTCCGGTGGCTGCGCTCCCGTCTTCAAGCACAACGTGATGGTCGGCGCCTATGGCATCAGCGGCGGCACGTCGGACCAGGATGAAGTCATCGCACGCTATGCCCGCGCCAAGGTGGGGTGGTCGCACCTGCCGGCTGACGATGACACGCCGGATGACGTCAAAGAGCACATCAACACCATCTACGCGAAGGTCGGCCTGGGGGAGCGGAACCTGTAACCCCATGACTGAAGCGGGCCCCCGATAAGGCCTGCACACGATCATCGCCAACCTTGCAGATTCTCAATGACGCAATACTCCGACTCGCACGCCAACAATCCACTTTGGCGCGCTAAGGCGCTCCGGCGCCTGCGTGCGCTGCTGGTTCTGCGCGGTGAGCAGCAGCGCGACATGCGCCGATTCGCCGGATCGCGTTGCAGCCTGTGGAGAGTCGGTGCAGTCGGGCCGCTCGGTGAAGCAGGAACCCACCGCAGCGACTGCGCAACGCATCGCGTAGCGCCGAAGGAACCCCCTCCCTTTCCGCCGTCGGGCGGTGGCCGCAGGCCGAAGGAGGGGAGGATGTCAACAACACGGCCCTTGATTGCGTGAGAGCGGATTCCTCGCCGATTCAGTGATGCGAAGCGGCATCGACGGCCTTGCGGTTGCACCCGCGGAGATGCCGAAGCCTTGAGCCGGTGCGCGGCAGATCGCGGCCGAGCGCGCTATCCTGCTGGAACCATCGCCTGAACCGAGGAAAACGTGATGCCGACGGACCACGCAAACCTGGAAGCGTTCGCCCATGAACTTGCCGATGCGGCAAGGACGCTGGCGCTTCGCTATTTCCGCACCGCCATTGACGTGCAAACCAAGGCCGATGCCAGTCCGGTCACGCGCGCCGATCGCGAGATCGAAGCCCGCTTGCGCAGCATGGTGGCTGACCGATACCCGGATCATGGCTTTCTCGGCGAGGAAGAGGGGGGTGAACTGGTCTCCGGCTCATGCTGGGTGGTGGACCCGATTGACGGCACCAAGAGCTTTATCTGCGGGGTGCCATTGTTTGGTGTGCTGATCGCGCTCGTGGTGGATGGCAGCCCGATCCTGGGCGTCATCGAGATGCCCGCGCTGGGCGAACGCTGGGTCGGGCAGGCGGGCGGTACCGAGATGAATGGCGTTGCGGTCCATGCGAGCCCGTGCACGGCATTGGCGCAGGCCCGGCTCTTTGCCACGTCCCCGGATATGTTCCTCGGCCGCAATCGGGCCAGGTTCGACGCCCTGGCCGCGGCGGTTCGCCTTACCCGCTTCGGCACCGATTGCTACGCGTACGGATTGCTCGCCTCAGGCCATTGCGACCTGGTGGTCGAGGATGACCTCGAGTATTACGACGTGATTGCCCTGGTCCCGGTCATCGAGAACGCCGGCGGGATGGTTACCGACTGGGATGGCAACCCGATCGATGCAAGGTTCAACGGTCAGATGCTTGCGGCGGCGACTCCCGCGTTGCATGCGCAGGCGATGGCGGTCTTGCGGGCAGTGGTTTGATCGTCAGGGTTCTCCCCTTCCGCGGGGTACGCGCTCTTCGCTAAACTGGTCAGCCGCGCACGCCGCCGACCGGACGCCACTTAGCCAGTCCCGACAAAGCCGCCACGCCCGGCCCGGAATGGCGAGCCGCGCGCACAACGCCCCGCGCCCCCATGCCATCGACCACACCGACTTTCGGCGGGCAGGGGCTGCACCGGCACGGATATCCGTTTTTGGCAAAGGCTCCAATCAACCCCGGCACTTCCGGCGTGCGGAAACTCGCAGTTCGCGCCAACGACGCCACCTACCTTCGCCATCCACGATGGCAGCCTCTCGATTCACTGATTTGCCGCCGGCAGGCCCGGCGCCATCATCTGACAACCTTTCCACCCTTCGCGAGGACTCCAGATGGCAATCGTCGAACCGAAGCGTTACCGCTTCACCGGACATGAACGTGTCTTCCACAACGTGTCGGCTATCGAGGCCCTGCCAGATGTGCTGGCGCTGTTCCGATACCGGCGGGTCTTCGTCGTATGCTCCCGCTCGATCCGGACCAGGACCGATTGGATCGGCCGGCTGCAGGCGCGGCTTGGCAACGTGATCGTCGGCCTCACCGATGAAGTTGGCGAGCATTCGCCGCTTTCCAACGTACTGAAGGCTGCCAGGCAGGCGCGCGACGCGCGCGCCGACGTCATCGTCTCGGTGGGCGGCGGCTCGGTCATGGACATGTGCAAGGCGATGCAACTGTGCATCTCCGAGAACGCCTATGACCGCGAGGCCCTGCTCAGGCTGCAGTTCGTTCTGTCGCCAGACGGCACCGAGATGTTGACCACATCGCACGCGCCCGCCGCCATCCGCCAGATCGCGATCCCGACGACGCTGGCCACGTCGGAATGGACGCCGGTCAGCACGCCGATCGATGACGAAACCCGGCTGAAGGCACGTTTCGTAGTGCCCGACGGCTCGCCACAGGCGATCCTCTATGACCCCGCGTTGCTGCAGCAGACGCCTGTCCGGCTGCTGTGGTCGACCGGCGTCCGTGGCCTGGACCATGCCATCAACACGGCCTGCTCGTCGTCGCCCCATCCCTTTGCGGGCCTGCTGGCCGAGCAAGCCGTCGCGCTGTACGTCCGGCACCTGCCCGAGCTGGCGGACGCCAGCGTGCCGGATGCCCTTGCCTCCTTGACACAGTGCCAGCTGGCCACCTGGTACACCGGCATGGGCCAGATGTCCGTGCCGCACGGCTTCAGCCACTGGATGGTGCATATCATCGGACCCTATGGCGGGATCGCGCACAGCGATGCCGCATGCGTGCTCATGCTGGCCCAGGCGAAATGGCTGGAAGGCTGGGTCGAGCCGCAGCATGCGCGCCTGCGTGCCGCAATCGGCCAGCCGGACAAGCCGTTCCATGCCATCCTCCACGGCCTGCTGGTGCGGCTGGGCATGCCGACCACGCTGGATGACCTGGGGCTGACGCGGGCCCAGGTCGATGCGATGATCGGCCCGGCGCTCGACCATCCGATGGTGACGCGCAACAATGTCCGGCCGATCACGAACGAGGCCGACCTGCGGGCTGTGCTGGAGCTTGCGTGGCGCGCATAATGCCTGCTACCTGTCGATATCCCGGTCCGCTGCCGGACCGCTGACGCCATGAAGATCGATCCCGTCTCGCTGCGGCTGTTCCTTGCAGTGTCTGAGCTCGGTACCATTGCCGCCGCCGCGGAACGGGAGCATATCGCCGCCTCGGCAGTCAGCAAACGCATCAGCGATCTGGAAGCGGCGCTGCGCACGCAGTTGCTGGAACGCAGCAACAAGGGCATCGTGCCGACGCCGGCGGGCATCGCCCTGCAGAACCTGTCGCGCGGGATCGTTAACGACCTCGAGAATATCGCCGCGATGATGCAGGACTACGCCAGCGGCACCCGCGGCCTGGTTCGAATCTATGCCAACGTGTCCTCGATCGCGCAGTTCCTGCCCGCCGATCTTCATGGCTTCATCGAGAAATACCCCGACGTGCAACTGCAGCTCGAAGAGCGCATCAGCACGGCAATCCTGAGGGGCGTCGCCGAAAACGCCGCGGATGTCGGCTGCTTTGCGGATCTGGGCACGACGCCGCAGGACGTGATCACGCTGCCGTACCGCGAGGACGAGCTGGTAGTCGTGGTGCCGCGGCGCCACGCGCTGGCGTCGCGAAAGAAGCTGAGCACGCGGGAAGTGCTCGAGCACTACCTGATCGGGCTGCAGACCGGCAGCTACATCAATCTGCAATTGCTGCGCTATGGCAGCGAGCACAGCGTGCCGGTGAAGTTCCGCATGCAAGTCAACAGCTACGATGCCGTCTGCCTGATGGTGGAATCCGACATGGGCATCGGCATCCTCCCTGTCAGCCTGGCGCGGCGCTATGCCAGGACCATGGGTATCCGCGTGGTCGCGCTGGATGCGCCGTGGGCGCATCGCAAGCTGAACCTCTGCATCCGATCCTATGAGGCCTTGCCCGTCGCGGCGCGGAAACTGGTCGACCACCTGTGCCCGCCGGCACAGGCCCTCGTTGCGTCCGCCGGGGCGACACGCGCCCCACGCTGACCCGACGTCTAGTCCACAGTGGCGCCGGCGGTCCTGACAATGTCGGCCCAGCGGGCCAGGTCGCTGCGAATCAGCGCGTCGAACTGGCGCGGCTCCGAGGCAAACGGTTCGGCCCCTTGCCGGCCGAGCGCATCACGGACTTCGGCATCCCCCAAGACCTTGCCCAGCGCGCTACGCAAGCGCGCGACCACATCAGCCGGTGTATTGGCGGGGGCAAACAGCCCGTACCAGGGCGTCGCCCCGACGCCTGGCAGCGTCTCGGCCACGGTCGGCACGCCGGGCATCGACGGCAGTCGCTTCTCATTGGTCACCGCCAGCACCTTCAGCTTGCCGGCGCGTATGAAAGCCTGGGCCGACGGTACGCTCTGCACGGACAATGCCACCTGTCCGCCCACTACGTCTGACGCCGCGGCGGCGGCGCCCTTGTACGGCACATGGACCAGCCTGATGCCGCCGCGTTGCTGGATCATTTCGCCGAGCAGGTGGTTCAGCGTGCCGTTGCCGGCCGAGGCGAACGTGATCGTGTCCGGCCTGGCGCGCGCGGCATCGACCAGTTCGCGCACGTTGCCCGGCCCGAAGGACGGGTTGGCAACGAGTACATAGCCGGCCGTCGCCACGCTGCCGACGGGCACGAAGGCAAGCAGGGGATCAAAGCCGGTGCGCTGGTACAACGCCGGATTGATCACGTGCGCACTGCTCACTGTGAACAGCAGCGTGTAGCCATCCGCCGCGGCCTTTGCGACATGGGCGGTGCCGATATTGCCGCCTGCCCCCGGGCGGTTCTCGACCACCACCGGCCGGCCAAGTTGCGCGGCAAGCTTTGTCGTCACGATCCGCGCGATCACGTCGTTGGCGCCGCCCGGCTGTTGCGGTACCACCACCACAACCGGTTTCGCGGGATATAGGTCCTGCGCGGCAGCCGCCGTCGCGAAGGCCAGCGCCAGCGCTGCCAGGCAAGTTG
Source organism: Cupriavidus necator (assembly GCF_040578825.1). GTDB lineage: Bacteria > Pseudomonadota > Gammaproteobacteria > Burkholderiales > Burkholderiaceae > Cupriavidus > Cupriavidus necator_E. The sequence continues at coordinate 52,294 of NZ_JBEFLI010000008.1, read as the reverse complement.
TCTTCAGGGTTTTCATGCCGTCTCCTCTGATGAATGGCCAGGCGTCGCGACCCGGTGTCGCGGTGGCCTGGTGCGTTCATCGTGAAGGACGGCCGGACCGCTGCAAATCAATGATTCGCTATCGCACCATCGTGGGTGGAGATGGCTGTGCCTGCTCGACCATCGCCCTCATCTCAGTCCTCGCCGCAGTGCCACGCGCGCGGGAAGCTCGGCAGCCAGTGCCTGCTGGATGGTGCGCGCGATCAGCTGCTGCCGCTCACGCGGCATGCGAGCCATGGTCGATGCCACACTGATCGCCGCGACCGGCTCGCCATCCGTATTGCGCACGGCCATGCCCACGGCCAGCACATTGCGCGTGGCGTGGTTGCCAATCACCGACCAGCCGCGCGCGCGGGTGGCGCGCACCAGGATCTTCATGCGGTCCGGCGTCATGCCGCCGTACTGGCCGAGTACGGGCGCATTGGCGGCGATGGTGGCGGCCACCTCGTCGTCGGGCAGGGCGGACAGCAGCGCCAGGCCGGCGGCACCCACGCCCAGTGGCTGGCGCGTGCCGACCTGGATCACCAGGACCTGAACCGGATGCGTGCCGACCTGGCGCGCGATGCAATGCGACAGCGGCCCTTCGCGCACGATGGCAAAGGCCGCGTCGCCGCAGGCGGCGCTGACGCGTGCCAGCACCGGCTGCAGCCTGGCGGCCAGGTCTGGCGGCGCGGGCGGCTGCGCCAGCGCCGCCACGCGGGGGCCGGCGGCGTAGTGGAAGCGGCCGCGCTGCGCCACGTAGCCGGCCTCGATCAGCGTATGCAGCAGCCGGTAGATGGTGGCGCGCTCCAGCCCCAGCGCGCGGCACAGCTCGACCACGCGCAGGCCGTCGCGGCCGCCGGCGCGCACGGCGTCGATCAGCTGCAGGCCGCGCAGCAGTGTGCGGCAGCCGCCGGGGTCGCCCTCAGCCTCGGCGGTGCCTGCGCGGGCGGACTCGGGCGTGGCTTTGCTTGCCACTGCCTGGCTGCGGCGGCGTGCCTGCGGCGCGACTGCGGCAGGTGCGCGCGTGCTGCGCCGGGCCCGTTTGGCGGCTGACGTTTCGTCCGCCTGGCGGACGTTTTGACTGGCGGTGCGGGAAGGCATGGGAAAGAATGGGTTGGCCGGCCACTGCGATCCCCGCAGTATGCCGCAGCCCGAACAGATGGCGCCATCGCAGGCGCCGCGCCGAAACCGGAGACAGCCATGACCTTCCCCGACGCGCCGCGCCGGCGCCTGCTGGCGCTGGGCGCCGCGCTTTGCTGCAGCGCCGCCCTGGCCGCTTTCGCCCCGCTTGCCGCCCATGCCCAGCCCGGCGCCTGGCCGGCCAGGCCAATCAGACTGGTGGTCGGCTACGCCGCCGGCGGTGCCACCGACGTGATCGCGCGGGTGGTGGCGCAGAAGCTGGGCGCGCAACTGGGCCAGCCGGTCGTGGTGGACAACCGCCCCGGTGCCAACAGCAATGTGGGCGCCGAAGTGGTAGCGAGATCCGCGCCCGACGGCTATACGCTGTACGTCTACACCATCGCCAACACCATCAATGCCTCGCTGTACGACAAGCCCGGTTACGAGCCGCTGAAGGACTTCGAGCCGATCGGTCTGATCGCCAGGATTCCCAACATTCTGGTGGTCAACCCCAGGCTGCCGGTGCACAGCGTGGCGGAATACATAAAGTTCGCCAGGGAGTCGCCGCAGGGCGTCACCTTCGCTTCCTCGGGCGCCGGCTCGTCGATCCACCTGTCGGGCGAGATGTTCAAGATGCAGGCGAAGCTGAACATGCTGCACGTGCCCTACCGTGGCAGCGCGCCGGCGGTGACCGACCTGATGGGCGGGCAGGTGCAGTCGATGTTCGACAACACCCCGTCGTCGCTGCCGCACGTGCAGGCCGGCAAGCTGCGCGCCATCGCCATTACCAGTGCGCGCCGCTCGCCGCTGCTGCCGGACGTGCCCACCGTGGCCGAGTCGGGCTTTCCCGGCTTCGACGTGCAGTCCTGGTTCAGCCTGGCGGCGCCGGCCGGCACGCCGCGCGCGGTGGTGGAGCGCCTGAACGGCGCGCTGAACAAGGTGCTGGGCGCGCCCGAGGTGCGCCAGCGCCTGCAGGATCTGGCCGCCACGACCGAGCCCGGCACCCCCGACCAGCTGCGCAGCCTGATGGTGTCGGAGACGCGGCGCTGGCACGACGTGGTCAGGCAGTCCGGCGCCCGCGCGGAGTAGCCGCAGCGCGCCGCCGCGCCGGCCATGGCCATCCCCCCAGCAAGGAGCGTCTTCCTCTCATGTATCCCATCGACTTTTTCTGGCGCGCGGCCGATCGCTGGCCCGCCAATATCGCCATCGACGCGCCGGCCGGGCCGATCCGCTACGACGCGCTGGCGATGCGCGTGTCCGCGCTGGCGGCTGCGCTGCTGGCGCTGGACCCGGCCCCGCAAAGCCGCGTCGGCATCTGCGCCGGCAACAGCGCCGACCATATCGCCGCGCTGCTGGCGGTGCTGGCCTGCGGCAAGGTCTGGGTGCCGCTGAATCCCAAGAGCACGCGGCCGGAGATCCGCCGCATCGTCGATGCCACCGAGCCGTCGATCCTGATTGCCGATGCGGGCGGCGCGGCGTTGCTGGAGGGTGCGCCGGGGCTGCGGCTGCGCTGCGGCGACGAAGCCGGCTGCGAGCCGGAAATCGCCACGCTGGCAGGGCTTGCCGAGCGCCATGCCGGCGCGCCGCGCCCCGGTTTCGACCTGCCACCCGACGCCACCCAGGCCATCAAGTTCACCGGCGGCACCACCGGGGCGCCCAAGGGCGTGATGCAGCCCTACCGGGCATGGATGGCCAATATTGCCAACCAGATCCATGCCTGGGGCTTTGACCAGAACGAGCGCTACATCGTGGCCGCGCCAATCACCCACGGCACCTCCACCTACCTGCTGCCAGTCCTGGCCCAGGGCGGCTGCCACGTGTTGCTCGACGGCGCCGGCGCCGAGGCGGTGCGCACGGCCTTCCGCGCGCGGGGCGGCACCGCCTGCTTCATGCCGCCCACGCTGCTCTACATGTTGATGGCGCTGCCCGGCGCCTCGCGCGCGGATTTCCCGCATCTGCGCCGGCTGATCTACGGCGGCGCGCCGATGCCGCCCGAGAAGATCCGCGAGGTGCGCGACTTCTTCGGTCCGGTGCTGGGCACCACCTACGGCCAGACCGAGGCGCCGCAGATCCTGACCGTGATGCGTCCCGACGACTTCGCTGACGCGCGCAACTGGACGTCGGTCGGCCTGGCCGGCTGGTTCAGCGACATTGCCATCATGGCGCCGGACGGCCGCCTGCTGCCGGCGGGCGAGGTAGGGGAGGTGGTGGCGCGCGGCGACCTGCTGATGAGCGGCTACTGGCGCCTGCCGGACAAGACCGCCGAGACCATCGTGGACGGCTGGCTGCACACCGGCGATCGCGGCCTGCTCGACGAACGCGGCTACCTGCACCTGAAGGACCGGCTGAAAGACATGGTGATCACCGGCGGCTTCAACGTCTACCCGGTGGACGTGGAAAACGCGCTGGGCCAGCACCCCGCGGTGCATGAGTGCAGCGTGTTCGGCGTGCCCGACGAGAAGTGGGGCGAAGCCGTGCGGGCCGCGGTGGAGCTGCGCCCCGGCCAGCAGGCCAGCGAGGCCGAGCTGGTCGCCTTCGTGCGCGAGCGGCTAGGGCCGGTGCAAACGCCCAAGCGCATCCATTTCCATACCAGCCTGCCGCGCTCGCCGGTGGGCAAGGTGCTGAAGACCGCCGTGCGCGAGCGCGCGCTGGCGGGCGGCGCCGAGCCGGCATCCGATACCGACAACAAGCAATGAGAGACCAGACCATGACCTTCTCCGCCAAGCCCGTGACCCGCCTGTGTACGCACACGCTGACCAGCCTGCACTATCGCGACGCCGACCTGGTCGAAGACCTGATGGGCAAGACCACCTTCACCGAGGTGATGCTGATGCAGATCCTGGGCCGCAAGCCGCGCCCGGTGGACCTGCGCATCACGGACGTAGTGCTGATCGTGCTGATGGAGCACGGGCTGACGCCCAGCGCCATCGCTACCCGGCTGATCTACATGAGCGCGCCGGAGAACCTGCAGGGCGCGGTGTCGGCCGGCCTGCTGGCGGTGGGCAGCGCCTTCGTCGGCACCATGGAGAACTGCTCGGTGCTGCTGGACCGCATCGTTGCCGCCGGGGATGCCGGGGCCGAGGCGCTGGAGATCGCGCGCCACTACAAGGGCCTGAAGAGCCCGGTGCCGGGCTTCGGCCACCACCTGCACAAGCCGGTGGACCCGCGCGCCTATAAGCTGCTGGAGCTGGGCCGCGCCGAGGCCGAGCTGGCCGGCGGCCGCATCCGCGCGCTGGAGGCGCTGTCGCGCGCGGTGGACGAGGTGGCGGGGCGCCCGCTCACCATCAACGCCACCGGCGCGGTGGCGGCGCTGCTGGGCGAGATCGGCGTGCCGACCGGGGTGATGCGCGGCTTTGCGGTGATCTCGCGCGCAGCCGGGCTGGTGGCGCATATCGTCGAGGAGCAGCAGAGCCCGTCGGGCCGCTATATCTGGGACACGGTCGAGCACGCCATTCCCTATGTGGGCGAGGGCGGGAGGGAAGAAGCCTGAGCAGGGACCCCCGCCGGCGCTGCCGAAGAGTACTGGGACGGCCACTGCAAAGTTGAGCGCAAGGGGAAGGGCAACGGTGAGTACAAGGAAGAACGCAAGTGCAAGGATCGACCCGCGGCGTATTACCCGCCTGGTGCCGTCTATCAGGCGGAACCAGCTATCGTGGTCAGCCCGCAGGTGATCATTTGGCCATAGTTATGGCAGGCAGGAGTTGATCGAATAGGAAGGCCCGCTGGATTACAGCGGGCTTTTTTTCGCGTCCAGGAAAATAACGCCCTACTTAGGAGCGGGCGCTGCCGGGGCGCGAGGGTCGCGCACGGTCGTCGGGTCAGGGAATACGTCGTCATCGGCCGCGATGGGCAAGCGTGGCGGCGCAGGGGTTTTCGAGGTGTCCCGCGGCGGCGCTTCGCATCCGGCCATGGCGGCGGCCAGCAGGGCGATGACGGTGCACTTGGCCAGCACGCTGCGCAAGGCGTGGCCAGGCGGAGGGAGGAGGGTGCAGTGCATGGGAAGCCCGCTTTGAGAGTCCAGCCTCAAGCTTAGTTGATTTAGGGCGCCGGCTAAGACTCATGCTCACTGGGACGCAGGGGAATCATCGCGAATCTGCAGGCGTATGACCGAGCCGCACCCCGGCTCGCTGTCGATATCCAGTTGTGCATCAATCAATCGGGCACGCTCGGCCATGCCCTGGAGACCATACGAGTGGCCAGCCCGCGCGGCAACGATGTCGAAGCCCTGCCCGTCATCCCTGACGATCAGCTCGATCCCCGCTTCGGTGTTGGCCAGCGTGACATCCACACGCGATGCGTTGGCATGGCGGGCGATATTGGTCAGCGATTCTTGCACGATACGAAAAATCGCTGTCGCACGCGGGTCCGGCAGGCTCGGTTCGGGTCCTTTTGCATCGAAATGGCACGGAATCTCGGTATGACGGCTGAAATCCGCTGCGAGCCATTCCAGTGCGGAAGCGAGGCCATAATTCAGTGCCGTGGGCCGGAGGTGGCTGGCCAAGTTGCGCACGATCTGTATGGTTTTCTCGACCAGGTCGCGCATCCCATTGGCCTTTTGCAACGCAGCGGAACCAGGCGGCAATTGCATTCTCAGTAACGACACGTCCATTTTTAGCGCAGTCAGCAGCTGGCCAAGCTCATCGTGGATTTCCATCGCGATGAGCTTTCTTTCTTCCTCTCTGATCGCTTCCTGGTGCGCGGCCAGTTGCTGTAGCCGTTCGCGCGATGCCAGCAGTTCCAGCTCGGTCCGTTTTCGCTCGCTGACTTCCAGTTCGAGCTGGTCGCGCTGGAGCCGCAGGTTTTCCACGGCGTGCTTGCGCGCGGTGACATCGGTCAGCAGGCCTTCAAGGCTGCGCAAGCTGCCATCGTCTTCGGCCAGGCCGCGCGCATTGAGCTGAACCCAGATGGGAGTGCCGTCAAGGCGACTTAATTGCAGTTCGAGGCCGAGGATTTCGCCCGTGGTGCGCAGCACCTCAAACAGCCCTTCAGTCTGCGTCGGCGAAAACGGTCGTTTACGCGGATCGTTCTCCGCAGTCGCAATCAGCTCGGCCGCGCTGGCATAACCGAGCAGTTTCGCCATCGCAGGATTGGCCTCGCCCAGTTTCCCCTCCTCATTGAGCAGGAAAATACCCTCAACCGCATTCTCGACGATGCCGCGATATTTCCTTTCACTGTCGCGCAGGCGCAGCGTCGATGCGCGCAGGCGCTCACCCATGACATTGACGCGCATGGCTAGCCGTCCCAGTTCATCGCCGGATTCCACGGTGCAGGTCGCGTTCAGATCCCCGCCGGCGATCCGGTCGACCATTTCTTCAAGGCGATTGATCGGGCTGCGCACCATCCGCTTCAGCAACAGGAAGGTCGCGGCATAGATCACGGCAACGACAGCCGTCATGATGGCGAGAATGGCCCGACGGGCGCCGCTGATCGCCTGTTGCGCTACCGCTTTCGTCAGGACGACGCGAACCTCACCGATCTTTTCCTTCGACGTGTTGCCAGGTGGGCCGTATTCAATGGTTCTGATCCGCACCACGCCATCATCAGGATTCAACTTGCGTTTCAGGCTGGACACCGTGCCGTAGCCCACGGCCGTAACGGTGAACTCGGCGACCTCGGGATTCGGGTAAAGCGCGGCAAGCTGGCTCTCGATGGCACCAAGATCGATATTCCACAAGGGCTGGGCCAGTGACCGGCTGAGCAAGTCAGCGATGCGGGTGGCGCGCTCCTGGAGTTCGACAAGCCGGCGATTGCGCTCGTGCTCGACCAGGGTATAGGCAGAGGTGCCGGCGACGGTCGCGACGAGCACGACCAGCGCGAGCATCAGTTTGGTGTGCAGACTGAGCGAACCCAGCGCAAGCCGTGGCGACAGTTGCATCACGAGACTTTCGTCGTGGTTTTCAACAGATGTTCCAGATTGAAATCGTAGGCGCCGGGACGTGGGTGCAGACGCTTTGAATATCGCCCGAAGTCCAGCGTCTCGCCGCGCCGGAACACGACATCGGCGAAGCGGGCAGCGTTGTCACGGTGAATGATGCTCAGAAAGTCGAGCTTCAGGCGAGCGCCTCCGGGCGTGGCAAAGTCCTTGCCCCAGTGGTAGTCGTGCAGCAATACCATGGCCCAGGCACCGATAAAATAGTCTCCCGCCACGATGGCCGCCAGGTCCCCGTCGATCAGACTCGCAAGCGTCTGCGGCAATGCGCCCATTCCTCCCACCAGGACGCGGGCCTTGCTTGCCTTGACCGCATCCATTGCGCCCATCGCCATGACGTCGTTCGCGGCCCAGATCACAGTGGTTTCCGGGTACCGGGCAAGCAGCACGCGCGCCTTCTGGTTGCTGTCGGCGTAGCTCCAGTCGCTGAAGACCAGCTGACGGATGCGCGCATTTGGGACCTGCGCCAGGAATGCAGCGACGCCAGCGGCGCGCTCCAGCGAGACCGGCGTATTGGGATCTCCGGTAATGCCAATCACCTGCGCCTCGCGCTGGCCCAGCCGTTGATAAAGATATTGCATCAGGCGGTAGGCGCCGCGCTCGGCGTTTGCGGTTAGCGTACCGATCCAGTTAGGCAATTGTTCTCGTTCGTTTCCGATCTGGCGGCGCTGGTCGGGGGTGAGGTCGTTGTGGATGACCAGGACCTTTGCCGGCGATCGTGCCAGCGTCTTCAGCATCTGCTGCGCGGCCATTTTCTCGTTGACCATCACCACGTAATCTGGCGGGTCACTACGTTGAGCGACTTCCTCGGCCTGGCGCTGCATCAGCAAATGGTCCCGCTCCGCGTAAAGCACCTCCAGCCGCATATCGAATGTCGTTGCGGCCATGTTCATGAATTTGGAGACCAGCTGCCAATGCTGCCCCGTGCCGCGCAGGACCGATTCGCCAGGGTTCAGGAACACCACGCGGGGGGATTGCCTGGATGCAAACGTGGATGCCGTCGTGCCCATCAGGCCGGCAACCATGCAGGCGCGCAGCGCATCTCTACGATTCATGAGGCAATTTTCTCGGTTTCCCCTCGCGGGCGCTGGTGCACTTCGTACGCGGACCGTTGTTGCGCCGCGCAAACGGGCTGGCTCATTTTACAGCTTCAGGTCCGATCAGGCGTTTCATGTGGAGGCAGGTCGACTTTAAGGCCGGCGAGGAAAGGATAATCGCCTGGCCGCATTTCCCGCGACAACCGCGCGAGCCAGAAGCCAGCGCTACGAGCCTGCCTGGTCCTTGGGCCAGAACGTAATGTTGATATTGGCGGGAGCGACGCCGTTCTCGTCGCGTGGCAGCGGGTCGGACCGTGCCACCGCGCGCATCACGGCGCTGTCCCAGGCCGCATTGCCGCTTGACCTGGCGAGCCTGGTCGACAGCAGCGATCCGTCCGGCGCCATGTGCACGGCCACCACCGCCGCCGGATTGCCACTGACTTCTTCGTTGAAGATGATATTCGGCTTGACCCGCTGTCGGACCCGCTCGGCATAACGGGACGAAGGCTTCGCGGCTGCGCCGGTGCCGGACCCCGAGCCGGCACTGCCCGCCGCCTGCGCCTGCAACCGCGCCAGTTCGCCCTGGCGCTGGGCATTGCTGGCCTGCCGCTGCGCTTGCATCTCCTTGCGCTGTGCCTCCTTGCGGGCGGCTTCGGCACGGGCCTGGTTTTCGCGCTGCCGCGCCTGGGCGTCCTCGCGCGCGGCGCGCTCGGCCTTGCGCTGTTTTTCCTGCAGCGAGATGTCTGCCTCTTCCTCTTCGACGGGTTGCTTCGCGCGTGCCACCGGCGGGGTTACCGGCTCCGGCGTTGCGGTTTCCGGGATGGCCTCCCACAATTCGGCCGCGACACCTTCCGGCGCCGCGCTGCGCCAGCGCACGCCGTAATAGAGCAGGGCGCCGAGCAGCAGGTGCATGAGCAGGGCGAGCAGAAAGCACGCCAAGGTGCCCCGTTCGCGTACGGGCCGGTAGGGATAGGCGACGCTCTCCATGGATTTACGCGCCTCGTCGCTGCTTGTTGTCGGGTCTTTTTGTCTAGCCGGCGGTCGGGACGCCAGCCCCGCTGGCGGGCTCGTCAATGGGCCTTTGCGCATAGCGATGCAATTGCATAGGACGCTTCATGACATCTCCTTTGCTGCGGCAGAAACCAACGCCGCCTTCCAGGGCGCCACTTCATTTTATGGGGTGCAACCGGATGAACCAAGGGGCGGCACCCGTCACCAGAGCTTGCAGGATTGGGAGGATTCGATGTGCTGTTCTCGCCGGATCAGATCGCCCGCACGCCGGTCATCCATGCATGAAGCACGAATCCGAACAGCGCCCAGGCTGCCAGCCCCACAACCGTTGCGATGGCATCGCGCGCAGCCGTCCCGGCCGGGTAGGCGGCTCCGGCTTGCCGGTCCCGCCGGCGCGCTGACACGAAGTCCGCCACGGCCCATGCCAGGAAAGCGCCAAACAGCACCACTGCGGCGAGTGTTCCGTTGGCAACCAGGTGCGCCAGGGCCCAGGCCTGCACGCCTGCCAGCATCGGATGACCGAGCGCAGCCTTGATGTGGTTGCCGGGCACATAGGCCGCCGCAATCAGCACGAAGGCCGGGATCGTCAGTAATGCCGCAACGTGCCGGCCCCACGCCGGCGGCGTCCAGACCACCACAGGATGCGCGCTGGCCAGGCCGTAGCCCCAGATAACCAGCGCCAGGCCGGCAATCGAAACCAGGGTGTACAGGCCTTTCCAGCGACCCGGGCCGAGCCTGGCAATCTGCGCCGTGCGCCATCGGTCGGCAACCATGCGTACCGAGTGCGCACCCAGAAAAATGATCAATCCCAATACCAGTACCGTCATGCTGTTCCCCGTTCTTCAGCGCCCGGCGTACGCCTATGCTAGACGCATCGCATTGCAACGGTCCAGCCGCAACCAGGGGGATTCTCCATGCTTCAAGACAGTGACGTCGCGACCAGGATTCCTGCGCAAGACCTGGCACGGGCGAGAGCCTTCTACGCCAGCAAACTCGGTCTTGAGCCGGTCGAGGAACGGCCGGGTGGCCTCCGCTACAAGTGCGGCAACAGCTACTTCGTACTCTTCCAGTCGGCCGGCTCGGCCTCTGGCAGTCATACACAAATGGCCTGGGAGGTCGATGACATTCAGGCAACCGTCAGTGAGCTGCGGCAGCGGGGAATCGCATTCGAGGAATACGATCTTCCCGGCCTCAAGACCGTCAATGGGATTGCCGAGGTCCAGGGAAACTACCCATCCAAGGGTGGTGTCGGCGAGAAAGGTGCCTGGTTCAGGGACAGCGAGGGCAATCTGCTTGCCATCGGGCAGCCGGTCAGGTGAATCCGTCGATCTGACCGGACTGTTCCTGCGGACGCCGCTCGGCGATCGGTTGTGCCGGCCGGCGCGCGGGTCGAGTTCCAGCCGGAACGGAGCCTGTTGCCGGTCACGCCGCCGCAGAAGACGTGCCGATCTGCGCGAGCGCGATGCGCGCCGCCTTGCGCACTTCGGGGTCGGCGTCGCCGGCGGCAGTCGTCAGCGCGGGCAGGGCCGCCTCATTGCCGAGGCTGCCGAGCGAGAGCGCCGCTTCCTTGCGCAGATTGCTGATGGCATGCGTGAGCAATGCCGCCAGCGGTGCCAGGGCCGACTGGCATCGCAGCTTGCCGAGCGCCCTGGCCGCCTGCAGGCGAACCTGCCAGTAGCTGTCGTCCAGCGCCGCCGTCAGCGCCTGGCCGGCTGCGTCGAGCTTGAGCTTGCCGAGGGTCAGCGCGGCTTCTTCACGCACCGGCCATGCGTCATCGCGCAACGCCGCCAACAGCGCACCGAGCACCTCCGGGCCGGCCGCCAGCCCGAGCGCGCCGGTAGCGGCGCGCCTCACCTCGGCATCGACGTCTTGCGCAGCCAGCCGCGCCAGCGCGTGCAGCGCCTCATCGTCCTTGAGCCAGCCGAGTACCGCCACCGCTTCGCGGCGCACCTGGGCCGCGGGGTCGGCCAGTGCGGCGAGCGCAGGTGCAAGGCAGCCGCTATAGCGCAGCTCGCGCAGCCCGCGCCAGGCAGACGCACGGATGAAGGCATCGGCATGCCCCACCCACGGCAACAACGCCGGACCCGATGCGGGATCCTTCAGCTCGCACAGGCTTTGCGCCGCGGCCTCGCCCACCTCGCGCGCGTCGTCGGCCAGTGCGGCGGCAAGGGCCACCACGACATGCGCCTCCTCCCAGCTGGAAAGCGCGCGCGCGGCCTCCGCACGAACGGCGGCGGCGGAATCCGATTGCAGGCGCTCCACCAGGAGCGGCACGCCGGCCTCGTCCTCCAGGTCGGCAAGTTGCAGTACGGCGACGCGCCGCACCACCGGGTCGGGATCATCCAGCCGGGACAACAGGTCGGCAGGAACGGAATCGAAAAAAGGGTACGACATAGACGAGGTAGAAGGGTTGTGGTTTGTCAGTCCGCCAGGGCGGCGGCGGAGGCAGCGGGGCGGGAGAAGGGCTGCAGCGGTCCGCCCTGATAGCCGTCGCGCATCAGTTCGCGGCAATGGCGCTTGAGGTGGACAAAGGCATAGTCGGTCAGCAACGCCGCGCGGCGCGGCCGCGGGAACGGAACCTGGATGTCTTCCAGGATGCGCCCTGGCCGCTGCGACATCACCAGCACGCGATCGCCGAGGAACAGCGCCTCGTCGACATCGTGGGTGACAAAGACGACGGTGGTGCGCAGCTCGGTCCATACATCGAGCAGCAAGGCCTGCATATGCGCGCGGGTCTGGGCGTCCAGCGCGCCGAAGGGCTCATCCATCAGCAGCACGCGCGGACGGTTGATCAGCACCCGCGCGATCTCCACGCGCTGCTGCATGCCGCCGGAGAGCTCGGCGGGATAGCGGTGCGCGAAGCCTTTCAGCCCGACCAGCTCGAGCAAGTCCAGCGCCTGGCGCTTGCGCGCGGCAGGCGCTACGCCCCGCATCTTGAGGCCGAAGGCGACATTGTCGACCACTCGCTTCCACGGAAACAGCGTGTGCTGCTGGAACACAAGGCCGCGCTCGGGAGCGGGCCCGTGGACGGTTTCGCCATCGAGCAGGATCTCGCCGGCCGCGGCTGGCAGGTGCCCCGCAACGGCCCCCAGCAGCGTGGATTTGCCGCAGCCGGACGGGCCGAGAATGCAGACGAACTGTCCGGCCGGGATGTCGACCGAGAGTTGGCGTACCGCGGTGAAGCGGCTGGCGCCCTTGCCTAGCGCCACGTCCAGGGACTTGACCTGGACATGTCCGTGCGTGCCGGAATGCGTGGCGGAGTTCATGCCCGCGCTCCCTGCAACTGCGTCCATGGCATCAGCCAGGCGCCCAGGCGCTTGACCAGTGCGCTGCTGCCCATGCCGAACGCGCCGATCAGCAGCATGCCGACCACGATGTCCGCATAGTTCTGCAGGTTGTAGGCTTCCCACGTGTAGTAGCCGATGCCGTATTGCCCGGCGATCATCTCCGCCGTGACCAGGCAGAACCACGAGGTACCCATGCCGATGGCCAGCCCGGTGACGATGCTGGGCAGGGCGGCGGGCAGCAGAACCTCGGCGAACACCGCGCCGCGCCGTGCGCCCAGGCTGCGCGCGGTGGCGACCAGGCGCGGGTCGGTGCGCTCCACGCCGTGGATGGTATTGAGCAGCACGGGAAAGAGCGCGCCGATAAAGGTGATGAAGATCATGCTCAGCTCCGAGGAGGGGAACATCAGGATCGAAAGCGGTATCCAGGCCACGCCGGGGATGGGCCGCAGCACCTCCAGCGGCGGCATCAGCAGGTCTTCCAGCCAGCGCGAGCGGCCGATCGCCAGCCCGAGCAGGATGCCGGCCAGTGCCGCCGCGCCGAATCCGGCAAACACGCGGTACAGGCTGTTGGCCAGGTGCAGCATGAGCTTGGGCGATTGCAGCAGTTGCCAGGCGGCCGGCACCACATCCCCGGGCGCCGGCACATTGGCGAAGGTGACGATGCCAAGGTGGAGCCGCTGAGAGGAAGCCACTTGCCACAGGCCGATGCAGGCGGCCAGCGCGGCCGCGCGCAGCAGCAGCCGCGTGGCGCGCACACGCGCCGCGCCAATGGTGGCGGGGGGTGTTTCGCCCGCCGCGGCGGGCGCCAGCGTTTCAAGGCTGACAGAGGTCATGGGCGCGCTCCCTTTCAGCGGCTGGCCACGGCAACGGCGCCGGTGCCGCCCACGCCGCTGACCGCCGCGAAGTCGCGCACGTTGCCGCCATGGGTGCCGGCCCAGGCATCGGCCGAGCCCTTGAGCAGGAAGGCGCTGACCTGGCCCTTGCTGTCCTGTACATACCACGCCTTGTCGGCCAGCAGCTTGAGGCCCGTGTTGCGGTCATGCACATACAGCACGCGTGCCTTCTTCCCTTCCTTGCCAGCCTGCCGGAGCGCGGCGAACGCGGCAGCCGGCGCGGTGTAGGCGCGCACCCTGGCTTCCCCTTGCAGCCAGAGCTGCGCGGCGAGCCTGGGGTCGGCGATGGCCTTGCCGCTGTCGGCATCCCTGGCCGAGAGCAGTTGCTTGTCGTAGGACTTCAGGCGCGCAGCGTAGTCCAGCCCTTCCTGCCTGAACGCCTCGCGGATATAGCGGTCGTCGATCACGCTGTCGGCGTTCAGGTCGGTGTCGGTGCGCTTGAGCAGCTTGAGCGTCTCGATCGAGGTCTGCAATGCCTTGCGGTATTCCGGCTTCCAGGTGTAGTCGCGGTTCTGCAGGCCGAGCGGGCCATGGAAGAGGTAATTCACCTCGGCGTCGATGCCCGTCACCCTGGCGATCAGCTCGCTGTACTTCTCGGGCTCCGCCGCCAGCAGCCGGTCGGCCTCGATCGCGGCACGCAGGTAGGCCACCACGATCTCCGGGTACTTCTGCGCGTAGTCGGCGTTGACCAGTGCGCCATGGAAGGTGGGGGCGTCGGCCTGGGCGCCGTCGTAGATCTTGCGCGCGAAGCCACGGAAGGGGAACAGCTCCGCGAACGGCACGAAGTTCGCATGCGCATCCACCTTGTGCGCCTGCAGCGCCGAGCCACCCACTTCCGGCGCCTGCGACACCAGCGTCACGTCCTTGTCCGGGTCCCAGCCCTGCCGCTTGATCGCGCGCAGCAGCATGCCGTGCGCGGTGGAGCCGAACGGTACCGAGATGGTCTTGCCCTTGAGCTCCGCCAGCGACTGGATCGGCGAATCCGCCGGCACCACCACGCCGTTGCCGGTGCCGATGGCGCTGCCTGAAAGCGGCGCGATGAACAGGCTCCTCTTGCCGGCCTTCTGGAAGGCGGCGGCATTGAGCGAGCCCGGGAAGTCGGCCATGGCGCCGATATCGAGCTTGTCGGCCACCATCTCGTTGGTCAGCGGCGGCCCGGACGTGAAGTTCTTCCACTGCACGTCGTAGCTCACGTCCTTGTACTTGCCGGTACGCGGCAGGTACTTGTCGAGCAGCCTGAGCTCGCGGATCAGCAGTCCGCCGGTGGCGCAGTTGATGGTGGTGTCCTGCGTGCCGATGGCGACGCGAATGGTCTCCGCGCCGGCCGCATTGACCAGGGCGGTGGCGCTCAGGGCGGCCAGCAGGAGCCGCATGATGCTGGTGGGTGCTTTCACTGGTTTCCTCTCATCTGTCAGTGCCGGGATAGGCTAGGGTCCGCCGCATCTGGCGAACGCGTGCACGCATGGGGGCGGGGGCAAGGAAAAAAGCGTTGAGTCAGCGCAGCAGGTACGGAATCGCGACCTTGACCGCGCCTGTCGGGCAGTCCGCTTCGCAGGGCATGCAGTACCAGCATTCGTCGAACCGCATATAAGCCTTGCCCTTGCTCAGGTCGATGGCCAGCAGGTCCATCGGGCAGACGTCGACGCAGACAGTGCAGCCCTTGTCGGCAATGCAGAGGTCTTCGTCGATGGTGACAGGCGCGCTGCTGCGCAGGGCGATCTCGCGTGGTGTGTAGGCCATGGCGGCGATTCCTCTAGACGGTGGCGAGCGACGCTGCGGCACTGCCGTGCCGCGTGCGCAGCCGCTGGTAGGCGGTCGCTTCTTCGCCCGCGACCGGGACGATGTACGGTTCGACCGGACGCTTGTGGCTCGCCATGCGGCCGGTGTCGTCCTTCTTCAGGATGGCATGGCAGAACCACTGGTCATCGTCGCGCCGGGGGTAATCGACGCGATGGTGGTACAGGCCCCAGCGGCTCTCGGTGCGGAACAGCGAGGCCCGCGCCGCCATCTCGGCGCAGTCGCGAATGGCCATTACCTCGACGGCGCGCATCAGTTCATGCGCATTGTCCGCGCGCATCTGCTCGATGTCCTGCGCGATCGCGGCAAAGCGTTGCAGGCCGATCTCCATCTTGCGCGTGACCTTGGGCGGCTGCAGGTAGTCGTTGACCATGCGGCGCAGCTTGTACTCCACCTGCGCCGGCGGCAGGCCATGCTCGCGCCCGAGCGGCGCAAAGATGCGGGCGCGCTCGGCCGCCACCTGGCCGGGATCGGCCGGCGCCTTTGCGCGGCCGGCCACATAGTCGGCGGCATTCTGGCCGGCGAACCAGCCATAGGTGAAGGCGCCCAGCATGTAGTTGTGCGGCACGGCAGCCATGTCGCCGGCCGCGTAGAGCCCCGGCACGGTGGTTTCGGCACGCTCGTTGACATGCACGCCCGAAGCGCTGTGACCGCTGCAGAAGCCGATCTCCGAGATATGCATCTCCACCATCTGGCTGCGGTAGTCGGTGCCGCGCCCGGCGTGGAACTGCCCACGGCTGGGCCGCTCATTGGTATGGAGGATGGTCTCGATGGTACGGATCGTTTCCTCGGCCAGGTGATCGAGCTTGAGGAAGACCGGGCCGTTGCCGCCCTGGAGTTCCTGGTAGAACTCCCACATCATCTGGCCGCTCCAGTAGTCGCATTCGATAAAGCGCTCGCCCTTGCCGTTGGCGGTATAGCCGCCCAGCGGCCCGGTCACATAGGCGCATGCCGGCCCGTTGTAGTCCTTGATCAGCGGATTGATCTGGAAGCATTCCAGGTTGGCCAGTTCGGCCCCGGCGTGATAGGCCATGGCATAGCCATCGCCGGCATTGGTGGGGTTCTCGTAGGTGCCCATCAGGTAGCCGGAGGCGGGCAGGCCGAGGCGCCCGGCGGCACCGCAGCACAGGATCACCGCGCCCGCCCGGATCACGTGGAAATCGGCGGTGCGGCAGTCGAAGCCCATCACGCCGCAGGCCGCGCCGCTGGCATCGGTGAGCACGCGGCTGGCCACGATGCGGTTGGTGATCTCCACGCGGGCACGCTTGAGCTGGCGGTACAGCACCTTCTTGACGTTGTGCCCCTCCGGCATCGGCAGCACGTAGGAACCCATGTGGTGGACCTTTTTGACCGCATAGTCGCCGGTCTCGTCCTTTTCGAACTTGACGCCCCAGCGATCCAGTTGCTCGATGGTGGCAAAGCTGTGGCGCGCGTAGGCATAGACCGTCGACTGGTTGACGATGCCGTCGTTGGCCACCGTGATTTCCCGGGTGTATTGCTCCGGGGTGGCATGGCCGGGAATGACGGCATTGTTCAGGCCGTCCATGCCCATCGAAATGGCGCCGCTGCGCTTGACGTTGGCTTTGTCGAGCAACAGGACGCGCAGCGAGGGATTGCGCTCCCTGGCCTTGATCGCGGCCATGGGGCCGGCCGTGCCGCCGCCAACGACGACGATGTCGTACACGTGAGTGATGGTGTTCATGATGTCGGTTTCCCTTTGCCGGCGGCTGTGTGCGATGGCTCGCGTCTGGCGGCCCTGGCGGGTTTCATGGCGGGTGTGGGAGATGCGGATGTGGGGGAGGATGCGGATGCGGCCGCGGCGGCCGGCACCGCCTTGTGGCGGTCCACGCGCAGGCGATACTGGAAGGCGTCGCCACGGAAGTAGAGGAATTCGTAGTCGATCGGCGCGCCTTGCGCGTCGTGGGTCAGCCGTTCGATGCGCAGCACCGGCGCGCATTCCTGTACGCGCAGCGCCTGGGTCAGGTCTTCGTCGGCAAGGATGGCATCGACGCGCAGGTCGGCATGGCCAAGCCGGATACCGCAATCGTTCTCCAGGATCAGGAAGATATCGCGCGTGGTCAGGTCGGCATGGATGAGGCGCTTGCCGATCGCCTCCGGAATCCACGTCAGTTCCAGCGACACCGGCTCGCGGTTGAGCAGGCGCACCCGCTTGATCTCCACCACCGGGTCGCCTTCGCGCAGGTTCAGCCGCTGCGCAACCTGGCGGGTGGCGGGTACGCGCTTGCAACTGCGCAACAGGTTCAGGATTTCATAGCCCATGCTCGACATCGCCTCGGCAAATCCTTGCAGCGAGGTGACGTTCTGGAACGCCTTGGGCCTGGACACGAAGGTGCCCTTGCCGTGGATCCTGAAGATCAGGCCTTCCTTCTGCAGGTCACCCAGCGCCTGCCGCACGGTGATGCGGCTGACCTGGAACATTGCGCCCAGCTCGCTCTCGGAGGGCATCTGGTGATGCGGGGGATAGGTGCCGTCGAGGATGCGCCCGCGCAATGCATCCTTGATCTGCGTATAGAGGGGCAGGGCGATCGGCAGGGCCGCGGGCGCGGCAGGCAGTGCCGCGGCAATTCGGTTCTTCATTGGGGCGCCATATCTTGTTATGACAAGTTGGCGTCAGTGTAGAAAGGCGGTGGCGCCCGGAGGAACTAATGATTTCGGATATGCAAGCGCGGATTTTTTTGCGGGAGAGCGTGGCGCGGCCGGCAAGGCATCAGTGAGCAAAAAAAATCCCGCCGGAGAGCCTGGCGGGACAGAGTGCTGACCAGACCGCAGCGCGAGTCAGCGCGAGTCAGCGCGAGTCAGCGCGGGTCAGCGCGGGTCAGCGCGGGTCAGCGGCGGCCCGCAAGGCGGCGGATCACCGAGATGAAATGATCCACTTCCTCCGCCGTGTTGTAGAACGCCAGCGAGGGACGCACCGTGGCCTCGACGCCGAAGCGGCGCAGGATGGGCTGGGCGCAGTGATGGCCCGAGCGTACGGCAATGCCTTCCTCATTGAGCGCGCGCCCGACTTCCTCAGTCTGATAGCCCTTGAGCACGAACGACAGCACGCTGGCCTTGTCCCGCGCGGTGCCGATCAGCCGCACCCCTGGCACAGGCGCCAGCAGCCGGGTGGCATAGTCGAGCAGGTCATGCTCGTAACGGGCAATCTTGTCGATGCCGACCCGATCCACATAATCCAGCGCGGCGCCCAGGCCGACCGCATCGGCGATATTGCCCGTGCCTGCCTCGAAACGGTTGGGTGGCGGCTGGAACTCGGTGCGCTCGAAGGTGACGTCGGCGATCATGTTGCCGCCACCTTGCCAGGGCGGCATCTGCTCCAGGATCTCGCGCTTGCCATAGACCACGCCGATGCCGGTGGGGCCAAAGATCTTGTGGCCCGAGAACACGAAGAAATCGGCGTCGATGGCCTGCACGTCCACGCGCATGTGCGAGACCGACTGCGCGCCGTCAACCAGCGCCCTGGCGCCTGCGCGGTGGGCCAGTTCGACGATTTCCCTGACCGGCACCACCGTGCCCAGCGCATTGGAGACCTGCGTCACCGCCACGATGCGGGTGCGGTGGTTCAGCAGGCGCCGGTACTCGTCGAGCCGGACCTGGCCGGAATCATCCACCGGTATCACCCGCAGCCTGGCCCCGACCTGTGCGGCCAGTTGCTGCCACGGCACGATGTTGGCGTGATGCTCCAGGTGCGAGATGATGATCTCGTCGCCTTCGCCCACATTGCTTATTCCCCAGGTCCTGGCGATCAGGTTGATCGCCTCGGTGGCGCCGCGCACGAAGATGATCTCGTCGGGCGAGCCGGCGCCGATAAAGCGCTGCACCTTGCTGCGCGCCGCCTCGTAGGCATCGGTGGCGCGTGCCGCCAGCGCATGCGCGGCGCGGTGGATATTCGAGTTCTCGTGCGCATAGAAATGCGAGATGCGCTCGATCACCTGGCGCGGCTTGTGCGTGGTGGCGGCATTGTCGAACCACACCAGCGGCCGGCCATTGACGCGCTCCTGCAGGATCGGGAAGTCGCGCCGCACGGCGTGCACATCGAACGGCGCGCCCGACGGCGCAGCCGCCCACGGCGAGCCGTCGCCATGGCCAACGCCTTGCGGTACCAGGCGCGGCACTCCGCTCGCGTCGGGCAGGGCGATGTGGTCGAGACTGCCCGCGCCGCTGCGCGACGCAAGCCCCGCGGTGTCGAGGAAATAATAGGCGCTTGCCGCCTGCCCCGGCCCGGGCGAAGCGTCGGCGAGCGGCGGCACGCCCAGCGCGGCGCCGCCGAAACGGCTGTCCAGCGCGGGCGCCACGGTGGTGACGGTATCGGCCAGGCCGTTCTGCGCGGCCGCACTCGGCAGCAGCGCCGGCGTGCGGTTGCCTAGCGACAGCACATGAGTGGGCGCGGCCGGCGCCAGGTTGGCGCCCGGCACCGTGCCTTGCGGGATGGCCGCACCGGGCACGCCGGTGCCGGTGCCGCCCGGGCCCGCCAGCGGCGAGCCGGCCGGCGCGGGATTGCCCGCCACCGCGAGCGCGGGGGCAAGCTCGGGCGCATGGTCGGCCGGCTTGCCGGGCAAGGCCGCGAAGAAGGCCCCCGCCAGCCGCGCCAGCGCGGCAGGATCGGGCAGGCCGGCCGGCACCTGCGGCGCTGCCGGAATGCTTGCGCCCGGATTACTTGTAGGTGTCAGGGTAGTCATGGTACTTGCCGATTTCCACGTCATCGAGAACCGCCAGCGCGTCCGGCGCATGCACCGCGAGCGAGCAGTACAGCGAGATCAGGTAGGAGGCAATGGCCTGGTCGTTGATGCCCATGAAGCGCACCGACAATCCCGGCCCCTGTTCGCCGGCCACGCCGGGCTGGTACAGCCCGACCACGCCCTGGCGCTTGTCGCCCACGCGCAGCAGCAGGATCTTGCTCTTGCCGTCGGCCACCGGCACCTTGTCGGACGGAATCAGCGGAATGCCGCGCCACGTGATGAACTGCGAGCCGAACAGGCTGACCGTGGGCGGCGGCACGCCCCGGCGCGTGCATTCGCGCCCGAAGGCGGTGATCGCCTGCGGATGCGTGAGGAAGAACGCGGGCTCCTTCCACACCTTGCCGAGCAGCTCGTCGAGATCGTCCGGCGTGGGCGCGCCCGTCAGCGGGAAGATCCGCTGCTCTTCGGCCACATTGGCCAGCAGGCCGTAGTCCGGGTTGTTGATCAGTTCGCTTTCCTGGTGTTCCTTGATCGTTTCGATGGTCAGGCGCAGCTGTTCCTTGACCTGGTCGTGCGGGCTGCTGTACAGGTCCGACACGCGCGTGTGCACGTCGAGCACGGTGCTGACCGCGTTCAGGAAATACTCGCGCGGCTGCTCTTCGTAGTCGACGAAGGTGCGGGGCAGGCGGCCCTCGCTGTCGCGCTGGGTGCAGGCCACCTGCACGGTTTCTGGGTTCTGCACCTTGTTCAGGCGATAGATGCCCGCCTCGACCGGGACCCATTGCAGGAAATGCGTCAGCCATCGCGGCGTGATCGACGCGAGTTGGGGAACGGTCTTGGTCGCGTTGGCTAGTTGCCGTGCTGCGTTATCGCCGAGCGCGGTCTGGCCGCCTGCTGATGCCGACATGTAGAACTCCTGGTTGATATGAGAAAAACAGGGAAGGTTATGCGCAGGGCGATTATCAAAGCCGTCATGGCGGCCTTCAACAGGCTATAGACGGCAAAACCGCCCTGCGGGTGAGGACACGCTAGCGGCTACCACCCACGCTGGCCTGCCGAGGCAGGTCCGGCGTCGCGCCATGGCTGGCGCCAAGCAGCCATGCGATCGGAACGCCGAGCGCCAGCGCGAGCTTTTCCACCGTGACGATCGAGGCGATCACGCTGCCACGCTCGATCTCGCCCACGTAGGAGCGGTTCAGGCTGGCATGCTCGGCCAGCGCTTCCTGCGACCAGCCATGGGCTTCGCGCAGCTCGCGCACGGCACTGCCCAGCGTACGGACAAGGTCGTTCATGGCAGCGCAGCCTCCGCAAAGGGTCGGGCAGGTTCGCCCTCGCTGCGCGATACCGCCTGCGTGACATGCGCACCGGGCGCGACATCCTGCGTGACCCACACATTGCCGCCAATGACCGCGCCGCGGCCCAGCGTGATGCGGCCAAGGATGGTCGCGCCGGCATAGATCACCACATCGTCTTCGACAATGGGATGGCGCGGCAGACCCTTTTGCAGGTGACCCGCGGCATCGCGCGGAAAACGCCTGGCGCCCAGTGTGACGGCCTGGTAGAGGCGCACCCGCTCGCCGATGATGGCGGTTTCGCCGATCACGACGCCGGTGCCATGATCGATAAAGAACCCGCTGCCGATACGCGCGCCAGGATGGATATCGACGCCGGTTTCGGCATGCGCCAGCTCGGCCACGATGCGGGCCAGCAGCGGCAGGCCGAGCTGATACAACGCATGGGCCAGGCGGTGATGGATCATCGCCAGCACGCCGGGGTAGCACAGCAATACCTCGTCGACGCTGCCGGCGGCGGGATCGCCGTGGTAGGCCGCCAGCACGTCGCTGTCGAGCAAGATGCGGATCTGCGGGAGGCTGGCGGCGAAGTCGCGCACCGCCGCCAGCGCGCGGGCCTCGATCTCGGGAGCCTCGCGCTCGGCGTGGCGGGAGGTGTAGGCAAGCTCCAGGCGCGCCTGGGTCAGCAGCGCGTGCAGCGCCGCGTCGAGCGAATGGCCGATATACAGATCCTCGCTCTCCTGGCGCAGGTCCGGCGGGCCGAGGCGCATCGGAAACAGCGCGCCCTTCAGTGCCGCCACGATCTGGGCCAGCGCTTCGCGCGAGGGCAGGTCCCGGCCGCCCGGCTCCAGCAACCGTTGCTGACCCTCGCGCCATTGCCGGCGTACCTGCTGCAGGGCCTGGACGATTTCGTCGACGTCAAAGTTCGCCATTGCTGACTATTCCTTCTTCTTATGCCTGTGAGGCGGCTACTGCTGCGACCATGGCAGGCCGTGAAAGCGCCAGCCGCCCAGGCCGCCGCGCCGCTGTTGTTCGTCGAGATCGCCCTCGAAGCCTTCCTGCACGTTGTAGACGTGGGCGAGGCCGGCTTTGGTTGCCGCCTCCGCGGCGAGCGCGGAGCGGTTGCCGCTGCGGCATAGCAGGAGCACCACCGCGTCCTTGCCGGTTCTGGCTTCGAGCTCGCGCACAAAGCGGGGATTGCGCGTCAGGCTGGTGCCCGTCGCCCAGGGCACGTGCAGGCTGCCCGGCACATGGCCGACAAAGGTTCGCTCTTCCAGGGAGCGGACATCGACCAGCAGCGCGTGGCCGGCGTTGAACAACTCCCACGCCTGTCGCGGCGAGATGCTGCCGGCATAGGGCAGGCCGGCGGAGCGCGCAACGTCGCGGGCAGCTTGCAGCGCGGGATGCGCGATTCGTTCTTCCAGTGCAGTCGTCATGGCGTTCTTCTCCTTGTGCCGGGCTTGAGCCCCGCTGGGATTGCGCTGGCTTGCTTGCACAGCGCATGGTTGCGGGGCAATGGCAACTGTCTATAGCCATCAGCCACACTATGAAAGGACGCCACGGGAATGAAAACGAAGAAATCCGCATTTCTAAAGACAGCCCGGAGCGTCCGGTTCTGACTTGCGCTGCGCAAATCCGCTCAGGGCGCCTGCAACCACCTCACCGTACGATCGCCCAGCCACTGCACCACACTGACCAGCCCGATCAGCAACACGATCACCACCGCCATCACCGTCGTGTCAAAGCGCTGGTAGCCATAGCGGATGGCGAGATCGCCCAGCCCGCCCGCGCCCACCGCGCCGGCCATGGCCGAAGCCCCGATCAGCGACACCACGGTAATGGTGAAGCCGCCGATGATCCCGGGCAGCGCCTCCGGCAGCAGCACATGCCAGACGATATGCCAGCGCTGGCAGCCCATGGCCTGGGCCGCTTCGACCAGGCCGCGGTCCACCTCGCGCAGGCTGATCTCGGCGATGCGGGCAAAGAACGGGGTGGCGCTGATGGAGAGCGGTACTACCGCGGCCCACACGCCAATGGTCGCACCCACCACCAGCCGCGTGAACGGCAGCAGCGCCACCAGCAGCACGATAAAGGGCGTGGCGCGGAAGCCGTTGACTACACTGCCCAGCACGCGATGCAGCCGCGGCGATTCCAGCACGCCGCCCGGCGCGCTCACCACCAGCACCAGTGCCAGCGGAATGCCCAGCGCTACCGCCACCATGGAGGACGCGCCGACCATGGTGAAGGTGTCGAACAGGCCTTGCCAGATACGTTCAATCGTCAGCGGGGACATAGCCGAGCACCTTGGGAGGTTGGGACAGTGCAAGCGTGGCCAGGGCCTCGGCGGGAATGCCGCCGCCGGCAAATTTCGCGGCCAGCAGCAGGCGGCCCTGGGTATGGCCCTGGATGCGGTCGACGCCCGCCTGCAGCAGGCGGGCGCGCCCGCCCAGCGCTGCGACGATGGTGGCCAGTTCCGGCGCGCTGCTTTCGGCGCCTGCGTCGCCACCGGTGTAGTGCAGCTCGATCAACTGCTCGGCCGCACCGTGCGCCGGCGGCTGCAACTGCAGCAGGCGCGCCAGGTCTTCCGGCAGAGCGGCCTGCAGAGGCTGCAGCAGCGCGCGGGTGGCAGGGTGGCGCGGGTTGCCGAACACCTGCCAGACCGGGCCCAGCTCGGCGATGTGGCCGGCTTCGAGCACCAGCACGTGATCGCAGATATCGCGGATCACCCGCATCTCATGCGTGATCAGCACGATGGTCAGGCCGAAGCGGCGGTTGATATCGCGCAGCAGGGCAAGGATCGACTGCGTGGTCTCGGGGTCGAGCGCGGAAGTAGCCTCGTCGCACAGCAGGATCTCCGGCCGGTGCACCAGCGCGCGCGCAATGCCCACGCGCTGCTTCTGCCCGCCGGAAAGCTGCCCGGGGTAGGCGCTGCGCTTGCCTTCCAGGCCCACCAGCGCCAGCAACTCCTCCACCCGCCGGTCGATTTCCGCGCGCGGTACGCCGGCTACCCTGAGCGGCAGCGCGACGTTGTCCCACACGGTCTTGGCCGACAGCAGGTTGAAGTGCTGGAAGACCATGCCGATGCGTCGCCGCAGCGCCACCAGGCCGCGCTGGTCCAGTCGGGCAATGTCGCGTCCGTCCACCAGCACACGGCCGCTGGTGGGCGACTCCAGCCGGTTGATGGTGCGCAGCAGGCTGGACTTGCCGGCGCCGCTGCGGCCGATGATCCCGAAGATGCCGCCGGCGGGAATCGCCACGTCGATGTCCTGCAGTGCATGGACATCGCCCGCCGGGGCGCGATAGACCTTGCCGACGTGCTCGAAGGTCACGGCGCCGATCCCCGGGGCGTCGTCGGCAGCAGTAGTCGCTGGAAGCGCTGCAGACCGTGGCGCGGCGTGGCCGCCCGCTGCGCGCGCTGCAGCCGGGTGTCCGCTGCGTTGCAGTGTGGCTGGCGAGTGCATGGTGTCGGCGCCCGTAGCCATCAGCGTTTCAGCCATGGCAGGCTGTACAGCTTTTCGTTGTTGGCGAACGACGTGCTCAACTGCTGGCGCACGGCGGGCGACTCCTGGTAGATCTTGACGAAACGCGCGATGCGCGGATCCGTGGCGTTGGCCTGGCGGCTGACGAAGCGGATGGCGAAGTACAGATCGTCGATGCCAGAGTACAGCAGCCCGGCGCCGGCGATCTGCGGCTTGCCGGCGTTGACGAAGTGCGCCGGATAGCCTTGCGCCAGGTCTACGTCGTCCAGCGCGCGCACCAGTTGCGGACCTTCGACTTCCACGAACTTCAGCTTCCTGGGGTTGGCGACGATATCGTCCAGCCCGCCGCGCGCGCCCACGCCATCCTTGAGCCTGATGAGGCCCGCCTTCTGCAGCAGCAATAGCCCGCGGCCCTGGTTGACCGGGTCGTTGGCCACGCCCACGCGGGCGCCTTCCTTCAGCTCATCGAAGCGCTTGATCCGGGTGGAGTACAGGCCGATGTTGGGCAGCACGCCCACCGCGACGCTCTTGAAGGCGTAGCCGCGTTCCTTGACGGCGTTGTCCAGGAAGGCCTGGTGCTGGAAGTAATTGAGGTCCAGGTCACCGGCGGCCAGCGCCACGTTGGGCGTGGTCCAGTCGGTCAGCTCCACCACCTTGATATCGAGGCCTTGCTTGCGGGCCTCGGCGGCGGCAACCTGCACGGAGTCGGCCAGGGAACCGGGGGTAACGCCAATGCGCAGCGGTGCGGCGTGCGCCGCCTGCGCGGTGAGCGCCACGGTGAAGCTGGCGAAGGCGGAAAGGAGCAGGGTCTTCAGTTTCATGATCGGGGTTGCGTTGGAGAGAGTCGGTTTCTGTGGACGAATCTGGGTGTTGGATCAAGCAAGTTCATCGCTTAGTCCGGGGGGCGCCGGAACTGCGCCGCCGCGTGCCGCGCCGGCAGCCGGTCTTGCTCGCCGAACAGCTTGCGGCGCAGGCTGCCCTCGGCATATGCGGTCTTGTAGATGCCCCGGGTCTGTAGCTCCGGCACCACGAGGTCGACGAAGTCCTCATAGCTTTCGGGCACCACCGTGCGGCTCAGGTTGAAGCCGTCGATGCCGGTCTCGTCCACCCAGGACTGAAGCTCGTCTGCCACCTGCTGCGCATCGCCGACGATGGCGGGGTAGCGTCCGCCCAGTTCGAACAGCTCCAGCAGCCGGCGGCGCGTCCATCCGTGCTGCTGCGCCGTGCGGGTGGCGGATTCGATGGCATTGCCGCCGCCGTAGTCCACTGGCGCATCCAGGTCGTACTTGCCGAAGTCCACACCGGTGCTGGCGGCGAAGTGGGCCAGCCCGGCTTCGCGGCTGGCGTAGTCCCTGTACTCGGCGAACTTCTGGCGAGCTTCGCTGGCGGTGCGCCCGGGCACCACGGCGGCGCCGGCAAAGACCTTGATGTCGTCGGGGCGGCGGCCGGCGCGCACCAGCTGCTCGCGCAGCGCCTTCACGGTCTGCCGCGCGGCCTCGCGGCTGGGCGGCGAGATAAACACGCATTCGGCATGGCGCGCGGCAAAGCGCTGGCCGCGTCCGGAGCTGCCAGCCTGGAACAGCACCGGCGTGCGTTGTGGCGATGGTTCGGCCAGGTGGTAGCCCTCCACCTTGTAGTACTTGCCTTGATGCGCCACCTTGTGCACGCGCGCAGCGTCGGCGAACACACGCGCGGCCTTGTCGCGCCGCACGGCGCCGTCTTCCCAGCTGCCTTCCCAGAGCTGGTAGAGCACGTCGAGATATTCGTCGGCGCGGTCGTAGCGTTCGTCGTGGGCGACCTGGCCGTCCAGGCCCATGGCGCGCGCCGCGCTGTCCAGGTAGCCGGTGACGATATTCCAGCCGATACGTCCGCGCGTCAGGTGGTCCAGCGTGGAGAAGCGGCGCGCCAGCAGGTAAGGCTGCTCGTAGGTCAGGTTGACGGTCACGCCGAAGCCCAGGTTCCGCGTCACCGCCGCCATGGCCGGCACCAGCAGCAGCGGATCGTTGACCGGAAGCTGGATCGACTCGCGCAGCGTCACGTCCACGTTGCCCTGGTAGATGTCGTAGACGCCGACAATGTCCGCGATGAAAAGGCCATCGAACAGGCCGCGCTCCAGCGTGCGCGCCTGGCCGGTCCAGTATTCGAGCGTGTTGTAGTCGGTGGAGCGGTCGCGCGGATGCGTCCACAGGCCGTGGTTGATATGGCCGACGCAGTTCATATTGAAAGCGTTGAGCAGGATCTGCTTGCTGGCCATTACAGCGCTCCGTGCCGGACCGGCAGCCGGTCGTTGAGGTAGAAGTTGCCGACGGCGTGATATTTCCAGCGCACCGGGTCGTGCAGGGTGTGGGTGCGTGCGTTGCGCCAGAAGCGGTCGAGCCCCAGATTGTCGAGCGTGGCAGCGGTGCCGCCCAGCTCGAACAGCTTGCTGCCAGCCAGCAGCGATGCCGTGGTGGTCAGCGCGCGCGCCTCGGCCACGGCGATGGAGGCCTCGGCCACGCTGCGCTCGGTGGGCGCTGCCTGGGCGGCATCGACGATGCGGCCGGCGCGGCGTACCAGCGCCTCGGCAGCGCGTATGCGCACCGCCACGTCCCCGACCTGCTGGATCGTGAGCGGGTCGTCGGCAGCCCTGGCCACGCCGGCATCCACCCAGGGGCGGGCGCGCTCGCGCACAAAGGGCAGGGTCGCCTCGAAGGCGCCGCGGCCGATGCCCAGGTCGATCGCTGCGTGCAGGATCTGCGCCACCGGGCCGATGGTGGTGGGCTTCTCGAACGAGGCGAGGAAGGGCACCACCCATGCGGCTTCGACGCGCACGTTGTCGAACGACACCGAGCCGCTGCCGGTCACGCGCTGGCCGAAGCCATCCCAGTCGTCGGTGATCGACACACCGTCCGCCGTGCGCGGCACGAAGGCCAGGTAGGTGACGTCGCGCCCGGCTTCGTCGGCCACCACCAGCGTGGGGATCCAGTGTGCGTAGAGCGCGCCGGTGCAGTAGAACTTCTTGCCGTCCACGCGCCAGCCGTCACCGTCGGGAGTCAGCCGTGTGCGGCGCTTGAAATCCTTATGGCCGATCTCGGCAAGCGCGTTGCCGAAGCGCTCGCCGGCCAGCGCTCGCTCGTAGAAATAGCGCTTCTGTGCGTCGCTGCCGCCCACGCGCAATACCTCCAGCGCGTAGAAATGATTCTGCGGGATCTGCCCGAGCGAGCCGTCGGCGACGGCGATGGTGGCCACCACCTCGGCCAGCGTTACGTTGGAGACGCCGGCGCCGCCGTATTCGGGCGGCACGGTGATGGCCCACAGGCCGCTGGCGCTGAACTCGTCGAGTTCGGCCCACGGCAGGCGGCGCTCGCGGTCGCGTAGCGTGGCTTCGGGGGCGAACCGGGCGGCAAGTCGGCGCGCGGCCTGGAGGGCGCCGGCGTCGTCGCGGATCAGGTCAGGCTTGCGCACGGGTGGCGCGGCGGGAGCAGGGCGGCTGGCCGGGTGGCCGGCGGCGGGCGCCGGGGAGAGGAGCACGGACATGATGTCAGTTCCAGGAGTGCCGCGCGGGCAGCACGTGATTGAGGTGATAGTTGCCGATCAGGTGGGTTTTCCAGCGAACCGGGTCGTGCAGGGTGTGGGTGCGGGCATTGCGCCAGTGGCGGTCCAGGTTGTGCCTGGCGCGCGTGGCGGAGGATCCGGCCAGCTCGAACAGCTTCTCGCTGGCGGCCAGCGCTGCTTCGGTAGTCAGCACCTTGGCCGCGGCCACGGCCACCGAGGCACGCGCGCTGGCTTCGGCGTCGACGGGAGCAGCGGCAAGCGCATCGAGCGTGCGGCCGGCTTCCAGCAGCACCTCGCGCGCGGCGTGCACATCGATTTGCAGGCGACCCACGTCCTGGATGATGTAGGGGTCGTCGACGGCGCGCTCGAGTCCTGAATCGATCCAGGGCCGCGCGTATTCGCGCACGAAGGTGATGGCGTCGGCCAGCGCATTCTCGGCGATGCCCTGGTCGATGGCGGCCTGGATCAGCTGCGAGGTGGGGCCGTACAGGCCGGGCCGGTCGGCCAGTTGCCAGATCGGCAGCACGTCCTCGGGCGCCACCGGAACATTGTCGAACACCACGCTGCCGCTGGCGGTGGTGCGCTGGCCGAACGACGACCAGTCGTCGATGATGGCCAGGCCGCGCACCTCGCGCGGGCTCCAGACCTGCACCGTGCGACCCTGGTCGTCCACGGCGCGCGCCGGCACGCGGTGGGCGAACAGCGCGCCGGTCGAGTAGTAGCGATAGCCGTTAAGGCGCAGGCCCTGGGCGGTCGCGGTCAGTCGCGTGGTGCCTTGCAAGATGGTCTCGCTGCCCGCTGAGCGGCGTTCGGGGCCGGCATTGCCCAGCCGCGCGCCGGCCAGCACCTCGCTGTAGAAGCGGCGCTGCTGGGCCTCGCTGCCCGCCTCGCGCAGTACCGCCAGCAGGCCGAAATGGTTCTGTGGAATCTGACCGAGCGCGGGATCGGCCGCGCAGACAATGGCGAACACCTCGGCCAGCGTCGCGTACGAAACCTCGGCGCCGCCGAAGGCGCGCGGCACGGTGATGCCGCCCAGGCCGCTCTCCGACCACAGGTCCAGTTCAGCCCATGGCAGGCGGCGTTGGCGGTCGCGCTCGGCGGCACCTTCGGCAAACACGGCGGCCAACGCGTGCGCCGCCTCCAGGGCTTCGCCGTCGTTGGCGATGCGGCGCACGCGCGCGGGATCCGGCAGGCGAGCCGCCGGCGCAGGATTGGATGCAATGGGAGAGTCGATTGGTATTGTCATGGCACTCGTGGAGAAGAGAGGGATGGCGTTCCGTTGCTGCCGTCCAGGCCCGGGCAATGCGCTCAGCATCGGCGCAAGGCGCAGGCGAATACGGGCGGCAGGAGGACAGCAGGAGGGCGGAAGCCGGACGAGAGAGCGAAAAGCATGCTTGCATTCCAGCATGGCCGCCCACACCATTTCCACGAAGATTTGCGTAGATGCTTACTCGGATCTGGCTTTGCGTGGAGCGGGCTTTTTATGCGAGCTGCGCTCGCGGCGAACGACGCCTGCCCTTACGAATGGCAGACCAGCCCGTCCTGCAGCTGGCTGGCTTCGAATGCCACATCGCCCGCCCGGCGCTCGCGCGCCTGTGCCAGTGCGCCGCTGAGCTTCCATTGGCGCACCGCGCGGTCCAGCCACGCAGCCGATACCGCATCGTTCATTCGTAGCGCAATCTGCGGGCTGTTGTTGTCGGGTCTCAGCGTGGTGTCCAACTGGCGGTAGAAGCGCCATTCCGGCAGGCTCAGCAGGCGGGCGATAACGACGCCGTCTTCAGCCAGTGCCTGACATTCCCCCGCCATGAAACCCGACACCGCGCGGATCGCAGAACCATAGACCTTGAGTTGCGCGGCCATCCGCTGCGACAGGTCAGCTGCGTAGGGACTGCCTTGTGCAACGCAAACCGTGCGCTGCCGCAGGTCGGATGCATGCCGAGATGCGCTGCCACGCAGCACGACGAGAACCCCGTCGCCACCGGTGTAAGGGGTTGGCACGGCCGGTACACCGCTGCCCGCCTGGCGGGTGCCAGCGATGATCAGATCGACTGCCTGCGGGGCAGCGTCGGGGCCCAGGCCGACCAGTCGCACCCGGACATTCAGCCGCTCGGCCAGGAAGCGCGCCAGCGCGGCATCGAAGTTGTCAGGCTCAGCGGGCGCCGGGGCGCCTGGCGGCGCAGGGCGGGCGTACTGCCGGATGCCCACCACCAGCTCGCCGCGGCGGCGGGCCTTGCCAAGGAGCGGGCCGACTGGAACCTCAGACCAATCGGGCTCTGCCTGCAGCCGCTGCAGCCAGTCCTGCAGCGGTGCAGGCAGCCGTTCCGGTACATGTGGCGCCCGCTCCAGCATCCGCGGACCGCCCCACGCCAGCACCAGCCCCAGCGAGGCCGTCAGAAACACGATGGACCAGAAGCGGCGCGCGGCAACCCCCGCTGCCGGCAATGCCTGTGCAGAAGGGAATTCAGGCATTGAGCGTCAGGCCTTTGCGCCAGCGCGTGAGGCGGCGCTCGATCAGCGCGAGGGCGTAGTTCAGGGCCAGGCCGAGCAGGGCCAGCAGCAGGATGCCCGCATACATCGTCGGGATCTGGAATACCTCCTGCGAATTCAGCGTCAGGAACCCCAGTCCGGAATGGGCCCCGATCATTTCCGCGGCGACAAGCGCGGTAATGCAATAGGTGCCGGCCAGCCTTACGCCGGTGAAGATGGATGGCGATGCCGCCGGAAGCACTACCTTGCGGAAGACGAACAGCGGTGACGCACCCATTGAACGCGCGGCGTTGATCAGTAGCTGGTCCACCTGCTTGACCCCGCTGATGGTACTCAGCAGCACCGGCCAGAACGACGCCCAGAAGATGATGGCGATCTTGGACAGCTCGCCGATGCCAAGAAACAGGATGAACACGGGGAATAGTGCAAACGCCGACGTTTGCCGGAACAGCTGGAGGATCGGGTCGACAATGCGCTCGAAGCGGCTGAACCAGCCCATCAGCAGCCCCAGCGTCACGCCCAGCCCGATCGCCAGCAACAGGCCCCACAGCGATCGTTGCAGGCTTGCGCCCAGGTGCCTGAACAACGTGCCGCTGTGCAGAAGCTGCCAGATGGTCTCGAAGATCTGCGAAGGCGGGCTCAGATACGCCTGGCTGACGATGCCGGTGCGAGGCACAAGTTCCCACAGGACGAGGAAGCCCGCGATGCCGAGCAGGCCCAGCGCGCGGTCGCCGGAAAGGGGGCGCGGATGGCTGCTCACGATACCGCCTTTGCCATGGCGCGCTCGCCCTCCACGCGCTCGCCGGGATTGGCCGTAGCCCCCAGTGGACGGTGTACCGCGGCCGGGCTGGCAAACTGCACTTCGTCCTTGAGGATGTCCCACGCCTGCTGGCGCAGCCGGACGAACGCCTCGGCATTGCGCAGCTCGGGCGGGCGAGGGCGGGGCAGCGGCACGTCCAGGATCTGCTTGATCGTGCCAGGCCGGCGGGTCATCACGGCAACGCGGTCCGACAAGAAGATCGCTTCATCGAGGCTGTGCGTAATGAACACGATGGTCTTGCGGTACTGCTCCCAGATCCGCAGCAGCTCGCCTTGCAGGATCTCGCGCGTTTGCGCGTCCAGCGCTGCAAACGGCTCGTCCATCAGCAGCACTTCGGGCTTGTATGCCAGCGAGCGCGCAATGGCCACGCGCTGCTTCATGCCGCCGGAAATCTCGTGCGGAAACCGCTCGCCAAAGCCGGACAGGCCCACCAGATCAAGATGCTCCTGGGCAATGCGCCGCCGCTCCTGGCGCGGCACGCCGCGGATTTCCAGCCCCACTTCGATGTTCTGCAAGACAGTCCGCCAGGGAAACAGTGCGTAACCCTGGAACACGACCCCCTGGGCCGGATTGATGCCTTGCAACGCCTTGCCGTCGATGGCGATCTCGCCACCAGTGCGGTCGGTCAGTCCGGCCAGGATGCTGAGGAATGTCGATTTGCCGCAGCCCGACGGCCCAAGGATGGACAGGAACTCGCCGTCGCGGATCGCGAGGTTGAAATCCCGCAGCACTGCCACGTCCTCGTGCCGGCCAGCGTCATTGCGCACGGTGTAGTCCATGCGCACGCCGCGCGCCAGGATCTTGTCTGTCATGATGCCTGCGCTCCGCCTCCGCGTTCAGGCCCTGGCCGGCGTGGCGCCCGCGTAGGGGTTGAACGCATTGGTGTAGATGTCCCGTGCCGCCACCTTGCCCTTGGGCAGCTTGCCTTCCGCTTCCAGTACGTCGATGTAGTACTGGATCGGCGGCTCGGTGACCACCAGGTTGTCGACGTACGCGTACCGGTCGACGAAATCCAGCCGCAGGTTGATACGCTGCGAAACCAGCTTGCGCGCGTCTTCCGGATTTGCATTGACCCAGTTGGCCGCCTTGGCCAGGGCCGTCACGACGTCGCGCACCGACTCCGGATGTTCGCGGATGAACTTGCCATGCGCGCTGTATGGCTGCATGCCACCCAGCCCGCCGTCCAGGTCGAAGTCGCTCCACAGCCGTACCAGCTGGTCGGTGTGGTCCGCGCGGCCCGAGAAGGGCGCATGGATGATGGCCAGGTCGGTATTGCCGGTGACAAGCGTCTGTTCGGCCTGGTCATCGGGGATGACGACAAAGTTCACCTTGTTGACATCCACCCCATGCTGGCGCAGGTAAGTCTTGGTCACGAACTCCGCGCAGGCGCCAAAGCTGTTGATGCCAACGGTCTTGCCTTCCAGATCCCTGGGTGCGCGGATGCCGGATGCCTTGCGCACAAAGTACTTCATGTGCGGGGCATCCTTCAGGGTCTTGTTGCCGGCCGCGACCACCTTGAGATCGGAGCCGCTGGCCACCGCCGAAATCACCAGCGGCACCATGCGGGAACCGAAATCGATCTCCCCGGTTCCCACCAGCGGAATGATCTGTGGCGCGGCCACCTTGCCGATGTACTGAGGGCGCGTATTGGTACCCTCGAAGTAGCCCAGCTGATCGGCCAGATAGACCAGGTCGAAGGTCGGATTGTCGGGGTAGCGGAAGCGGACCTTGTCGCCGGCCTTGCCGACCACCGCCGGCGCATTTGCCGATGCCGCCGCGGGCTTCGTCTCATCGCCGCCGCGCGAGCATGCCGCCAGCAGCGAACCAACGCCGCCAGCCGCAGCGAGCGAGACAAGTTGCTTGAGCGCGGTGCGCCGCGCGCCGGGGAGGGTGTTGGAAAGGGGCATCGGAGCTTCCTGGTTCTGAGATGTGCAGTATTCAGAAAGGACAGCCCGGCTACAACGAAGCCTTTCGACTATCGATATTGCGCCAATTCGCGGGTAGGCGTCGGCGCCGCGTGGTCGGCGGGCGCATGGTCTTCGTGCATCGGGTCTTGTCGATGCGGGGGCGCCGGCTATTGGATAGGCGGTGCCTCCGGTGTCGGGGAAAAGTGGTGCTGCAGAATCTGCCACACCCCCAGGCGCCTGACGAGCACCCACGTCGTCCGCGGTGCCGAGGCGGTTTCGCGCCCGTCGGCGAGCACAAAGCGGAAGTTGGGATCCCCTTGATTCCCGTGCAGTTTACCGGGATAGCCACCCCAAGCAGCCACGCGGGTTTACGGGCGATGGCTGCGGAAATAGCCATGTAAATCAATAAGTTGCTGTCTGCTATTTCCCCACCAGAAGAATCGCCTTCTAGCGCACTTTCTTGGCGCCTGCGTTGCGTCCGCGTCGCATTGCCGCTAATCTCTGCCGTCCGTCTCAGGCGTGGGAGAAAGCGCGATGGATCACTGGCAACAGGCGTATCTCGGCATGCGGCAGATTCCGCGCGAACTCAGCGAGTTCGAGCTTGCCACGTTCTTCACCTTCTCCGCCAAGGAGCGGGCCCTGATCGATGCGCGGCGCAGCCACCTGTACCGCTTGGCCTGCGCCGTTCACATTGGCTTTGTCCGTATGACGGGCCGCACGCTCGATGCCTACAAGCAGGTGCCCAAGTTCCTCTGGGCTTTTGTCGGCGAGCAACTGGGCATCACCCCACCGGTTATGGGCACGCTGGGCGCGCTCTATGACGGGCGTACCGATACCTTGGTGGACCACCAGATGCTGGCCTACCAAGCGCTCGGGTTCAGCCCGATGGCGGAACATCAGCGGCGTTACGTGACGCGCTGGCTCAAGGAGCGGCTGGCAGGCCAACCGAGCCGCAATGACCTGCTGCATGAATTGAAACGCTGGCTGTACGAACATCGCATCCTGATTCCACATGACCGGGCGCTGAAGCGGCTGATCAGCCAGGCTGTGGAGCCTATGAGGCGGCGCTGTCTCAAGCGCTGGTGCAAGCCTATGGCGAGGCCTCTCTCGACGCGTGGGGGACCTTGCTCCCGCGGCCGGAAGGCGACCGCGCGAGCCTCCAGCAATGGCTGTGGGCGGTCCCGCTGCGCAATTCCACGCATCAGATGGGCGAGCTGTTTGACAAGATCGACCGGCTGTACCAACTGGGCATCCACCAAGGTTGGCCGGCGGTCTGCAACGAGGCGGTGGTACGCCACTACGCGAGGCGCTGTGCGAATCGCCCGGCGTCAGTTAGCAAGCGCGTTGCACAACTGTCCCGCCGGCTGGAAGCCGCATGCTTCTTGCGCTATGCCTTGTGTGCGGCCACGGACCAGCTGTCGTCGATGCTGCGGCACTGGATTCAAAAATCCGTCAACGATGCCGGCCGCCTGATTGATGCCGGCCGCCCTGACCCTGGCGTCAAGCTGCGGGAATTCGCTGCTGCCGTCAAGGCACTGGTCGGCGACGAGACGCTGACACGAGAAGCCCTTTGCCAGCAATTGGGCGCCCTGGCCGATGCGGCGACTTCCCAGAATCTGCCAAGCCGAGCCAGCCTGATCCGCGCACAATTCCTGTCACGACACCGGCAAGCCAGGGCCATGCTGGGCAGGCTGATCCGCCTACCATTCGCCGCCCAGTCGGCCCACCCGGTGATCGAGGCCATGGAGGTGCTTCGCAAGCTCTATGCGCGCCGGGCAGACTGGCTTCCCGATCGGGTGACGGTTCGATTGGGACGCGCCTGGCAGCCAGCAATGGAGGGCCAGGATCGCAAACGGGCCCTGGCCGCCTTCGAATGGGGGACGCTGTTTGCCCTGCGGGTGGCCCTGCGTAATGGCTCGGTATTTCTGGACCACAGCTTCGCCTACCGCAGCCAAGCGGCACTATTGATCTCCAACGAGGCTTGGCAAGCCCGGCGTAACCATTTCTACGGCCATCTCAAGCTGCCGCAGGACGCCAAGGCATTCCTGGAGCCCGTGGTGGCGCATTTGGATGCAGGGCTCGCCAGGTTGCGCGACGCTGCCCAGCGTGGGGAGCTGAAGATCGATAGCGCGATCCATATCGATCCGCTCACGGCAATGAAACCGGAAGCCTCCGTGGAGGCGCTGCGGCGCGCGCTGTTCGAGCGGCACCCCGGTGGGCAATTGCCAGAAATCCTTCTGGAGATTGACAGCAGTACGCACTTCAGCTGGCTCCTGCTGGGCCGGGAACCGCATTCGCGTAGCGAGCTGTTGATGGTCTACACCGCGGTACTGGCGCACGGCACCTCGATGTCGGCGGCAGACCTTGCACGTATGGTGCCGGAGTTGTCGCCCAGCGCGATCCGGCAAATGATGCATCGCATCGCGGACGAGCGCAAACTGCGACAGGCTGCCGATGCTGTCCTGGTTTTCATGCATCAGCACCCGATCGCCCAGCACTGGGGACGCGCCGACTTGGCGTCGTCGGACATGATGTCGCTGGAGACCACGCGAACAGTCTGGCGGGCACGGGCCGATCCGCGCCGACGCACTGCATCGATCGGCATGTATACGCATGTCCGTGACCGCTGGGGCATCTTCTACGACCAGCCGATCCTGCTGAACGAGCGGCAGGCCGGTGCCGCCATCGAGGGCGTCATCCGCCAGAGCGGATCGGAAGACGTGGCACAACTGGCAGTCGATACCCATGGCTTTACCGACTTCGCCATGTGTCTGTCCCGCTTGCTCGGTTTTGATCTTTGCCCGCGGCTTGCTCATCTGCGCGACCGCCGTCTGCATGTCCCCCGGGACCACGACATATTAGCGGAGCTGGCTGCGGTGACGGACGCGGATGTCCGGCTGGAGCTGATCGAACGCGCCTGGGACGAACTGGTACGCATTGCGGCATCGGTGCAGAGCGGGCAATGTACGGCTGTCCAGGCGCTCACGCGCTTTGGTGCGGCGGCGAAGGGTCAGCCAGTCTATGAAGCTGGCGTTCATCTTGGCCGGCTGTTTCGCACCATCTTCCTGATCGACTATTTCACCGTTCGCGCATTCCGCCATGAGATGCAGCATGCCTTGAACCGAGGCGAGGCGGTCCACACGGTGCAGCGGGCCATCCACTATGGCAAGATTCCGGTCGAATTGACCCGGCATGATGCGTCGCTGGCGGCGGTCTCGTCGGCACTGACCTTGTTATCCAATGCGGTGATGGCCTGGAACACGCTGCACATGCAGCGCGCCCTCGATGCAATCGAGGCCATCGGCGGCGAAACCATGCGTGCCCAAGACCTGCGCCAGATCGCGCCGACGCATCTGGAGGGCATCAACTTGCGCGGCACTTTCGAGTTTCCCATCGCGCGCTACGCCCATCGCTTGCTGCCGAACGCCGCGCCGGCGCTGGAGCTGCCGGCCTGGCATCAGCAGGCCGGCTAGAGGCAGCCGAAGCCAGGAGCCAGGAGCCAGGAGCCAGGAGCCAGGAGCCAGGGCCAGTCTACTCGGGCAATCACGCTTACCGGCCGCCCAGCATCGCCGAGACGGCACGTGCCAGCGGTTCGATCACCGCACGGCGACGCTCGATCACGCTGGTGGCTCCTTCAGCGTAGACCTTGCAGTCGAGCCGGGCACCGCTGCCGGGAGCCGGCGTCAGGAGGATGCGGCCCAGCTTGCCGATCTGCGCATGCGACAGGTGGTAGACGAAGGTGCCTCCCGGCATTAGCTCGCGCTCAGCCGACGTCCTTCGGCCAGGCAAATGGCGGCGTGGCCATTGAGAGTCTCCGGTTGGGGTTCGATACGGATTCGTAACGGCGTTGCCAGAAAGGCATGGCAATGCGGCTCGATTGTAGAACGACAACCGCCGGAGAGCCTCTCCTGGTTGAAGCGCTATGCCGGCCGCCTGATGTCCGTCAACTGGGACACGGCGACTCACTCTCTCGACCAGAGCCGAGAAAAATCACATCAAAAATCGGATTATTCCTATATCTGCCGCAAGTAGGTCTCGCTATGCTCGCTCGATTTAGCCTTGGCGGACCTGAGCCGAATATCAGCCGACTCCGCAGTCCCTGTTCTGCCTCAAGCTGTTGTCCCCCCGACGGCTGGAGGCATTTGCGTGGCCGCAACGGAACGTGAAATTTTGTTAAGCGCGGTTCTGGCGAGCCATCGGGGTGCGAAGATCGCGGGCCGATTAGTCTGTCCGTTGTGTACGACCCCACCTCTGAGCCTTGATGCATGGGCCTTCGCCTTGCCCCATTCCTACGCCACTCGATCCCCGCTGCCGCCAGCCTGATCCTGGCGGCGCCTGCACTCGCGCAGGCCTTGCCTGACGTCGAAGAGGCCCTGCGCCGCTCGCGCACCGAGCAGAATCAGCAACTCCAGCGTGAGCGCAACATCGAACAGGCCGACGAACGTGTCCGGCAAGTGCAGGCGCCCAGCGTGTCGTTGGACGGCGCCGCGGCTGAACGCGAAGCCCTGTCGACGCAGTTGCCGGTGGAATCGCCTTGCTTTGCCATCACCCGCATGCAGCTTTCAGTACCAGAGGCACTACCGGGAAGCATCCGCGCATTGGGCGCAAGCGCGTTGCCGTTGGACACCTTCCGCTTTGCGCAGGAATATCTGGACCAGTATGCCGGCCAGTGCATCGGCCGCGACGGTGTCAACACCATCGTCAGGCGCTTGGGCGCCCAGATCCTTGGCCGAGGCTATACCACCACCCGCGTGGCGGTGCCCGAGCAGGACCTGTCGACCGGTGAGCTGCGCCTGTCCCTGATCCCAGGTGTCATTCGCCAAATCCGCTTTGCCGATGAAGCCCTGCGCGGGAGCTGGAAGTCCGCATTCCCCGCACGCCCCGGCGACCTGCTGAACGTGCGGGACCTGGAGCAAGGCCTGGAGCAGATGAAGCGGGTACCCAGCCAGGACGTCGAGATGCAGATCGTCCCAGGCGAACTGCCGGGTGAGTCGGATGTGGTGATCACGGTGCGGCGCACCAAGGCCTTGAAGGTCGTGGCGTCGCTTGATGACAGCGGCAATACCGGCACCGGCAAGCTTCAGGGCAATCTATCCTTGGGCATCGACAACCCGCTTGGACTGAACGACCTCTTCAATATCGGATATGGCCACGACGCCAACGTCAATCAGGGCGGGCGCGGCACACGCGGTTTCAATGCCTTCTACTCCGTGCCGTGGGGCGACTGGACGTTTGCCACCGCCGCCAGCAGCAGCAACTACTTCCAGCGCATCGCCGGCGTGAACCAGGTGTTCGAATCGAGCGGCAACTCGAAGAACGCCGAGCTGAAGGCCATGTATTTGTTCCAGCGCGACCAGTTTCAGAAGAACAGCCTGCAGTTCCGTATCGGCCACCGCTGGAGCCACGCCTTTATCGAAGACACTGAGATTCTGAACCAGCAGCGCAGCACGACCTTCGCCGAGATCGACTGGCTGCACCGGCACTATTTCGGCACTGCGCAGTTCGACCTGTCACTGGCCTACCGCTTCGGCGTGCCCTGGCTCAACGGCCAGACCGAGGTGAAGACGATCGTGCCCGATGCACCGAGCCAGCGCGACAAGTTTCTCTACCGCATCGGCCTCTTGGACGCGACGCTCTCGGTGCCGTTCGCCGTGCCGCTGTCCGCCGAGCGCCGGCTGCCGCTGCGCTACACCACCACCTTCCACGGCCAATACTCCGACCGCCAGTTGCTCGCTTCCGAGTTCCTGTCCATCGGCAATCGCTGGACGGTGCGCGGCTTCAGCGGAGACGTGACGTTGGCGGCGGAGCGGGGGTTCTACTGGCGCAACGATCTGGAAGCGCCACTGGGCAGCACGGGCCACAGCGTCTACGTGGGGCTGGATGCCGGCACCGTGAGCGGTCCGAGCGCGGCCTACCTGCC
Source organism: Cupriavidus necator (assembly GCF_040578825.1). Lineage (GTDB taxonomy): Bacteria > Pseudomonadota > Gammaproteobacteria > Burkholderiales > Burkholderiaceae > Cupriavidus > Cupriavidus necator_E. The sequence goes on along the minus strand of NZ_JBEFLI010000008.1, from coordinate 13,064 downwards.
GGGCAAGACCCTGGCCGGCACGGCGATCGGCCTGCGCGGCTCGCCCGTCAAGGGGCTTTACTACGACGCCTTCCTGGGCTGGGCACTGGTCAAGCCCGACGGATTCCCCACCCGTTCTCCGGCGGGCGGATTTTTCCTGACCTATCAGTACTGACCGTCGAAGGTTGCGTCATGAAGCGCTCGCTGTCCCTTTCACTCCTGTTGTCTCTCGCGGCGTGCCATGTGCAGACAGCGGAGCCTGCCGCCGATGCAGCGGTGCACCCGGCTCCGGAATCTCTGGCCGAAGTCACCCCGCCTTCCCCATATGCCTTGTTGCCTCAGCCGGACGCCCACGATGCCAGCAGCTTTGGCCTGCGCCGCAACCTGCTGTGGCATCCCGTCGCCGTGCCGGTTGGGGAACCACCCGTCGACACGGGTCAGGCTGGCACCTGATTGCCAGGCGCGTCGGCCCCGCATGCAGCTCTTCTGATGTCGTGATGTACACCAAGCCATGAATCAAAACCGTTTTCGTCTGGTCTTCAACAAACATCGTGGCATGCTGATGGCCGTCGCCGAGTGCGCCAACGGCGCGCACAAGGCCGCGTCAGGGGAACGCGCGGGCGGCGCGGCGGGTGGTGCAAGAGGTGCAATCTGGGCCGCGCTGCGCCCGTTGGCGTGGGCCTTGCTCGTGGCGATGGGGGGCGTTCAGATGGCGGGCGCCCAGATCGTGTCCGACCCGCGCGCCGGACATGGCCCGGGCGTGACCACCGCGCCCAATGGCACGCCGCTGGTCAATATTCAGGCTCCGTCGGGCGCTGGCGTCTCGCACAACCAGTACCAGCAATTCTCGGTCGATGGACGAGGAGCGATCCTCAATAACGCCACCAGCATCGCGCAGACGCAACTGGGCGGGTACGTGCCTGGCAATGCCAACCTTGGCGCCAGCGGCCCGGCTCGGGTGATCCTGAACGAAATCACGGGAACCAGCCCCAGCCAGTTGAATGGCTATATTGAAATGGCCGGGCGGCGGGCTGACGTGGTGGTCTCGAATTTGAACGGGATCTCGATCAACGGCGGCGGATTTTTGAACGTCAACCGCGCCACACTGACCACCGGCACCCCGGTGTTTGGTGGGGACGGCAGCCTCGCGGCCTTCCGCGTCACACGCGGCGGCATCCAGGTCGAGGGCCAGGGCTTCAACGGTACGAATCTTGACCAGGTGGACCTGATTGCCCGCTCGGTGACAGTCAATGCCAACCTGTGGGCCAACCAGGTCAACGTCATGGCTGGCGCCAATCAGGTCGACTACGCGAGCCTGGGTGTGCAGGTGATCCAGGGCGAAGGCGCGGTCCCCACGGTGGGCATCGACGTGTCGAACCTGGGCGGGATGTACGCGAACCGCATCCGGCTCATCGGCTCGGAGGCAGGCGTCGGGGTGCGCAGCGCCGGCACGCTGGCGGCGCAGGCGGGTGACTTCTCGATCGACAGTGCCGGGCGCGTGACGCTTACCGGCAGTACCTCCGCCACCGGCAACCTGGCCATTCACGGCGCACAGGGTGTCGACAACCTCGGCACCACAGCCGCCGGTGCCAACCTCTCGACCACCAGCGAAGCCGACATCCAGAACACCGGCGCACTGATCGCGGGGCAGAACCTGGGCGTCACGGGCCAGTCGGTGCAGTCGAGCGGCACCCTGGCCGCCGGCATCGATGCCAACGGAAATATGAGCCAGGCGGCCAACCTGTCCGTGAGCGGCGTGCAAGGCGTAGTGGCCACCGGCCAGAACCTGGCCGGCAGCAATATGGCGGTCACCGGTGGCCATGTCAGCCTCGCCGGCAGCCAGACACGCGCGGTTGGCGCCATCGCGCTCACCGCACAGGCCGGAGCGCTCGATCTGACCAACGCCACCGTCACGGCCGGCCAGGGGTTGACAGCTAACGCCGCGGGCTTGCTGCGCAGCGACGGCGCCAAGGTAAGCGCCGCGCGGATCGATGGCACCGCGCAGCAACTCTCCAACCGGCGGGGCGGCACACTCTATGCGCGGAACGGCGCGGCCCTGACGATCCTTGGCAACGCCGACAACACCGACGGACAGGTGTTGACCGATGCCGGCGACCTGACGCTGTCCGCCGACGGCCTGCTCAGCAATGCGAGGGGCCGTGTGACCAACGCCGGAGCCGGGTTGGCAGCCATCCGTGCCCAGCGCCTTGAGAACACCAACGGCGGCGTAATCGGCGGCAATGGCGCCGCCTCCGTCACTGCCGACCAGTTGTTCAACACCGGTGGCGCCCAGCTGATCGCTGGCACCGACCTCGGCCTGCACCTGACCCAGTCGGCGGACAATGCTGGTGGCCAGATCTACGCCGGGCAGCGTCTCACCGTCGATGGCAGCCAAGTCAGCTGGCGCAACGACGGGGGCGCGATCTCGGGCAAGTCGGTCCAGATTTCCGGCGCTTCGCTCTCGAACCGCCAAGGCACGATCCTCGCGGATGAAGACCTGAAGGTCGGAATTGGCGGCGACCTGGACAACACGGGCGGGGTGCTGCAGGGCGGCACCACGCTGGACGTCTCGGCCGCGGGAACACTCAGCAACGACGCGGGCCAGCTTGCCAACACGGGCACCGGCAAGACCAGCGTCACGGCGGCAACCGTCATCAACACCAACGGCGCCACGCTGGGCGGCAACGGCGATGTGGCCGTCAGCGCGGATCGGCTCGCCAACACGGCAAGCGCCCAACTGATCTCCGGCAAGGCAATGGAGATTACCGCCGGCCTGGCGTTCAACAATGCGGGTGGCCAAACCTATGGAAGCACTGGCCTCACAGTCAATGGTGCGGGTGCTGCGCTCAGCAATGACGGCGGTGGCCTTGCCGCCGGCGGGAATACCGCGCTCAAGCTCGCCTCGCTCAGCAACGAGGGCGGCAAGGTGGTGGCCGACGGTGACATCAATCTGGACACCGCCGCGTTCACCGGGACCGGGACCGTTCATGCGGGGAACGACCTCGCGGTGGCCATGCAGGGCGACTATGTCAATACCGCCGCCAATCTCCTGAAGGCCGAACATAATCTTATCTTCGGCACGACCGGCACCTTCAGCAACCAGGGCAAGTTCGAGGCCGTCAACGCCCTGACGATCAACGGCCGCCGCATCGTCAACGAGGCCGGGGCGACGATCAACTCCGCCACGACAACCCTGAATGCATCCGCCGACATCGCCAATGCCGGGCGCATTGAGGGCGATGCGCTCACCACCAACAGCGACACCCTCGACAATACCGGGACGCTGATCGGCGATTCGGTCACCGCGAACGCCCGGGAGATCCATAACACCGGGGCCGCCGCCATCATGGCTGCCACCGATACCCTGAATGTGTATGGGCGCGAGCTGGTCACCAACACGGAAGGCGCGACGTATTACAGCCTGGGCGACCTGAACATCGCCGCCAACAGCGAGCGCGACGAGCGGGGATATCTCAGGAACCGCACCGGCCGGGTGCTCAACGACCGCAGCACCATCGAGGGCGGCAGCGACTACAGCGTGGTCGAGATTGCGGCGCAGGAGCTGATCAACCAGCGCCCCGACCCGGTGATCGTGAGCGACACCACGGTCGATTCCAAGCACCAGCTCAAGCGCGAGAAGTATATTCACTGCGCGACCACCAATGCCTACCCGCAGATGGGTTGCACACAGGCGCTGTGGGAAGGCCCCTACAAGACCCCTGTCAACGCCACCTTCACCGCCGCGCAGATCCTGTCGCGCGACGACGCCAGGCAGCGCCTGGTGGTCAATATCAACGGGATCGCCACCCAGATCGACTACAACACGCTCACCGAAAGCAATGGCGTGCTGCAGGTCAACTACTGGGATGGGTACGACCGCGACATTCACTACGATCCCGGCACCGAATATGCGATCCTCAATGACGCGCAGCGCGGCTGGCAACGGGTCGAGATCGCCCGGGATACCACCACCACCACGGTGACCGACCGCGACGCCAACCCGAACCAGCCAAGCGCCAACCTGGTTTCGGGCGGTGCCATGATCCTGGCGAACGTTGGCAGCCTGACCAACCGCTACAGCACCATCGCCTCGGGCGGCAGCATGCAGATCGGCGACCAGAGCACTTCGTCCGGCGCGCTGGAATCCGGCCAGTTCGGGGCCACCACGGTCACCAATGTTGGCCAGACGCTGTACCAGCGCACGACCCAGGACATCGTGTCCACGTATGCCTGGAGCAAGGACACCACCCAGGACGTGGGGCCGGTCGTCCAGCCCAGCGTGGTGATGACCCCCGTGGTGATCGGCAGGGTTGCCGGAAGCATCACCGCCGGTCAGCGCCTGGCGATCTATGGCGGTGGCGTCCAGAACCAGGACGTCGGCAAGAGTGACCCCATGGCCGGCACCGGCAGCACGACCGTGACCGGCACCCAGGTGAGCGCGCACCGCGTGTCCACCGTCACCCTGACCAACCAGCCCCTCAACCTGCCGAGCAACGGCCTGTACAAATACCACACCGAGCCGGGCTACACCTACCTGATCGAGACCGATCCGCGCTTCACGAAGTACGGCAACTTTCTCTCGTCGGACTACATGCTGGGGCTGCTCGGTATCGACCCGGCCATGACACAGAAGCGCCTCGGCGACGGCTTCTATGAGCAGAAGCTGATCCGCGACCAGGTGAGCCAGCTAACCGGGCGGGTCTATCTCGCGGGCTATGACAGCGCTGAGGAGCAGTACAAGGCACTGATGGCGTCGGGCGTGCAGGCCGCCCAGCAGTTCAACATCCTGCCGGGGATGGCGCTCACCGCGGCGCAGATGGAGGCGCTTACAACCGATATCGTGTGGCTGGTGTCAGAGACCGTCACTCTGCCGGACGGCAGCACCCAGAGCGTGCTGGTGCCGCGCATCTACCTGGCGCGTGCCCATGCCGCCGACCTGCAGGCCAACGGCGCACTGATCGCCGCCGACGACCTGGAACTACACAGTGCCGGCACGATGCAGAACAGCGGCATTGTCGATGCCAAGAGCCGCCTGTCGATTGCCGCCAGGGACGATGTGGTGAATCGGGGCGGCGCCATCCGCAGCGCGGGGGTAACGGCCATCTCTGCGGGGCGAGACATCGTGAACCAGTCCGGCCAGATCAGCGGCGACAAGGTCGGGCTGGTCGCGGCGCGCGATATCCAGAACACGACGCTCTTTGACCAGCAAGGGGAGCAGTCCGCGGCGGGCAACGCCAAGGCCTCCACGAGTCTGTACGGCCAGCAGGCAGGCATTACCTCGACCGGCGGCATGCTGCTCTCGGCAGGCCGGGATATCACCGCCACCGGCTCGACCATCAGTGCAGGCGGCGATGCCGCCGTGCTGGCGGGGCGCCATCTCACCTTCGACACGCTCGAGGGCAAGACTCATCAGTCGGTCTACAACAGCGACAGGCACCACAGCGAGGACAGCCGCACCGAGCACACGGTCAGTTCCGTCCAGGCTGGCGGTAGCCTGACAACCAGCAGTGGCGGCGACACCACCCTCAAGGGCACCCAGGTCAAGACCGGCAGCGATCTGACCATGGTGGCCGGTGGCGACCTGAAGGCGAGTGCCGTCATCAACGAAACCAGCCATGACAACGTGGCGCGCCAGAGCAAGCAGCGCCAGCAGGAAGACCACCGCCGCGACCAGAGCACGGTCGGTGTAAATCTGGAGGCAGGTGGCAACGCCACGCTGGCCGCCGTCAAGCCAACGAGCCAGGGGGGCGGGCTGGACCGTACGGATGGCCAGGGCAAGGTGAGCTTGATCGGCGCCAACGTGACGGCAGGCGCCAACGGCCAGGGTGGCAGCACCCTGAACGTGGTGGCCGACCGCGATGTGACCGTGGCCGAGGTGCGGGAGCTGCACGACAGCAGCGTCGATATCCAGCGCAAGAGCGGCAGCTTCGTGTCCCGCACCTCGACCAGCGAGCAGTCGAGCCGCCACAGCGACATAGGCGTGGGCAGCACGCTGTCCGGCGATACCGTGCGGGTCAAGGGCGGCAACGACGTGACGGTGCGCCAGAGCGCTATCGCCGCAACCGATGGCGTGGCGCTGACCGCCACCCGGGGGAACGTGCTGGTGACCGCCGGGCAGAATATCCGCGAGGACAGCGATGCCAAACAGGTCAAGAAGTCGGGGATCTCCGGCTTCGCGGGCCAGGGCGGCATCGGCGTCTCGGTGGGCAAGAGCGAGGCGTCGGGGGCGAGCCACACCCTGGCCATCACCCAGAGCGATGCGCGCAGCGTGGTGGGCGCGAGCAACGGCAACGTCATCATCACCGCAGGCAAGGACGCAGCCATCATCGGCAGCGACCTGATCGCCGGACGTCAAGGCAACAAGGAGGCGGCCAGCGCCGGCAACATCGATATCCTCGCGCAGAACGTGACCATTACTGAGGGCGTGGACCGCGTGTACCAGGACGCGAGCCAGCGCAACAGGTCCAGCGGCCTGTCGGTGGCGCTCGTCGGCACGCCCTACGATACCGCCAAGAACCTGCAGGCGGTGCAGCAGGACCCCAGTACCGTGTCGCGCGTGACGGGCACGATGAAGGAACTGGGCGCGTCCGCGCTGACCCTGCCGCAGGTCGCTGTGCGCATCGGCAACCAGAAGAGCAACGCTCAGGGCTCGAGCGTTGCCACCACCAGCAGCGGCAGCAACCTGACGGGCGCCGGCAATGTGCGCGTACGTGCCACCGGCAACGGCGAGACCGATGCCAACGGCAAGGCAGTGGACGGGAACATCCTGGTGTCGGGCAGCACGATCAGCGCGGGCGACGCCGCCCTCCTGGACGCAGCCCGGGACGTGACGTTGCGTGCCTCCACCGACACCTATCAGGCGTCCAACAGCGCCAGCAGCAGCGGCTGGCAGGTGAGCAGCGCGCTGCCCAGCCCCGGTGACGTGGCCCGCCATCTCGGCGGTGGCCCGAACAACAGCGGCGTGGGCATGGTGCCGTTCGGCAGCCAGACCAGCAACGTCGGCGGGGCCACCACCAGCAGCAAGCAGAACGCCAGCACCATCAAGGGCAACACTGTGGGCGTGAAGGCCCGCACGGGTGACATCACGATCGCTGGCAGTGGCATTGCCGCCGAGGGCGACGTAGCGCTGTCGGCAGTCAAGGGCAAGATCGACATCCTGTCCGGCCAGGACACGCTGTCGCAGCGCTCGGACAGCGCCAGCCGCCAGATCGGCGACCTGGGTGGCACGGGGTATTCCGGCACCGTGGGCGTGCGCAGCGAGTCGCACTACACGGACGTCAACCAGACAACCCAGAACACCATTCGCAGCCAGGTGGTCAGCAAGTCAGGCAACGTCACGATGAGCGCGGGCGAGAACATCACCGCGCGCGGCGCCGACATTGCCGCCGGCAACGATGTGACGATGATCGGCAAGAACGTCATTCTGGACCCGGGAACGGACGCTGCCAGCCAGAACGAAAGCCATCGCGTGAGCCAGTACGGCACGACGCTGGCACTGTCGGGCTACACGGTGACCGCGGCGCAGGCCGTCGAGAATGCCGCCCACGCTGTCGAGGACAAGAAGGACGGCCGGGTGGCGACGCTCTACGGGGTGCAGGCGGGCCTGGCGATCGCCAACGGCATCCAGGGCATCCAGACCGTGACCAGCGGCGGCGTGAGCCAGACTGCGGCGATCAAGGTGACCGCCAGCGTGGGCGGTGGCAGCCAGAGCAGCGAATCGCACAGCCAGGCGAGCACCAACCAGGGCTCGGCCGTCAAGGCGGGCAATGCGGTCACCATCGTGGCGACGGGCTCCGGCCAGAAGGATGCTGACGGCTTCGCCACCGACGGCGACATCAGCGGGCGTGGCGCGCAGATCGAGGGCAAGACCGTGACCCTCTCCGCAGCGCGAGATGTGAACCTGGAAAGCGCGCAGGACCATGCCACCCTGGACAGCCGCAGCTCGGGCAGCAATGCCAGCATCGGTGTCGGATTCGGCCTCGGCGGTGACCAGAATGGCTTCACACTGGAGCTGGCCGCGAGCCAGAACAAGGCCCGCGCCAATGGCGAGTCGGTGACGAATCACAACTCGCACGTGCTGGGCACCGACCGCGTGACGGTGTTGAGCGGCCGCGACACCAACCTCAAGGGCGCGCAGCTGATCGGCGACACCGTCGCGGGCACGGTGGGCCGGGACCTGAACATCGAGAGCCGTCCGGACACCGAGACCTATCACAGCAAGGAATCGTCGTCCGGCATGCAGGCCAGCATCTGCGTGCCGCCGTTCTGTTATGGCACCACGGTGCACGCCAGCGGCAGCGTGACGCAGGGCAATACCGACAGCACTTACAGCTCGGTACAGGAGCAGAGCGGCATCTACGCCGGCAAAGGTGGCTTCAACCTCGACGTCAAGGGCAACACCGATTTGAAGGGCGGCATCCTGGCGAGCACGGCGGATGCGGCCAACAACCACTTCAAGACCGGGACGCTGACCACCAGCGATATCGAAAACAAGGCCGAGTACAGCAGCGATTCGACCACGCTCGTGGCCAGCTACAGCGGCGGCAAGAGCGTGCCGGCAAGCGACCCGAACCTCGGTCCGGTGCAGCCGGCGCATGTGGAGTGGGCAGGCAACACCAACCTGCTGCAGGGTGCTGCGAACAGCCTGGCGGCGACGGCGGCGGGCAATGCGCAGAAGTCGATTGATGGCAGTGCCGCGGGCGTCACCAGGAGCGCGATTGCTGTGGGCACGGTCACCCTTACGGACAGCGCGGGCCAGCAGGCCAAGACCGGCCAGACCGCAGACGAAACCGTTGCCGGCCTGAACCGAGACACGGCGAACGCCAACCAGAGCATCGACGAGATCTTCGATGCGCAGAAGGTCAAGGATCAGCGGGAGCTGAACCAGCTGCAGAGCCAGGTGGCGCAGCAGCTGGCGCCGATGGTGTATCAGCAAGTTGGCGATGTGCTCGTGGGCGCCGCGCCGGAGACCAAGGCCGCGGTCCACGCGCTGGTCGGCGGGCTGCTGTCGGAGGCGCTGGGGGGCAGCTTCGACGCGGGCGCCGCGGGTGGAGCTGCGGCCTCGCTGGCGATGGAGGCCTTCGGCCAGGCATTGCTCGACCAGAAGCACTTGAGCGAGGGCGATCGCAAGGCGCTGGTGCAGTTGGCTGGCGCGATCGTTGGCGGGGCGGCCGGGGCGGCGGCAGGGGGTTCATTGTCGGATGCGGCGGCGGGTGTCTCGGTTGGCAAGGTGGCGACGGAGAGCAACTATCTGAGCCACGTTGAGCGCGAGAAGTACGAGAAGTCGAAACAGGCATGCAGCCAGGGCAATGCGAACGCTTGTGCGGAGGCGAAGACTTGGGAAGCACTCGATCAGGAGAAAGATCGTAATCTGGCCGGTTCCGTGAATCGATGCCATACCGGCGAGGATTGCCAAGGAGTGTCCAACTTTATCCTCGACCAGATGAAGGCGGCCGGCTGTGGTACGAATCCGTCGAGCGCGGATTGCACGAAGCTTGGCAACGCGTGGTTGGCCGCACAAAAAAAGGCACAAGGGTTGGAAGCCCCTCTTATCTCGCCTGACGATCTGATACCCTATAAAGGCATTTCGACGCTTGCGGTAACAGGTGTCAAAGGTGCCACAACAGCGCTTGTCAATGCTGGCTTACTTGGCATCGTCAAGAACGGCGAGGCCGAGGCAGCGGAAACGGTAGCGAAATGGGCGGCGAAGAACGTCGCGCCGACTTTCGTTGGATCAGGTCCGGCCCCAGGCGTGATAGCAATCACGGATAGTACCTCAGTGGGGGCACTGCGAAACTACCATCCAGCTGGCGGCGGTATTGAGTTTGTATTCGATACGTCAACAAATACATTCGCTGTAGGAAAGCCGCGCGGAGGGGGTTTTGATGGCTCACCTCACCAACAGCTGGCTCAAGCAATTGGCGCAAAGGACGAAAATGTTGTCGGCGGAACATTCAGTCGAGCCGCCGATGGGTCAATTGTTACCACGGAGAACAGTGGCCACTATGGTCAAAATTGGACTCCTGAAATATGGGCCAAGTTTCAGAAATGGCTTTCTGATCGAGTTGGCGTTCCGGTAAATCATCAGCCTTGGGGAGGAAAATGAAACCTCAACTCATCTTTCTGCCATGCGCCGAGTCTCCGATCTGGTGGTTGGTGGAGATTGGTCAACTCCAGCTTGGCTTCCAAGCGGGAACTGGCTGGTGTATTTGCTCTAAGGGGCAATTTATTTCAATTTCTGCGCAAGAGGATATGGTTTCCATGCTCCCGCTGCTCGAGCTTAGTCGCTCGATCTTCTACTGCCATCTTGAGAAGGTTGCTCAGGCCGTCCCGGATCTCCCGGGGACGGCCTTCCCCGAGATGCTTTTGATTAAATGTGCCTTCGAAACGTCCGTGTCTGACTACTGGCCTCAGAAAGCCATGGATTGGCTCGATGCCGGCGCAAATATTCCAGAAGAACTACAGCATAGCTTGCGGGTTCTCACCAAACAGCGTTGGGCTAGCCAAAGGTTGCGGCACCGGGCCATGTCAATCTTGAGAAAGAGTGCGAAAAAGTAAATCACGGTGCGCCTCGGGAAACCGTTTGGCAGAGGGCTAATAGCGAGAACAGGACCGAGTACAGCAGCGACGCGACCACGCTCGTGCCAGCTACAGCGGCGGCAAGAGCGTGCCGGCGAGCGACCCGAACCTCGGTCCGGTGCTGCCGGCGCATGTGGAGTGGGGTGTCAACATCCACCTGTTGCAGGGTGCGGCCAACAGCCTGGCGGCGACGGCGGCGGGCAATGCGCAGAAGTCGATTGACGGCAGTGCCGCTGGCGTCACCAGGAGCGCGATTGCTGCGGGCACGGTCGCTATTACGGACAGCGCGGGCCAGCAGGCCAAGACCGGCCAGACCGCAGACGAGGCCGTTGCCGGCCTGAACCGCGACACGGCGAACGCCAACCAGAGCATCGACAAGATCTTCGATGCGCAGAAGGTCAAGGATCAGCGGGAGCTGAACCAGCTGCAGAGCCAGGTGGCGCAGCAGTTGGCGCCGATGGTGTATGACCAAGTCGGCACGCTGACGCAGAGCCAGCCGCCGGAAGTGAAGGTGGCGGCGCACGCGGTCATCGGTGGGTTGATGGCGCAAGCCATGGGTGGCAGCTTTGCGGCGGGTGCAGCCGGTGATTCTGTGGCCACCGCAGCGGCTGAACTGGTCGGCCAGCAGATCCTCGACAATCCGGATTTGCAGAAGCGGTTCCGGTGAGACCAAAATGAGTAGTAATCAGTTACATGAGGATTCGGCTCTTGCTATCTACGCAAGCGTCTCTCCTAGGTAACGTCACGCCTAATATGAGGGCAATTTCATGCGAATATGATGGAGATGAAATTGCAGTGATGATCATATTTGATGGCCCTGCATCCGAGAATGATCAGGAAGCCATGGAAGAGATTGCATCAGAACTCTGGTCTCACTTTCCGGGTTGCGAGGTGAGAATGCTGAGTGCCCGTGTTGATGCTCCCGCTTGCTTTGCTGATGTTGGTAAGAAGTGGTGGGTTTACCAGCGAAAAGAGACGTAGCTCATTAAATTTGATTATGCCTGGCTAACAAAACTCCTCGACGAATTGGGAGCAGATGTCAGCGCAAGCGAGCTTGAGCAGGGCGAGCGGGGTATCGAGGCGCCGTTCAGAGCGAATGCGCAGCTTCTCGAACCCGGCAAGCCAGGCATTCTGCGTTCCACAGCCCAACGATGCTTGGTGAGGCGGACGTTCTTCTCCATGCCGCGGCGTGGAATTCGTGGGCTGATGCCCCGCTTACGCAAATGCCGATGACATCGTTCGAAGTCATACCTCTTGTGGGCGTGAAGCTTGTCGGTGCGGCTCCGCGGCCGGCCAGGCAGCTCCGGCACTGCCCTCGCCGGCAGCGGCATTGCCGCCGAGGGCGACGTGGCGCTGTCGGCGGCCAAGGGCAAGATCGACATCCTGTCCGGGCAGGACACGCTGTCGCAGCGCTCGGACAGTTCCAGCCGCCAGATCGGCGACCTGGGGGGTACCGGGTATTCCGGCACCGTGGGCGTGCGCAGCGAGTCGCACCACACGGACTTCAACCAGACGACCCAGAACACCATCCGCAGCCAGGTGGTCAGCAAGTCAGGCAACGTAACGATGAGCGCGGGCGAGAACATCACCGCGCGCGGCGCCGACATTGCCGCCGGCAACGATGTGACGATGATCGGCAAGAACGTCATTCTGGACCCGGGAACGGACGCTGCCAGCCAGAACGAAAGCCATCGCGTGAGCCAGTACGGCACGACGCTGGCACTGTCGGGCTACACGGTGACCGCGGCGCAGGCCGTCGAGAATGCCGCCCACGCTGTCGAGGACAAGAAGGACGGCCGGGTGGCGACGCTCTACGGGGTGCAGGCGGGCCTGGCGATCGCCAACGGCATCCAGGGCATCCAGACCGTGACCAGCGGCGGCGTGAGCCAGACTGCGGCGATCAAGGTGACCGCCAGCGTGGGCGGTGGCAGCCAGAGCAGCGAATCGCACAGCCAGGCGAGCACCAACCAGGGCTCGGCCGTCAAGGCGGGCAATGCGGTCACCATCGTGGCGACGGGCTCCGGCCAGAAGGATGCTGACGGCTTCGCCACCGACGGCGACATCAGCGGGCGTGGCGCGCAGATCGAGGGCAAGACCGTGACCCTCTCCGCAGCGCGAGATGTGAACCTGGAAAGCGCGCAGGACCATGCCACCCTGGACAGCCGCAGCTCGGGCAGCAATGCCAGCATCGGTGTCGGATTCGGCCTCGGCGGTGACCAGAATGGCTTCACACTGGAGCTGGCCGCGAGCCAGAACAAGGCCCGCGCCAATGGCGAGTCGGTGACGAATCACAACTCGCACGTGCTGGGCACCGACCGCGTGACGGTGTTGAGCGGCCGCGACACCAACCTCAAGGGCGCGCAGCTGATCGGCGACACCGTCGCGGGCACGGTGGGCCGGGACCTGAACATCGAGAGCCGTCCGGACACCGAGACCTATCACAGCAAGGAATCGTCGTCCGGCATGCAGGCCAGCATCTGCGTGCCGCCGTTCTGTTATGGCACCAC
>NZ_JBEFLI010000089.1:0-24585 GCF_040578825.1 Cupriavidus necator | reverse complement strand
CTTCTGCCGTGGAACGTCGCCGCTCAACCGGCGTTGCAAGCCTAAAGCAGCACCATTCCTGTCTCGTCGTCAACCACGGTGCTGGCGATCCGCTTACGCATGCCGCGGCTTGTGTTCGCATTGCGCGTGGTAGCTCGTCATCTTCGGATGATTGCGCGCCAGCAGTAATCGCACGTACTCGATGGCGCGTGTCTTGCCGATGCGGGACGGGCCATAGGTCAGTGCTCCCATGACCCGGTAGCGTAGACATCGAGCAACCAGTTCATAGAAGGCTTCGATCGCAGGCGTGGCGATACGATAGTTGCCGGTCACCAGCGGGTGAAGTGACGGATCGATCGGACGCAGCATCTGAGGTGTCATGGCATACCTCGCAATGTGAACGACGGTGTTAGAAGACTTGGCCAGTCCCGATCGTGAGTTTGCGCGGCTGCGCCGGCGTGTGAGGCGCGATCGGGACACCGTCCGCCGCTACCGCGGCCGGTGCAGACACCACAGAGGAGGCGGCGCTCCGCGTGGCGGGCATGGCCTCGGCTGGCGTACGCGTTGTCGGTGCACTGGCAAGCAGCCGCACGGTCCGCGCGTATTCCGTCGCGGCTTTCCGACTGGTCTTTGCCTGCGCGAGCTTGGCCTGCACATACGCTTCGATCGGATTCGATTGGCCCGATTGGCTTCGACGCCGATCCCGCAGCTTTCTCACCTCCTGGCGCAGCTTCAGGTTGTGCGGCACCACACCCCAGGCGCCTTGTGCATCCAGGACGCCGAGTTCCGTGCCATCCGTGAGAAAGGCTCGCACGCAGCGCAGATCGTCAGCATTCAGGTAGACGAGTAGCTGCTTGCCGACCAGCCGCGTGCTTCTTGCCAGCACACCGCTCGTGTAGCGCACGCCATACAGGTTAATGTGCGGACGTACGCCTTGCTCAAGATAGGCACGCACACGACAACGGCGGGCCGACTGCATCAAGCACAGCGTGCGACGATGATGCTCAGCAAGCCGCGTCAGCACCGTCTGTTGAGTATTGAGCAAGTATTCCATTGCTTCGAGCGGGGTCACGCTGTTCAAGCCGGTATGCGGTGTACCGTTGTACGTCGTGATCGCATACTCAACCAGCTCCTCCAGTTCGTCGAGCGACACATAGAGCCGAAGATTGCCCTTCGGATCGGCGAGCGCGCGGCGCAAATCGCGTGGGTGCGAACCCGTGTAGCCGGGTAGGCGCGAAGACAGTCGCTGCGCCATCGTGCCGAAGAAGCGTTCGATGTACGGGCGCTCATCCGGACAGTACCTGGGACCGGCATCGACTAGACAACCGATGAATTCACACAGTGCTCTCAGCGTTTCGTTAGCCAGGTTCGCCTTGGCGTTGTCGAGCTTCATCCATTCCCACGTGACATACGAGAGCTCTGGCCACCTCTGCGAAGGAAGGCCTCCCTGCGCCTCGTAGCCGAGCCCATCGATGGAGAAGGCGCGGGCGCGATGGGGCTCCAATGCCTTCTCGATGGTCTTGATCACGTCGTAACGGCTGTATTCTCGCGCCAGCACGAGGTGATAGCCCAGCACGGCCCGCGTGCAGACGTCAATGATCACTAACAACCACACCCGCTCAATCTCGAACTCATGTTCAAAGCCAAGCGGATCGCGGACGATAAGCTTCAGCCGAAGATCGAGTCGGTGACCGTCGAACTCGACGATCTGATAAGGATGCGTCGCCGCTGGACTGCCGTCGCCGCCCTCTCGGTGTGGCAGCCCCTTCAGGTGTGAAGCACCAGCCGAACGTGCCGCCAGGCCGAAGCTGCGCAACATTTCTGCCTTCAGAAGCTCCGACAGTGAGCGAATCGCACGCCCTGCCGTATTGAACGGGTAGTCCGTTACCTTCAGGCCCACCAGCCGACACTGCCGCAGGAATTCATCATGGAGAACTTGCAGTCCGCGCAGACGTGTGCGCAGCCGCCCGTCGGTATTGATCTGCTCGAGCAGAACCCGACGCTGCTTGATCTGCAAGCGCAACCAGGTGCTAAGCGACGGATAGCGCTCGAAGAGTTGCGAGAGTGCACCGGCCCCGCCGGAATTGCCGCGCTCTCCACCAATTCTTACTGTGCTGACTCGAGCATACTCTGCGATCCGCGTATAGCGACCCAGGGCACGAAAGCCGTATGGCCGGCCATCCGAGTGAGGAACCATGGCTCGTTCAAGCCATCGATACAGATCGCGCCGGCTCACCCCTGTAGATCGCTCAATCTGCCTGAGCGATTCACCTCCGGCATAGCGCACGATCGCCTGTCTACGTCTTTCAAACGCCTGTCGCTGCCCCGAATCGAGCTCTGTATAGGCGACCTCCGGCCATGACCCCAGGTCGAGAGCTTGCAACTCCGGTTTGCGGCGGTTCATGAGTTCGTGTCGACTACAGCGAACGACGTGTGCAAGGACAGTGGCTGAGTACGCAGGTCGGGCGCCGCGACGCGACCGCCATGCACCAGGCCAAACAGTGCTGCCCGGAACAACACCGGATCCACGTTCGAACATTTGCGCTCGAGGGTCTCTAGCTGCTGTGGATTTTCCAGGAGGCGCTCGACTGATCGGGACAGTGACCATGGGATGAGACCTCGATTGGCTACGATGCACGGCAGCATGCGCTGCCAATTGCCAATCCAAACGCGCGCGGCCGCGAGGTCGCCCGACGACATGCTGCGGATTGAGAATGCTGCCTCGTCCAGTTCCTGCTTACCCGGCGCTGCCCTCTCGTCCATACCGGCGTCTGCGAGAAGAACCAGTTCTTGTCGGTCGACGTATTGAACCCAGAAATCGGCAAGCCGAGCGTTTCCACCAAGGTGTACGTAGCCAGGGCGCTCACAAAAGGCGATCACGCTGGCGTCCGCCTCGAACAGCAACCACAGGTCAAGCAAGGCGCGCCGATAGAACGTCAACCGTCGTCCCAGCTTCGGGCTGAAGGCTTCTAACCGGTGTGCGCCAGGCGGTCGGGCAAGCGCGACCGGCTCCGTGAACTGCGGAAAATTTTCCATCAGATCAAGACCTTAGGGACAGGTCTCGAAGTCTAGGATTTGAGGTGGCAAATTTCAGGCGTACTGTGTGCGAAATGGCACTTTTGCATTCGATCCAAGTGAAAGCAAAAGTGCCACCGCAATTGCCTACAGGCCGCAGCTATCAAAGGCGAGCCGGTGGCACAATTGCTTCGCTCTACGGCGGCGATAGATGCCTGCCTTCCGGTATAGCGGCGTATGGTCAGCGTACTTCGCGACGCCTGAGCGGCGAAGGATCATATGCAATCACCGCCATTCCGGCTTGCCGGAGGCGGCGTGCGAAGGCCTCGCCCAGCAAGCCAAAACCAGCCAGCCCTACTGCATGGCGGCACGCCGGGGCGAGTCCGGGCCTCGACACCGCGATGGGTTCGATAGTCATGATAGGTTGCCCCCCAAGGGGTCAGTTAATGGGAGGAGAGAGAAGTGGGCCTAGTACGTGAAGCCCGCACGGTCACCCTGGTGCCGGCACGTGCGCCGGCGGCACGGCCGTCTTGGTCAGAGCCTCGTTCATGACCGCCACGGAGAGCGCCTGACTGCCGGTACCAGCGTTCAGCAGGCTGCCGAGATAGCGTGCGTGCTCGAAGTACCGTCGCACATAGCAACAGTTGGCGGCGCGTCCCGGGCCTTGCGTAGAACAAAGGAAAGCTTCGTTCTACGCCGGGCGCCGCAGCCTGGATCGAAACCTCTTACGGGTTGCTCTTCGAAGCACGCTAAAAATTATCGGCATTGCTCTTTGCTGCGCATTTGCGGCCGGACTATCCCTACACAAACTTTTTTTCCTGCTGCTTCAATGACTTACGAGTCATACCGTGGAGTGGCTACTTTCCCTTTTGCTGCCGCGTCGGGGTCACTGTTTCCGGACCTGCACGTCCGCATGCGAGTGGTTATGGTGTAAGGCATTGGTCCGCAACACGGTCCTTGCGCATCGACGCGAACACGTCCCGCGGAGGAAGGTGCAGTAGGAAGCGGAGGATCGCGCAGCCTCTGCCAGCGAATCGAAACCTGGACCGACTGCAGTTCCTAGTTGTAACGCTGGCGAGCTACCCACCGAACTAGCACGGGTCGTGCAGCCCTTCCTTCGGCCCCGCCTTTGCCGCCCACGACTCGGATCAGGAAAAAAAAACGCCGGATGAAAGTCGGGGCGGTTAGTTGCATCAACCGGTGCGGAAGAGCACCATCAGGTTGCGTCAGATGCGGACTGCGGAGCAAATCTAGCCTTGAGCTCCTCCACAAGCGCCTGGCGTTGAGCAGGATCCAGGAGGGTAATCTCAAACGAGACCTTTCCCGAGTCCCAGTCCTTCAGAACGCCAAGTGGCGAGCCGTCGGCGCCGAGCAGACGGTGCTGTCGAGACGTTTCCTTCTGCTTGCGAGCGGTTTTGCTTTCGTATCGCGCCCTCGCCTCTTCCACGTCCCGGCATACTGCGATCTCGTCGCGCACCTTGATCGCCATGACTCCTGCCACCGCAGGGCCGGCAACACGTTCCAGCAAGGTCAATTGGTACAGCGTGGAGAGAGCAAAAGGGTCTGGTCGCTCCTTGACGGTGTCAAGGACGCTGTCGGAAAGCTTCAGGATGGCCAGCGTCTTGTTGATATTGGGCAAGGACATGCCGGTAGCCTCCGCAATGGCGGATTCGTTCGTGTAGACGCCTTGGTCTATCAGGGCGCGCCACGCGAGAGCATTGTCTAATGGAGACTGGGCTTCGCGCTCGGCGTTTTCCTTGTATGAAAGCTGATACAGCTGCTGATCGGTGAGTTCCTCATGCACCAGCAGCTTCATGCGCTGAATCCCCGCGGCTTTCAGCGCTTTGAAGCGATAGTGACCGCCGGCAAGTACTCGGCGCCCGTTGCGGATGGTCGCAATACCGGGAACGAGCTGCCCGTCTGCACGCATGCTCTCTGCAAGCTCATGGACGCGTTCCGGGCGATAGAGACGCCGTGCGTTGAACGGATTCTCGTCAATGAGTCCAATGTCCGCTTCTTCGTAATATGGCTCATTAGAAGCTCGTGGAGCTCTCAAGATATTTTTCTTCCGGCCCTCTTCCCGCGGCGCAGCGGCACTCTCGTGCGAGAAATCCCCACGAAGGATCTCAGCTGTGGGTTGCGTTTCGTGAGCAGGCTCAAGCTGCTTTTCTGAGAAGCCCGTAGGCTGGCGCTCCACCAATGCTTGCGCCCGTGCGAAACGGTCAGCAGGCGGCGCCGCATTGACCGCTTTGGTGGCTTGCTCCCTCATCTGCTCGAGTCGGTTCTTAGCCATTATGCTGCCTCCTTCTGCTTGGCGGCGGCGGGCTTAGTCTTGGCCGGCTTCTTCGCCGTGCTGATACCCAGCTTCGTAAGCACGGCCTTGGCCAGCTCCTCTACCTCCTTAGTCGCCGCGGAAGATGCGGATAGCCCGTGGACGCTGAGCCCAAACATCTGCGACTCCCCGTAGGCGTTTCGTTGTTGCAGACCGGTGTCCAGTAGCGGAATTTCCTCGTCGCCCTGCAGGATTTCGGTACAAGCCCTGAAGACGTTTCCGCGGCGCGACATCGACGGAATGCAATAGGTCTGAAGTTCCGGGTTCTCTTCCTTTGCACGCCGCGCCAGTTCCTTCGCCTCACGGCTAGCCCAGACGTTGTCCATCAACGGGATAACCGGGATCAACGCCAGGTCCGAGATATTGAGTGCTGCCCACGGAATCGATGACTCGATCGCCGGCGGGCAATCGATCAAGACCACGTCGTAGTTTTCAGCGTGCTTGGCGACTTCGCCAATCAGCTTCTCCCGAAGTGGCGCCAGGCTGATCACAGTAGCCGGGAACGGCTTCTCAACGCCGCCCTGCCCTGCCCAGATCGTGCTGGTGCCTTGCTTGTCCATATCGATAAGTAGTGTGCGAAGGCCGCGCAAGGCGAAGCTGGCCGCTAGCTGCATCGAGACCATCGTCTTCCCGCAGCCGCCTTTTTGATTGAAGACGGTGACAACCTTTGCGGTCATATATTTCTCCCAAAATATTTTGCAAATCTGCAAATTCGACCCCAGCCGCCACTGTAGGACACATCACATCGTATTAGGCGCTTTCAAGCATGAAAGCAAACAAATTCCCACTTGAGCGTTGCACATGGACCACAACCAAGAATTGCATGTGGACGATGAGTCGTCTCGCCTTTGGCGCATAGGGTTAGCGGGGAAGCCATTGTTGTTTGAATGCGGTGCTCTCGCGGGGAAGGCCGAGTGGTTTCACGCGTGAAAGCTCGCAAATTGGCCCGGCCTGCACGATCCCAGTTAAGCCGAATCTCGACGGCGGCTTTCATGCTTGAAAGCGCAGTAGCTCCATCTTGGTCGACATCCACTTTCAAGCGTGAAAGCTCACCATTCCCTGCGGAATTGTTGCGCCGACGAGATTTCAAGCGTGAAAGCAGGCTCCCAAGCCCTCCACGCAAATTCGGCGTGGAAAGGCTACTCAGGTTGTTCGGCGTAATCTTTGGTCTTTTCGCTTCCAGGCTTCAGCGAGGCGAACCACGACGAGGATTACTACCTGACCGACCTTTCAAGCGTGAAAGTACCCGGCGCAGTCTGCCGCTGACCGTAAGGTTTCATGCTTGAAAGCTTAGTGAGCCATCCACGCCCAGGATTCACCCTGTGGTACTTTCAAGCTTGAAAGTACCGGCCCAGCCTGCGACTGGCCCTTGAGGTTTCATGCCTGAAAGTCGGGGAGCCAACCGTCGCGATATTGTGGTCAAAGGCCGCCTCCCAGCGACGCCGCACGTGACGACCACCCTGACCAACTTTCAAGCATGAAAGCATGCCTAAGTACGGTGGAGCCCTGACGGATGCATTCCGGGTAGCCGACGGAGAAGCTAGGTTGGGAGCTTTCATGCTTGAAAGCCGGCCAAGTGAACTGCCCCCCTCGACGGACTTTCAAGCGTGAAAGTAATGGGAGCATGCCGCGGCGCCTGGATGAGCCCTGGTTTCATGCTTGAAAGCATCGGGCCGCCAAGGTACGGAGAAGACGGCGGAACACCTCTGGAATTGCGATGGAAGTGATGGACCGCGCAGTAGTGGATGGTAACGCCAGCGGCGCCAAGCTCCACTTTCATACGTGAAAGTCGTTGGCCGCGCTCTGACCCATGCCAATGACTTTCAAGCGAGAAAGCGGGAACGACGTATCTTTTGAGAGATATATTTTTTATGTCGTGGAGTCTTATGCCGCTTGGCGTGCATCTGACCAGCGCTTGGCGTACTGACCAAGTTCCAATTTCAACGCCTTGCGAGCCAAGATGGCCACCTCATCCGGCTTCGCCTTAACCTTCTGCCGGCGAGCAGCCATCTGAAAAGTCGTCTCCTTGTACAGGCCCTCGAGGACTTTCAACCGATCGTCAGACCCCAGGGAGTCAAAGATGGCCAACCCCTCCTCGATATCCCTCTCAAGATTTCGGGCGAACTCAATCTCTGCTGTTGGAACTTTCGGCTCGGCAGCGGGCAGGGCAGGCGCATTCCCCGCAGCAACAGCCCGCTCCATTTCGCTCATAGCCCATCCTTCGTTGATCGCTCGCACGAGATAGGCACCTGGTGACTTGACCACACCGACCTTTACCCGATACTTCACGAGCTCGATCGCGGCGCGGATTCTCTCATCCGTGTTCACCTCGCGATTGCTAATGATCTCGTTGATCTGCTTTTTGCTCAGCCCGAAGCCCTTCACAAGCGTCTCGTACAGATCCTTCAGCTCGTGCGGCTGCGCGAAATCCAGAACCAGCTTGCCCTCGGCGTTATCCCGGAGCTTGAAACGGATCGCCGCTACGCGGCGCGAGCCCGGCGCAGTCTTCGTCTCGTATTCGATGTAGAGGTCCGTCAGCTCATTGATTTGAGCAATGTTCTTGTCGAGGACCAACCGCTTGAACTGCTTGTATTCCGTCAGCGATTTCACGGCATCGGCATTGACCCACTTTCGGACATCTTCGATTGGGATCCAGCCAGTCGTGCCCATAAAACGAAGCGAGCCAAGCCGTTCATAAAGAACATAGGCGTACTGGCTCAACGCCGCTGACATGCGCAAGGAGAGATATGTGTAGCGCTGCGGATCCTTCAACTGCCGACGGATCATCTCGTCGACCTTGAACACGACGCGCCCGCCGGTAATCCCAACTGAGCCCAGCAGCGGCACAGATACCCATTGCGGGTCGCCGCCTGAATCCTCAACAGAAACTTGAACGGATGAGGCCTGGCACTCACGCAAAGCTTTCTTCAAATGTGCAACATTGTTCGACGTTTCAAACTTCGAAAGCCATTTGAAGTAGTTGAGTTCGATATCGTAATGTTCGAGATCCGGATTCTCTGATACGGTGAGCCACAAGGCGTTGATTGCTCGCCTGGCCACAAGCGACATCGGTGACACGTCGATCAGAACATTGGTCTTGCGGTAACCGATCTCCCGCGGCGATTCGGTGATTGCGGTAGTGGGCCCCAGATCCTCGCGGACAGCGTTGAAGATGTCGAAGCCTAGTTGCTCCTGAATGTTCTTCGGGACGTTTGACATGGAGAGGGCGCCGAGTACACAGAGTGACGGACGGTAATATCGCTGTAAAGGTGTAATGAGTCAAGTATACGATTGCACCTTTGCGCAGCACCATCGCCAACTCACACCAATCGATGACACCCTCGGGCCAATGCATACCACCATCGACGCGAGCCAGCCGCCTGGAAACCCAATCTACGTGCGACTTTCCGGCAGATTAGGCTGTTGCCACCAACCGTTAACACCTTGCACCAATCACTTGCACCTTGACACCAACTGTTAGCACCTTTTGAGGCCAACCGATTACACCTTTGCGGCCCATTGCGGACCACCTTTGGACCAAATAATGCCACCTTGCCACCAATCGTTAACACTTTGCTCGATGTAACTTCTTGATTTTCCAAGCAAAATCCCGGGCCGTATACGTTAGTTGGTTTACGTAAACGAAGCTGCTAGCTCTCCGCAAAGATTTGCGGACAGTCAAAAACGACGGTACTTATCCACACTTCAAGCATCCACTGAGGCCCGGGCAAAAACAAAAGCGACCCAAAGCAACAGGGGCAACGGCTGCAACCCGCGGCGGCAGGGCTATGCCGGCTTCTCCGACGGCGCAAGCTACGCGCTCTCGCTTGGCATCACCAGGCGATATTCGCCAGCCATGTGATGGTATTCTCCGGCGGCTTCATGTCGGTGTTCCCGCAGCTGGAGCCCTCGAACAACGGGGAAGGGTTTGGGTCCAGAGTGGCCAAGCAAACCTCAAAGTGCAATCAATTGGGCCGCAGAAACCATGGTGTAGTTCATTGGTCCGCAAGTAGGCACGGATCCTGTGGGGTGTCATCGGTTGGTCCGCAAGACAGTTATGGTGTAACGCATTGGTCCGCACGGCTACGTCCTCGGCACCAGGGTTACAAGGCCGCGGCGGGGATCAAGGTGCAATGGGTTGGTGCGCAAACGCTGGCAAATTGGTCCGTAAGCCATCCCGTAACGGAAGAAAGAACCGAGCCCTCCGGGCCCCAGTCACCACCAAAGGTGTAATCGATTGGCCCGCAAGCCCTTCAGAAGTGTCTGAGCCGTGCCCTAAGGACACACCGAGAAGCTAAGTACGACGTGAAGGTGCATTCTTTTGGGCCGCAAATCCTCAAGGTGTAGTTGATTGGTCCGCAGTGGGGGGCCCGAGGGACCAGATCGCGGCTTTGACTGACGATGGTGCAATGGATTGGTCCGCAAAATTTGCGGAGGCGGCTCCTTCCACCTGAGTTTGGCGCTCGTGGACGAAGGGAGTGCTCACTATTCCCGCAAATTTCCCTGCACGCCACCAAACCGATGCACCTTTGCGCCGCACCGCCCGGTTTGCGGACCAAACCGATACACCATACCTTAGGTGCTCTAAGCGGCACCGCCGCAGATACTATGAAGGCTGCGGCCCAAACCGATGCACCATCCAAGTCCCTCCCGCCATGCCCCGCTCGCCTGCCCCCAGCACCTCCGCTTGAATGCCGGCCACGCCTTCGAATCCCACCCAGCCCACCAACTGCGCAACGACGACGTCTATATCAGGCAAGGCCGACTGATCTAGCGCCTTCAAGCGCGTCTTAGCGCGCTCAAGCGCGTTGCAGCGCGTTGAAGCGCACTCAGGCGCCTTGAGGCGCGTAACTCTCACCTCCCAGAGGGTTCAACTAGCGCGTTCAAGCGCCTCCAAGCGCGTTGAAGCGCGTAACCTCGGCCCCCGAGCTCAGCCTCCAAAGATGTTTGGAGGCCTGGCTGCCGCCGACGAGGCTGCGAAGCTGCTCAATAGCTGCCTGTGCCATGGCCGACGATGACCTTGTCGCTGACGACGGTTGGGCCAGAGGACGCGTGAACCCAGTCGCTGCTCTGTCCATCTCGATGAGCCAGGCGCGGGCCTGGCCATGCCCTAATGAACTTCGGCGGCCGTTGGCCTCGGTGATCACGATCGACGCCGAGTCGACCTCATAGATCCGCCCGTCGGGTGCTGACACCCGTCTACCGCGGTACCGCTCAATGAGTTGGGCAACCTCCTTCCGGTCCTGCGCGGCCCGAGCGTCGGCTGCGTGCCTTTCATCTTCTTGGGCCTTCCGAGTCCGGACCACATGGCCATAATCGATGGGCTTTCCGAGGAGCGACTTGAGGTAGGCGAACAGTTCTCGCCCCCGGAGCGGCCCGAGAGCATGGCCGGATGCCGAGACGACGTCCGACAGTCGGTGACCAGCCTCCCTCGCGAGCCGCATCAGCAGGAAGAGGGCGGACGTCTTAAGCTCTTGATCGCGCACGAGAGGCGCCAGATCAATGGGGACTGCCTGATCGTCAATTTGCACAAAGACTCCCCGCCCGGGATGTTTCTTCGTAGAAGACTGCTTGGGTTTGTTTACGCCACTCACCGGTGCGAGACATGTAGAGCCGGACTGGGACTCATCGTGGCCGGTCGGAGGTTCAGCGGACCCAAGTTGCCGGCCAGCGACCTCGATGCACTGCAGCAACTTTGCGGTGAACCCGATCCGTCCAACGACCTCGAGCTGCGCCCTGGTGCGTTGCTGCCGTTCACGCTCGATAAGCCCGGCATCTTCAAGTACGCCGAGCGCTCGATAGACAGTGGCCTCGCTAATCGCGAGGTGCTGTGCAATCGTTGACTTCTTTATGAAGGCGAGCGAGGTGGGATCGTTCTGGTTCAGTGCGAAGCGGATGAGCGTGGCCAGGACTTGCCGACTAGTGATGTGCAAAGCCCGGAGCCCATCGGACTCGTAGACCAATGCGATCGCTCTGAGGATCCGCTCAGGCAGCCGCCCTGCATCGCACCTGGCTGCCTTGGGCTCCCGGCCATCGCTGACAATCGAGGATGGAGCATGCAACGCACCGCCGCATGCTGTTGTTTTTTGGGCAATAGGAAGCCCTTCGAAGCCAAAATTCATCTTCGATCAACGCGCAAATTTGTGGAGGGAGCATTGACAGCGAAGGCCGAGGCTTCGTAGACTCGAACTGTCTTAGAGGTCGAGTCAAGAGGGTTTCGAAGCCGTCCACCCCTTTGTCTATGCCGATAAAAAGCCTGGAGCGCCAACTCCAGGCTTTTTTTCGTTTATGGGGATGCCTACGGGCTCAACGACTGCTCCTTCAAAATCTGAGTGGCCACGCTACGCTCAATGAAGCGTCGGGCGCGAATACGATTGACGGTCTGCGGCGGGCGCCGCCATCGGCAATTCGATCCGAGGATTCCTTGCGCGCAGGTCGGCAATCACCTCATCCGGCACGTGCTCGCCCCGCTCGCAGGCCGCTACCACCAGGTCACAGTGGACCATCGAACGGACTGAATGTGGATTCAGGCGAGGGTTATCCGCGTGAAAGAAGATCATCGCCTTCGCACCTGCCATCTGGAACGTCCGGAGGTCGCTGTCCAGAGCGCGGTTCAACAGCTGCGTGACCGACGATGCGATCCATTCCTGCCGCGGCGCCAGCTCTAGCCCATTCTTGCCGACTGTCGCGCGATCGTAGATGCGGCCAAGCTCGGAGCGGAGCGCGTTGAGGTCCTGAGCGCCGGCCGGGGCCTGAGCGCCTTCAACGACCAGCATACGGAACTCCGTCGCACCGTTTCCCCTGGTCACCGGAATCGCCAGTGAACTTAGCTCGAAGTCCTCAAGAGGCATGCACCATGCGTCGACATCGGCAAGCCGCGCAATGCGGGCGGCGCGCAGGGCCTTATTGCTTTCGACGTCGGCGGCTACAACGTTACCCGCCTGGTCCAGCAGCCTGTACTCGACCATGTAGCCGCGACGGCCTTGTTGCCAGACCAGGTCCTTCAGGAGCGGGTCCGCCTCGCGGGCAACGTTGCTCGCGTGTTGCATGAAGGTGACGATCGGCGCTGCGCCGAAAGTGTTCAGCAGCAGCCGCTGCGCGCTCTGACGTCGCATTGGCACCTCTGCACCAATCGGCACTTCATATGGCTCAGGGTCAGCCCTCGGGGCGAGCCCGCGGCCGGTTCTCCACGCGTCACTGAGCGCAACAGCCAAGGCCTTGAGCACGTCACCAGTCAATGGGCCGCAGCTGGCAATGTGAGCAGGGGTGGTTTCAGATGCCCGGGAAGCGTAGAGCGAAGTGATATCGCCCTGGGTTTGTGTGAAGCACTGGCCCACCCAGTCCGCAGGCAACCGGATCTCTTCGAGGTGTAGTTTGTTACTCATTGAAATTCTCACGCCGCCATCGGCAGCTCTTGTTCATCGGTTCGATGTCGGACGCCCTCGGCCGGCGATTCGCCCCCGAGTGCGCCGCGGAGGGCAGCAATCAGCTTGCCAAGCTCGCCAGCCATCAGCGCGAAGTCGGCATTGAATCTGGCGTCCGCGTCCTCGCCGTTATCCTTCGTTTCGTCTTTGATCACATCCAGAGCCTTGATCTTTCTAAGTCCCAGGGCGCTGGTGAGGACAAACGAGATTCGGTCTTCCCAGGTCATTGCCAGCTGCGTGCACCGCTTGCCACCGGCAAGGTGATGACCGAGATCCGCCGTATCCAGGCTATGGTTTGCGAACTTCACGGTAGACTTGCCCTCGCCAGAGTCTTTGAGCTCGGCATCCTGGTCGACAGTGAAACCGGCGGGTGCTGCGTCGCTGGCCAGCCAGTCCGTCATCGCGGCCGCGGGGGACAGGTTGCAATGCAGCGGCGTGGCCTCAAGCCGATCAATGGACCGGAAGAGGGCGGTCACGATGGTGTCGACCTTGGAACCGACGGCGTCGATGCAGATCAGGTTGTTGACGGGATCGACCCATACAGCGGTCTTGCTGCGCGTTGCGAAGGCCTTTGGCAGCAGCTCGCGAGTGACATCTTCCTTCAGCTCTTTCAGCTGCTTGCGGCCTACTTTGAAGCCCTGGCGGGCCCCAATCTCCGCCGAACGGGCCGCCAGCGCGTCTTTCACCACGGCACCTGGCAGTACCGGCATTCCGCGATGTGACCAATATGACGATCCGCGAGGCAGCTGCCTTCCTGGAGGGACACGGGCAAACTCACCGGATCCCATCGAGCCGAGAGCTACTTCTGGAGGCGGCATGAAGATCGCGGATTGGGTGAGATCTGCCGAGAGTATGGGGCTACCATTCACCAACATCCCGGCGTATTGCAGCTTCCCGATGCTGGTATGTCTGTTCTACGCGCGACTGTGGACGATGGGCTTCGCCATCATCATGACCGCCGTCGTCTGGTGGTTGCAGCGAAAGGGATACACGCTCAGCTGGATGATACGCCGGGCCCGGTCAAAGCTGCGAGGAGAGCGCGTTTCAGCGAGACCTATCTGGCACGTGCGCCGTTTCTCCCGCCTGCAGGACCCCGGCGAGGAGTACTGAGCAGATCTGATCAGAACGGTTTGCCACTTGATGATATTTCGGCGTTAACTGTTAAAATGAAATATGATGACTGCCGCAAGCGCGGCCGTGGAGGAATCGAATTGAAAAATGGCATGCAGCGTCGCAGCCCCCTTCGTATGGGGGCAATGATCGCGACGGCGGTTGCGGCAAGCTCCGCGTTTGGCTTTATTGATGAGCGGCAGGCGGTACCGCAGTCACCGGCTGCACCTTCGGGTGCTGTAGCCGCGACCTCCATCGCGATGGTGGTACCTGGCGCAGCCCGTCCTGGTCCGGATGCCTTGCAGGGCGATTTCTCCGGGACCGAGTGGTATGCCCCGTACCCAGGACCATATGGCCCAATGCCCCTGGCGGACTCACTGATCGCGCAGCTGGTGCCGATCATCGGTCCGATCAGGCTCGAGGGAGAGTCGGGTTTGCTGCAGACGCCGGTGGTGATCCCCCAAGGTGTCGCGCGTAGCGCAGCGTTGCGCACGGTCGCCGAGCGCGCAGGGGTGGTGGTGCGCGTAAAGGGAAGCGTCGTGAGCATCGAACCGATGCGCGTAAGCCCGATGGCACTGGCCGAACAGATGGTGCCTGCGCGGCAGGTCGCGTCCAGCCCGTTGGCGCCGCCCGTCTATCAGGATCCTGCAGCGTTGCTGTCAGTGGCCAGGCCGGCGGGCTCACCAGCCCCACAGCCGTCGTTCAATCCGGCTCCGATCGAACGCTGGGTCTCCCAATCTGACAAGGGGATGACGCTCAAACAGGTGCTCAAGGAATGGGTCGACCGTACTGGTCAATGGAAGCTGCGCTGGAATGCGTCCACCGACTATCCGGCACCCGATATGGAGTGGAGTGGGGATTTCCTTGAGGCGGTTGACCGCACCATGACGCCATACATGCGAGTGAAGCGCCCGATCGAGGTGGTGCTCCATAAGGAGCAGGGGATTCTCGAAGTCGTGGACAAGCGCAACTGAGGCCAGACAATATGAAGCACAACACGATTGGCCAGCGAGCTGGCAACGCCCGAGTCGCCCGCGTTGGGGCGACCGCGCTGGCAGCCGTGCTGCTGGCCAACGGTTGCGCGCTACAGCGCGTGAGCGAAGGGATGGACAAGGGCAAGGAGGTCGCTGACCAGGCTTCGGCGTTGGTCAACGGCATGCGCACTCAGAAGCCGGCTTCGTCGCCGTACTCGGCTATTCGCGAGGGGTCCGGGCTATACGTCGATGACTCGCCGATTCCGCTTGGTGGGAATGCGGGCAAGGGCGAAAAGAGCCCTCTTGACTGCATGGTGACCTTCAGCCCCTATGCGTCCACATCGATCAGCGAGTTTGCTGACGACGTAGCGAAGCGGTGCCGCGTGGCGGTCAACGTTACCCAGGAGGCGTTGCAGCAGCTTAGCGGCATTGGCCCATCCGGGGCGCCGTCAGCAGCATCCAACCGGACACCCGCGGGGGGGTTGCCATCGCCGAGCCTCAACGGTGGCGGAAACACGATAAGCCTGGCGAACAGTTCGATTTCGGCGCCGCGCGGGGTTAGTCAAGCCGGTGTCATCACCGGAATTCAGTGGCGTAACCGGCCGCTTCGAGGGCTTCTCGACCTTGTTACCGCTCGCCTCGGCCTCGGCTACAAGGTCGACGATAGCGGCATCACGATCTACTACGTAGACACCCGGGTGTTCAACCTGGACATCATCCCGGGAAAGATTGACGTCAATACGACCGTCCAGTCAGGCAAGACGAGCGGGAGTTCGGCCACCGGCAGCGGCACGCAGGCATCGAATCAGTTTGACTCTGCAGGCAGCCGCCAGTCCACCAAACTCGAACTCCAAACTGACATGATCGAGGGGATGCAGAATACCCTGAATGCCCTTGTTACAGCGAACATCGGTAAGGCGCATCTCAATCCGGCGACGATGGCCGTCACGGTTACTGACCGTGCGGACGGTATTGCTCGCGTAGAGTCCTACGTGAAGGCGGAGAACAAGCGCCTTACCCGTCAGGTGACGCTTAGCGTTCAGGCCTTCACCGTCACGCTGAAGGACGAAGACAGCGTTGGGCTCAACTGGGACGCCGTGTACTCGTCGCTCAATAAATACGGCATCAATTTCAAGTCGGCGTTCTCCGTGCCGACGGGCGGTGGATCGGCGTCGGTTGGCGTCGTCAGCCCCACGAGCCCGTGGGCAGGCACCAAAGCGATGGTTGATGCATTGTCGACGCAAGGTCGAGTGTCGACCGTGACAACTGCGTCCGTGACAACGCTGAATCTTCAGGTTGCGCCACTACAGGTCGGCCGCAGCCAGACCTACATTGCGAGCTCCTCCAGCACGGCCGTCTCGAACGTGGGTAACCAGATCTCTCTCGTGCCAGGCAACTTCACGACCGGCTATAACATGTCCCTGTTGCCACTGTTGCTCGATGGTCAGGAGCTGCTACTTCGATATGACGTCAACCTGAGTTCGCTACTTGATCTGCGTCGCATCGAAGCCGGTACCTCCAAGATGGAAGCTCCAGATTTGGATAACCGGATCCTCAGCCAGAAGGTGAAGCTGAAAGCCGGCCAAACTTGGGTGCTCTCTGGCTTTGAGCAGATGGGGGATGACACCACCCGCAGCGGCACGGGCGACGCGCGTTTCTGGCTCCTGGGCGGAAATCAGAGCCGCAAAACCTCGAAGGACGTCATGGTGTTCTTGGTAACACCCGTGGTCGTCGAGTAAAGGGCGGACATGGCGAGAGCTAAGAGAGGTGGCCGCACGGCCAGTCTGGCGCCGACCACGGACCTTATAGTGATTGCGGGCACGGCTTATGCTGTCGGTTTGCTCTGGCAGTCGGCGTCCAAGCCAAAGGGCTTCATGCGAGAGGTCAAGGGATTCACCAAGCAATATGGCCTCCGACAGTTCGTCGTGCGAGAAGGCTCGATGACGCAGATAGGCTACGTTGTGACCGCGCCGGGTACGCGGCCGTTTCGGAAGGCTCAGGCGCTGGTGCCGACGCTTGCGGATCAGCTGGGCACATCCTGGCTGGGCGTATTCGAGGTCACTGAGCGCATGTTCGTGATGGCTGGCGTGCACAATGGGGCGATCATTCCTGAGGCTGACATGGCCGGAAGCGAGGCGAACGTCCGTGCGCGGTTCGACGAGATCGTGGGGCTGCCTTGGGCCAAGATCTATGCGCCTCGGAGTTTCTTCGCCGCAGCTGAGAGCCTTAGTCTGGACGCGGTGTTGAGCCGTGACGCCTTGAAGCGGGCCCGCTCGGGCCGTGCGCGCGTTTATCCGATTCGATCGACCGGGCCGGATTTTGGGCGGCGCGAGGTCATCCTGTACGGCGGCGCTGCGGCGGTTGCCCTCGCTGGCACCCTCATTCAGCATTACCTTAATGTTGCCCGCGAGGAGGAAGAGGCGATGCAGGCGGCATTCACCGCTGCGCGCGATGCTGAGAACCTCGAGAAGGAACGAAAGGCTGCCATCGAGCAGGTCAAACGCAAGGCCCCGGTCCCGCAATGGCCAAATGAGCCGGCGGCCACGACGGTGCTCAGCCGGTGTATGGATGCGACTGTAGAGGACGACCGAATTCCCGCCGTCATTGAAGGTTGGCGCTTCAATAATGTGACATGCGATGGCACGCGCATGACCGTCAGCTACGACCGCACCCCTGGTGCAAGCGAAGACGGTTTCCTGGCTGCTGCCCGGACGCATTTCCCGACCGTGAGTGTCACACCGGAGGTCGGAACGGCGATCGGACCAGTTGGTGCCGAAGCTCCCATGTTGCCGCGAGGGGACGTACACCTCACAACGTCAGCGCAGGCTGAACTGGAATGGAACTCCCGCTTCCAGCGCCTGAATGTGATGAAGGTACCCGAGCTCACCAAGAAGCAGCCGCCGCCAAAAGAGCCACCCCCGCCAAGCCTGGTGAAGCTAATTGGCGAAGCTCAGGCGCAGGTGCCGGATCCTTGGTGGAACGAGTACACGTTCTCGGTTTCCAGTCCGTTTCCGATTGACCAGGTCATGGGACCGCTCCTCGGTCCCGGTTTGGTGATCTCGGAAGTCAAACTCTCGGCCGGCGCTGGTGATGCGCTTGGGGCCGGAAAGCAAGTTGGCCTGCAATGGACGATCAATGGAGTGGTATATGCAAGAAAGTAGTCTTCGGTCTGCAATTGCCTTGGTAGTCGGTGCAGTCCTTGCCCTGCCAGCGGCCGCGGCGCAAGACGATCCCGCGGACGTTGTCGCGCAGAAGCGATCGCTTGCCGTCTGGTCTAGCCTTCACCAGCAGACGATGGTGGTGGAGGCGCAACTCACGCTGGCAAAGAAGCAGCAGGAGCTAGAGGCGCTTCAAGGCTCTTCGGCCCGCGCTAAGGCAGCGGCGGCAGCCGCCGAGGCCACGCGGAAGGACACTGGGATGCCAGTCGTAGCCCGCATCAGTGGCGAATCGGGCAAGTTGTTCGCAGTGGTAACGTACCCCGACGGACAAGAAGCGGAGCTTGGCGCCGGCGAGCGGCTGCGTGGAAGCGGTTGCCGGGTAGAGTCCGTATCCGACTCGGCAGAGCGGGGCGTTCCGGTTCGATGCGGGAAGAAGACTGTTCGACTGAAGTATGCCTCTGAGCGCAGCGCCAGCCAGGCCGGAGCGGCGGCGCCGCAAACCCAGGCAGTGACCCAACCGGGCTTCCAGAACGCGCAGCTGTCGCCGCCGGCGATGATTCCGGTTACGGTAGGCCAGCCACCCATCTCGCAAATCAAAGCGCAATAGAGGCGCACGATGGATAAAGCGACAGACCGAGTGCGCGATGCGATCGCGAACGCGCGAAGGCGAGGGCTTGTTGCATGGTCCGCCGCGCGCGGACTGTATCCGGCAAATGACGCGGCTCGTAAGCTGCTGTGTCTCACCAGTGACAGCGTGCTGCATGTCCTGACCGGCCAGCAACTTAACCCACACGTCAAGAGCTATCTGCAGCTGGTGCGCGCGCGAGGGGGCGATTCGATCCGCACACGGGAGGTTGGGTACCACGAGCTGGAGCTTCTCTACAGCGAGCTTTCTGGCGATGGCGAAACGGGTAAGGTGGGTGCAAACGAGGTGCAAGCGTCAGATCGGCAAACCGAGGTGATCGGCTACGTGAAACAGGCCGTTGCCGAGGATGCCTCCGATATCCACTTGGTTGTTGGGGACGAGGTCGGAACAATTGAGTTTCGGCTAGACGGCGACTTGTACGAGTTCTACCAGTTGTCGGCGCAGCACGTCAGGGATCTGATGTCCTCTATCTACCAGTCCATGTGCGACGTTGCCGACGAGACCTTTAAGACTACCCGCAGTCAGGACGCAAGGCTGAGCTCTGCCTATGTCAAGCAGATGGGCATCTACGGTGCCCGGGTAAGCACGAGGCCGACCGACAAGGGCATCATGATGGTGA
The DNA here is from genome assembly GCF_040578825.1 of Cupriavidus necator. GTDB lineage: Bacteria > Pseudomonadota > Gammaproteobacteria > Burkholderiales > Burkholderiaceae > Cupriavidus > Cupriavidus necator_E. Next base: position 5,328 of record NZ_JBEFLI010000089.1, on the reverse strand, counting down.
TCCGGCTCTTGTACAGCAAACATCAGGCGGCGAGCTCGATCGCATCACTCGGATTCCTCCCAGAACAGACAGAGGATCTGAAGACGATGCGCAGGTCTCGTTATGGGATCAACGTTGTGACCGGGCCAACCGGTTCGGGTAAGTCGCTCACGCTGTCCGTGATCATGGGAGAAACGCTGGAGGAGGGCCGCCAGCGGATGGCCGGCTCGAAAGCGGCGGGTGGCCGCGGCCGCCCTACCGGCATTCGGGCGATCTCGATTGAGGACCCACCTGAGTACAGCGTGCCGGGCATGCTGGCCACGCCGCTGAATTCAGAAGGGGCAACCGAGCAGCAAATCTCCCAAGCCTGGTCGACTGGGATCTCCGATCTTCTGCGAAAGGACCCGGATGTCCTAATGATTGGCGAAATCCGGGACAAATCCTCGGCAATCGCCGCATACCGCGCGGCCATGACTGGACACGTGGTCTGGACGACCTTGCATACAAACGACGCCACATCCGTGCCACAACGCCTGGTCGATCTCGGCGTTGACTCGAGCATGATCCTTGATCCGATGCTAACCACGGGGTTTGTGAATCAGTCCTTGACCAAGAAGCTGTGCAAGGCCTGCTCCAAGCCGTACGCGGAGCACAAGCATGAGTTGCCGGCGGATCTGGTCGAGCGCATTGAGCGATATTGCGATCCGACCAACATCCGTCTTCGCGGCCGGGGGTGTAACGAATGCCGCGTCGGTGCAGTGGGCCGGGTGATGGTCGGAGAGACGGTCGTGCCCAACGGCGAATTTATGGACATTTATCGGGATCGAGGCAAGATCGCGGCTCGAAAGTACTGGGTAACCGAGCTGGGCGGAGTTACCAAATGCCAAGCCATGATCAGGCGGATCAACGCTGGCGATGTCGATCCCCGAGACGGGGAGGCCGACGTGTCGCCGCTCGATACTGATCTGCGCATGATTGGTGTCGCTGGCGGTACATCAAACTCAGGTAGCCGGCTGCGCGCCGCGTAAGGAGCAGAAGTGTTTGAGAAGGCAGTGGAACTGTGGGAACAGCTGCAGCACTGGAGAGCTCGGCAGGCGATTGGCGTGGATGCGCGGATCGACTTTTACAACCAGATGTCCCTGATGCTGAAGATGGGCCTACAGATCCTAACGGCCCTGGACCGACTCTACGTCATCGAGTCAAGCGAAGGCCGTCGCCCAAGCAGGCCGGCAGCTTTGATGCTGGCAGACATCATGCACTCGATCCGGGAGGGAAAGTCACTAGGCGAGGCACTGGAGAGATGGGGCTCGCCTCACGAAGTAGCGCTGGTCAAGGCTGGCGAGGAGGCCGGCAACCTCGAGGACCAGCTCGCTGTGGTGGCCGACATGTTGGCGGCAAAAGGCGAGATGGTTGGGACCGTTCTCAGCGCGATGGGATATCCAGTGGTCGTAATCGGCTCGGCCTTCGGGATGCTCTACATGATATCGACCGTAGTGGTGCCAAAGTTGTCCAAGCTTACGCCACCTGACCGCTGGGATGGCGCTGCGAGGCTCCTCAACCAGGTAGCGAGCATGGTGAACAACTACTGGGCGTTGGTGTTCCTCATTCCTGTGATTTTGGGGGTAATCGCCTGGTCGATTCCAAACTTGAGCAAGGCGGAGATCCGAGTCTACCTAGACAGGATCCCGCCATGGTCCTTCTACCGTGCGCTGCATGGCTCTGGATTTCTCGTGAACATGTCGGTGATGCTGAAAGCCGGTATCCAGATGAGTGAAGCGTTGCTACTCCTCTCGGAGGAGGGGGGGCCATGGCTGCGGACCCGAGTTAGGGCCATCTTGCACGGGATCAATCAAGGGAAGACATTAGGGGAGGCCATGCATGCAGCCGGGTATGAGTTCCCGGATCCTCGCGCTGTCCACATCCTTCGGGCGGTTTCCGATGTCGACGGTTTCGAGGAAAGCATGGCGCTGTTCGCCTCATCATGGATGAAGCGATCACTGGAGGCCGTACGAGTGATTGGCCGCTATCTGCTGGCGCTCGGCATCTTGTTTGCCGGCGGCTTGCTGCTGGTGATGGTGTTCGGGATCTTCGGGTTGATCCAGAGCTCGATGGGAACTTTGGGCTGATCGCATTTAATGCGGAGCATAACACTAACACAAAAGATATAATTAAGTGCCGCGGCCAGCGCGGGAACATTACTTAGAGAGGAATGCAATGAAATCGAAGATCCGTGGCCATCTGAAGACCAGTGCGCACGCTACCCAAGGTGGCTTCACCCTGATCGAATTGATGGTTGTTATCTCCATCGCGGTGATCATCTACGCGCTGGCCGGTAGCCTGAGCAATACGGCGATCACCAAAGGTTCGGCACTGGAGGAATCGACCAATATCCAAAACCTTTTCGCTTCCCTGCGTGATATCCGCTCGTCTCAGGGCTACCCGGCTTCTGCAAACCTGGTACAGGCGCTGCAGGATCAGAACACCATCCCTTCGAACGTCACGATCACCGGTGGCGTCCTGAAGAATACCTATGGCGGGAACTACACGCTCACGACGATCGACAGCGGCGGGACCGTGACGATCGCCTCATCGAACATTCCCAACGCTGAGTGCCGCAAGCTCGTGACTGGTGTGAAGAAGAGCATCCCCCGCTCGGTCGGGGTCGGCGCTACGGCGACGATCGACATGGCGACAGTTACCACCGCTACGGCCACTACGCTCTGTGGTACCGCCACCCGTGTAACGCTGATCTGGTCGTCGGCGGACGTCTAAGGCCCATGCCTCTTTGCCGGCCGTGCCTCTAAGGTGTTCGCGTCCGGCTTCAGCTATCGACAGGAACGACGACATGAGACTTGGGGACCTGACCTTCCTTGATCTGTACCTGCATCCGCAGGTCGCGCTGCTTAAGAATCTGACTAGTTCAAGTCAGCTGGTGGACGTTGCCCCGCCCGCGCTCAAGGCGCAGCTCGATGAGATTCGTGGTCGTTGCCAGGCCACGTATAGTGAGACTCAGGTCCCTGAGTTCAGCATTGTTGAAGACAACCGGCTCTATCGGGTAACAGCGCAGGAAGACCATGCTGGTGCGGTGCTCTTCGTGCTCCGGCAGTTCCAGCGCGCACTCAAGCCATTCCGGGATCTGGGGTTACCGCGGCACGTAGGCCTGAATCTGCTTTCCAGCAATCTGAAGGGTTTGGTCTTGTTCGCCGGCGAGCCGGGAGTAGGGAAGTCGACCTCTCTGTTCAGCACCGTCGTCCAGCGCCTGCATATGAACGGCGGAGTCGCTGTAACCGTGGAGGATCCGATCGAGCAGCAACTGTCCGGTGCCCACGGGGGCGGGTATATGTTCCAGTTCCCAGCCAGTCGGCTCACCGGCGGCTATCGGGAGCCGCTGTTGCGGGCATTGCGAATGCAGGCCGACATGGTCGTGGTTGGCGAGATCCGTGATAGTGCCGCCGCATCAGAGGTTGTCCGAGCATCGGCCAGCGGCCAGCTTACGTTCGGGACGATCCACGCCGGATCGGCCTCCCAGGCGCTTGAGAAACTTGCGATCCTCGCCGCCTCGGGCGAGGGAGGTACTAGTAGCGAGAGCATGCGATACATGCTGTCCCTTGGCGTGTCTATGGTGATCTGGCAGACCATGCTGATTCTTCCCAATGGTGGGCGCCAGCTGTCGGTCCGGGCGCTGTCGTGTATCGGTGAGGATGGCCTGGCGATTCGCAGCAAGATTCGGGACAACAAGCTCCAGACCCTCGAAAACGATATCGAGCACCAGTCCCGCCGCGGCGCAACCAATCAGGTACTCAAGACAGCATGATCAACAAGAGGAACCGGCGTGGTCGACGCCGCGCGAGAGGCTTCACGCTGATCGAGATGACCGTCACATTGACGATCATCGTTTCCGTACTCGGCATGATGTGGCCGATGCTGGGTGATTACGCTGATGAGCTGGTAAACCGCAGCGCGGCGGATCAGCAGCTACTGGTGGCAAAGGGGGCTCGCAAATACCTCGATGACAACATCGGGACGGTGACGGCCGGGCTTAGCGGCACGACGCCAACATCCATCCCGTTTGCGACGATCCAGAACGCGGGCTACATTCCAGCGGGGGTGAGCGCGACCACACCGTATGGTCAAACCTTCAACATCGTCGTGCGCAGACCTAGCGCAACTGCAACCAAGCTTGAGGCGCTTGTCGTCACTTCCGGTGGGTCGTCCATCAGCCCCAAGAATGCACAGCGGATCGCTCGCATGCAGAGAGGCGTCGGTGGCTACATCGCTCCAAGCAACACCAACTTGATCAAGGCACCTGACGGGCAATGGAACTCGCTGGCCAGCGATTTTGGCGTTGCTCCTGGCGCTGGCCACATTGCGACCGCGCTCTTTTCATCTGACGGCGACGGGAGCGGCGACTATCTGTGGCGGAACGCCGTACCTGGTCGTCCAGAGTTGAATCGCATGAACACCGCGATCGACATGAACAACCAGGACATGAACAACGCCAAGACGGTTACAGCGACTACAGTTCAGACCCAGGACGTGAATGCTACCCGGGCGACGATTTCCAATCGGATGGCGACGCAAGATGCGGTGGTCAACAGGGACAACTATCTCTATGCTGCGGCCGTGCCCGGAACGGCCTGTAGCCAAGAAGCGTCGGTGCGCCGGAACCAGAACACGTGGGCTAGCTTGGTGGTATGCGGCTATGGTAAGTGGCAACCGGTCGGCAACGCTTTAGAGGGGATCTATGACGGGGCACCGTGCTCGCTTGCTGATCAAGTGATGAGTGATGCGAACAGTCGCGGCTATATCTGCCGCGGCGGTTTCTGGAGGCTCTTTCGCAATGCCTTTGGGAATATGACCATCAATCGCAAATTCGATAACGTTACCGACGGGGTGACGATCGGGAAGGACTACTGTCCGGGCGGAACGGCGTGGGCGCTCTACACGCCAAAGCAGCAGATGGTGAACGTCACCGGGAACGTGATGCCTCCGATTCAAGGCGTCTACTTCTGGCTGAACGACTACGGAACATATTGGTACGCGCAGGCAAGTGCCGTGTCCCCGGCCGCCTGGTACTCGGGCAATGATGTGGGTGCGATTGGGGGACAACTGGTAGGCACAGTCACCACTGGTTGCTCGTACTAAGAAAAATAGGAGGGATATCTGTGCGAGATGCATTCCGGATGCTGGCAGTGGCTATTGCCGCGGGCTATATTTGGACGCCAAGCGCCTCGGCCGAGCTGATCCAGTTGCCGGCGCCACCGATGACAGTAGCTACCTGTCGCGCGGACCAGCATTGGGAACGGCGGCCCAACGGCATGCCCTGGTGTGTTATTAACCAGCCACCAC
>NZ_JBEFLI010000088.1:0-25449 GCF_040578825.1 Cupriavidus necator | reverse complement strand
TAGCTAGCCCACCCCTCACCCCAACCCTCTCCCCCTGAGGGACCCTGAGGGGGGGAGCACCCGAAACCGCTCTCCTCTTTGGCGTCCGTGGGCGCTTATTGTCCCGCCTCGCTATCCCCTAACGTCTCCACCGCATACTTCACTAACCCCGCTCGTCCTTCGATCCCGAGCTTGCGCTTCAGATTGAGCCGGTGCGTCTCCACCGTGCGCACCGACACCCCCAACTGCGCCGCAATCTCCTTGTTCGCCATGCCTCGCCCGATGCAGCCAAGGATGTCACGCTCGCGCCGTGTCAGCGCATCGAGCGGCCCCGGGCTCTGCTCGGCCATGCCGCGCGCGATGCGGGCGCTGTAGAACACGCGCCCGGCCAGCACCGACTGGATCGCCGCCATCAGTTCATCCGCTGGCGCGTCCTTCAGCACATAGCCCCGCGCCCCCGCGCGCACCGCCTGCCGCACATACTCCAGGTTGTCGTGCATCGACACGATCAGCACCGCCAGTTCCGGGTAGCGGTCATGCAACGCGGCCGCGAGCGCAATGCCGCCCATGCCGCGCATGCCGATATCGGTGATCACCAGGTCCGGCTGCTCGGCTTCGCCGGCCCGGTCGAGCCACGCCAGCGCGGCCTCGCCATCGTCGGCCTCGCCCACCACGCGCAGGCCCGGCTGCAGCGCCAGGTGCATGCGCATGCCGTCGCGCACCAGCGCGTGGTCGTCGATCAGCAGTACGCGGGCGGGTGCGTCGGTGCTTGTCTGGTCGGTATCGAAAAACGGGATCATGACTGCGAGGGTCCTGCTGAAACGGGATCGTGCGTGGGATGGTGCGGAAGCGCCGCGGTTTTGGCAGCGGGACTGGCAAGCGGCAGTGAGGCTATCAGCTCTGTGCCCCCCATGCCCGACACAATGCCAAACTCCCCGCCCAGCGCCGCGATGCGCTCGCGCAGGTTGCGCAGGCCGATGCCGCGCTGCGGGTCGAGCTGCATGCGGGCCACGTCAAACCCGCTGCCATCGTCGCGCACCGTCAGCCGCGTGGCATCGGCATCGAATGACAGCAGCACGCTGACGCGCCGCGCGCGCGCGTGGCGCTCGACATTGGTCAGCGCTTCCTGCGCGATGCGGAACAGCGCGGTGGCCTGTTCGTCGGGCAGCTCGCGCGGCGTGCCATGTTGTGTCACGGCGATCTCCAGCCGGCTGCCGCCCTGCATCTCGCGCGCCAGATGCTGGAGCGCGGCAAAGAGTCCCAAATCGTCCAACAGCGCCGGGCGCAGGTTGCGCGCCACGCGGCGCACTTCGTTGAACACGGTGTCGAGCCGGTTCAGCGCCATGCCCAGCACCGGTGCCACCGCGGCGCCTTCGGTCGGCGCCAGCCGCAGCCGGTTGGTGGCGGTTTCCAGCACCAGCTTGACCGATACCAGCAACTGGCTGATGCCGTCGTGCAGCTCGCGCGACAGCCGCGCGCGTTCCTCTTCCTGCGACTGCACCACGCGCTGCGCAAGCTGGCGCAGCTTGGCGTCGGCCTCGCGGTGTTCGCTGACATTGAGCGCCAGGCCGCTGGCGGCCACCAGCAGGATGCTGATCGCGGCGATCACGCCGATCCAGGCCATGGTTTCGCGGATATCGGTTTCGGCGCGGGCGTCGAGCTGGCGCAGCGTGCGCTCCACGTCATCCAGGTAGATGCCGGTGCCGAGCATCCAGCCCCATTCAGGCACCGCCACCACGTAGCCGAGCTTGGGCGCGAGCTGCTGCGACGAGGGTTTTTTCCATTGGTAGCGCACCGCGCCGCCGCCGTTGTTGGCCGCGGCGACCAGTTGCTGGATGGGCAGCGCGCCCTGCGGGTCGCGCATGCTCCACAGGTCCTGGCCCACCAGTTCGGGCTGGCGGGGATGCATCAGGTTGCGGCCCTGCAGGTCGTACAGGAAGAAGTAGCCGTCGGGGCCGTAATCGAGGCGGGCAAGTGCTTCCATCGCCGCGCGCCGGGTGTCGGCGTCGTTGCGGCCGGAGCGCACCAGCGGCGCGATCGCGCTTTGCGCCAGTTCTACGTAGTGGCGCAGCTCCATCTCCTTGCTCTGCAGATAGGCGGCCTCGACCAGCGCGCGCTCATGCTGCGCGAGCTGGGTAGCCTGGTAACGCACGGCGAGGGCGATGCCGAGCATGGCTACCGCAAGCGGCGCCACGGCAAGCAACAGGATCTTCTGGCGGAGTTTCATCAGACTTGCTCCTTCGTGGGCCATTTCTTGTCCCACTTGAGTGCGTGCTTCTGCGTGTCGTTGCAGAAGTTCCAGACGTAGTTCACCGCGCGGCTCTGCTGATCCTCTTCGTGCGACGCGATGCCGCCGCAGAGGCCGAAAGGTATCGCAGACCTTGGAATAAGGCAGTGGGATGCAGTGAATGCGGTGCCGTACATGATCGCGATGTGAACGCTGCGCTAAATATCCTTGCCCGATCGGGACATCGATCGCCTGCAGAGGGAATCTCCTCCCTTTAGGGAGGGGAGGATGTCAAACAGGACCGGGGGTAAACACCGACGCCGCACAGGCGGCATGCCACCGTCGATTTGCGTAGTTCTACGCAGAAGTACTGCGTAGTTACGCGCTTGTGCGGGGTATGGCGGGTGTCAATACTACACGCCGGACGCGCCGCCGCCCCAGCAGGGCGCGCGGGCCCACGCAGTTGGTGCACCGGCCACACCCGGAAGGTGCATCGCCTGCCTGCAAGACGAGATCCGGAAACGACGACACAACCGGGCGCGCAGCAGCGAAATCCACAGGAGACACCGTCACTACCGGATTGCCCCCGCTGCCCGCCCTCGGCGCATCCCGCTGCCGATCCTTGCCCGTTGCCAGTTGCCAGTCCTTCGCCGCCGCAGGCTTTCCAAAAAATCCCCGGTCTGAGGAGACCTTCACTATGAATCGCATCGGAGAACACCTGGTGTGGCTGGCCGTCGCCGTGCTCGGCGCGTTTGCCTTCGGCACCGTGGCGCTCGCGCGCGGCGAGGCCGTCAGCGCGCTGTGGATCGTGGTTGCCGCGCTCTGCATCTACCTGATCGCCTACCGCTACTACAGCCGCTTTATCGCCGACAAGGTGATGCAGCTCGATCCCAAACGGATGACGCCGGCCTGGCGCCATAACGACGGCCTGGACTACGTGCCGACCAACAAGGCGGTGCTGTTCGGCCACCACTTCGCCGCGATCGCCGGCGCCGGCCCGCTGGTCGGCCCGGTGCTGGCCGCGCAGATGGGCTATATGCCGGGCATGCTGTGGCTGCTCGCCGGCGTGGTGTTCGCCGGCGCGGTGCAGGACTTCATGGTGCTGTTCATCTCCACGCGCCGCGACGGCCGCTCGCTGGGCGACCTGGTCAAGTCCGAGATGGGCACGATCCCGGGCATGATCGCGCTGTTCGGCTGCTTCATGATCATGGTCATCATCCTGGCGGTGCTGGCGCTGATCGTGGTGAAGGCGCTGGCCGACTCGCCGTGGGGCACGTTCACCGTGGCGGTGACGATCCCGATCGCGCTGTTCATGGGCATCTATACGCGCTATATCCGCCCGGGCCGCATCGGCGAGGTGTCGGTGATCGGTTTCGTGCTGCTGATGCTGGCCATCATCGGCGGCCAGTACGTGCACGAAAGCGCCGTGCTGGCGCCGCTGTTCACCTATGACGGCAAGGCGCTGACGTGGATGCTGATCATCTACGGCTTTGTCGCCGCCGTGCTGCCGGTGTGGCTGCTGCTGGCGCCGCGCGACTACCTGTCGACCTTCCTGAAGATCGGCACCATCATCGCGCTGGCGGTCGGCATCCTGATCGTCGCCCCGGACCTGAAAATGCCGGCCTTCACGCAGTTCGCGCAAGGCGGCGGGCCGGTGTGGTCGGGCAACCTGTTCCCGTTCCTGTTCATCACCATCGCCTGCGGCGCGGTGTCGGGCTTCCACGCGCTGATCTCGTCGGGCACCACGCCCAAGCTGCTGGAGAACGAGACCCACGCGCGCTTTATCGGCTACGGCGCGATGCTGGCCGAATCGTTCGTCGCGATCATGGCACTGGTGGCCGCCTCGGTGATCGAGCCGGGCGTGTACTTCGCCATGAACAGCCCGGCGGCCGTGATCGGCACCACGCCGGAAGCGGTGGCGCACGCGGTGTCGACCTGGGGCTTCGTGATCACGCCTGATGTGCTGGTGCAGACCGCCAAGGACGTCGGCGAGAACACCATCATCTCGCGCGCCGGTGGCGCGCCGACGCTGGCCGTGGGCATCGCCCATATCCTGCACCAGGTGGTGGGCGGCCAGGCCATGATGGCGTTCTGGTACCACTTCGCCATCCTGTTCGAGGCGCTGTTCATCCTGACCGCCGTCGACGCTGGCACCCGCGCCGGCCGCTTCATGCTGCAGGACTTGCTGGGCAGCTTTATCCCGTCGATGCGCAAGACCGATTCGCTGGTCGCCAACCTGACCGCCACCGCGTTGTGCGTGGCGGCCTGGGGCTACTTCCTGTACCAGGGCGTGGTCGATCCGCTGGGCGGCATCAACACGCTGTGGCCGCTGTTCGGCATCTCCAACCAGATGCTGGCCGCGGTGGCGCTGGTGCTGGGCACCTGCGTGCTGGTCAAGATGAAGCGCGGCCAGTACGCCTGGGTCACGCTGGTACCGACCGTGTGGCTGCTGATCTGCACGCTGACCGCCGGCTGGCAGAAGCTGTTCCATGCCGACCCCAAGGTCAGCTTCCTGACCCACGCCGCCAAGTTCAGTGCCGCCATTGCCGAAGGCAAGGTGCTGGCCCCGGCCAAGTCGATGGAGCAGATGCACCGCATCGTCTTCAATGACTACCTGGACGCCGGCCTGTGCGCGCTGTTCATGCTGGTGGTGCTGTCGATCGTGTTCTACGGTTTCAAGACCGCGCTGCAGGCGCGCGCCGCGAAGCGCCCGACCGACAAGGAAACGCCGTTCGAGCCGCTGCCGGGCGCCGCCTCGGCCCAGTCCTGATACCGGAGCCCGCCATGCTGGAACAACTCGGAACGATGGGGCGCTACCTGGGGCAGTCGCTCAGGCTGATGGTCGGGCTGCCCGACTACCAGACCTATGTCGCCCACATGGAAAGCACCCACCCGGACCGCGAGCCGATGAGCTACGAGGAATTCTTCCGCGAGCGCCAGGAGGCACGCTACGGCGGCGGGCAGGGCAAGTGCTGCTGAACACTTAGGCGGCCCAACCGCGGGGTTGGCCGCATACAAAGCAGACAGGCGATCACATGATCGCCTGTTTTTTCATGATGTGTTGTATTTCCGCTGCGCATTTGTAACTCGTGAAGGCTGTTTCTGTAGAGGGTTACAGGCCTTTACAGGTGGTTACAGCAAGGGTTCGGCGGCTTATCTACACTTGCGTCACATCATGGCAATTCGAGGAAAAAACATATGACTCGCCATTCCGTTCGCAACCTGACCATTGCCCTTGCCCTGGCGGCCAGCGCGCTGCCGGCCTTCGCGGGCGACATGAATAACGCCCTGGGCGGCGCACTTGGCGGCGTCGCCGGTGCCGCGGTGGGCGGTGCGCTGGGCGGAAGCACCGGCGCGGTGATCGGTGGTGCAGTGGGTGGCGGCGCCGGCGGCGCGGTGACCTCGAACCGCCGTGAGCGCACTGGCGCCATCATCGGCGGCGCGCTCGGCGGCGGTGCTGGTACCGCAGCGGGTAACGCCATGGGCGGCCGCACTGGCGGGTTGATCGGCGCCGGCCTGGGTGGCGGCGCGGGCGCGGCACTGGGCGGCAATATCTCGCGCAGCAACTCGTACGAAAATGATCGCCACCGCCACGGCTATTACAAGAGCCACTACAAGCGCAAGAAGCACAAGCACCATCATCGCCACAACTACGACGACTAAGCCGCCGGAGTCTGGCAGGGTAAAACAGGAACGGGCCGCAATGGCCCGTTTCTTATTTGCAGTGTCTGGCATAATCGTCGGCACTATTACGCCAACGCGCCGCAAGCGGAAACAAAGAAGCCCGCAACCGGTGGCCGGGTGCGGGCTTCTTCTCCAATAAAGTCGGAGAGGCCGCCGTGGCACTCTCCCAGAGACTGTGGAGACCAGTTGAAACAGCGGGGGCCGGCTGCGGCCCTCAGGCGAGCGTCAGAGCGGCGCGCGATCGCCAACGGTTTCGTAGCGGGCCCCTTCGGCGAAGGTGTCGAACTTGCCGGTGCGGGCGCCGTCGGTGAAGGCGTCGAACTTGCCGGCCTTGGCACCGTCGGTGTACGGGTCGAACTTGCCGACCTTGGCGCCGTCCGCGTAGACGTCGAACTTGGCGCCATCGGTGAACACGTCGAAGTTGCCGTTCTTGGCAAAGGCCGGCGCGGCCGACAGGGCGGCGGCGAGGGTGGCGACAGCGATCAGGGCGTAGCGTTTGGTTTGCATGATTCAGGGCCTTCTATCTGGCTGGACGCCTGGATCGTCACATCGACGAGAGACTATGTTGCATTGCGGCATCCGATGGCTAGATATTAGGCATTTCCCTCATATCAATAAATATCGGGAGCCACAATGATTAGTTTTAGTTCGAACAATAAAACAGGCTGATTGCGTAAAAATTCAGCGCAGAACCGGGAGACTATGTCATGGATCGCCTGCAATCGATGCGTGTGTTTTCCAAGGTGGTGGAACTGGGAAGCTTCGCGCGTGCAGCGCAGCAGCTTGAAATGTCCAACGCCGTGGTCACGCGCTACGTGGCCGACCTGGAAAGCCACCTCGGCACGCGGCTGCTGAACCGCACCACGCGCAGCCTGTCGCTGACCGACGCCGGCGAAACCTACCTGCAGCGCTGCCAGCAGATCCTTGAGGATGTGGAAGAGGCCGAGAGCGTGGTCACCGCGCGCAGCCAGTCGCTGTCGGGCACGCTGCGGCTGGTCACCCCGGTGATGTTCGGGCTGCACTTGCTGCCCGACCTGCTGTCGCGCTTCCAGCAGCTATACCCGGATGTGGTGTTCGACGTGATCCTGTCGGACCGCAATGTCGATATCGTCGAGGAAGGGCGCGACGTGGCCGTGATGCTGTCCGACCTGGGCCTGGGCTCGCACCTGGTGGCGCGTCCGCTGCTGTCGGCCGAAGTGATCCTGTGCGCGTCGCCCGGCTATGTGGCCGCGCACCCGCCGCTGCGCCATGCGCACGAACTGACCCACCACCGCTGCATCGCGATGCGCCTGCCCAGTGCCGAGCACGAATGGACGCTGCTGGGCCCCGAGGGCGAGCTGACCGTGCCGATCCGGCCCGGGCTGCTGTGCAGCAACGCCGAGCTGGCGCACCAGGCGGCGCTCGCAAATATGGGCGTGGCGATGCTGTCTTCCTACCTGGCGCGCCCCAGCATTGAATCCGGGCGCCTGGTGCATGTGCTGCCGCAATACCAGCTGCCGCGGCGCGATGTCAGCGTGGTCTATCCCAGCCGCAAGTTCCTGCCGACCAAGGTACGGGCGTTTATTGATTTTCTGCTGGAGGAAGGGCAGGTGCGGGGGAAGGAAGTGGAGCAGGCACCGGCAGTCGCTGCGCACGCTGTGCGTACCTGAGCGGCCTGAAAGACCTGTTGGGTACTCCCTCTCCCGCGTGCGGGAGAGGGTCGGGGACAGGGCGGGCGTGTCGACGAAGTAACCCGCGGCGGTATGCCACTGCCTGCCCTCTCCCCCGGCCCCTCTCCCGCAGGCGACGCAGGCGGGAGAAGGGAGCAGGCCCTCAGCACGCAAGCTTCGTCAGGATCGCCCGCCCGACCGCTCTTACTTCCCAGCCGCCGTCGCACGCGACTTCTTTGCCGCAGGCGTCTTGGCCGGAACCTTCTTGGCCGCGGTCTTGGTGGCCGCAGCCTTCTTGGCAGGCGCCTTGGCCGCTGTCTTGCTGGCCGCGGTCTTCGTCGCCGGCGCCACCTCAGCCTCATCCTCTGCCGCACCGCGCGATGCCGCCTTGGCCGTGGTCTTCGCCGCCGTCTTGGCGCCCGCCTTGGGCTCGCGCGCCTCGAACTCGAAGCCGATCTTGCCGTCCGGCTGCTTGACCAGGAAGGCCTTGAAGTTGCGTCCCGTGCGCGACGACTTGAAGCCGGTCAGCAGGTCGGTCTTGCCGTCGTTGAGCAGCTTGCCGATCTGCTCGCGGCTGATCTCCTGCTGCAGGATGATCTTGCCGGTGGTGAAGTCGCAGCTCTTGGGGCTGGCCACGCTGTTCTCGCAGACATACTTCATGCCGTGCTCGAACACCGCGCCGCCGCACTTCGGGCAGGTGCCCACCGGCTCTTGGCCGCTGAAGTCGACCGGCTCGCCATCGCCCTCGTCATCGTTCTGGCCGAAGTCGAATTCCATCTTGAAATGGCCGTCGTCGTCCTTGCCGAGCTTCAGGATCGCGGCGAACGGACGGCCCATCTTGCTGCGGAAGCCCTGCAGCGGACCGATCTCCTTCTTCAGCAGCAGTTCCTCGACCTCTTCGATTTCGAACTGGCGCCCGCCCGGGATCTTGCTGATCGAGAACTCGCACGCGGTGCAGGCAAAGCGGCGGTAGTTCTCCTTGACCTGCCCGCCGCATTGCGGACAAGGCGTGTCCAGCGTGGCGTAGTCGCCCGGGATGGTGTCGCTGTCGTATTCCTTGGCGCGCTTGACGATCTGCTGCGTCATCTGCGCGATCTCGAGCATGAACTCGTCGCGCTTCAGGCGCCCGCGCTCGATCTGAGAGAGCTTGTGCTCCCACTCGCCGGTCAGTTCTGCCTGCGTCAGTTCCTGCACGCCCAGGCCGCGCAACAGCGTCATCAGCTGGAACGCCTTGGCGGTGGGGATCAGCTCGCGGCCTTCGCGCACCAGGTATTTTTCCGTCAGCAGGCCTTCGATGATGGCCGCGCGCGTGGCCGGCGTGCCCAGGCCCTTGCCGGCCATGGCTTCGCGCAGCGCGTCGTCGTCCACCAGCTTGCCGGCGCCTTCCATCGCGGACAGCAGCGTGGCTTCGTTGTAGCGTGCAGGCGGCTTGGTCGTCAGGCCCACGCTCTCGACCTTGTCGGTCTTGACCTTCTCGTCCTTGCCCACCGGCACCAGGTTGGCGGCATCCTTGTCGCCCTGCGCCTCGCGGCCGTAGATCACCAGCCAGCCCGGGTTGACCAGCACCTTGCCTTCGGTCTTGAAGTGGTGGCCGGCAACTTCGGTGATACGCGTCGTGACCTGGAACTCGGCCGCCGGGAAGAACACGGCGAGGAAGCGGCGCACGACCAGGTCATACAGCTTCTGCTCCGGCTCGGACAGGTTCTTGGGCGCCTGCAGCGTCGGGATGATGGCGAAGTGGTCGCTGATCTTGCTGTTGTCGAAGATCTTCTTGTTCGGCCGTACCCAGCCCTGCGCCAGGATTTTCTTGGCATGCGGCAGGTAGTTGGGCGAGCTGTCGGCCAGCATGTCCATGGTCTGCTTGACCGTGTCCATGTAGTCCTCGGGCAGCGCGCGCGCGTCGGTACGCGGGTAGGTCAGGACCTTGTGCTTTTCATACAGCGCCTGCGCCAGTCCCAGCGTGTTCTTGGCCGAGAAGCCGAAGCGCGAGTTGGCCTCGCGCTGCAGCGTGGTCAGGTCAAAGAGCGCCGGCGACTGCTGCGTCGACGGCTTGGATTCTTCGGTGACGGTGCCCGGCTTGTCGCGGCAGGCGGCAACGATGCTCTTGGCCTCGGCCTCGCTCCACAGGCGCGACTCGCGCGCCTCGGGATCGAACTCGCTCTTCTTGAACTTGGGGTCGTACCAGCGGCCTTCGTACAGGCCGGCGGCGGCGATGAACTCGGCGCGCACTTCCCAGTAGTCGCGCGGCACGAAGTGCTTGATCTTCTCTTCGCGCTCCACCACGATCGACAGCGTCGGCGTCTGCACGCGGCCCACGGTAGTCAGGAAGAAGCCGCCGCCCTTGCTGTTGAAGGCGGTCATGGCGCGCGTGCCGTTGATGCCGACCAGCCAGTCGGCCTCGGAGCGGCAGCGCGCGGCGTCGGCCAGCGGCAGCATGTCTTCGTCTTCGCGCAGGCTGGCAAAGCCGTCGCGGATCGCCTGCGGCGTCATCGACTGCAGCCACAGGCGGCGGATCGGCTGCTTGGCCTTGGCCTGCTGCGCGATCAGGCGGAAGATCAGCTCCCCTTCGCGCCCCGCGTCACAGGCGTTGATCAGCGCGGTCACGTCCTTGCGCTTGATCAGGCGGTTCAGCACCTTCAGGCGCGACTCGGTCTTGGGGATCGGGCGCAGGTCGAAATGCGGGGGGATCACCGGCAGGTTGGCGAAGCTCCACTTGCCGCGCTTGACTTCATATTCGTCCGGCGCGGCGATCTCCACCAGGTGGCCGACCGCCGAGGACAGCACGTATTCATCGCTCTCGAAATACTCGTCGTGCTTGGTAAACCCCCCGAGGGCACGGGCGATATCCGCCGCGACCGACGGTTTTTCCGCGATGATGAGGGCTTTTGACATGGGAAAGGGTCCTTGCGAGCCGCTTCCGGCAACCCGCTAATGCACTGCAAACGAAGTAATCAGAACGCCGGGAGGCTTTGAGGCGCCAATAATAAGCGCGCTTTCGACGGCGGTGCAAGCAAGCGCCGCCACCGCCCCACGCGCCGCCTACGCGGCGCTGCGCCCCCCGGCAAGTAACCATTCAAGCACTTGCGGCACGTCCCCGGCACTCGCCGGCATGGCCGCGCCGCGGCTCAGCATGCGCTCCAGCACCTCGATGTGCGGCAGCAACGTGCCGTAGAACTGCGGCGTGCCGCCCGACGCGGACTGCACCAGCAGCGTCGGAAAGTTCTCGATATCGATATCGTCCAGCGCATCCGCATGGGTCTCGATATCGACCCAGACAAAGCAATCCTCCGGGTGGCGTTCGGCCAGGGCCGTCAGCGCCACCAGGTAATCCCGGCAGGTGCCGCACCACTGCGCGCACAGGCAGGCGACCAGGCGGCCCTGGGGCCGCGCCGCCAGGCACTCGGCGATGGCGTCGGCATCACGCTCGGGAAAGTAAACGGTCATGGCATCGGAAAACATGAGGCGCCCGCGGCACGCGGTCAGCCGGCGATTGTATCGGTAATGCGCTCCGGCCCCTTTTTTCGCGGATTCAGCCCGCTCAGGCAAGGCGGCGGAACAGGTTTCCCGGTAGACGCTCGGCGTGGCCGGCCAGTTCCAGCTCAAGCAGGCGCGCGGCGACGGCTTCCGGTCGCTGGCCACTGCGCTCGCACAGCGCGTCCAGCGTAACCGGATCGTAGCCGAGAGCGGCGAGCAGGGGGTCGGAGGGGCCGGCAAAGTCAGAAAAGTCCGTTGGCTTGGCCAGCTTGGCCGGCACAGCGTCGGGCGCTGTGACAACCGGCAGCGGCTCCATCTCCTCCAGCACGTCCTGCAGGCATTCCACCAGCTTGGCGCCCTGGCGGATTAGCAGGTGGCAGCCCCGGGACAGCGGTGCGTGGATCGACCCCGGGATCGCAAACACTTCGCGCCCCAGATCGGCCGCCAGCCGTGCCGTGATCAGCGAGCCCGAGCGCTCCGCCGCTTCCACCACCAGCACCCCGTGCGCCAGCGCCGCAATGATGCGGTTGCGGCGTGGAAAGTTGCTTGCCAGCCCGCGCATGCCGAGCGGGAATTCGGTGACGATGGCGCCGCGCTCGGCCAGCTCTTGCGCCAGTGCAAGGTTGTCGCTGGGATAGACGCGGTCGGCACCCGTACCCGTTACGGCGACAGTGCCGCCGCAGCCGAGCAGGCCACCGGCATGGGCCGCCGCATCCACGCCCAGCGCCAGACCAGACACCACCGCCAGTCCGCACTCCGAAAGCGCGCGTCCGAACGCCTGTGCATCGCGCTTGCCCTGCTCGGTGGCGCCGCGCGCGCCGACGATGGCCACGGCGGGGCGCGCCAGCAGTGCGGGATCGCCTTTGATATATAGCAGCGGCGGCGGATCGGGAAGGTCGAACAGGCGGCGGGGATAGGCGTTGTCGCCCAACGTGACCAGGTGGTGGCCCGGCTTGTCGAGCCAGGCAAGCGTGCGTTCGGCCAGCGCCGACAGCGCCGCCGCGGGCGCGGCCAGTACCGCGCGCGCATGCTTTTTCGGCACGACCGCGGCCAGCGCCTCCAGGCTTTGCGCCAGCACCTGCTGCGGCAGCCCGAACGCGGCCAGCAGCAAGCGCACGGTCACCGGGCCAACCCCGGGCGCGCAGGCCAGCCGCAGCCAGGCCCGCACGTCCTCGGGATCGCGCGTGCTGTCCTGCCCGGCGGCACCGGCCGCCTGCAATGCGCCCACCAAGGCCGGCTCAGCGCGGCGAGGTGGCGCGATCGCCGACGGCGATCACGTTGGAGGCGTCGGTAACAAATGCGTAGGCGACGCCGGGGAATACGCGGAAGACAAAGGCCAGCCCGTAGCGCTCATCGGGCAGCCGGATGGTGCGGTTGCTGTCGGTCCGGTCACGCACGGTTTCGCCGGTGCGCGACAGCGCCAGCACGTGGCCCGGCTCGAGCCCCGCCTTGCTGCCAACGTTGAGCACCACCACCTGCTTGGCGCCGCCGAATTCCACGCCGCCATAGACCTTGGCCACGCGGCCGTCGACCTCGGCATCGGGTGCGTGCGGCACGTAGCGCACCGCTTCGCGCGCCGGCTGCGGCATCAGCAGCGTGCCCACGCCCATTTCCTGCTGGGCCTGCGTGACCTGCATCGTCGAGACCGCATCCGGGCCCTGCGCGCTGCGCGCCAGCCGGGCGTTGCCTTCGTATTCCGCTTCGTAGCCGAGCACGGCGTTGGTCACCGGATCGCGCACCGGGGTGACGGGGCGGTAGGCCTGCCAGTCGCTGCCCGGCGGCGCGTCGACGGCGATGCCGCGCGCATAGGCATTGTCGTCGGGGCCCAGGAAGACGCGCGACTCGGGCACCGCGACGATGCGCGCCGAGGTGGCGAGCGTGCCTTCATCGACCACCAATGGGCGGATCAGGAAGGGCTCGATATCGGTGGCGGCGATGCTCTGGATGGCGGCGCTGTCGACAGCGCCGCCGCGCACGCGCGGCGACAGATGCACGGTGCCGCTGCCGCCCGGGGTGGTCGACAGCCACGCGCGGCCGTCACGCTGGATCAGGTACAGGACCTGGCCCGGGTAGATCAGGTGCGGGTTGCGGATCTGCTGCTGGTTCATGCCCCACAGCTCGGGCCAGCGCCAGGGCTGACGCAGGAAGCGGCCGGAGATTCCCCACAGCGTGTCGCCGGTGCTCACCGTGTACTGCGACGGCGCGTTCTGGGCCAGCTCTGAAACGGGGATGCCCTGCTGGGCGGTGCGCCGTGCCTCGGCCTGTTGTGCCGGCGTCACCGTCAGGTCCGCGGCCAGGGCCGGAACGCTGGCCGCGGCAGTGAAGCCCGCGACACTCAGCATCGCACCGGCAAACTTAGGGGTGAACGCGTGCAGCCTGCGGCCCGACGCCGCCTGGTGTTCTTTGGTAAGATCGCGCATTTTCCTGACCGGCCAACGGATCGGCCGGATTGACCCGGGAGAGCGTGCCTGCTGCGGCGCGCCTTGAATTTTTGTACTTGCGCCCCGATTCTGCATGTAAACACTGGACGCCGCAACGCGACCGGTGCGCCGGCATCGGCCGGCGTTGCGCCCTAGCATCATGGCAAAACTCGACATCCTGACCTACCCCGATCCCCGCCTGCACACCGTCGCCAAACCCGTGGCGGCCGTGGACGACCGCATCCGCCAGCTGGTCAAGGACATGGCGGAAACCATGTACGAGGCGCCCGGCATTGGCCTGGCCGCCACGCAGGTCAACGTGCATGAGCAGGTGGTGGTGATCGACATCTCCGAGACGCGCGACCAGCTCCAGGTCTTTATCAACCCGCAGATCGTCTGGGCCAGCGACAACCGCAAGGTGTGGGAAGAGGGCTGTCTGTCGGTGCCCGAGGTCTACGACCGCGTCGAGCGCCCCGACCGCGTGCGCGTGCGCGCGCTCAACGAGAAGGGCGAGACCTTCGAGCTGGACGCCGACGACCTGCTGGCGGTGTGCATCCAGCACGAGATCGACCACCTGCGCGGCAAGGTCTTCGTCGAGTACCTGTCGCCGCTCAAGCTCAACCGCATCAAGAGCAAGCTGCAGAAGCGCGAACGCACCCGCATGTAAGCGGCCCCCTGCGCGACGTCCCTTCACAAAGATGTAACAGCCCGCTGCAATCCGCGCACTGGCGCGTGGCAGCCGCGCGGGGTCTGTTATCTTTATGACTTCCGAAGAACAAAGTTACCGGCCGCTATAGCGACGATAGCGGCCGGTTCTGCTTTAGGCCCCAAAGCCGTTAAGCCCGGACCCTGCCATGCCGCAAGCCTCCCAAGCCAGACCCCTGCGTGTCGCCTTTGCCGGCACGCCCGAGTTCGCGCGCGTCGCGCTTGAAGCCATCCACGCCGCCGGCTTTCCCGTCGTCGCCGTGCTGACGCAGCCGGACCGGCCCGCCGGCCGTGGCATGCAGCTCCAGGCCAGCCCGGTCAAGCAATATGCCGTTGCCAACAGCCTCGGTCCGGTGCTGCAGCCGCGCTCGCTCAGGCGCCAGGGGAAATATCCGGAAGAGGCCGCCGCGGCCATCGGCACGCTGGCGGAGATCGCGCCGGACGTGATGGTGGTCGCGGCCTACGGCCTGATCCTGCCGGCCGAGGTGCTGACCCTGCCGCGGCTGGGCTGCCTCAATATCCATGGCTCGCTGCTGCCGCGCTGGCGCGGTGCCGCGCCGATCCACCGCGCCATCGAAGCGGGCGATGCCGAAACCGGCATCACGCTGATGCAGATGGACGAGGGCCTCGATACCGGCGACATGCTGACGCGCGAGGCGGTGCCGATCGGCCCCGACGACACCACCGGCTCGCTGCACGACACGCTGGCCGCGCTGGGCGCGCGCATGATCGTCGCCGCGCTGGCCGAGTTGGCCGCGGGCCGCGCGCTCACCGCGACGCCGCAGCCGCAAGCCGGCGTCACCTACGCCGAGAAAATCGCCAAGGACGAGGCCCCGCTGGACCTGCGCCGCCCCGCGGTGGAGCTGGCCAACCAGGTGCGCGCGTTCAACCCGTTCCCGGGCGCGACGGTGCAGGTCGGCGATACCGTGATCAAGTGCTGGCACGCGCTGCCGCTGGCCGCCGCCAGCAGCCTGCCGCACCCGCCCGGCACCATTCTGGCCGCCGATGCCGCCGGCATCCTCATCGCCTGCGGCGACGGCAGCGCGCTGCAGGTCACCGAGCTGCAGAAGCCCGGCGGGCGCCGCCAGCCGGCGCAGCAGTTCCTGCAGGGCATGCCCCTGCCGCCCGGCACGCGTTGCCTGGTGCCCGGCAACGAGGCGGCGCAGGCATAATCAGGCGGCGTTCTCCACGCGTGGCGGCGCAAGCCCCGGCAACAAGTGCCGGCCAGGGCGCCCACGGAATGCGCGCGCGCCATGTTTGCCTGAAGAACCGTTGAATTTTCGGGGATCGCCCCCTATCTAAGGGTCATCGCGCCCGACTTCGTGGCGGTGCGCACGACTACACGGAGATCACCGCAATGTTCAACTGGGTCAAGACCTTCATGCTGATGGCGGCCATCACGGCGCTGTTCATCGTCATCGGCGGCATGATCGGCGGGCGCAGCGGCATGATGTTGGCGCTGCTGATCGCGCTGGGCATGAACTTCTTCTCCTACTGGTTCTCGGACAAGATGGTCCTGCGCATGTACAACGCGCAGGAAGTCGATGCCGGCAGCGCGCCGCAGTTCTACGGCATGGTGCAGGACCTGGCGCAGCGCGCCGGGCTGCCGATGCCGCGCGTGTACCTGATCAACGAAGACGCGCCCAACGCGTTTGCCACCGGCCGCAACCCGGAACATGCCGCCGTGGCGGCCACCACCGGCATCCTGCGCGTGCTGTCCGAGCGCGAGCTGCGCGGCGTGATGGCGCATGAGCTGGCGCACGTGCGCCACCGCGACATCCTGACGTCGACCATCGCCGCCACCATGGCCGGTGCCATTTCGGCGCTGGCCAATATGGCGATGTTCTTCGGCGGGCGCGACGAGAACGGCAACCGCAGCAACCCGATCGCCAGCATTGCCGTGGCGATCCTGGCGCCGCTGGCGGCCTCGCTGATCCAGATGGCCATCTCGCGTGCGCGCGAGTTCGAAGCCGACCGCGCCGGCGCCGAAATCAGCGGCGACCCGCAGGCGCTGGCCAGCGCGTTGGACAAGATCCACCGCTATGCGCAGGGCATCCCGTTCCAGGCGGCCGAGGAGCACCCGGCCACGGCGCAGATGATGATCATGAACCCGCTGTCGGGCGGCGCCATCGCCAACCTGTTCTCGACCCACCCGGCCACCGAGGAGCGCATCGCGCGCCTGATGCAGATGGCGCAGACGGGTGCCTACCCGGTCTGACGGCCGGATCGCCGGCGCTCCGACCTCCCTGCGGGGCCGGAAAACCGGCGCAAACCCGCGCACAGGGTAAACTGCCCGCTGTTTCCGCATGGACGGCGGGCTTTTTCATGGCCCCGCGCCGGCCTGCGTGTCGATTCACCCCTGCTTTCCTGCCTTAGTTGCTGCCCGACCGATATGCGCCTGCCTCCCGATTCGCTTGCCTTCCAGATGCTTGGCGCCGCCGCCGCTGTGCGTGCCGTCAGCGAAGGCACCGCCTTGCCTCAAGCGATCGAGGACGCCGCCGCGCAACTGCGGCTGGACCGCGTGCGCGATGCCGCCACGCGCGGCGCGCTGCAGGACATCGCCTATCGCACCATGCGCCAGTTCGGCACCGCGCGTGCGCTGGTGACCAAACTGGTGACGCGTCCGCCCGGCGCGCAAGTGGATTCGCTGCTGGCCGTGGCGCTGGCGCTGCTGCTTGAGCATGCACCCGGTGCGCGCGACAAGGACAATGCCGACAAGGACGATGCAGGCGCGGGCCGCGCGGGCTACAGCACCTTCACGGTGGTGGACCAGGCCGTCAGCGCCGCCGCCTCCGAACCCAAGACTGCGCATGCGCGCGGGCTGGTCAATGCGGTGCTGCGCCGTTTCCTGCGCGAACGCAAGGCGCTGCTGGCCGACGTCAATCGCGACGAGCAGGCGCGCTGGAACCTGCCGCCATGGTGGCTGCGCATGCTGCGCGAAGCCTACCCCGACCAATGGATGGCGCTGGCCGCCAGCGCCAACGTGCGCCCGCCGATGACGGTGCGCGTGAATACCGCGCGCGTGTCGGTGAAGCAATACCAGACCGATCTTGCCAACGCCGGCCTGGCCGGCACCGTGGTCGGCCCGCAGGCCGTGCGGCTGGTGCGCGCGGTGCCGGTAACGCAGTTGCCGGGCTTTGCCGAAGGCGTGGTGTCGGTACAGGATGCCGGCGCGCAACTGGCCGCGCCGCTGCTGGAGGTGGCCGATGGCATGCGCGTGCTCGACGCCTGCGCCGCGCCCGGCGGCAAGACCGGCCACCTGCTGGAGCTCGCCGATATCGACGTGACCGCGGTGGAAAGCGATCCGCAACGCGCTACCCGCATCAACGAAAACCTCGCGCGCCTGGGCAAAGAGGCAAAGATCGTGGTAGGCGATGCCAGCCGCCCCGCCGACTGGTGGGACGGCCAGCCCTTCGACCGCATCCTGGCCGACGTGCCATGCTCGGCCTCGGGCATCGTGCGCCGCCATCCGGATATCCGCTGGCTGCGCCGCGAAACCGATATCGCCAAGCTGATCACCGAACAACGCCGCATCGTCTCGCAGCTGTGGCCGCTGCTCAAACCCGGCGGCATCCTGGTCTACGTCACCTGTTCTATTTTCCCAACGGAAGGGGAGGAGCAGGCGCGCTGGTTTGGTGCACAGCTAACAGATGCGATACGATTGCAGGCGCCAGGGCAGCTCCTGCCCGGTACCCGAACCACCCAAACGACGCAAGCGGCCGGCGAACAAGGAGAAAAGGAAGCCGGCCACGCCAGCCTGCCATCCGATCACGATGGCTTCTTCTACGCCCGCTTCCAGAAACGCGCCTGATCTGATCCGATGCTGAGCACGCCGCGCCTGTCAGACTGCCGCGCTATCGTGGACACTACCGCGGACAAGGCGGCGGACACGGCGCGCCCGCATCCGCGCCACGGCGGCACGCAGAGACGTGGCGTGCTGGCCCGCTGGTGCCTGGCCCTGGTGCTGGCACTGGCACTGGCAACACTGCTGCTGCGACCGTCCCCTGCGCAAGCGCAGGTGATCGAGGCCACCGAAGCGCGCATCGAATACCAGGACGGCGGCTTCGAACTCGCCGCCAGTTTCGACTTCGATTTGCCGCCCGCGCTCGAAGACGCGTTGCACAAGGGCATCTCCCTCTATTTCGCGGTCGATTTCCAGCTCACGCGCTCGCGCTGGTACTGGTTCGACGAGAAGCCGGTCAACACCACCCGCAGCGTGCGCCTGTCGTACCAGCCGCTGACGCGCCAGTACCGCGTCTCCACCGGCGGGCTGCAGCTGCCGTTCATGCGGCTCAAGAGCGCACTGCAATTTATCCAGCGCGTGCGCGGCTGGCGCGTGTTCGAACGCAATGCGGTCAAGCTGGGCGAGAGCTACCACGCCGAAGTGCGCATGCGGCTGGACCTGTCGCAACTGCCCAAGCCGTTTCAGATCAATGCCGTGAATACGCGCGACTGGAACCTGGCTTCGGACTGGCGCCGCTTTGTCTATACGGTGCCGACCGACCTGAACGCGGTCCCGCCACCACCACCGGCTTCGCCGCCGCCGCCACCGCCCGCGCCACCGGCGCCTGCACCGGCCCCGGCCCCGGCGCCCGCCTCGCCGCCGCTTCCTGCGTCGCCCGCCATGCCCGCGCCTGCTTCCGTGCCGGGCGCGCCCGCCGCTGCGCTGGATCCGCGCGGCGCCGTCTTCATGCAGGCGGTATCGACGGCGCTGTCGCCTTCGCTGCTGGCGCAGCCGCAGTCGGTGCAGCCCCTGTCGCTGCAGTCCCTGTCGGTGCAGCCCATCCCGAGCCAGCCATGAACACCTCGATGTGGGACAGCCGGTTCCGGCGCGTGCTGTATCGCGTCGTGGCCGGTGTCATCGTGTTCCTGGCGCTGGTGCTGGTGGGGCTGCTGGCCGGCGCGTCGGCCAATACCGAATTCTTCGATCGCTATTTCACGCTGCTGTTCAAGGTGAACCTGGTGATCGGCGCGCTGCTGGTGCTGACCGTGGGCGCGCTGGCGGTCACGCTGTGGCTGCGCTATCGCCGCGGCAAGTTCGGCACGCGGCTGATGACCAAGCTCGCCGTGTTCTTCGGTGTGGTGGGCGTGCTGCCCGGCGTGCTGATCTACCTGGTGTCGCTGCAGTTCGTGTCGCGCAGCATTGAATCGTGGTTCGACGTGCGCGTGGAGACCGCGCTCGAAGCGGGCCTGAACCTGGGCCGCTCCACCATCGACAGCTCGCTCGCCGACGTGCAGGCCAAGGCGCGCCTGATGGCCGACCAGCTCACCGGCGCGTCGGGCGTGTCGTCGTCGCTGCAGCTCAACCGCTTGCGCGAGCAGTACGGCGTGCAGGAAGCGGCGATCTTCACCGGCAGCGGCCGCGTGCTGGCCAGCGCGTCGAGCAACTATGCCTCGCTGGTGCCGGACCTGCCGTCAGGCGTGCTGGCCGAACAGGCGCGGCTGGCCGGCGGCTATGCGGCGGTGGAGGGCGGCACTGATCCGTCCAGCGACAGCCCGCCTGCCGAGCGCGTCGACAGCAGCCACCTGTACCGGCTGCGCGTGATCATCCCGCTGGGCGTGGCGCCGGCAGCGGCCGAGGACGCCGGCACAGGCGCGAGCGCGCCGCGCGTCGCGCCGAAGTCGCGCTGGGCCGGCTCGGGCCTGTCGGTCGAGCGCCGCCCGGAAGAATCGCCGTCGAGCGGTTTCGGCCTGGTCGGCGAGACCGTGCGCGAAGAGCGCTACCTGCAGGTGGTGCATCCGGTGCCGGCGGTGCTCGCGCGCAATGCCGACGAAGTCCAGCGCGCATACCAGGAATACCAGGAGAAGGCGCTGGGCCGCACCGGCCTGCGCAAGATGTATATCGGCACGCTGACGCTCACGCTGTTCCTCGCGGTGTTTATCGCGGTGATGCTGGCACTGCTGCTGGGCGGTCAGCTCGCGCGGCCGCTGCTGATGCTGCTGCAGGGGACCAAGGAAGTGGCCGAGGGCGACCTGTCGCCCAAGCGCGAACTGAAGAGCCGCGACGAACTGGGCATGCTGACGCAGCAGTTCAACCAGATGACGCGCCAGCTTGCCGAGGCACGCCTGGCGGTGGAAGAGAACCGCGCCGCGCTGGAGCAATCGAAGGCCTACCTGGAAAGCGTGCTGCAGAACCTGACCGCGGGTGTGCTGGTATTCGACCGCCGCTTCGTGCTGATCACCGCCAACCCCGGCGCCGAGCGCATCTTCCGCCAGCCCTTCGCGGCGGTGCTGGGCCTGCCGGTGGAGCAGATCCCTGGCATGGGGCCCTTCGGCGAGATCGTGCGCCAGGCCTTCTCGGACCAGAACACCAGCGAGGTGCTTGGTGGTGCCGAGCACTGGCAGAAGCAGATCGAACTGCCGCAGGGTAATGAAGAACAACCGCTGACGCTGCTGGTGCGCGGCGCGCGCCTGCCCGGCGGCGAGCGCGACGAGCCCGGCTATGTGGTGGTGTTCGACGATATCTCCGATGTGATTTCCGCTCAACGCTCGGTGGCGTGGGGCGAAGTGGCGCGCCGCCTCGCGCACGAGATCAAGAACCCGCTGACGCCGATCCAGCTCTCCGCCGAGCGGCTGCAGATGAAGCTCTCGCCCAAGCTCGAAGGCTCCGATGCCGACGTGCTCAAGCGCGGCGCCGCCACCATCGTCAACCAGGTGGCCGCGATGAAGCGCATGGTCGATGACTTCCGCGACTACGCGCGCACGCCGCCCGCGGTGCTGCAATCGCTGCAGCTCAACAGCCTGGTGGCGGACGTGCTGCACCTGTACGGCATCGACGACCCCGCCGTGCACGAGCACCCGGTGATCCATCCGACGCTGGGTGCGGGCCTGCCTGAAATCAAGGGCGATCCCACGCAGCTGCGCCAGGTTATCCACAATCTGCTGCAAAACGCGCAGGATGCGGCCACCGAGAACGTGGCGGCGGGTAGGGCGGCGCCCCATATCACTCTGAACACCGAGACTGTAGAATACAAAGATTCTGCCGGCGAAAACCGGCAGGCCGTCAAGCTCACCATTGCGGACAATGGTCCCGGCTTTGCACCACGTATCCTGAGCCGTGCGTTCGAGCCCTATGTGACCACGAAAGCCAAAGGCACGGGTCTCGGGCTCGCGATGGTTAAAAAGATCATTGACGAACACGGTGCGCGCATCGAGCTGCGCAATCGCATGGAAGGTGCGGAGATCGTCGGTGCACAGATCTCGATCCTGTTCGTTAAACTGGCATAGTCAAACATTGGCGCCCGGTCCCGGGACGCTGCGGTGGGGTTAAGAGGGGAAGTATGGCAACGATCCTCGTAGTCGATGACGAAATGGGAATCCGGGAGCTGCTCTCGGAGATCCTCAGCGACGAAGGCCACGTGGTCGAACTCGCGGAAAACGCGCAACAGGCGCGCGAGTACCGCGCGGCAGGTACGCCTGACCTCGTGCTGCTCGATATCTGGATGCCCGATACCGACGGCGTGACACTGCTCAAGGAATGGTCCGCGCAGGGTCAGCTGACGATGCCCGTCATCATGATGTCGGGCCACGCCACCATCGACACCGCGGTGGAGGCGACCAAGATCGGGGCATTGAATTTTCTTGAGAAACCGATCGCGCTGCAGAAGCTGCTGTCCGCGGTGGAGCAGGGCCTGGCGCGCGGCATCGAACGCCCGCGCGGCGCCACGGCCACGGCCGCAGCACCGGCCACCGCGCCCTCCGCCGAGGCCGGCAGCATCGCCGCCGCGCCTGAAGCCACCGCCGAGGCCGCACCCAACGGCAGCCCCGCACGCGTGCCCGAGGCCGAGATGCAGTTCTCGTTCGACATGCCGCTGCGCGAAGCCCGCGACCTGTTCGAGCGCGCCTACTTCGAATACCACCTGCTGCGCGAGCACGGCAGCATGACCCGCGTGGCCGAGAAGACCGGTCTCGAGCGTACCCACCTGTACCGCAAGCTCAAGCAGCTCGGCGTCGAACTGGGCCGCAACAAGCCGGAGCCCGCGGAACAGTAAGGCAGTGACGCAGATGACGCTTGACTGGCCAAAAAAGTCCAGTTATAGTTTCGCTTCTTTGGCCCGGTAGCTCAGTCGGTAGAGCAGAGGATTGAAAATCCTTGTGTCGGCGGTTCGATTCCGTCCCAGGCCACCAGAACAGAAAAAGCCCGGCTCTTGCAGCCGGGCTTTTTGCTTTGTGGCCGCGCTGCAGGCATTCATGCAGCGCCAGGCCAGCGCCACACCTTCATCACACATCCCCCTGACTCTACCTTGCGACCCGAATCA
Organism: Cupriavidus necator; assembly: GCF_040578825.1. GTDB lineage: Bacteria > Pseudomonadota > Gammaproteobacteria > Burkholderiales > Burkholderiaceae > Cupriavidus > Cupriavidus necator_E. The sequence goes on along the minus strand of NZ_JBEFLI010000088.1, from coordinate 3,053 downwards.
AGGGCGCCGCACGCGTGCCCGCGCATCGTGTGGCTTCGCCGCTGAAGCACCCCGCACATCGCATGTTGCGTAGGCTCGCCCGCCTGCCCAGCCTGCCAGACAATGGCATTGAACAACTTGCAACAGACAATCCAGAAGTAAATATCTTCTACTTGGCACCCGATCTATGTATCTCTAGGATTCCCTGATGTCCTGCCATGCGGCAGGGCGTACCGAGCCGGTCAAGCTGCGCCGATAAAGCGGACACCCCGGCCCAGGGCTATCGTTTCCTTACCGGGGCGGCTGATGGATACGTTGATCGGGAATGACAAGCGCTGGGCGCACGAGAGCTCCGGCAGCGAGCGCGGATTGTGGAAGAGCACCATGGCGGCGGCCAGTCATGCGCTGGGTGCGGCGGGGCGGATGCAGCAGGCGGTGACGCAGACGCTGAAGCTGCAGCACAAGATCCGCGACCTGCGCGACGAGCTGCACAAGGCGGAAGCCGAGCGCGACGTCTACCGCGAGCTGCATGCGCGCACCGTCGAAGAGCTGCACCACGCCATCGACCGCAGTCCGGCTGAAATGCAGCGGCTGCGCACCGAGACCGAGGCGATGCAGGTGCGCCACCGCGCCTACAAGCTGCTGGTGCGGCATTACATCCGCCTGGGTACGCCGATCGATCCGGCGGTCTTTGCCGACCAGCGCAGCCGTGTGCAGCAGCACATCCTGTTCCAGCGCCGCAAGGGCATTCCGGTATCGCAGATCAGCGTCGAGGACATCGCGTTCCTGTTGCGCTGATATCGGGCCCCCGCGGGCCGCGATTCGATACCCGGCGTCCGCACACAACAAAGCCGCCACGCATTGACGCGCCCCGGGCGCGAACGGAACACTGTCGCGTCCGCGCGTAACCTTGCGCGCGGGCTTGCCACTGTCTCGCCACCGTTCGAGGCGTCGTCTCAGGCGACGTTGTCCATCTTGCCGCTGCTCGTTCCTTTCACCGTTCTTGCCGCAATGTTGCGGGCGATCCCTTGCCGCGCCCGTTCGCCACGATGCCTCGCCCACGGAGCGCAGCGATGAGTACGCTGGCGCGACGCCTTGTAGCGGAAGGACTGGGCACGGCGCTGCTGGTGGCGATCGTGGTGGGCTCGGGCATTCGCGCCGAGCGCCTTGCCGCGGGCGATACCGCGCTGGCGCTGCTGGCCAATTCGCTGGCGACCGGTGCGGGGCTGGTGGCGCTGCTGGTGTCGCTGGGACCGGTGTCGGGCGGTCATTTCAATCCGGTGGTGAGCCTCTCCGCGCTGGTGCAAGGCGTGCTGTCGCCGCGCGATGCGCTGCGTTATGTGCTGGTGCAGGTGGCCGGCGGCATCTGCGGCGTGCTGGCCGCGCATGCGATGTTCGGTGAGCCGGCGCTGGCGTGGTCGGCGCAAAGCCGTACGGGTGCATCGATGTGGTGGAGCGAATGCGTGGCCACCTTCGGGCTGGTCGGCGTGGGCATCGGCACGCTGCGCAGCCGGCCGCAACTGGTGCCGTTCGTGGTGGCGGGCTATATCACCGCCGGGTACTGGTTCACGTCGTCGACATCATTCGCGAATCCGGCGCTGACCATCGCCTGCGCGCTGACCGATACCTTTACCGGGATCCGGCCCGAGGATGTGCCGGGCTTTGTGCTGGCGCAGATCGGTGGCGGGCTGGCGGCGACGCTGCTGTTCCACTGGCTGTGCCGCAAGCCCGTGCCCGCGAGCGCGGAGACAAAGCCGTCGCGGCGCGGCTGGCGCGCCGCGCCTACCAGCGCCGATTGAGCTGCACGCCGAAGATCGAGCCGCTGGGCTGCGTGGCCCATGCGTCGGCGGGCGCGGTATAGCCGATACCGTCCACATCGGACGCTCGGCTGTAGGTGTAGAACGCGCGCAGGTTGGCGTTGCCGGCCGACTTGCCCAGCGTCAGCGTGGGGGCCACGGTCAGCGCGGTGCGCTGGCCGCTGACGCCGAAGCCGGACGAGATCTGGTCGTGCGACACCTCGAAATTCAGCCGGAACTGATCGCTGGCGATATAGGCGGGCCGCAGCCGCGTGGTGGTCCATTGCATCGTGCCGACCGGCGAGCGGTCGAACTGCAGGCTCTGTTCCACCGCCCCGCTCAGCCCCGAGCGTCCTTTCCATTCGATCGATTCGGCCACGCGCGTGCGCGACAGCGACGGGCCCATGCCCGTATAGCCCGTCATGGCGTTGCGCGAACCTGAGCCGAACTGCACGCCGAAGCGATTGGTGCCGAACAGCACGCCTTTCTGCTCATGCAGCGCTGACGCCCACCACGCACCGCCGGTGTCTTCCAGCATCGGCTGCGCTTCCACGCGCGTAAAGCCAAGCTGGACCGAACCCTTGTCGTTGGTATTGATCGGCGCGGTGCGCACCGAGTGATAGCTCGGCAGGTTCTGGCCGTTCTGGTCGGCCCGCGCGGTGTACTGGTAGTTCAGGCCGATATTGCCGATCACCTTGGCATTGTCGATGCCGAAGCGCATTGCCGTGGAATTGGGCGGCAGCAGGCCGGACGACATCAGGAACGGCGCGTTGTCGCGGCGGCCGGCCCACATGGTGCCACCGTCCAGCACCGCGAGGCCGTTGACGGCCGTATAGAACTGCGGCACCAGCGCATAGGGGTCGACCGCGGCCGGTCGCCCGTTGACGGTAGTGGCATCGGTACCGCGCGCCTGCGCAATGAACATCACCTGCGCGCCGCCATCCAGGTCGAGCACCGACTCGCGGATCTTGACCTCGCCGGCGCTGCGGCACGCGAGCCCGTTGCCGAACCCGCTTGCCAACGCGCCGCCGGGGCAGGCGCGCATGGTAGTTGGGCGATCCTCGACCGCGGCGCGGCCGCTGTAACTTAGGCGCCACACCGAGTCCACCGCCGGATCGTCGGCCGGTAGCTGCGAGTGCAGGACCGGCGGCGCGTCCGCTGGCCCTTCCGATGGCGCCTGCGAGCCGGTCTGCGCGGTGCCGTCCGCGGTCCGGGCAGGCGGCTCGGCCTGGAACTCGCCCAACCGGGGCGGGAACAGCACCAAGGGCGGCGGAGGCG
>NZ_JBEFLI010000087.1:0-25919 GCF_040578825.1 Cupriavidus necator | reverse complement strand
CCCGTCGGCTCTCCACGCCCACGCGCAGCACGAACGGGAACGCCGCGCCCAGCAGCAGCGTGGGCACGAACACCACGCACAGCGCCGCCAGTGCGAAGCTGGCGCACGCACCGGCCAGCGGGCTCGAGGTCACCGTCTGCACCCACGCCGACAGTGCCGCTTGTCCGCGCAGCAGCCATTCGCCCAGCAGCACGATCTCCAGCAGTGCCACCAGTCCCGCGCCGGCCACCAGCAATCCGAACGCACCCCATGGATCGCGCGCGTGCCCGGCATGCCGCGCGGCCAGCGCGCTGCCGACGGCGAGCCCCGCGAGATAGGTCGCCAGCACCACGGTAAAGGCAAAGGTGCGGGTGCTGAGAAACTGCACGATGGCCTGCGTCCACACCACCTCGTAGCCGAGCGCGATACCGCCGGCGACCGCATACAGCACCAGCGCCAGCCGGCCGTTGGCGACGTCGCCGGGCGCGGCATGGTTCGCAGACGTTTCCAGCTTGGCAGCGTCGGCCACAGCGACAGTGGCCGGCGTGCGCGACGCCAGCCGCCACGCCACCAGCGCCGCCGCGCCATTGAGCACGCCCGCCGCCACCGCGCTGCCAAGGATGCCAAGCCAGGGGATCAGCATGAAGCCGGCCAGCAGCGTGCCGGCAATGGCGCCAGCAGTATTGGCCGCATAAAGCCGCCCGCCATGCACGCCAACGCGATCGCCGCCTGGCGCCAGCCCGCGCACCAGCACCGGCAGCGTGCCGCCCATCGCCGCCGCCGGCAGCATCACCGGCAGCATTGGCAGCGCCCACGCCAGCAGCCCGGCACGCTGCTCCAGCCATACGAATGGCGCGGCGGCATGCGCCAGCGCTACGGTGGCGCCGGGCGCCAGCACCAGCACGCCGAGCTCCAGCCAGGCGTACAATCGCAGCGGGTTGCCGCGGCGGTCGGCGAGACGGTCGGCGAAACGGTCGGCGACGCGGCCGAACAGCCAGCCACCCAGCGCCAACCCCGCAAAGAAGGCGCTGACGGAGGCAGTGACCGCATGCACGTCGACGCCCACTACCAGCGATAGCTGGCGGACCCACAACACCTGGTAGACCAGCCCCGCGGTGCCGGACGCAAACAGCAACGCGGCAGCCCAAAGCCAGGTCCGGGCGGCCGTGCCGGCCTGCGTCCCCAGGCCTGCGCCGGCGAGCCGGGGGTCGGCGAAGCGCGCCCCATGCCTGCCCTTGCCGCCATTGCCGCGCCGGGCGGCGTGCGATTCGATCATGGACTGCACCGTTGGCGCGAAGGCCCGCGCGCACGCGGGCCTTCGGCGGTTTTCAACTGCCGTCACAAGCGGACGGCGCTCTCAGCTTGGACCACTACTCGCTGCGCTTCTTCATCCCCTCTTCGATCTTCTTGTCGACCTGCTTGCGCACCTGGTCGATGCTGAAGCTCGCCGGATGCTGGCTCGGCGGGTACTCGACGAAGGTCTCCAGGAACGCGCTCGCCTTCATCGTCGCGATACCGGTCAGGTACGCGTTCTTGGCCAGCCAGTCGTTGTACTGGTCCGACACAATGTCCGCGCGCTCGTACGGATCCATGCGCAGGTTGAACACCTTGGGAATGCGCAGGCACTTGAACGCGTCCTGCCAGACCTCGAAGCCGCCCGGCGTGGTCTGCTCGCAGAAGACCACCTTCCAGCTGCCGAAGCGCATGGCCACCAGGTCGCCGTCATCGCTGAAGTAATAGAACTCGTCACGCGCGCTCTTGCTGGTCTGTCCGGTCAGCAGCGGCAGCTGGTTATAGCCGTCCAGGTGTACCTTGAAGTTCTTGCCGCCCAGCGAAGCGCCCTTCAGCAGGCGTGCCTTGATATCGCCATCGCCCGCCGCCGCCAGCAGCGTCGGGAACCAGTCGAGCCCGGAGAACATCTCGTTGGTCACCGTGCCAGCCTTGACCCTTCCCGGCCAGCGTACCAGCGCCGGCACGCGGAACGCCCCTTCCCAGTTGGTGTTCTTCTCGCTGCGGAACGGCGTGGTCGCCGCGTCGGGCCAGGACCACTGGTTGGGGCCGTTGTCGGTCGTGTAGATGACGATGGTGCTGTCCGCCACCTTGAGGTCGTCCAGCGTCTTGAGCAGTTTGCCGACATCGCCGTCATGCTCGATCATGCCGTCGGCATACTCGTTGCCCGGCATGCCGCTCTGCCCTTGCATGGAGGGCCGCACGTGGGTGAAAGCGTGCATGCGCGTGGTGTTCATCCACACGAAGAAGGGCTTGCCGGCCTGGACCTGCTTGGTGATGAAATTCTGCGCCGCCGCGGTTGTCTCGTCGTCGACCGTCTCCATGCGCTTGGTGGTCAGCGGCCCGGTGTCCTCGATCTTGCCATCGGCGGTGCTGTGCAGCACGCCGCGCGGCGAGAAGTGCTTCACGAACGGATCGTTCTTGTCCTTGGGCCAGTACGGGCGCTGCGGCTCTTCCTCGGCGTTGAGGTGATAGAGGTTGCCGTAGAACTCATCGAAGCCGTGCTTGGTCGGCAGGTACTCGTCGCGGTCGCCCAGGTGGTTCTTGCCGAACTGGCCGGTGGCGTAGCCCAGTGGCTTAAGGGCCTCGGCCAGGGTGACGTCGCGTGCCTGCAGTCCCGCCTTCGCGCCGGGCGCGCCTACCTTGGACAGGCCGGTGCGCAGCGGTGACTGGCCGGTGATGAACGACGACCGGCCCGCGGTGCAGCTATTCTCCGCGTAGTAGTCGGTGAACATCATCCCTTCGCGCGCGATGCGGTCGATGTTGGGCGTGCGGTAGCCCATCACGCCCATGCTGTAGGCGCTGATATTGGTCTGGCCGACGTCGTCGCCGAAGATGACCAGGATGTTTGGTTTCTTGCCGGACGTGGCGCCCGCGGCCGCCACCGGCCCCGAGGCGTCCGCCGCGGCGGGCAGGTGGGAATCGGCGGTAGGCTGTGCCGGTGTCGCGGCAGTGTCCGGCGTGGCTGGTGCCGAGGGCGCGGGCGCCGGGGCCGCCGGCTGTTGCGCGGCGGGTGCCTGCTGTGTCGGCTCGTCGGCCTTCTTGCAGCCAGCCATCGCCGCGATGGCAAGCGCCAGGGCCGCCATGGCAAAGCGCGCGCCGCGCCTTGCCGGAACTGTGTTTCTTGTTCGATGCATCGCTGCCTCCGATAGTCAAAACCACTGAAACGCCGTACCCGGAATCAATGCCCTGCCGGGCGCCCTTGTCCGCCGCGCTATTTCGCCCCGGTGCCTGCCGCCGGATAGATCTGCTCCCAGTCCTGCTTCATGCTGACCACGGTCCAGCCCCGGGCGCGCGCCGCATCCAGCGCCTTGTCGAGCTTGCCGACCCGGGACTGGCGGTCGTAGGCGAACTCGCGCCCGGCATCGTCGTGGTGGACCAGCACCGCCATGCGCGGGCCGGCACCGCCAGTGGTGTACTCAAGCATCTGCAGGTCGCCGTCGGAATTGCCCACCGCCAGGATCGGGCGACGGCCGATATGGCGGTAGATGCCGACCGGCTTGCCGGGACCGTCATCGATAAAGTCGAACCTGGCGTCGCGCACCAGCACGGCCTTGCCGTCGCGCATCACGTAGCGCACGGCCTGCGAGGAGCCGATCACCTGCTCGGGCGGGATGCCATACACCGCCTCGGTCCACGGCCGCATGAAATCGATGGTGCCGCCGGACACGATGTAGGTCTTGAAGCCGTTGGCGCGCAGGTAATGCAGCAGCTCGAGCTGGGGTTGGTAGACCAGTTCGGTAAAGGGCCGCTTGAATTTGGGATGACGCGCCGTGGCCAGCCAGTCGCGAATGGCGCGGTCGTACTCGTCGACGGTCATGCCGCTGTTGGCCCTGGCGATCAGCGCGGCGAGCTGTTTCTCGTTGCGCATCAGGCCCTGCATGTCGTTGGCCATCAACGCCTTGAACGCGGCGTTGTTGCGCCATTCAGGGTGCTGTGGCGCGGCGGCGCGGACCTGGTCGAGCAGGAAGAAGAACTGGAAATACAGCGGCTGCTCGCTCCACAGCGTGCCGTCGTTGTCGAACACGGCCACGCGGTCCTGCGGCGGCACAAAGCCGGCCGATCCGGGGCGCGTCACGTCGGCGACGAACTTGAGCAAGGCCTGGCGCGCGGCGCCGTCGCGCCACGACGGCAATAGCTGTGCGGTCGCCGGTGCCGGTTGCGTGGCGGCCGCCTGCGGCGGCTCGCCAGTGGCCGGCGTGGTGCAGCCGCCAAGTTGCAGGCTGGTCAGCGCCAGCGCGGTGGCCAGCGCAGCGAGTGCGCGGCGCGGGTTGCCGGCGCACCAGCGGGCGGCGGTGCAGTTTCGGGGCATGCCCATGTTGATCGCTCCTGTTTGTCGCGCGCGGTGCACTAGTGCGCTGCAGCCTGCTGCTGTCCGGCGCTGGCGACCTGCGCCTGCTTGCGCAGCTCGGCCCAGCGGCTGTCGTCCATCACCAGCCGGAAGCCGAGGTGCGACATGCTGTTATAGGGATCGGTCCCGCGCCGCGCACTGGGGCGGTAGCTGAGGCAGAAGTCTTCGTTGCACAGGAACGAGCCGCCGCGCGTGACGCGCTTGGGCGCGTTGACCGGCACGCCGGCCTCGCTTGGATCCCACGAGGCCAGCGGGCCGGTCGGGTCCTCGATCGGACGGGACTTGCCGGCCTCGCGCCGGAACTGGTCGGCGCGATACCAGTCGGCCACCCATTGCCAGGCATTGCCGGTCATGTCGACCAGGCCATAGCCATTGGGCGGGAACGTGCCGACCGGACTGGTGCCGATGGCGCCCCCGGCCTTGGGGCTGACCACCGGGAATGCCTGCGCCTGCTGCCCCTGCCAGACATTGGCCATCTGCTTGCCGCCGGGCGCGAACTGGTCGCCCCAGGCGTAGGTGGCCTGTTCCAGCCCGCCGCGCGCGGCGAACTCCCACTCCGCTTCGGTCGGCAGCCGCTTGCCGACCCACTTGGCATAGGCCTGTGCGTCTTCATACGAGACCTGCACCACCGGGTGGTCGTCCTTGCCTTCGATCGAGGTGCCGGGGCCGCCGGGGTGGCGCCAGTCGGCGCCGGGCACGTAGCGCCACCAGCGCGAATAGTCGCGCAGCGGCACCGGCTGCGATGTGCCGACGAACACCATCGCGCCGGGCACCATCGCACTGTCGGGCGGGCGCGGCGTGCCGGGCGGAAGCTGGACCTTCAGGGTTTCCCAGGCGGGGACGCGCTCGGCCGTGGTCACGTAGCCGGTGGCATCGACAAACTTGCGGAATTCGGCGTTGGTGACATGGTGCTTGTCCATCCAGAACGCATGCACGCGCACCTTGTGCGCCGGCTTTTCGTTGGGCTGCGCCATCTTGCTGTCGCTGCCCATCAGGAACTCACCGCCGGGGACATGCACCATGCCGAGCGGGCCGCGCTTGCCGTCGCCCGCGACCACCGGGGGCGAGCCGGGAAGGCGCGATTGCGCGTACCACCAGCTGCCGCCGGCGCCCGCGGCAATGCCGGCACAGGCCAGCAGGGCGATCAGCGCATCGCGGCGTCGCTGCGGCGCCGTTGCGGAAGCGGGCAACGTTTGCGGCGTGGCGGTCGTGGCTGCCCGTGCCGCCTGTCCGTGTCGCATGCCATTCCCCATAGGACATCCTCCGCAATGACAAAAGGTGCATCAGGCACCTGCGGGTATCGTCACAGAATGGGTATGGAAAAGGAATTTAGTTTTCTTGCCGCGCGAATTGAATAATTTAAGCCTTTGGCTTATGCGTGGCGATCTCGTTCGCAGCGCTACGGCGCTTGTCGCGGTCGGTGGCCGGACATCGCATCCCTTCGCAGCGAATCCGAATATTGATCAGCGTGGCGAGCTTGCCGATGCTCGCCACCACTTCGTTCATGGTTGCGCCGGTATGTCCGACCAGCTCGGTGCCGGTACGCGCCTGTTCCACCGAGGTGTAGACCTGAACCGCTCGGTAAGCGTGTTCCGGCTAGGGTAAACACGAGGCGTCGTAAGCGCAGCCAAGCGCACCGCGGCTTCCGCTCCTACGCAGGCAAATGTCTAAGTCGCGCGTGTGTGCATAGAACAACCCGTGCCTTCACATTTGTCGATGTTGTTAGTTTTCGTTAACACTGATATGCGGGACGTTTCATTCTTGCAACCATCCCACCCGCTGTAGTGCACACCTCGCCGTCCGGCCAGGCTCAGCCAAATGGCTGAGTTTCTACCGCTTGTGCATGAGAGGGCCCTCGAGTCCATCCACCATTTGTCCTATAGCGCACGGCGATATTGATACATTTGCCGCGCTGTCAGTGACGACCAAGCCTTACCCCACAGACATTGTGCCGCCCAGCCCAAGACCGGCATGGTGCAGTTCCGCCCTTGTCCGCCATCCCCGACATGGCGCGACATGCATGTCCCCGCACCTCCTCTATGGCGCCTGCGGTGCCACTTTGCAACCAAACCGGCCCCTGCGCCGTGCCGGGCGGCGCACGCGATGAAATCGATGGCCAGGCACGCTTGTCGTCGTCTGTAACGACGCTGCAACCGTGCTCAGGAATACGGACATCTTCCGGCCACGCTGACGTTAAAGGAATCCCCATCGATTCAACGGGTTAGTACTCGCTGGCACAACCATCGCTCTCTTCATTTCCCGTGGCAATCCGCCGGCTTTATCTGCCGGACTGGCCGACACGCACAAGAAGAAGCGGCGCCCTCTTGCGCAAATTGCAGGCTCAGGCGACCCGACAGGCAGAGCCCCGCCAAAGCACCGGCACGACTCCCTTTGCATCGAGAGAGACCAACATGCCGCAGACCGTTCTTGCCGTATTCGGGACCAGGCCAGAGGCCATCAAGATGGCACCGCTGATTCATAGACTCCGCGAGGCCGGCAGCTTCGAGCTGCGCGTTTGCGTCACCGGCCAGCACCGGCAGATGCTGGACCAGGTGCTGCGGCTCTTCGAGATCGTTCCGGACTTCGACCTCAACGTCATCAGCCAGTCGCAGAGCCTGTCCGACATCACCACGCGGGTGCTGGCGGGCGTACATTCGGTTCTGGATCGGTTCCTGCCGGATGCGATGCTGGTCCACGGCGACACCACCACCACGCTGGCCGCCACGCTCGCGGCGTTCTACCGCAACGTTGCCGTCGGGCATGTCGAGGCGGGACTGCGCACCGGCAACCTCAGCGCGCCGTGGCCGGAGGAGATGAACCGGCGCGTGACTGACGTGATGGCGTCGTGGCACTTCGCGCCAACGCAGCAAGCGCAGGAAACGCTGCTGCGCGAGGGCGTCGATCCCATACGCATCAGCCTGACCGGCAACACCGGGATCGACGCGCTGCTGCAGGTCAAGGCCCGGATTGATGCCGATGCCAGCATGCGGCAGCAACTGATGGCGCAGTACCCCTTCCTCGACGCATCGCGGCGGCTGGTGCTGGTGACCGGACACCGGCGCGAGAACTTCGGTGCGCCGTTCGAGCGTCTCTTCACGGCGCTGCGCATGCTCGCCGACCGCAATGCCGACTTGCAGATCGTCTACCCGGTCCATCTCAACCCGCATGTGCAGGAGCCGGTGCGGGCCATCCTGGGCGGGCATCCGGACATCCACCTGATCGATCCGCAGGATTACCTGCCCTTCGTGTTCCTGATGTCGCGCGCCTACCTGATCGTCACCGACTCCGGCGGCATCCAGGAAGAGGCGCCCGCGCTGGGCAAGCCGGTGCTGGTCACGCGCGAAACCACAGAGCGGCCCGAAGCCGTGGCCGCCGGCACCGCCCGGCTGGTGGGCACGGATCCGAATCGTCTGATCGCGGCCGCGGAGCTGCTGCTCAATGATCCAGACGAGTACGCATGCATGTCGCGCGCGCACAACCCGTTCGGCGACGGGCACGCGAGCGAACGCATTGTCTTTGCCCTGCAAGGCGAACGGCCTGACGGGTATGGGGCCTGTGGCAATGAGTCGGCGGACGCCGGCGTAGTCAGCTTGTAGAGAGGTAGCAGAGCACGCCAGGAAATTATCGGCATCAGGGACAACAGCGGATCAGCGCAGGGCCGGGAGGCCCGGTAAGTCCGCGCTTAGCAGGAGCAAGTCAATGAAGCGCTCACGTATGACACGGTTCGTGGCAGCGGCAACAGCGGTGCTCTTTACCGCCTCCCTTGCCGCGGTGCCCGCCCATGCCGCACTCACCGAAGAAGCCGCCGCGGTAGCGGCCGAGACCCCGCTCTATCTGCCGGCGAGCCCGACCGATCCAGGCGGGTTGCTGGGCTATGACCACAGCTTCCAGATCGACTTTGCGTACGAGGCGCAAGAGAAGGGCAAGAACAAGGCAGCCCTGAAGGCCCTCAAGGATCAGCTGAAGGCGAAGAAGCCCAAGAAGCTCAAGGCAGGGGCCAAGGTAAAGGCGGGCACATACACGCTCGCGCCGGCGCCTGGCGCCGAACCGGACTGAGGGCTTGCATGCTCGCGTACGTCGATGTGCCGCGGCGTCTTGCACGGCGGCGCACCTTGCAATCATCGCGCTGGGAGAAGACCGTGTTCTACCAATCCTATTCACTGTTGCGGCGAAGCAGCGTCCTGGTGCTCCAGCTATGCCTGGCGCTGCTCCTCGCTTTGCCCGCCATCTCGCACGCCGCCACCAACCAGATCGCACTGCTGGTGCCGGACGGCTTCTCGCTTCCCGATCCGCGCGTCTCGGCCTGGCTCGATGGCGCCCAGGAAGAAGGCCTGAACATGACCGTCATCACCGACACCCAGTTCCAGCAAGGCACGACCCCGGTGCAGTTCTCGGGCGTGATCCTGCCGGACCAGGTGCACGTGAACGCCAGCGATGCGCTGATCGCGGCGCTGGAGACCTACACCAGCCAGGGCGGCAAGCTGATGCTGGTCTACGACTTCGGCGCGCTGACCCCCACCGGCTTCTACGCACCGCAGAAGAGCCGGCTCAGCAATCTTGCCGGCGTCGACTATGTGCTCTATGACCAGTTGCTCGGCAACATGATCGGCGTGGGGCCGATCACCGCGCTGGGCACCACGCTCAGGACGCTGCAGGTGCCGCCGGGCAAGTCGATGGTGTGGGACGCGAACACGACCCCGCCCATCGAAGGCGTCTCGGGCTACGTCTATGGCTTCCTGATCTATCCGAGCTTCGTCACGCAGGGCACCTATACCGGCTCCGCGCTGATCACGTCGCCGAACTTCGGGTTGGTGGCCGGGGTGCGCAACTTCGGCTCTGGCAGCGTGCTGTTCGTCAACCTGCCGCTCGCCTACCTGAAGGGCCAGACCGACGGCATGCTGATGCACGGATTCCTGCGCTACTTCGGCGGCAACCTGATCAGGACGGCGCGGCTTTCCGCGCAGCCCAAGGCGCGCGGCGGGCTGGTGCTGAACTGGCACTTCTGCGCCGGCGACCAGATCGCGCCCGCGGTTGAAATGAATACCTGGGGCACCTTCGACAAGAACAATAGCCCGTTCTCCATTTCCGTGACTGCAGGCCCTGACCATATTAACTTCGGCGACGGCCAGGGCATCAACTTGTCGCAGAACACCGCGGCAAAGAACCTGATGCTGTCCCTGCAATCGAAGGGGCACAAGATCGGCAGCCATGGCGGATGGATCCACGACTACTGGGGCGGCAACGCCAGCGAGAGCAACCAGTCCACCTTCGAGCAATACCTGGTGATGAACAAGCAGAGCGTGGAAGGCGTGACCGGACGCGCGGCGATCGAATATGCGGCGCCCGAAGGCAATACGCCGCAATGGTCGGTCAACTGGCTCGAAGCCAACGGCAACACCGGTTATTACTTCCTGGGCCATACTGGCATGGCGCCCACGCGCAGCTATCGCGACGGCGTGCGGAGCAACGAGACCATCCGTGCCTTCCCGGTGATGCCGTTCGGGCAGTACGCGACCTTCGAGGAGTTCTCTGAGTTCAACGTTCCCGTCACCAAGATCACCGACTGGTACAAGCAGCTCCTCGATTTCGTGGCGAAGAATCGCACCGGCCGGCTGATCTACGTGCACCCGGCGGGCGCGATTGAATACCCGGGGGTGCTTAACGCCATCTTTAACAAGGCGGACAACCTGAAGGCAAACGGACAGTTCAGCTGGTACACGATGGATACGCTGGCGCAGTTCAGCCAGCGGCGCCAGCAGGTCACCTGGAGTGCCACCGATACCGGCAATGCCTGGAGCTTCCAGGCCAGCCATCCGAGCAACCTGACCGACATGGCGTGGGTGCTGCCCCGGACGGCATACACGCAGCCGGTGGTGATCCAGGGGCTCGGGCTGGTGACATGGGATGCCAACAACTGGATCGTGACATCGCTGGGAGGCACTTCGCTGGGATTCATCAGCGGCAAGAAGTAACAGGCTGGGGCCGGCCGCGCTCGCCCGACTGCGAACGCGGCCACGGCGCCCCGCAACCTAAGAACATATTCAGGGAGATTTCGAGCATGCATCTGGCATATCGGCTGTTCCTGTCTCTGAGCGGGATGCTGGTATTCACCATGCCCGTTCCCGAGGCCATGGCCATGGTTTCGGAAATCTCCCGGCGCGGCGACGCCTTCGCCATCGGCGCCGGCGCCCCTGAAGCACACCCCAGACCCTTGTCAGAAGGCGTAAAGCGCACCGGCGCCGAGCCCGCGCGCATGGCCATCGATCTGGCAATGGTGCGGCCAGACACGCTGGAAGAAGAAGGCGTGACGGAACCGGCGTTGCGACCGCGCCCCTGGCCAAAGGCACCGCCGCCGATCAAGGACACGACATACCCGGACGTGCGGACGATCGTGCCGCCGCTGACGGTCCTGCTGATGGGGATCATCGGCCTGGTGCTGTTCTATGCGGTGCGCCATTACCTGTTCACGCTGAACCGGCTGTTCGGGCGACAGCGCCACCCCTACCTGGATATTGATATCGCGGATTGGCCGAGCCTGACCGTGCTGGTCGCGGCCCACAACGAAGAGGCCGTGATCGCCGGTTCGCTGACGTGCCTGCTGCACGCGGACTACCCGGCCGACCGGCTCACCATCATGCCGGTCAACGACCGCTCTTGCGACCGCACCCATGACATCATCGAGGAATTCGTCGCGCGTTACCCGGGACGCATCACGCCGTTCCACCGCACCGGCGGCAAGCCAGGCAAGGCCGCCGCGCTGAAGGACGCCAGCAACAATGTGGCAAGCGACATCATCGTCGTGTTCGATGCCGACTACCTGCCGCCGGTGGGCCTGCTCAAGCAACTGGTGGCGCCGTTCTTCGATCCTGAAGTCGGCGCCACCATGGGCCGCGTGGTGCCGATGAACCTCGGCAGCAACCTGCTGACGCGGTTGCTCGACCTGGAGCGTTCGGGCGGCTACCAGGTCGACCAGCAGGCGCGCATGAACCTGAACCTGGTGCCGCAGTACGGCGGCACCGTCGGCGGCGTCAGGATGCGCGCGTTGCGCGCCGCCGGCGGCTGGCACGACGATGTACTGGCCGAGGACACCGACCTGACCTACCGGCTGCTGCTGGCCAACTGGAAGACGGTCTACCAGAACTGGTCCGAGTGCTATGAAGAGGTACCGGAGACCTGGCCCGTGCGGGTGCGGCAGATCATGCGCTGGACCAAGGGCCACAACCAGGCGCTCTATCGCCACGGCTGGAAGATGGCGATATGCCGGCATCACGGCCTGTTCGAGAAGATCGACGGCCTGGCACTGCTAGGCATCTACATGATGGCGCCGCTGATGCTGTTCGGCTGGCTGCTGGCCATCCTGCTGTTCTATGCCGGCGGCCTGCCGCTGTTCGGTGAGGCCGTGATCCTGTTCGCGCTGATGTCGTACGGCACGCTCGGCAACTTCGCGGCTTTCTTCGAGATCGCCGCCGCCGTGTACCTGGACGGCAGCCGCGAGCGCATCCGCCTGCTGCCGCTGAACTACTTCGGCTTCCTGGTCAGCATGCTGGCCGTGTCGCGCGCGATCCTCGGCCAAGTGGTGTTCGACTACCTGCTCCGCCGCGAACTGCGGTGGGACAAGACCACGCGTTATCGCCAGAGGAGCTGAGCATGTGGCCCTTGTTGCTTGCCCTCCTGACTCTGACTGTGTTCGCGCTGCCGCTGCTGCCGTCGGTGCTTGAATGGCGGCGCCGGCGCGATATCCGCCCGTTGCCGATCGACGGCGAACACACGCTCGACGTGGCCGCCGTGGCCGCGACGTTTCGCGCGATGATCGAGCGGCAGGACGAGCGCTCCGGCCAGCGCGGGATGGCGCATCCGGTCAGCGCGCTGCGCCCGGTGGTCTACGTGACCGGCGCCTTCATGCCGACCAGGGCCGAAGCATTCATGGGCGTTTGCGGGCGCACCATCGTCACCAGCGGCTCGCTGGCGCTGCCCGACAGCTATACGTTTTCGCGCGACATCTATGGGCGGCGCGGCATCAGCACCGGGCGCAGGAATTGCGTGCAGACGCTACTGTCGGAAGGCGAGATCCTGATGCGCACCGGCAGCGAACTGCGGCGCTGGGCGCATGCGCGCAGCGTCCATGTCGAGCCGCAGTGCCGCCTGCAGGGGCCGCTGTCAGCGCTATATGCGATCCGGCTCGAAGACGGATGCGAGTTCGCGTCCGTCAGTGCCGCGGTGATCGGGTTCGGGCCGCGTCACACCGCTGCACCGCCTGTCGTCGATGGCATGGACGGCATGGATGGCATGGATACAGTGGATGGCAAGGGCCCGCAGGCGGGCAACTGGACCCATGCGGTGCTCGACTCCGCCGGAACCGACGGCCGCTGGCTCGTCACCCACGACCTTACATTTCCCGCCAACACGTTGTATCGCGGCGACCTTGTCGTGCATGGCGACTTGTGGATCGGCACCGGTGCGCGCATTATCGGCAGCGTCAAGGCCAGCGGCAGCATCTGGCTGGGCACGCGAGTGCGCATCGACGGCGCACTGATCGCTGCAGGCGCGATCTCGGTGGCACGGGAATGCGCCATCGCCGGGCCGGTAGCGTCCGAGCGCGAGATCGATGTCGGGGCGCGCAGCGTGATCGGCGCCGCGGCAAGGCGCACCACAGTGGTGGCGCCGCTGCTTCGCGTACACGCGGGCACAGTGGTTTATGGCGCGGCATCCGCGCTTGAGGAAGGACGGGTCGTGCCCGATGGCCATCTGGCCATCGATCTGATGCACCCCGCTTGAGGCGCCATACCATGAAAGAAGCACTGCTCGCGCTGCTCCTGATGATCGCTGCCCTCGCCCACCAGCCTGCAGACGCGGCTGAGCTGTCGCTGTCCGGCTACCAGCGCGCCGACGGTGCCATCACCACGTACTTCGAGGGCGACTCGATCGATCCTTACTTTGCCGCCAAGGCGCTGCTGGCGGCGCAGGACGCCGGCGTCAAGACCGGCACCGCCGCAAGCCGCTGGATCGCCTGGCTGCTGCCGCGCCAGCACGCCGACGGCCGCTTCGACCGCTACTGCATGAAAGGCCAGCGCTTTGTCTCCTGCCAGATAGCCGATGCGGATGACGCGTTGATGGCAGCCTGGATGGAGCTGCTGGTCCGCACCGCGCCGCCGCAAGGGATGCCCCCTGCGTGGCAGGCCAGCTTCGACAAGGCCAGCCAGCACCTTGACACCCTGCGCAATCCGGCTACCGGCGTCTATCACATCTCCAACACCCTGCCGGTGGCGCTGCTGATGGACAACGTGGAAGTCTCCAGCGCCTTCAAGGCCACCAGCGACTATCGCCGGCGCCTGGGCGACACCGCCGGCGCCGCGGCCTGGGGCCGCAAGGCCGAGCAGCTCGACAAGGACATCCTGCGCGTGTTCTGGCGCGCCGGCAGCGGTTACCTGGTCAGCACCCAGCCACGCGAAACTTTCGAGTTCTATCCCGACGCCGTCGCGCAGATCTTCCCCATCCTTGCCGATATCCGGCCCGCCAGCCGGCCTCATGCCGCGGCCTACCGCATCTGGATGAAAGAAAACCGGATGGCCTGGCTGCAGATGTCGGAAGTCGATTTCCCGTGGGGGCTGGTGGCCCTGGTGGCCGACAAGATGGGCGACAAGGACGCCATCGCCTGCTGGCGCATGCGTTCCATCCAGTTCCGGCATGGCAAGCACTGGAACGTCCTGGAAGAGGCGCTGTACCTGGCATTCGAGGCGCGCCTGACTCCTGAACAGGCGCTGGCGCCACCTGCGGCCGGCCTGCGCTGCCGCTAAGCGCACTGCCGCGCCGGGCGGGTGCGGCAGCCGTACAACATGCGGCGGGATCGAGGAAACCAGCATCGACCTGAGGCCGCGAAGCATGTATGGTTCAGAGGCTGCTGCCGGGCCCGCGGATCCTGATGGATTCCATCGGGCGAAATCGACACGATCGACAGGATACGCATGGTGAAGCTCTCGGATACCCTTTCGGATACCAGACCCCACGGCGTTCATGGCCTGCCTTGCCTGCTGGGCATGCTTGCGCTGGTCGCCACCACCGATGTCCGCGCCCAGGCCGAAGCCGATGCGCCCAGGACGTTGCCTCCCTCAACCGGCCCCACGACTGCCGCCCAGATCGCCCCTACACCCGCGCCCGCAATCACCGGCTTCATAGAAGGCGGTCTCGGCCACGCCAACCTGACCGGCAACAATGCCAGCTGGAACGACCAGTACCTGCGCGGCGGCATCAACCTGACCCCGAAGGACTACGTCACCGGCGAAATCAGCCACCAGAACCACTTTGGCGACGGTGGCACGTTCTTCGGGCTGGGCTATACGCGCACCTTCGACGAAAACTGGTACAGCTTCCTGAGCGCCGGGACCAGCGCGGGCGGCTTCTTCCTGCCCGAATTCCGCGTCGACGGCATGCTGTTCCGCAAGCTGCTGCCGAAGAAAAACCTGGTCGCGAGCGCCGGCTTCACGTACTACCGCGCCAAGGAAATCTATACCGACAAGACCTTGCTGCTCGGCCTGACCTACTACTTCGACGCACCCTGGATCATCCAGCTCGGCGGCCGGCTGAACCGAAGCGATCCGGGCAATGTCCGCTCCAACCGCGGTGTGGTCGCCCTCACCTACGGCCGCGACAAGGACCAGTACATCACCGTCAAGTACGACGGCGGCACCGAAGCCTACCAGCTCACCGGCGCACAGCAGCTGCTGAGCGACTTCACCAGCCATGAAGTCTCGCTGACGTGGCGCAAATGGTTCACCAAGCGCTACGGCATGAACCTGCGCGCCGTGTATTACGACAACCCGTCCTATCAGCGCAAACAAGCAGAGGTCGGGGTCTTCGCGGAGTTCTAGCCATGACACACCCCAGCGGACACACGCCTGCCACGCGAGACAAGAGCGAAGCTCTTGGCCTGACCATTCTCGACCTGGCCAGGCATCGTTCGCTGGACCGACTGAGCCTGTCCGTGCCGACGCTGGGGGGCATCCTGCTTGTGCCTGTTGCGTTCAACCTGGCCGAGTGGATCCTGCGCGACCGCATCAGCTTCGCGTGGGCCGGGGTACTGGCGTTCTGGATCGACAAGCTGGGCATCAACGGCATCGTCATTGAACGGTTGACGCGGGTGGCATGGTTTAACTTCAACCTCCCCTACCTGAATATCACCGCGGCGGTGCCAGACGTGCTGACGTGGAGCACCACGCTGATCGCCACGCTGGCGGTCTTCCTGCTGTCCTTGCGGATCCCCGACCAATACTTGCCGCTGCGCTATTTCCTGCTGTTTGCCGTCTTTATACAGTTCACCGCTCTGCTGTTCTTCGCGGTGGCACCGCAGAGTTTCCCTTACTCCGCCAGCGAGTATGTGGACAACGTGCTGAAGACCTGTGCCAGCTTGTTGTTCCTGCTGCCATGGGGGCATGCGCTGGTCTATTACATCTTCGACTTTTCGTGGCCGAAGAAGATATTCCTGACACTGATCACGCTTCTGTTCGTGATCGTCGCGGTGCCGTTGCAGCTCGCGCTGCACGTTTATCTGATGGCTTGTTGTTCGCTGCTGATGATGCCGCTGCTGTCGTTTGTGTTCGGGCCGACGCTCATTGTGTTTGGATGTATCGCGTTGTACGGGTGGGCGATGAGTTGGGAGAGGATGGAGCGGGGGGCGGGACACCAATCCTAGGCCACAAACAGGCCATCTTCCTCGCTGCGTTCGACCGCTACCGCGCGCGACGCATGGAGAAGATGCGCCAGACCATCGGCGAAGACGGCAACGGCTTGCATCGCCTGCGCAACGCGCTAACCTTTTATGTCGAATCCTCGCAGGGTGCCCAGGGCCGGCAGGGCTGCCTCGTCGTGTGCAGCACGGCCGAGCTTTCGACCTTCGACCCCGGCGTGGCCCGGCACATCGGCTCGGCGCTGCAGTGCATCGAGGCCGTGCTGGCCGACCTGATCCGGCAGGGTCAGGAAGATGGCTCCATTCCGCCTCACGTGAACCGCGCCGCCAGCGCTCGCATGCTGCTATGCCTGGTTCAAGGAATGCGGGTGGTCGGCAAGACCGGCCGCAGCCGCCCGGCGATGCAGGCAACGCTTCCTTGTCGACCGCCTGCGTGACAGGCGCCAGCGCAGCGAGCCGCTCGCTATTCGCCCGGGCTGACAACTACTCCGCGCAACGCGGCGCGTTCTATCGCCGCCTTGACCAGGCCTTGGACTTTCGCGCTCTCGACAAACTGGCGCGCGTAGGCAGCGCTTTGGTCTCGTCCTTTTGGCGTCGCCATCCCGGTCTTCTCCCCGCCGGACCGGCCCTCAAGCAGTTGCGAACCCGCCAGCTTCACGGCCTGGCTGTACATGCCTGGCTTGGTTCCGAAAATGATATCTACCTTTCTGGCCTGCAACGATTCCACCATGTCGGCAATGGTAGAAGACCGAACCAATGTGGCACTCCGTATGGTGCCGGCAAGATAGGCATCCGGTGAGCTCTTTTCCACCACGCCAATCCGGACGCCGGGCCTGTCGACTTCCGCCAGTGTGGAGATGCGCGAACCCTGTGGAACGAGGTAGCTGAACTCGACCTCCATGTATGGCGCTGTGAAGTCCACAACAGCTTCGCGCTCAGCATTGATTCCCATCGTGGCGATATCCCACTCCCCGTTTTTTGCTCCGGCGATAAGCGCCGGGACTGAGGTGTAGGCGACTGGCTCGAATGGAACGCCGAGACGCCGCGCCATTTCCTTGCCGAGGTCAACGGCAACACCCTTGTATTCCCCTGACGCGACATCCTTCATCGCATGGATCGGGGACCCGGATATGAATCCGACGCGGAGTTTCCCCATCGGCGTCAATGCGCTCCGCGTCTCGGGCGTGGGTGTCGTATGGGTTGCCACGCACCCTGCGAGGGCCAGTGCAAGGACCACCGCAATCCGTGGAATCGTGCGCATATTGCTACCCTGTGCAATTACGGTTGACCCCCGAATAAAAAATGAAACCGGTGCTGCTCATTCTGGTGAAGCGGCGGCGCACTGGCTTTGACTCGTGCTGGCACGCGCACGACGTCTCGGCTTCTCGCCGCGCCACTCGTCCACGCATAAGCGTACACCGCCAGAGGAGACCTCGTGCGCCAATTCCCGGAACTGACTTCAAGCCGGGCATGCCCGACATTCAACTCCCTTTCCACACCGGCGACCGCCGGTTCACGAACGCATCCACCCCTTCGCGAAAGTCACTGCTGCCATAGCACAAGCGAACCAGGTCGTCCGTATCGGCCACCGCCTCCACCGTCTGGCGCCGCAACGCTTCCTTGACGACCGTTTGCGTAACGGGCGCGAGCGCAGCGAGCCGCTCACATAGCGCAGCGACCTCGCCCTCCAGCGCCTCGGCAGCATAGACACCCTCCAGGAAGCCGCACGCCAGCGCAGCGTCGGCATCCAGGATCTGCGCCAGCAGCAGCATGCGGCGCACCGGCTGCAGTCCCCACGCGGCGCGCAGCTTGGCAAGATTCAGCGCCGACAGCGTATTGCCAAGCGTGCGCGCGATCGGCACGCCGAAGCGCGCCTTGGGCGTCGCCACCCGGAAGTCGCAGGCAGTCGCGATGGCCAGGCCACCGCCCACCGCCCATCCCTCGATGACCGCCACAGTGGGCATCGGTAGCTGTTCGACCAGGCGGACGCCTTCGTCGATGCGCGCTTCGTACGCGACCCCGTCATCGCCGTTCGAGAATTGCTGGAACTGCGCGATGTCGGTGCCCGCGACAAAGGCCTCGCCACCCGCGCCGCGCAGCGCCACCACGCGCACGCCTGCGCTGCCTTCCGCGGCAAGCGTGCGGCAGTGCGTAGCGAGCTGCTCATACATGGCCCACGTCATCGCGTTGCGCGCGGCGGGCCGGTCGAACGTCAGCGTAGCGACCTGCCCCTGCATCGTGATTCGTACTTCTCCGTCGCCAGCCGGAGTACCTTCGCGCTGGCTCGCCGCTGGTTGACCGCCTGCTGGCGGCAGCACGGGGTTCATGCGCCGAATGCGCCGGCCACCGCCAGCGACTGCTGTTCGTTCTTCGAGATACCGAGCTCGGCCAGGATTTCCTCCGTATGCTGGCCAAGCAGCGGCGGCGGTCGCCGTACCTGCTGCGGCGTGCCGCCCATCTTCACCGCGAAGCCGATATTGGGCACCTTGCCCTCGATCGGATGATCGATTTCGATGCGCATCTGGCGGTGCCGGCCGTGCTCGCTGTCAAAGGCCTGCGGGTAAGTCAGGATCGGGCCTGCCGGGATACCGACTTCGAGCAGCTGCTCGATCCAGTAGTCGGCGCTCTGCTTGCCGAAGCTCTCCTCCAGCGTGGCGATCAGTGCCTGCCGGTTGGCCAGCCGCAACGCCACGGTGGCAAAGCGCTCATCCTTAAGCAGGTCGGGCCGGTCGAGCGTGTTGCACAGCAGCTGCCACAGCTTCTGGTTGGTGGCCCCCATCACAAAGTAGCCGTCGGCGGCCTTCATCGCCTGGTAGGGTGCACTCATGCGGTTGGCGGTGCCCAACGGCTCGGGCTCGCGGCCCGTGCCCCAGTACTCGCAGGTATCCCACACCGAGAACGCCAGCGCCGAGTCGAACAGCGACGCATCGACGTACTGCCCCTTCCCCGTCTCCCTGGCACCGATGTACGCGGCCAGCATGCCGTAGGTCGCGAACAGCGCGCAGCCGATATCGGCCACCGGCACGCCCGCCTTCACCGGCGCGCCACCGGGGTAGCCGGTAACGCTCATCACGCCCGACATCGCCTGCGCCATCAGGTCGAAGCCCGGCCGCCCGGCCCACGGCCCGCTCTGGCCGAAGCCCGAGATGCTGCAGTAGACCAGCTTCGGATTGATCCGGGCGAGCGTCTCGTAGTCGATCCCCAGGCGCTTCATCACACCGGGGCGGTAGTTCTCCACCAGGATGTCGGCCGTTTCCGCCAGGCGATAGAGCACCTGCCGGCCGGACTCGGTCTTCAGATCCAGCGTGATGCTGCGCTTGTTGCGGTTCATGTTGAGGAAGCCCATGCTGTCCGGGCCCTTCATCTTGAAACCCATGGCGCTGCGCGTCTGGTCGCCGCCGTCGGGCGGCTCGATCTTGATCACGTCGGCGCCCAGATCGGCCAGCAGCATGCAGGCGTAAGGGCCGGCCATTACCTGGCTGACGTCGAGCACGCGCACGCCGGCCAGCGGCAAGTTGGACGCAGGGGCTTGTGTGCGGGAATCGCTGAAATCTGTCATCGGTTGATTCCTGGAAATTTGGATGAGACGGCGGGCGCGGGCGCGACGGCTCCTGGCCATCAGCTTTCCGCCTTCACGCCGGCGTCCTTCACGACCTTTGCCCATTTGCTGGACTCGGACGCGATAAAAGCGCCGAACTGCTGGTTCGAGCCGCCGGAATCCTCGGCGCCGAAGCTCTTGAGCCGCTCGGCGACGTCGGGCATGGCCAGCA
The DNA here is from genome assembly GCF_040578825.1 of Cupriavidus necator. GTDB lineage: Bacteria > Pseudomonadota > Gammaproteobacteria > Burkholderiales > Burkholderiaceae > Cupriavidus > Cupriavidus necator_E. The sequence continues at coordinate 6,130 of NZ_JBEFLI010000087.1, read as the reverse complement.
CGCGGTTGACATCCGCGTTCATGCGCTGCACCAGCACCGGCGGCATGTTCTTCGGACCTACCAGCCCGTACCACGATGCCGCGTCCAGGCCAGGGAAGCCGGACTCCGCCAGCGTCGGCACATTCGGGTGGCTGGTGGCGCGCTTGAGCCGGGTCTGCGCGATCGCGATCACCTTGCCTTGCTGGATAAAGGGCGTGGCAGCGGTCATCGTGTCGAACGCATAGTCGATCTGGCCGCCGAGCAGGTCCGCCACCAGCGGGCCCGAACCCTTGTACGGCACGTGCACCACATCGATCTTGGCCTGCATCCGGAACAGCTCCAGCGCCAGATGCTGCGCCGAGCCGATGCCGGACGAACCGAAGGACACCTTGCCCGGCTTCTGCCGGCATAGCGCCACGATGTCCGCAACGGTGCGCACCTTCTGTTCCGGACGGCAAGTCAGCATATTGGGCGTGACGCCCACCATCGAAATCGGCGTGAAGTCGGCGCGCGGGTCGTACTTGACGTCCAGCAGCGCCGGGGCGATCGCATGGCTGTTGACGTGCGCCATCAGCAGCGTGGTGCCATCCGGCGGCTGCTTGGCCACAAAGGCCGCTGCGATCGCGCCGGTCGCGCCGGGCTTGTTCTCCACCACCACGCTGGTATTCCACATGACCCCGAGCTTCTGCCCGATCACGCGCGCCAGCACGTCCGTGCCGCCACCGGGGGCAAAACCCACGATGATGCGCACCGGCCCTTGCACGTCAGCGGCGGCGCGCGCCAGGCCGGGCATCGCCAGTCCGGCCGCCGCGGCCAGGATGAATTGTCTGCGCTGCATTGCGTGTCTCCGTAGTACTAATCGTTATGGAGCCATCTTCCGCAATGCGCGCGCCGCGGGCTATCGCTATTTTGGGGATTCTGGTTTCGCGTTTTGCGCAAGCACTTCCAGCACGCTGAGCGCGGCGGAGGAAAGTGCGCCATGGGGCCGGTGACACAGTACGAATTGCCGTTTTGCCCAGGGCTCGGCAATGGGCAATCGCACGAAGCGGCTGCCGGCCGCGACCTCGGCGGCGATCGCCTCCGGCATGACCCCGCCGCCCAGGTTCTGCGCCACCAGGGCGGCGATGCTGTCGAAGCCGCCGACCCGCATGCGCATATGGAGCACGCGCCCGGCTTCCTCCGCCAGACGCTCCAGGCCGATCGAGATGGCCGAGCTTTCGCCGAGGACGATCAGGTCGCACTCGAGCACATCCTCGGTCGTGACCTGCTTGCGCCGCGCCAGCGCATGGCCGCGCGCCACCACCAGGACCAGCCGGTCATCGCGATACGGCTCGGTCGGCAGGTCGATCACGCCCAGGCTGCCTTCATAGATGCCGATGTCCACGGTGCCACGGCGCAGCGACTGCTGGACTTCCTGGCTGTTCATCTCCTGCAGGTCGATGCGGACACCGGGGCAAGTGGTGTTGCAGCGCAGGATGTCGAAGGGAAGAAACTGGATGACCGCCGATTTCGGCGCCGCCACCCGCACCACGCCCAGGTCGCCGCCGACGAAAGAGGCGGCATCGTCCTGCATGCGCTGGACGGTATGGGTGATGCCGCGGGCGTGGGCCAGCAGTGCGCGGCCCGCTTCGGTCAGGGCCATGCCGTGCGGGAGGCGTTCGAAGACGGCGACGCCAAGTTGGGATTCGAGTTCGAGGATGCGCCTGGACGCCGCCGCGGCCGCCAGATGCAGCCGTTCCGCGCCGCGGGTGATGCTGCCCTGGTCGGCTACGGCGATGAAGAGCTGGATGGTGGTCAGGTCGAAATGCAGGCGCGGCGCGCGAAAGGGTGCGGAAGACGTCACGATGGTCGGCGCTAAGGGGCGTCGTTTGGGGGCGAGCTACCGTTCGGGCGCAAGGAATCCTGGTTACGAAGTGCCTTGGAATGCTCTGCCGCTGGCTGCGCCATTCTCCACCTATGAAGCGGTGTCAAGCAAGCGGGATTCTCCCGCGAAACCGTGCCGGGATATTCGGCATGAGAGGCGCGAAAACGGCGATTCTGGGTGGCCCCTCTACCAAACGTGTTCCCAGACGGGGGCTTTGTACGGTTTTGTATTACGCCCCGCCAACGATACGCACGCCGACAAATCCGGCCGTCGCGTCCTACAGGCGCGATACATCGGTCTCCTTTAATGCTTTCCACGGGCCCACGATGAACTGCAACGATGCAGCCCTCACCGGACCCCTGCCCTGTCAAACGCTAAAGGAAATCGATCATGACGACCAACATCGCCAAGCGCATTGCTCTCGCCATCACCCTGGTTGCCGCTGCAGCCGGCGCGCAGGCCGCCAGCCTGTCACACGCTGGCGCCCGCGATCCGTTCACCGATGGTGCCCGCTCAGTCAGCGATGCACGTGACCCGTACACCGACGGTGCGCGCTCGGTGCAGGAATCGCGCAGCCCGTTTGTCGACGGCGCACGCAATGTTGATCCGCTCCTGGACGGCGCCCGCTCGCTGGCCGGCCTGGACCGCGCGGGTGTCTCGGCGGACCCTGCACGCAGCGTTGACCCGTTTTCCGACGGCGCCCGCTCCCTCGCCGGCCGCGACCGGACCTGGCCCTCGAACGATCCCGCGCGCAATGTCGATCCCTATCTCGACGGCGCTCTGACGTGATGCCGGGTGCCGTTGGGAAGCGGCGCGCTGGCGGCTCGCTCGTTCCGCGTGAGGCGCTTCGCCGGTTCCAGGCTTATTCCGGCAATGAGAAAAACGCGGTGCATGCCGCGCCTGCCTGCGACGAGATCAAAACCTCCAGAAGAGGAACTGCCGCTGCCGTTGCGCCTGGGCCGTGCGCGGTGGCCGGCTCCCAGGGCCGAGCCGCGCATCGGGATCGATAGCCCGCGCGCGCAGCGCCATGTCGTAGAACGCGCCCACCATCGGCAAGGCGCTGTGTGCGCCCTGGCCCCAATGGTTGCCGAGCGTTACACGTCCATCGTCGAAACCCACCCATGCGCCCGCGACAAGTTGCGAATGCATCAGGATGAACCAGCCATCCGTGTTGTCCTGAGTCGTGCCCGTTTTGCCGGCCACGTCGGCGCGAATCCCGAAGCGCGTCCGGATACCCGCGCCAGTGCCCCGGCTGACGACGTCGCGCATCACGTCGACGAGCGTTTGCGCTGCGCCGGCAGGCAGTGCCTGTTCCGGCGCAGCGCTCGCGAATTCGGCGAGCACCTTGCCGTCGCGATCCTCGATGCGAGTGACCATGCGCGGTTCGATATAGGCGCCACGGTTCACGATCGTGCTATACGCGGAAACCATTTCCTTGAGCGTGACCGGGCTTGTACCGAGCGCCAGCGACGGCACCGCTTCGAGCGGACTCTCGCGCACGCCCATCGCGCGCGCGAGCCGTGCGACCTTTCCGGGGCGTTCCTTTTGCATGAGCTGGGCGGTGACGCGGTTGCGCGAATACGCCAGCGCGTCGCGCAGCGTCATCGGCCGGCCGGTGGGGGGGTCCGCGTCGGTAGGCCGCCAGACCGCATCCCCGGTCAGTGGAATGGCGACGTTCCGGTCTACGATCGTATCGCTCGGCCGCGCGCCGCCCGCGAACGCGGCGCCATAGACGAACGGCTTGAAGGTCGAACCCGGCTGACGCCGTGCCTGCTGCACGTGATCGAACGGTGCGTCGCTGAAATTGCGACTGCCGACCCATGCCTTGATATCGCCGCTGCGCGGATCGATCGCGACAAAGCCGGCCTGGACCTGAGCCTTGCTCCGGCAAAGCGCGCGGACAAAGGCGGGGTTCCTGGCAAGCTTCCTGATTGCTGCCGGGTCCGATTGCCCAGCATCGCGTGCGGCGCGATAGTCGGACGTTTGCCGGATGAATGCCTGGAACAGTCCGTTACCCGGCCAGCAGCCGGTGCGTTCGTTCCATGCTTCGTTCGCGATCCATTGCAACTGGTTCGCCTGCCAGTCCACCGCCTGCGCTGCCATCGCCTGCAGACGGTAATCCAGAGTCGTATGCACGACCAGCCCGTCGGCATAGATGTTGTAGCCGTTGCGATCGGCCCACGCGATCAGCCACTTGCGCAGCTGCGCCGAGAAATGCGGCGCGGCGCCCGGTTGCGCGGTCTGCAACGTGAAGTTGACGTGGAGCGGTTGTCGCTTCAACCAGTTGTAGGCATCAGGCGCGAGTTTCCCATACTTGCTCATCTGCCCGAGCACGGTGTTGCGCCGCTGCACCGCGCGATCGGGATTGAGCACCGGGTTGTAAGTGCTGTTGGCCTTCAGCATGCCGACGAGCGTTGCGCTCTCGAGAATGTCGAGCTGGTGGGCCGATTTGCCAAAGTAGGTACGTGCGGCCATTTCCACGCCGTAGGCGTTATACAGGAACGGCACCGTATTCAGGTACGTCTCGAGGATCTGGTCCTTGCTGTACACGGCTTCGATCTTGAACGCCGTGATCGCTTCCCTGAGCTTGCGCGCGAGGGTCGGGGCGCGGCCGATTTCCTCGGGATACAGATTTCGCGCCAGTTGCTGCGTGATCGTCGATCCGCCCTGCCGGTCGCCGGAAAAGGTATGCAGCGCTGCCGATGCCGTACGCATCCAGTCGACGCCGAAATGCTCACGGAAACGCCGGTCTTCGGTTGCGATCAACGCTTCCACCATGTATGGCGAGATCTGCCCGAGCGACACCCACTCGCGATTGGCCGGTTTGAATTGGTCGATCAGCCTGCCGTCGGCCGACACAATCAACGCTGGCCGATCGACACGGGCTTTACGTACGTCTCCAATGCCGGGCGTGAATGGTACGAGCGCAAGCGCATACAGCAGCAACAGCGCCGGCAATGCGGCGAGCGTCAATACGATGCCGCGTCGCGTGGGGTGGCGAAGGCGATGCAGTACGCCGTTGAAACCGCGTCTGGCCATGGTGCCGACGGCGGCGTGGAATGGTTGGACGCGTGCGAGCCACCGTGCGCAGTATTCACGAAACAACGTTACATGGCGGCAATTCACAATGAGGGGCGCGGGCGGAAAGTGCGGGATCGTACCAAAAGCGGAAGCGCGCTTCCGTTCTCAAAGCAATGCCGTGGCACGCGGCATTAACAGACGATTACATTTGTTTCGGGTGGGCAAGGTTCTGGGCATATCGTAGCCCGAGATGGGCAAGATAGCGTGCGTCCTTGGCACTGTTTGCAGCAAGCGGTAATTTCCAGCGCCCTTTTCGGATTTGCCCAGTTGATTCCTTATAGGGCATCTTGTTCCATGGCTCCGGTGGCGACTTGCCATGCCTGCTTGCGGAGATTTCGCCATGGTGACCGTGATGTCGATGAAGTTTCTGATGGACTTGTACAAGGATTGGATCGTCGCCTACCGAATCACGGTCAGAAAGTACCCAGCCTTGCCAATCCACTTCTGCGGAGCAACTTTTTTTGTAGTGCTGTCCGCGGCATTGTCAACGCTAAGATTCTTGATGACGTGGAACGGATGCTCGACCCGCGCCCGAATCTGGGCCTTGGCCCGCGCGACGGCGATCAGCAAGTCCTTGACCGCTCCGTCACGCAACGCCTTGATTTTGCCGCGCTTGACGGCCACCTGCCACTTCACGGTCTTGCTTTGCATCTCCTCGCGCTTGTCCACGCCCGTGTAGCCCGCGTCGCCGAACGCATGCTCCTCGTGGCCATGCAGCAAGGCATGCGCCTGCGATAAGTCCGACTCGTTCGCTGCAGTGCCCACCACGCTATGCACCAGCCCAGAGGCCGCATCCACGCCGACATGGGCTTTCATCCCAAAGTGGTAAGTAGACCCGGGGAACCGCCCCCGAGCCTCTCGCAGAACCGTACGTGACACTCTCGCGTCATACGGCTCCCGTTATCCAGCCGCTTGCGTAACCACACGCCAGTGAGCGAACAGCATCGAGTTGTTATGGCGCATCCTGTCCAGCCATTCGGCACTTCGTCGCTTGCGCCTGTGCAGACCCTTGTACTTCCGTCGGGCCCAACGCTCAAGGGCGCAGTCGATGTGCTGGAAGATGCGAAGCATCGCAGTCTTGTAGAACGCGCCATAGTAATTCCACCACCCGTGTATCACTGGGTTGTACAGTCTCGCCACATCGGCAAGGGTTACATGGGTCTGGCGATTGAGTCGCCAACCCCGCACTGCCTGCCGCATCCGCTT
>NZ_JBEFLI010000086.1:0-26755 GCF_040578825.1 Cupriavidus necator | reverse complement strand
CCCCCCCCCCCCCCCCCCCCCCCCCCCCCCCCCCCCCCCCCCCCCCCCCCCCCCCCCCCCCCCCCCCCCCCCCCCCCCCCCCCCCCCCCCCGGCCCCCCCCCCCCCCCCCCCCCCCCCCCCCCCCCCCCCCCCCCCCCCCCCCCCCCCCCCCCCCCCGCCCCCCTCCCCCCCCCCCCCCCCCCCCCCCCCCACCCCCCACCCCCCCCGCCGCTGTCGCATCTTGCCAGCGCGCAAGCTTTTGGGAATGGGTGACGCCACGGCGAGCCAAGCCTTAGAATTCCCCGTTCCATCATCTTCGCCGCCCCCATGAGAAACACCAGGAACAGCGGTTCCATCACGGTTGACGATGTCGCGGAAGACGCCGGGGTGTCGATCAAGACGGTTTCGCGGGTTCTCAATCACGAACCCAACGTCACCGAGAAAACGCGCCTCAAGGTGGTCGAGTCGATGGAAAGGCTCGGCTACCGTCCGAATCCTTCGGCCCGGGGCCTGGCCAGCAAGCGCACCAACATCATCGCGCTGGTCTACGACAACCCCAGCGACAACTACATCGTCAACCTGCAGCGTGGCGCGCTCGATGCGTGCGGCGTGTATGACTACAGCCTGCTGCTGAATCCCTGCGACTATCGTGCGCCGGATCTGAGTGCGCAGATCGTGCAGAACGTGCGACAGCGTGCGCTGACCGGGCTGATCCTGACCCCGCCGGTCTGCGACGTGGCGGCGCTGGTGCAAGCGCTGGACGAGATCGGCATCGACTATGTCCGGCTGGCGCCGGTCGACCGCAAGCACAACGGCTTGTCGGTGAGCTGCGACGATCGCTCGGCGGCGCGGGACATGACGCTGTACCTGATCGGGCTGGGCCATCGCCGCATCGCCTTCGTCATCGGCCATCGGGACCACGGGGCCGCGCACGAGCGTCTCAAGGGCTATCGCGACGCGATGAAGCAAAGCGGCCTGCCGGTCGACACGAACCTGATCGGGCAAGGCAATCATTCCTTCGAGTCCGGGGTCGAGTGTGGCCGGCAGTTGCTGGCACGGTCGCAGCGCCCGAGCGCGATCTTCGCCGGCAACGACGACATGGCGGCCGGCGTTCTCTACGCGGCGCACGCGCAGGGCATCGACGTGCCCGGCGAGCTGTCGGTGGCCGGCTATGACGACACGCCGCTGTCGCGCCAGGTCTGGCCCAGCCTGACCACGGTACGCCAGCCGATTCAGGGCATGGCGTATGCGGCGATCGAACAGATCGTGGCCGGCCAGCGCCCGCAGCATCCCGGGCTCCAGCAACCTTCGCCGTGCAGGACGCTTGAGTACGAGCTCGTCGTGCGCGATTCGACGAGTGCGCCCTCGGCATAGAGAGGACGCAGGCGCTGACACGAACTGGCCGGAGCCAACCGGCTATTCCGCGATCAGCCGATAGAGGTCGTCCTGCGGCGCATAACCGAGATACCGCCGGGCGCTGCCGAGATCCCAGTCCATCCCGCCATTGTCCGACACGCCGTTGACGATGACCGAGCCATCCGGCCAGTCCGCGCCATCGGCACTGACCGCGGCGATGAAGAGACGGGCCAGGTCGCCGTTCGACAACCACATATTGCGAAACCAGCGCAGCGCAATGCGGCTTTGCTCGTCGAGCGTGGCGCCCGGTGGCGGGGTTTCGGCCGCCCCGGCGTAGTTGATATCGTTGGGATCGTTGTCGCCGGGCTGGGCCCAGCCGATGCGCAGCGCCACGCTGGTCAGGCGTCCACCCGACAGCGCAGCCACCGCCGCACAGAGCCGCTCGCCCATGGCCTTCGAGGTGGCGTAGGCGGTGGAATCGACCACCTCGATGCCGTTGTGCCAGTGCGTGCCCGGTGCCACGGGCAACGCGGTGGTCAGCTTGCCGGGGCCAAGCTGGCCCGCCAGCGGCTGGTCCTTGTAGCCGCCCATCACATGGTTGGACGACGCAAACACAAAGCGGCGTACGCCCTGCTCCGCCGCCGCGCGCAACACGCGCAGCGTCATGTCGTAAGAGGCGACCGCCTGCTGCCAGGTCGCATCCGGTGTCGGCTGGATCGCAGCGAGATGCACCACGGCGTCGGTGCCGGCCATCAGGCGCGTCCATGCGCTGTCGGTTTGTGAGAGGTCGGCGGTGATGAATTGCAGCCGTTCGCGGGCGTGTGCCGGGAAACTGGCAGCGTCGCCAGCGCGGTCCACGCCGATGATGGTGGTGCACCATGGCGTGGAAGCCAGCGCTTCGACGACCTTGCGGCCAAGGTTGCCGGCTGCGCCGGTGACGAGGATGCGGGCGGGGTTCACGTAAGCAGTCACGAAAGCAGTCAGGTTGTCAGGGTCGAAATCAGGGTCCCGGCCGGGACAGCAAACAAAGGCAGGCGGGAGATTGCAGCCGATAGTCGCGGCCGGCATGCGTGAGGGCGCCGCTCTGCGGATCGACGCGGAAGATCCGGATCAGCGCGTCGTCCTGCGCTGCCGCCAGCAGGAAGGCGCCGTCAGGCGTCAGCATGAAATCGCGCGGCGTGCGCCCGCCTGCCGCCCACCAGCCCACGGGTACCAGGCTGCCGGTGGGGCGATCCACCCGCAGGGCGACGATGCTGTCGTGTCCGCGGTTGCTGGCGTAGACCCAGCCGCCGCCGGGGTGGACGCGAATGGCAGCCGCGGCGCTGGTGCCGGTCCAGCCTGCCGGCAGCGTGCTCGCTTCGCACAGCTTGCGCGCGTTGCCCGCGTCGATGCCGTACATGGCGACGGTTGACGACAGCTCGTTGACAACGAAGAGAAGCGAGCCGGTTGCGTCAAAGGCGAGATGCCGCGGGCCAGCGCCGGGCGTGGCATGCAGCGCGAGGTCGGGCACCGTGGCAACATGGCCGCCGCGGATGGGATGGCGCGCGACGGTATCGATACCGAGGTCGCACAGATAGACGCTGCGCCCGTCCGGGCCGGCGACTGCGCAATGCGCGTGCGGCCCCTGCTGGCGGTCCTGGCGCGGGCCGCTGCCATCGCGCCGCAGCACCACGGGCGCTCCCTGCGGCATTCCGTCCGTGTCGAGGCTGAACGCCAGCACCTCTCCGGACGTGTAGTTCGCGACATAGAGCCGGTTCGCGCCATCGTCCACGCTGAGGAAACAAGGGTCGGCGCCAGCCACAGGAACGCTGGCAAGCGGGCGCAGCCGCGCGCCGCCCTCCTCCGTGGCAAACACATCGATCGCCGCACCGGCGGCGGCGCCAAGCTCGCGCACGCTATACAGGCGATCGCCGCGCACGGAAGCGGCCAGGTAGGACGGATTCGGCGTCCCGGTGTGGAGCGCGACCTCCTTCAGAGAGGCGTCGGCCGGATCGAACGCGAGCACGTGGATGCCGAGCCCCTTGCCATCCACATGACCCATCGCCTGCGTATAGGTGCCGACTGCGAACAGGATCGGAGTCTGGTGCATCTGCATCAACCCCGGTTCGAGCCCGACAGCACGTCGATCCAGACCGCCAGCACGAGCACGAAGCCCTTGACGATCATCTGCCACGAGCTGTCGACGTTCATCTGCTGCATGCCGTTGTCCAGGCTGGCCATCACCAGCGCGCCGATCAGCGCGCCGTACACGGTGCCCGAGCCGCCGCGCATCGACGTGCCGCCGATAAAGCAGGCCGAGATCGCATCCAGCTCGCCGCCGATCCCGGCCGAAGGCGAACCCGCCGCCGAGCGCGCCGTGGTGATAATGCCCGCGAACGCGCACATCAGCCCCATCAGCGCGAACACCGCCAGCTTGACGCGGTCGACATTGACGCCGGACAGCCGGGTCGCCTCGACGTTGCCGCCCACGGCATACACATGGCGGCCAAACACGGTCTGCATGGCGACATAGGAGAACACCGCCAGCAGCACCAGCAGGATCAGCACCGGGATCGGCACGCCGTTGGCGCGGTTGAGGACCGCGACGAAGCCGATCACGACCACGGCGATGGCCGCAAGCCGCAGCGCATCGGCCCAGGCCGGCGCGGACGGCAGCGCCAGCCGCGCGCGGTTGCGCCGCCGTTGCACGGTGAGGTAGCCCGCCGCTGCCACGATGGCCGCGGCCAGCCACCCGGAGATCGCCGGCGGCACGAAGCCCTGCGCGATCATCACCAGGTCATCGGGTACCGGCGCAATGGTCACGGCGTCCGTTCCCCATTGCAGCAACCCGCGGAACGCGAGCATGCCGCCGAGGCCAACGATAAAAGACGGAATGCGCATGCGCGTCGTCACGAAACCATTGGCCATGCCGATCAGCATGCCCGCGGCAAGCACGACGGACACCGCAAGCCATGTGTTCCACTCGAAGTTGACGGTCAGGATTGCCACCAGCCCGCCGAGCAGACCCAGCAGCGAGCCCACTGACAAGTCGATCTCCCCCGCGATGATGACAAACACCATGCCGCAGGCCAGCATCCCCGTCACCGACATCTGCAGGAACAGGTTCGACAGGCTGCGCGGCGTCAGGAACGTGCCGCCGGTCTTGGCCCAGAAGAACAGCCAGATCAGCGCCACCGCCAGCAGCAGCGCAAGGAGCTTGTAGCGCACGAAGATTTGCTGGATCTGACGGGCATCGATGCGCAGTCCGGCCGGGCCATCGAGCGGCCCGCCAGCAGTTTGAGATTGGATCTCGTTCATGGGGATTCAGGCTGCGCTCTGCAGCGGTTGGGTATTGAGTGCGGCAGCCAGGATGTGCTCCTGGGTCAGCCCCTGGTTGACGAAGTCGCCACGCAACTGCCCATCTCCGATCACGAGCACGCGATCGCTCATGCCCAGGATTTCCGGCAGTTCGGACGACACCATGATGATGGCCACGCCCGTCGCGGCGAGATCGAAGATCATCTTGTAGATGTCGTACTTGGCGCCGATATCCACGCCACGTGTCGGCTCGTCGAGAATCAGCACCTTGGGCCTGGCGAGCACCATCTTGGTCAGCACCGCCTTTTGCTGGTTGCCGCCGGACAGGCCGATGATCGACAGTGCCGGGCTGGCGGTCTTGATCCGCAGTTGCCGGATCGAACGGTCCACGACCGCGAGCTCCGCGTTGCGGTCGACATGCCCGCCGCTGGCGTAGTGCGAAAGCGTGGCGAGCGTAATGTTGTCGCCCACGCCGAGCAGCGGCACGATGCCGTGGCGCTTGCGGTCCTCCGGCACCAGGCAAACCCCGTTGGCGATCGCCTGCGCAGGTGTCTTGATCTTCACCGGCTTGCCGTCGATCTCCAGCTCCAGCGTCGAGCGCCCGGACCAGGCCCCAAAGATCGCCGAGACGATCTCGGTCCGGCCCGCGCCAACCAGCCCGGCAATGCCAAGGATCTCGCCACGCCGCACACTGAACGACACGTTGTGCGCGCGCTTGCGGCTGGGATTGGTCACGTCCCAGCAGGTGACATTGCGCGCCGCCAGCACGACCTCACCAATCTCGCGCTCCGTGCGCGGAAACAGCGAGTCGATCTGCCGCCCCACCATCATGGTGATGATGTCGTCGACGCTCATTTCCGTGGCGGGGCGGGTGCCGACATGCGTGCCGTCGCGGATCACCGTGATGGTGTCGCAGACGCGCGCCACCTCGTCGAGCTTGTGCGAGATGTAGACGCACGCCACGCCGCTGCGCTTCAGGTCTTCGATGATCGTCAGCAGCACCTCGATCTCCCTGGCGCTGAGCGAAGAGGTCGGCTCGTCCAGGATCAGCAGCTTCGCGTTCTTGGCCAGCGCCCGCGCGATCTCGAACAGCTGCTGGTGGCCGCTGCCATAGTGCATGACCGGCGCGGCGACGTTGACGTCTGTGAGCTTGAGCCGCGCCAGCAACGCCTCCGTCTCGCGGTACATCGCGTCATAGTCCATGCGGCCGCCGGGCCGGGTGATCTCGTTGCCGAGGAAGATATTCTCCGCGACCGACAGTTGCTGCACGAGCATCAGTTCCTGGTGGATGATGACGATGCCCTCGCGCTCGCTGTCGCGCACCGAATGCGCCCTGAGCGGCTTGCCATGCCACAGGATCTCTCCCTCATAGGTGCCGTGCGGGTAGACCCCGGACAGCACCTTCATCAAGGTCGATTTGCCGGCGCCATTCTCGCCGCACAAGCCGACGCACTCGCCCGGCCGCACGGCCAGGCTGATTCCGTCCAGCGCGCGCACACCGGAGAACGTCTTGACGATGTCGCGCATTTCCAGCAGGTAGCCGTTGCTCATCCCCGCCCCCTTTTTGGGTCTGTTTGCCGTAGCGCTGATGTGGTGATTACTTGCCGAAGATCTGCTGGCGCGTATAGAAGCCGTCCTGGACGACGACATCGATGTTCTCTTTCGTCAGCAGCGTCGGCGTCAGCAGCACCGTATTGACCTTGGTCTTCTTGTTGTCGAACTGGGCGTTGAACTTGGGGGTCTTGCCCTTGACCAGGTCCACCGCGAGCTGCGCCGCCGATGCGGCAATGGTCTTGATCGGCTTGTAGACCGTCATGGCTTGCGTACCCTCGACCACGCGCCGCACGCCCGCGAGATCGGCGTCCTGGCCGGACACCGGCACCTTGCCGGCCAGCTTCTGGCCCGCCAGCGCCTGGATCGCGCCGCCGGCCGTGCCATCGTTGGAAGCGATAATGCCCTGGATATTGTTCTGGCTCGCGGTCAGCGCGTTCTCGACAATGCTCTGCGCCTTGGCCGGGTCCCATTCCGGCGTCCACTGCTGGCCGACGATCTTGATGTCTCCCTTGTCGACCAGCGGCTTGAGCACCTTCATCTGCCCGTCGCGCAGGATGCGTGCGTTGTTGTCGGTCGCGGCGCCGCCCAGCAGGAAATAGTTGCCCTTCGGCGCCACCTTGACGACGCCCTGCGCCTGCATCTCGCCGACCTTCTCGTTGTCGAACGACACGTAGCCATCGATATCGGCGCCGAGGATCAGGCGGTCGTACGACACCACCTTGATGCCGGCCCGCTTGGCGCTGGCGATCACGTTGCCGAGCACCTTGGAGTTGAACGGCACGATGACGAGCGCGTCCACCCCCTGGGCGATCAGGTTCTCGATCTGCGCGATCTGCCGCGATTCGTTGGCGTTGGCCGACTGCACGTTGACGGTCGCGCCCAGCTTCTTCGCGGCTTCGACGAAGTAATCGCGGTCATGCGTCCAGCGCTCGACGCGCAGGTCGTCGATCGAGAAGCCGATGACGGGCGCCTCCTTGCTGGCGTGGGCATCGGCGACAAACAGCGCGTTACCGGCGGTCAGCGCTGCGGCAACGGCAATGGTGTGCAAGAGTCGGGAAATCATGGAGGGTCTCCGTCTGCTGGAATTTGTTGTTGAGGTGCTGAGGTGCTGAGGTGCTGACGTGGTAAAGGGGCAGGCGCGCGGTCTAGAAGGTAACGCCCGATTTCAGGCCCACCACGAACGCATTCTTGTTCTGCGTGGTTCCGCCCGGATGCAGGATGTACTGCAAGTTGGGACGAAAATATACCGACGGCACGGGCGACCAGCTGTAATACAGCTCGCTCACGTACTCGTAGCCATCGCCCACGACAGTGCTCTGGCCGGTGCGGGCGTCGGTCTGGCGCACGAAGTCCGCGTAGCGGCCGTTGTTGTGCGTCGCACCAACGGCAAAGCCGATCGAATCGGCGAGCCGGTCGAACGGGCCCTTGTACTGGACGCCCATCGCAATCTGCCGGTCGAGCTGGGCCGTGTTGCGGTCAGCCTGCGAAATGTTCAGGAACACCGTAGCGCCGCGGCCGCCGGCGCTACCCGTGACCTGCTGCTGGAAGTTGATATAGGCGCCATATTGGCCGTTGCGCTGTAGCGGTGCCAGGCCCGTGATGCCGCGCGGGTTGCGGTTCACGTCGTGGTACAGGTCGTTGCCGTTGGACGTGTTGTACCAGACGCCGACCTTGTACGAGCCGGGCCGACCGCTGAGATTGGGCAGCCAGCCGGCTTCCAGCGGGATCAGCGCCCCGGTGGTGCCGCTGGGGTTATTCAGCTTCCAGCCGCTATGGCGCGCATAGCTGTCATCGACGTACTTCGGGTTGACCTGGTACGCGCCCGCCTGCACATAGGTTTCCTGCGACGTCTGATACTTGATGCGCGCCGCCCACTGGCTGGTCGGCCAGTTGACCCAGTAGCTGCCGACCAGGTTGCCTGGCTGCGAGCCGCAGAAGGTCAGGTTCTGGAAGTCGCAGGAGAAACTCGCGAAGTCCTCGCCCACGGTCATGCGGCCGAGCTTGATCTGCAGGCGGTCGTTGAGCAGTGTCTGGTTCAGCCAGAACTGCGTCAGGTGCCAGGTCTGCCCGCGTCCGTAGACTTCCTGGATCAGCATGTTGTTGCCGATATTGGCGTCAGCACCCAGGTTGCGGCCGTTGCGGTCCGTGATCGTGGCCTGGAACGTGGCGCCCCGCCAGCCCCACAGCTGGTTGAGATCGAGACCGGCGCCAAATACCCATTGGTCGGTATAGCGCGTCAGCCGGTCGGTGCCGCCGCTGAAATTGTGCGCGACTTCGCTGCCATAGCCCAGATTGAACGTAATGCCCTGCTCCGCCAGGCGGGTGCGCACGCCGCCCCAGTCGCCGAGCAGGTATGGGCTTGTCGTCAGGTCGTAGGCGTTGGCGCTGGCAGCGCTGATCGCGAGGGCGCCCGTTATGGCTTGCAGCGCCTTGCGCACGTGATGTCGCACATGATGGCGCGGGTGATGTCCCACTTGATGGCGAGCGCAATAGCCCGCGCGGGATCGAGTCGAAACTCGAATTCCGGATTCCATGCAATGTCTCCTCATTTCCCCCGGCGCGGCTTGCGCGTCGGGCCATGCTCTTATTTTTGGTTCGTTCCTGGTGGGAACAGCCGTCGGCAGAAATCCCCGACGGACTAGAGAATCCATGGAATTGACAGCGCTGTCAAGTGCACGACTTGGGACGCGTTAAACATGCTCGGTCGCAATGACCTGGCTTTTTCGAGCAAAATACCGCCATTGCCAAGTGGTCCCCGCAGGTGGCGCGAGATACAGGCCGAAGCGCCGGCCCGCCCACGGCTTCCTGACACGCATCACCAGAGGAAAAGACCAGAAGCATGCCGGTCATCCTAATTTGGGATTGCTTGCTGCCGGCAGCACTCCTTTCACTCCCCGCCCTGAAGGGCGGGATCTCTCGGAGCAAGTCTGATGAAAACCAAAGCCGCCATCGCCTGGAAAGCCGGCGCCCCACTGACCATCGAAGACGTGGACCTGGACGGCCCGCGCGCCGGGGAAGTGCTGGTGGAAGTGAAAGCCACCGGTATCTGCCATACCGACTACTACACCCTGTCCGGCGCCGATCCGGAAGGCATTTTCCCGGCGATCCTGGGCCATGAAGGCGCGGGCATCGTCACCGACGTCGGCCCGGGCGTGACCTCGCTGAAGCCCGGCGACCACGTGATCCCGCTGTACACGCCCGAATGCCGCCAGTGCAAGTTCTGCCTGTCGCGCAAGACCAACCTGTGCCAGGCGATCCGCGCCACGCAGGGCAAGGGGCTGATGCCGGACGGCACCGCGCGCTTCTCGCTCGACGGCAAGCCCATCTTTCACTACATGGGCACGTCGACCTTCGCCAACCACATCGTGGTGCCGGAGATCGCGCTGGCGAAGATCCGCCCCGACGCGCCGTTCGACAAGGTCTGCTACATCGGCTGCGGCGTCACCACCGGCGTGGGCGCGGTGATCTTCACGGCCAAGGTGGAAGCCGGCGCCAACGTGGTGGTGTTCGGCCTCGGCGGCATTGGTCTGAACGTGATCCAGGCCGCCAAGATGGTCGGCGCCGACAAGATCATCGGCGTGGACCTGAACCCGGCGCGCGAGGCGATGGCGCGCAAGTTCGGCATGACCCATTTCATCAACCCTAAGGACGTGGAGAACGTGGTCGACCACATCATCCAGCTGACCGACGGCGGCGCCGACTACTCGTTCGAATGCATCGGCAACACGCAGGTCATGCGCCAGGCGCTGGAGTGCTGCCACAAGGGCTGGGGCAAGTCGATCATCATCGGCGTGGCCGAGGCCGGCGCGGAAATCTCGACACGCCCGTTCCAGCTCGTGACCGGGCGCGAGTGGAAGGGCTCGGCCTTCGGCGGCGCACGTGGCCGCACCGACGTGCCCAAGATCGTCGACTGGTACATGGAAGGCAAGATCAATATCGACGACCTGATCACGCACACGCTGCCGCTCGACCGCATCAACGAGGGCTTTGACCTGATGAAGCGCGGCGAGTCGATCCGCTCGGTCGTGCTGTACTGAGGATGACGCCGATATGGAACTGATCTCCCAACACGGCTGCCATGGCGGCTCGCAACGCTTCTATCGCCACGACTCGACGGCCATCGGGCTGCCGATGCGTTTCTCGGTGTTCCTGCCCCCACAGGCGCAGGGTGGCGCCCGGGTGCCGGTGCTGTTCTACCTGGCCGGCCTGACCTGCACCGAAGAGACCTTCATGATCAAGGCCGGCGCGCAGCGCTTTGCCGCCGAGCACGGCCTGATGCTGGTGGCGCCCGACACCAGCCCGCGCGGCGCGGGCCTGCCGGGCGAGGACGATGCCTGGGACTTCGGCGTCGGTGCAGGCTTCTATGTCGATGCTACCGAGGCACCGTGGCGCAAGCACTGGCGCATGGAAAGCTACGTCGCCACCGAGCTGTTCGACCTGGTCACCACCGCGCTGCCGGGCGATGCCGAGCGTGTGGGGATCTTCGGGCATTCGATGGGCGGCCACGGCGCGCTGGTGCTGGCGCAGCGCCATCCGGAACGCTTCCGCTCGGTGTCGGCGTTTGCGCCGATCGCCGCGCCCTCGCGCTGCCCGTGGGGCGAGAAGGCCTTCACCGGCTACCTTGGCACTGACCGCGCCGCATGGACGGAGCACGATGCCAGCGAGCTGATGGCACGCCAGCAAGCCGCGCCCTTCCCCGCGGGCATCCTCGTCGACCAGGGACTGGACGACCAGTTCCTGCAGACCCAGCTTCATCCGGATGCCTTCGAGGCGGCGTGCCAGGCCGCGGGCCAGCCGCTGACGCTGCGCCGGCACAGCGGCTACGACCACGGCTATTACTTCATCACGACCTTTATCGCCGACCATATCCGCCACCACGCCGCGCAGCTCTGAGGACTGCGAGCGAGCGTACCGACGTGACTGCCGCAAGCCCCCAATCAGGGGATGTCTGGCGCAGGGCTGGCTCCCATAATGGCACCACGACCGGCCTGTGCGCCGGGACACGATGGGGTCAGTCAATGCACCAGGTCACGTCTCTCGGCGGTTATATCGTTGCATGCCTCGTCGCGCTGCTGATGGCGGCGCGCTGGCTGCTGCGGAACGATCCGGTCTTGCGCGAGGATCCGCGCGAACCGGCCGATCCCGCCAAGCGACCTCAGGCCTCTTCCGCGACGCGGCGATAGGCGCCAGGCCGCGAACCGGTCCAGCGCCGGAACGCACGGTGGAAGGCCCCGGGCTCGGCAAAACCCAGTTCGGCCGCGATCTCGGCAACGGGCCGGCCGGAATGGCTCAGCGCTTCGATCGCCAGGTCGCGCCGCAGCGCATCCTTCAGGTCCTGGTAGCTGACGCCCTCATCCATCAGCCGGCGCCGCAGCGATGACGCCGACAGGTTCAGGCTGACCGCCAGCGCCTCGAACGTGGGCCACGACTCCGGGCGCTGGTTGCGCAACAGCCGGCGCACGCGCGCGCCCACGCTGGCGCGGTCCGAGTACTTCACCACCACGTTGTGCGGGGCATCGCGCAGGAAGGCCTTCAGGCTGCGCTCGTCCTGCCGCACCGGCTGGTCCAGCAGCGCGGCGTCGAACACCAGCGCGGTGGCCCCTTGCCCGAAGGCCAGCTGGCGCGAATACATGACGCGGTACTCCGCGCTGTAGGCAGGCTCGTCATAGTCGAACGCGGCCAGCAGCACCGGCACGCGGCGGCGCAGCAGCCAGCTCATCAGGCCATGCAGCATGATCAGCATGGTTTCCTTGGCGAACACGCCTGGCAGCCGCCCCAGGTGCGCCGACGGCGCGGTCAGCACCAGCGCCGCCTCGTCGCCATGGCGGTCCAGCCGCACGCCGATATCGTCCAGCAGCAAGCGGAAATACCGCGTGATCCGCTCCAGCCCCTGCCCCAGCGTGCGGCTGCCGGCCACCGCATGGCACAGCATGGCAAAGCTGCCGCACTTCATGCTGCGCGAATCCTGCCCGAAGAACTCGTCATCCAGCGCCGCCGCCACGGCCAGCCACAGCTCGCTGTAGCTGGCGGCGGAAACGCGCGACTGCGGCACCGCCAGCAGCTCCGGGGCGATGCCCGCGCCGCGCAGCACCGGCTCCGGGTCGATACCGCGCGCACGCAGTCCGGCAATGGCGTGGTGGACGAAACAGATGGCGACACTGCCTTTTTCCATGGCGCTGAGGCTGGTAAATGAAGGTGGCGAACTAAGGTGCCGAACTGAGGTGGCAAACCAGTTCAGCAAGATTGGCGGATTTTGGCATAGGAGCCCACCCCGGGCGTTCCTACACTGGCCGCAGCACAAAAGACGAGCGCGCATTCTGCCTGACTTGCCGCGCAGCGCCAAACGCACCTGAACCTGCCATGCACAGCGACTACACCGAACAGCAAACCATGATCCGCGACAGCGCGCGCGCCTTTGCCACCGAGCGCCTGGCCGCCGGCGCCGCGCAATGGGACCGCGACGGCCGCCTGCCCGACGAGGTGGTCGCCGAAATGGGCGCACTCGGCCTGCTCGGCATGATCGTGCCCGAGGAATGGGGCGGCACCTATACCGACTACGTCGCCTACGCACTCGCCATCGAAGAGATCGCCGCCGGCTGCGCAGCCTGCGCCACCATGATGAGCGTGCACAACTCGGTCGGCTGCGGACCGATCCTGCACTACGGCACCGATGCGCAGAAAGAGCGCTACCTGGCGCGGCTGGCCAGCGGCGAGCTGATCGGCGCGTTCTGCCTGACCGAGCCGCAGGCCGGCTCCGAAGCGCACAACCTGCGCACCCGCGCGCGCTTTACCGACAATGGCTGGGTTCTCAACGGCAGCAAGCAGTTCGTCACCAACGGCAAGCGCGCCGGCGTGGCGGTGGTGTTCGCTTCAACGGAGCCCGAGCGCGGCAAGAAAGGCATCTCCGCCTTCCTGGTGCCGACGAACACGCCGGGCTTTATCGTCCATGCCCCGGAGAAGAAACTCGGCATCCGCGCCTCCGACACCTGCGCCATCACGCTGGAAGACTGCACCGTGCCGCATGACGCGCTGCTGGGCGAGCCCGGCGAAGGGCTGCGCATCGCGCTGTCCAACCTGGAAGGCGGGCGCATCGGCATTGCAGCACAGGCCATCGGCATCGCGCGCTCGGCCTTCGAGGCGGCGTGCCGCTATGCGTCCGAGCGCGTGCAGTTCGGCCGCGCGCTGCGCGAGCATCCGCCCATTGCCAACATGCTGGCCGACATGGCCACCGAACTGAACGCCGCGCGGCTGCTGGTGCACCGTGCCGCGCGCATGCGCAGCGAAGGCGTGCCGTGCCTGTCCGAAGCGTCGCAGGCCAAGCTGTACGCGTCGGAGCTGGCAGAGCGCGTGTGCTCCAAGGCGCTGCAGATCCACGGCGGCTACGGCTACCTGGAAGACTACCCGGTCGAGCGCCACTACCGCGACGCCCGCATCACCCAGATCTACGAAGGCACCAGCGAGATCCAGCGCATGCTGATCGCGCGCGGCCTGTAGTCCGCTTCTTTCCATACCAACACACCGTCCGGAGACAACCATGAGTGCCGTGCCCAAGACCGACAACGCCGTGCCGACCGTACCGCTGCTGATCAACGGCGAATGGGTGGCATCGTCCGCCACCGAATTCCGCCAGGTGGTCAACCCCGCCACGCAGGAAGTGCTGGCGCGCGTGCCGCTGGCCACGGCCAGCGAAGTCGCCGCCGCGGTCGGCGCCGCGCACCGCGCCTTTGCCACCTGGCGCCACACGCCCATCGGCGCGCGGCTGCGCATCATGCTGCGCTACCAGGCGCTGATCCGCGAGCACAGCAAGCGCATCGCCGCGATCCTGACCGCCGAGCAAGGCAAGACGCTGGCCGACGCCGAAGGCGATATCTTCCGCGGGCTGGAGGTGGTCGAGCATGCGTGCTCGATCGGCACGCTGCAGCAAGGCGGCTTCGCCGAGAACGTCGCTTCCACCGTCGACACCTACACGCTGCAGCAGCCGATCGGCGTGTGCGCGGGCATCACGCCGTTCAACTTCCCGGCGATGATCCCGCTGTGGATGTTTCCGATGGCCATCGTCTGCGGCAATACCTTCGTGCTCAAGCCATCTGAGCAGGATCCGCTGTCGACGGTCGAGCTGGTCAAGCTGGCGCTGGAAGCGGGCGTGCCGCCCGGCGTGCTGAACGTGGTGCACGGCGCCAAGGACGTGGTCGATGCGCTGTGCACGCACCCGGACATCAAGGCGGTATCGTTCGTCGGCTCGACCGCGGTCGGCACGCACGTCTACAACCTGGCCGGCGCGCACGGCAAGCGCGTGCAGTCGATGATGGGCGCCAAGAACCATGCGGTGGTGCTGCCTGACGCGCACAAGGAACAGACGCTGAATGCGCTGGCGGGCGCCGCGTTTGGCGCAGCCGGCCAGCGTTGCATGGCCACCTCGGTGGTGGTACTGGTGGGCGCTGCGCGCGATTGGGTGCCTGAACTGGTGGAGCGCGCGAAGACGCTGAAGGTTGGCGCCGGCGCCGAGCCGGGCACGGACGTTGGTCCGGTGGTATCGGTCGCGGCCAAGGAACGCGTGCTGGACCTGATCGCCGCCGGCGAGCGCGAAGGCGCCACGCTGGTGCTGGATGGCCGCGGTGTGCAGGTACCGGGCTATCCGCAAGGCAACTTCATCGGCCCGACCCTCTTCACCGACGTCGACACGCAGATGTCGATCTACACCGAAGAGATCTTCGGGCCGGTGCTGGTGGTGCTGGGCGTGGAGACGCTGGACGACGCCATCGCGCTGGTCAACCGCAATCCGTTCGGCAACGGCACCGGCGTCTTCACGCAGAGCGGCGCTGCGGCACGCAAGTTCCAGAGCGAGATCGACGTGGGCCAGGTGGGGATCAACATTCCTATCCCGGTGCCGGTGCCCTATTTCAGTTTCACCGGTTCGCGCGGGTCCAAGCTGGGAGACCTGGGGCCGTATGGCAAGCAGGTGGTGCAGTTCTATACGCAGACCAAGACGGTGACGGCGCGGTGGTTTGATGACGCGACGGTGAATGATGGGGTGAATACGACGATTAGTTTGAAGTAAGGCGAGACACGTCGAAGGGCCGACGGTTTGCTCCCCTCTCCTGCTCGCGGGAGAGGGGTCGGGGGAGAGGGCAAGAGCTTGCAGGACCTCTGACTGCGCAAACCGCCGGCACACAGACTCTCATGGCTGCTGAGCTGACGCAGTAGCAATTGACATCCCCGCCCTCTCCCCCGCCCCTCTCCCGCAAGCGGGAGAGGGGAGAAAACAGGCGGGGATTTGACCTCTTGTACGAAGGAGACCCCCCATGCATATCGCCTTCATCGGCCTCGGCAACATGGGCGCCCCCATGGCGCGCAACCTGCTCAAGGCCGGCCACACCCTGACCGTCTTCGACCTCAACGCCGCCGCCGTCGCCTCACTGCGCGCCGAAGGCGCCGCCGCCGCCGATTCCGCGCGCAAGGCGGTAGCCGAAGCGGATTTCGTCATCACCATGCTGCCCGCCGCCGCGCATGTGCGCAGCGCCTACCTGGGCGAAGACGGCGTGCTCGCCGGCGTGCGCCCCGGCGTGCCGCTGGTCGATTCCAGCACCATCGACCCCGCCACCGTGCGCGAACTGGCCGCGGCCGCCGAAGCCCAGGGGAACGCACTGGCCGATGCGCCGGTCTCCGGCGGCACCGTCGGCGCGCAGGCCGGCACGCTGACCTTCATGGTCGGCGCCAGCGAAGCGCTGTTCGCACAGGTACGCCCGGTGCTGGCCGGCATGGGCCGCAACCTCGTTCACTGCGGCGGCACCGGCACCGGCCAGGTCGCCAAGATCTGCAATAACCTGATCCTCGGCATTTCGATGATCGGCGTGTCCGAGGCAATGGCGCTGGGCGTGAAGCTGGGCATCGATGCCAACGTACTGGCCGGCATCGTCAACACCTCCACCGGCCGCTGCTGGGCCTCGGACACCTGCAACCCCTGGCCCGGCGTAATCGGGACCGCGCCGGCCGGGCGCGGTTACAGCGGCGGCTTTGGCGCCGACCTGATGCTCAAGGACCTGGGCCTGGCAACGGACGCCGCGCGCAGCGTGAAGCAGCCGCTGTTCCTCGGCGCGCTGGCGCAGCAGGTCTACCAGACCATGAGCCATTCCGGCGATGGCCAGCTCGACTTCTCCGGCGTGATCCGCCAGTACCTGTCCGCCGCAGACAAGGAAACCAAGCAATGATCGAGTACGCCCTGCAAGGCCACGTCGCCACGCTGACGCTGAGCCGGCCGCCCGCCAATGCCTTCACCGCCGAGGGCCTGCAGCAGTTGCGCGGGCTGGTGGCGAAGATCGATGCCAACCCCGAAGTGCGCGCCGTGGTCATCACCGGTGCCGGCGAAAAATTCTTCAGCGCCGGCGCCGACCTCAACGGCTTTGCCGACGGCGACCGCGCCCACGCGCGTGTGATGGCGCAGCAGTTCGGCAGCGCCTTTGAAGCGCTGCAGAACGCGCGCCCCGTGGTGATCGCCGCGATCAACGGCTATGCGATGGGGGGCGGGCTGGAATGCGCGCTGGCCTGCGATATCCGCATCGCCGAAGAACATGCGCAGATGGCGCTGCCCGAAGCCGCGGTCGGCTTGCTGCCGTGCGGCTGCGGCACGCAGACGCTGCCGTGGCTGGTCGGCGAAGGCTGGGCCAAGCGCATGATCCTGACCAACGAACGCGTCGATGCGGCCACGGCGCTGCGCATCGGGCTGGTCGAAGACGTGGTGCCGCGCGGCCAGGCGCTGCAGGCAGCGCTGGCGATGGCGCAGCGCGCCGGCAACGTCAGCCCGCGCGCCGCCGCGCACAGCAAGCGGCTGGTGCACCTGGCGCGCCAGGGCGTGCCGCGCCAGGCCGCGCTGGCGCTGGAGCGCGAGCGCTTTGTCGACCTGTTCGACGATGCCGACCAGCGCGAAGGCGTCAACGCCTTCCTCGAGAAACGTGCGCCGCAATGGCGCAACGCGTAGGAGCCCCCATGCGCCTGACTGAAACCAACACGGCTCCCAACCTGGATGCCGCGGAACCGGAGGCCCTGTTCCACACCGTCAATGGCGTCGGCATCGCCACGCTGAACCGTCCGCGCCAGCTCAATGCGCTGTCGTACCCGATGATCGTCGCCCTCAGCGCACAGCTTGAGGCATGGGCGCAGGACGATGCCATCCGCGCGGTGGTGCTGCGTGGCGCCGGCCCCAAGGGGTTCTGTGCCGGCGGCGATATCCGCGCGCTGACCGACAGCTACCGCGACGGCACGCCGCTGCACCGGCGCTTCTTTATCGACGAATACACGCTGGACTACCGCCTGCACCGCTATCCCAAGCCCGTGGTGGCGCTGATGGACGGCATCGTCATGGGCGGCGGCATGGGGCTGGCGCAGGCGGCCCACCTGCGCATCGTCACCGAGCGCTCGCGCGTAGCCATGCCCGAGACCGGCATCGGCCTGGTGCCCGATGTCGGCGCCAGCCATTTCCTGTCTAAGCTGCCGGTGCAGCTTGCGCTCTATCTGGGCCTGACCGGCGTCACCATCGGCGCGGCCGACGCGCTGCTGTGCGGACTGGCCGATGCGGCGGTGGACAGCGGCACGCTGGCATCGCTGGAACAGACCCTTGCTGGCATTGCATGGAGTCATGATGCGCTGGCCGACCTGCGCCATGCGCTGGTGCGCGAGCCCGTGACCAGCGCGCCCGAGGCGCCGCTGCTGCAGGTGCTGCCCGCCTTGCTGCAGCACTTCCCCGCGCATGCCACGCTGCCCGAGATCGTCGCCGGCCTCGCCTGCCAGGACGATCCCCGCTACGCCGCCTGGGCCACCCGCACCGTCGACGTGCTGCGCACGCGCTCGCCGCTGTCCGCCTGCGCCACGCGCGAACTGCTGCTGCGCGGGCGCCGCATGGACCTGGCCGACTGCTTCCGCATGGAGTTGGCAGTGGTGGTCAACACGTTCTCGCAAGGCGACTTTATCGAAGGCGTGCGCGCCCTGATCGTCGACAAGGACAACGCGCCGCGCTGGCGCACCCCCAGCTACGAAGCCGTCGACGACGCCGCGGTGCAGGCGCTGTTCCGGCCGTGGTGGGGACCCGGCGAGCAGCCGCTGCCGCTGCCCGCCTGAGCGGATGCCACGCCGTGAGCCTGGACGCGCTGCTGGCGCGCAGCCCGTGGGCGGCCTTGCTGACGCCGCCGCAGCGCCAGCGCGTGCGCGACGACCTGCGCGAACGCGTGGTGCCGCAAGGCGCCTATGTCAGCCGCAAGGGTCAGCCGGCCGACTGCTGGCTGGGCGTGGCCGAGGGGCTGGTGAAGGTGCATTGCGCTGCCGCGTCGGGCAAGCGCGCCACGCTGACCGGCGTGCCCGCCGGCGGCTGGCTCGGGGAAGGCTCGCTGCTCAAGCGCGAAGCGCGGCGCTATGACGTGGTGGCGCTGCGCGATTCACGGATCGCCTGCATGCCATTGGCCACCTTCGACTGGCTGCTGGCCACCAGCCTGCCTTTCAATCGCTACCTGATCACACAGCTCAATGAGCGGCTCGGCCATTTCATCGCGACGGTCGAGCATGAACGCATGCACGGCGTGGAAGGCCGTGTTGCGCGCGCGCTGGCGGCCCTGTTCCATCCGGTGCTGTGCCCCGCCTCAGCCGATGCGGACGCCAAAACCGACGCAAGCCTGCACCTGACGCAGGAAGAAGTCGGCCTGCTGGCCGGCATTTCGCGCCAGCGCGCCAATGCGGCACTGAAGGTTCTTGAGGATGAGGGCTTGCTGGCGGTCGAGCACGGCGTGGTGCACGTGCTCGACCTGGAGGCGCTGCGCCGCTACTGAGCGGCGCGTTTGGCCGTTTTGGCGGGAGTTTTGGCGGGAGTTTTGGCGGGAGTTTTCGCGGGAGTTTTTGCGGGTTTTTCCTGCGTTTCCGCGTGCTCAACCGACGGCACCTTGACCAGCCCGTCGGCGCGGAACATCGCCTTGATGCCGCGCACCGCCTGCCGGATGCGCGATTCGTTCTCGATCAGCGCAAAGCGCACGTACTCGTCGCCATAGTCGCCAAAGCCGATGCCCGGCGACACCGTCACCTTCGCCTTCTCCAGCAACTGCCGCGCAAACTCGAGCGAACCCAGGTGGCGATACGGCTCGGGAATCCGCGCCCAGATATACATCGACGCCTTCGGGATATCGACCTGCCAGCCCGCTTCGATCAGCCCGCGCGCCAGCACGTCGCGGCGCGACTGGTATTGCGCGGCGATGTCGCGCACGCATTGCTGGTCGCCCTCGAGCGCCGCAATGGCAGCCACCTGCAGGGGCGTGAAGGTGCCGTAGTCGTGATAGCTCTTGATGCGCGTCAGCGCCGCCACCAGGTCCGGGTTGCCCACCATGAAGCCGATGCGCCAGCCCGCCATGTTGTAGCTCTTGGACAGCGTGAAGAACTCCACCGCAATATCCTTGGCGCCCGGCACCTGCATGATCGACGGCGCCTTCCTGCCATCGAAGACGATGTCCGCATACGCCAGGTCATGGACCACGAAGATATCGTGCTTGCGCGCCAGCGCGATCACGCGCTCGAAGAAGTCCAGCTCCACGCACTGCGCGGTCGGGTTCGAAGGAAAGCCCAGCACGATCATCTTCGGCTTGGGATAGCTGCCGCGGATCGCGCGCTCTAGCTCGGCAAAGAAGTCGATGCCCGGCACCAGCGGCACCGAACGGATATCCGCGCCGGCAATGACCGCGCCGTAGATATGGATCGGGTAACTGGGATCCGGCACCAGCACCGTATCGCCGCGATCGAGCGTAGCGAGCATCAGGTGCGCCAGCCCTTCCTTCGAGCCGATGGTGACGATGGCCTCGGTATCCGGATCGATCTCGACGTCATAGCGTTCGCGGTACCAGTGCGAGATGGCGCGCCGCAGCCGCGGAATGCCCTTGGAGGCCGAGTAGCCATGCGTATCCGGGCGCTGCGCCGCTTCCGTGAGCTTGGCGACGATATGCGGCGGCGTGGCGCCGTCCGGATTGCCCATGCTCATGTCGATGATGTCCTCGCCACGGCGGCGGGCGGCCATCTTCAGCTCGGCAGTGATATTGAAAACGTACGGGGGAAGGCGATCGATGCGCGCGAAGCGGCGCTTGCCAGAAGCGGCAGTCATGAGGGAGTCCTTTACGTAAGCGCCCGGAACCGTCCGAGCGACGTCGGTGGCCGTTGTCTCGGCCATCGGGGACTCATGTTAGCGGGGATGCGGCCGTTGCACAACGGCCATGTGCAATCTGGCTCGCAAACTCAGAGCAGCTTGCCGCCCGCCGGATTTGTCGGCCGGTCCGGCGGCAGGTTGTGGACGATGCAGTCCAGCGCGGGCGAATCCGACTTGCCGCCCAGCGCCGCACTGACCGAATCGCGGTACTCCTTCGTCGAGATGCGCCGGTAGTACAGGCGCGAGGTCTGGTCGAGCCAGTAGACGTAGTTGCTGTCTCCGCTGTCGCCACCAGTGCGCAGCCAGTCGCTGATATTGCTCGATCCCATGATCATGTTGGGGCAGGCGGTCTTCAGCGAATCGAGGTAGGCGTTGAAGCCCTTGGCCTGGATATTGCGCATGGAATCTGGCGCACACGCTGCGGCCAGCACTACACAGGCGCTCAGCAGCGCGATGCGCGGGGAGGTCAGCAAGCGGCAAAGCACAGATGCGGATTGCACGGCAGTTCTCCCGACTGATGGCGATGCCGGTATCTTATGGCATCGCCACCGTCCGTGCACACGGCCTGGCCCCAACCTCAGTCGTCCAGCGTTTCATGCACGGCGGAATCGCCGCGCTTCCAGTAGGCCGAGGCGCGAATGCGCTTCTTGTCGATGCCGCGCTCATTGACCAGGTACTGGCGCACCGCCTTCATCGCCGCGGCCTCACCCGCTGCCCACACATAGCCTTCGCCGCGCGGCAGCGTAATCTTGCGCAGCGCTGCTTTCAGCAGGCTGCCTTCGGGCGCGTCGCCGCGATGGAGCCAGTGGATGTCTGACTGCGCCTGCGTGGGCAGCGCGATCTGTGCAGCGGCATCAGCCACTTCCACCACCACGATCGCGTGCATATCCGGCCCCAGCTCTTCCAGTCGCCGGCCAATCGCCGGCAGTGCCGTATCGTCCCCGATCAACAGGTGCCAGTCGAACCCCGTCGGCACCACGAACGAGCCGCGCGGTCCGCCCACGCCCAGGTACTGGCCAGCGCGCGCCTGCGCTGCCCAAGTCGACGCAGGGCCGTCGCCGTGCAGCACGAATTCGATATCGAGTTCCCGCTTCGCCGCGTCATAGCGGCGCGGCGTGTAGTCGCGCGCCGGCGGTCGCGGCTGGCCCTCCGGAATGGCGATGCCATCCGGGCCCACCTGCGGCAGCACCGGCTTGTCAGCGCCATCCACCGGGAAAAACACCTTGACGTGGTCATCGAACGACGCCGACACAAAGTCCTCCAGGTCGGCGCCGCCAAGCGTCACGCGCAGCAGTTGCGGCGACACGTGCGCGGTGCGCAGGACTTGCAGCAGGCGCATCTTCAGCGGATGGCGCACGCGCTGCACCGTCAGGTCGCGTGCGGATGCAGGGGTGTTTGCATGCATCATGGAATTCCTTGTTTGCGAGCCCGGCGCTTGCCGGGCCCGGTTGCCGAACGTCGCAGCCAGTGTCAGCGCCACGGCTCAGGACCTGGGACCCGCTTCGATCTCCGCCGTGGCCCGCGACAGGATCTCTGCAATACGGCGCTGCTCATCGACATTGGCCTCGCTGCGCAGCGCCAGCGCCTGCTTGAGCGCCGCGCGCGCCTGCATCAGCTCGGGCAGCCAACCGCCCTGCTCCGGGTCTGGCTGCGGCTCGCCGCTCATGGCTCGGCGCATCCACTCCATCTTGCGCGCCACATGGCGCAGCCTGGCCACCATCACATCGACCCGCTCGCGGTTGGCCGCCAGATGCGCCTTGCCGGCCTCCGATAGCTGATAGCGCTTCTTGTTGCCTTCCGTATCGACCGTGGCGTAGCCGACTTCCTCAAGGTACGTCAGCGCCGGATAGACCACGCCCGGGCTCGGCTTGTAGAAGCCGCTGGTGCGCGTCTCCAGCGCCTTGATCAGCTCATAGCCGTGGCTGGGCTTTTCTTCCAGCAGCGACAGCAACAGCAATTGCAGGTCATCGGCGCTGAACTTGCGGCCACGCCGCCATCCCTCGCCGTCGAAGCCGCCGGGGCCCCCAGGCCCGAAGCCGTCATCGTGGCCGCCGCCCCAGAAGCCGCCGTGGCGCCCGATGGCATGCCGCGCCAGGTGCGGCGCCAGACGCATAAAGAGGTGTCGGCCGTGGCCTGCAAGCCCCGCCAGGTGCGAATGATGGCGCATAGTGCTCTCCGTTATATCGCAAGACATATCGTAAGATATATATCGTAAGAGCTAATGTCAAGTGACCGACAGGCCACGGCATGAACGAGCCGCGTGTCCTCGCGCACATAACCGGGTTGTGCATCGCCTCTCCGCTTTCCAACATTCATTTAACGCCAAGCATCGCAACAGACGGTGCCACGGCCGGGGAGCAAGCACGGCGAACAATAAAAAAACCAACCGGGGAAAAGACATGGGCGCCATTACACAGCGCAGGCTCAGGGCAGCTTGCATCGGCGCCATGATGCTGGCGTCATGGGGAACGGCGCTCGGCGCCATGGACGATGCGCTGCTCAGCGCCGAACCGGTGGTCGCGGCGCCGTGGGGGTATGCGGCGGAAGGTGCGTATGACGTGGGCAGCCATTACCAGGGCGGCCATGTCCGCGGGGGCTACAAGCTATCGCCGGCGTGGTCGCTGGAGGCCGGATACTGGCGCCGCCACCTGAGCTATGCCGATGACTCCGCCGGCATCGACAGCTGGCTTGCCTCCACCAGCTATGGCCTGGTCGTGAGTCCGGACGCCGGCAGGAAGCTCACGTTGCGCCTGTCCGCATGGGGCAATTACACCGGCAGCCTGAGCAAGACCGGGCCGACCTACGCCAACAAGCTCGCCAATTTCACCATCGCGCACCCGAACGATACCCAGGTGCAGGCAGACCTGATTTACACCGGCCACCCATGGGCCAACCACTTCGCCACAGCCTTTATCAGCGCAGGCTATAGCTGGGTGCGGGCCGGCGATATCGAGGGCACGTTGCAACAAGGCGCGTGCCGGTACAACGTCAGGGTTGGCGCTGACAACATGGCCATCGGCACGCTGGCGGCACCCTGCCGGATGGGACGCGTGACGGTCCCCACCGGTGGCTTCCGCATGAACGCGACGCAATTTGGCCTGGATGCCGGCAACGGCTTCAATGACAGCGGCGCCTTCGTCGGTGCCGGCGGCTCGTGGCGATGGAGATACGGCTCGCTGAGCCTGCTGGCCGGCTACCACGTCCAGTATTTCTTCCGTGACCTGGACGAACGCTATGCGGCATATGGCGCGCCCAAGAGCCAGTTCAACCAGACTGTGGTGCTGCAGGCGTCGTATGCGATCAACCGCTACGTGGACGTGTTCCTGCGCGGACAAGGCGCGCAGAACAGCCTGGTCGGATATGTGCCGATGCTCTACAACCCGGTCACGGCAAGCCGGCTTGACCGGTCATACGGGCTGTTCTCGATCGGGCTGCGCATCAGCGGGTTCTAGCCCCGCCGCGGGCGTCGCTCAGCGGCGATGCAGCTTGACACGCACGCCGTTGCCGGAACGGATCGTCACGCGCCCGACCACCTTGGGCACATGGCTTGGATCGGCTTCCACCCGATAGCGGCGCACGATGCTGGCGAGGATCAGCACCGCCTCCTGCGTGGCATAGGCCGCGCCGATGCACACACGCGGCCCCTTGCTGAACGGGATATACGCGCACTTTGACGACTCCTTGCCGGCGTGCGTATCGAAGCGACCGGGATCGAACTCGTCCGGCCGCTCCCACAGCGTGCGGTGTCGATGCAGCAGCCACGGCGAAATCAGGATCGGCGAGCCCTGCTTCACCTCCTTGTCGCGAATGCACTGCGACTGCGCGGCCTCGCGCACGAAGAACCCCACCGGCGGATACAGCCGCAGCGTTTCGCGGAACACGTTGCCCACTGCAGGCAGGCTCTTGATATCGCTCAGCTCGAAATCACGGTCCCCTACCTCAGCCTGAATCTCCTCATACATCTTGTCCTGCAGGTGCGGACATTGCGAAATCAGGTATAGCGCCCACGTCAGCGCACTGGCCGAGGTTTCATGGCCGGCCAGGAACAGCATGCAGACCTGGTCCACCAGTTCTTCATAATTAAAGCGGTCGCCGTTGACGGGATCGACCGCCTCCATCATGCCGGCGAGAATGTCCTGGCGCCCGCCCGCCTGCCCGCTGTCACGCTCGGCAAGCCGCCGCGCGATGATCTCGGACAGGATCACGCGGATCTTCTTCGCCGCGCGCCTGCTGGCCCACGCGGAGAACACCGGCGGCAGCCGATAGATCATCAGGATCATCGCGCGCTGCGCATGGTGCTGGAAATCCAGGAACGCATCGTAGATCGCCTTGGCGTCAGACTCTTCCAGGTTCTCCGACAGGATGGTCCGGAAGATGATGTCGGCGGTCACGTACGTCATCTCGCCATCGACCTCATACGAGCGCCCGTCCGCCACCGCATCCAGCCGCCGCGTCATGCCGGCAACCGAATCCGCCATCAGCGAGAACACCAGCTTCAACCGGGCCTGCGCAAAGGCCGGTTCCACCAGCCGGCGCTGGCGTTCCCAGGTATTCCCGTTGGTCGTGAAAATACTGCTGCCCAGCAAAGGCTCCAGCATCCGGTGCATCAGCCGGTGCTTGGGATACTGGTGCGTATCGCCAAGGATCCGCCGCACCCAGTCGGCATCGTTGACCATGAAGATATCCATGCCGGGCTGCGAGATCTTGCCCATCTTCATCGAGTAGCTGCGCTCGAACAGCACGTCGATCCAGGAATTCCAGCCGCGCAGGAAGCGCAACAGGAACGAGCTCTTGCGCACGTGCGGCTTGGGATACGGGGGCTGGAAATTCATGACGATGGAATACCGCGCTTCAAAAGGGTTGAATGCGGCGCGGACCGGCCGTCATTCGGAAATAGTCGTACTCGTTCGGCAACGCACTTGCCATCAGGTACTGGAAATGCAGGCGCTGCTTGCTGCGTTTCATCCGCGCATATTCCTGCTTGCCAAACATGCGGAACGGACGCACCACCTGCGCGGTCGGGCGGCCAACGCCACTACCGGTAATGCCCGAGATATCCAGTGGATTGGCCTGCGAGAAGCACAGCGAATCCGCACGGGCATTCATGTCGAGCCACTGCATATCCCGCTCCTCCGACAAGCGCCGCAGGTCACCGTGGAACGCCTTGGCCGAGGGCATCAGGCTCAGCAGCGGAATGCACTGCCCCAACGTAATCAGCGTGATATGGCGGCGCTGCGCAGCGGTCAGCACATCGGCCAGCCGCGCCGCGAGCGAGACAGCAACGATCGAGCCGACGCTGTGGCCGACCAGCAATACCTCGTCAGAGGGCGACGCCTGCTGGTCACGGCGAATCCAGTCGGCAAAGGCATCGATCCGCTCCTTGACGTCCTGCGGCTCGCGCACGCCCCAACCCTGGACGAAGCGGTAGATTTGCAGCAGCCAGAACACCGCCAGTCGGTTCGCCAGCGCGACGCCAGCCCACGCCAGCGCAACGCCGCCGGCAATACCACCGGCCCAGGCGAACCCGCCATTACCCGTGGCGCTGCCGATCGCCGCCCTGGCCGCTGCGCCGCCGGCAAACGCCAGCATCAGCAACAGGAACAGGTAGGCCAGCGGATATAGCGCGCTGAAGAACGGCCCGCGAAACGTTTTGCTCAGCCGCCCGAACGCCCCGCATCCCACATAGCCCGCATAAGTCACCAGCGAAGATAGCAGCAGCTTTAGCAGATTCGGCTCCCAGTGCCGACGCACCAGGTCGTCCCAGTGCAGGAACTGGTACTCCGTCGACACCTCATGCCCATCCCACTGGCTGGTGACATGCCACGCGCTGACATGCTTATCCAGGCGCGCACGTGTCCCCACCTGCACGGTGGTGCCCAGATGAACCGCTTGCTTGGCCGATTCCTCGCGATACAAGCGATGGTAAAAACCCGCGCCGCGCGGATCGAAACCGCTAATGTAATACACCTTGCGACGACGCACCTCCACAGCCGCCGCCTCAGCGGGCTGTCTTTCCGTGACGGTCTGGGTCATTGCGTTCGGTGGTGCAGTTTCTTCTTCAGGACCAGATCAACAACCGGCTGCTCCCGCTTGTTGGCACGGCGGCAATGGTCCTTCTGGAACTTGTCGGTAAACCAGATGATGAATTTCGCCCACCAACGGTGTTGCTCACGCCAGGCATGCGACGACACCGACTCCCAGGCATAGCCATTGAACAAGGTCGCATTGACGAAATGGTCCATCGCCCGCACGCCTGCGCGGCCTCGCTCGGTCTTGCCGAAGAAGCCGATGTAGACGATCAGCAGATATCCGAGCAGGGCAAGGGGGACGATGAAAATCATCAGCAGGAAGCCGGCGATGCGTTCTCTCATGAATGCGGGGGCGTGGCGAGAATTGGGGGC